>NZ_CP139781.1:635714-1271428 GCF_019679435.2 Actomonas aquatica
CGACGGTTTGGTTAGGTCGTTCCAGATGCCCTGGAGGTTAGCCGGAGCGCTGCCCGGGCGGCTGCTGGAAATGAGCAGGTAACGCCCGTAATTGAAGAGCAAGGTGGCCATCGCCGGATCGCCGGATTTGTCGGCCTGCTCGAGACGCACATCGGTGGGCTCCGCCGCGATGGCGGTCGAGCCCAGGTCCAGTTCCACCCGATCATAGAGCGCCGCGTAGTCGGCCACGTGGGCCGCGCGCAGGTCGGCATAGGATTGGGTCGCCGCTGCCGCCAGCGCCTCGGCACAACGCAGCTCGGGCGCACCGTCGATATCGTCGAACCGTTGGTAAGCCGAAGCGCCGGTGATCAGCACGGTCACGGCATCGGCCTGGTCGATGGTGATGCCGTCCGGTCCGATGGACGTGCGACCGCCTTCGGTCAGGACCTTGAGGCGGGCCGCAAAAATCAAACCGTCGCCGCCCACGCGTCCCGAAAGATGGAGCTCGTTGCCGACCAAACGCACCACGTAGTTGGGATGCACCGTGCTGAGGCGCACCGTGCCACTGATCGCGCCAGCCTGATTGGCGCTGAGGTGTTGGACGATCACCTGATCCGGCGCGCTGGAAAACGTCTCCCTCGTATAACTCACCTCGCCCACCCGATACTTCACCGTGGCGACGGCGGTGTGCAGATCGAGGTCGCGCACGTAGTCGGTGGCGCCCTCATGGCCCGGCAGGCTGAGGTGCACGTCACCAAGCGGCTGATACATCATCTGGCGCAGCGGCTCGCTCATGAATTCGCGCATGGCCAGTTCCTCGGCGGCATCCTGTTCGCCAGCCCAGAGCAGCCGACGAATCTCCGGCAGCACCTGATACGCGCCTTCGCGCTGATATTCGTGCGGGCCACCGCTCCACAAGGTGTCCTCGTTCAACTGGAGATGCTCTTCCGCCGGGGCACCATGCACCATGGCCCCGAGCCGGCCGTTGCCGACCGGCAAGGCTTCCGTCCACACCGCGGCGGGTTGCCGATACCACAGGCGCGAGGTGCCGGTGGCGGCGAAGGCAGAGGTGCTCGTCACGGCACAAGCGGCAACCGTGGCTACGAGCGTGAGCGAGTGGCGGGAGCGACGGAGCCACTCGCTCACGCTCGTAGCCACTTGGGGGATCAGGGAAAACGTCATTGCAGGGATTTCAGGGCTTCTAGCACCGCTTCCGGAGTCGTCGCGGCGTGTGAGGGCAAGGGGTGAGTCTCATCGAAGACACGCAGCGCTTCCGGCGCCTGCATCGTGCAGCGCGTCTCGTCGACCGCACTGGCGTCCAAAGCCAACTCGCGCGCGACGAAGGCATACATCGCCGCCCGTTTGTTGGGTCCGTAGTCGTGACCTTCGTCCGGGAAATGGGCGTTCCCGACGTGGTCCGGCGCACCGGCCTGCGCGTAAATGCGTTGCAGGAACGGGAACTCCGTCTGCGGAGTGTATTGCGTCCAGTCCTTGCCATCGGAGATGACGAGCATGGGCCGCGGTGCCGCCAGTGCCGCCACCATCGCGTTGCTGGCAAAATGGTCGGCGCTGCGATGCACCGGCACGCCACTTTCACACGCGCAACCGCCGAAGAAATAGGACGACACCATGACGACGGGCACACTCACGCCGATACGCTCATCAAGCGCGGTGAGCATGAAGGTCTGCGTGCCCCCGCCGGACGCGCCGGTCATGGCCACGCGGGAGGCATCGGCGTCGGGCAAGGCGAGCAACCAATCGAGGAGGCGCGTGCCGTTGACGAGGTGCAGCGGAAACGCCGCCACCGAGCGATGGGCCGAGGAACCGAGGGCAACCTGGTTGTCCCCGTAACCAAACATATCGACCGCGAACACGATGGCGCCCATCCGGGCCAGGGTGGCCGCGCGCACCTGCACCGACGGACCAAAACGACCGTGATTGGCAAGTCCGCCTGGTTTGTCCAAACCGCCACCGCTGTGACCGTGGGTGGTGAGCACGATCGGAAACGGTCCTTCCCGACCGAGCGGACGATACAAGTTACCGGTGGCCCAATAACCGGGCACCGTTTCCAGCGCGACGTTGGCCACGGAGTAGCCGTCGAATTCACGGACCGAATGAAGGATCGGCTCCGCGCCCAGACTGCGCGGCCAGGGCGTGAGACCGGCGCCGTCTCGAATACGCTGCTTCACGAGCTCACCGTAGCCGACCCAGTCACCACGCGTTGGATACGCGGCCTCGGCCGCGAGCAGAATCTCCGCCCCGACCGCCGGCGTCACAAAATCACGCGGGCACAACGCCGGTCCTTCCGCCGGCGCCGGAGGCACATCCGCCGGCAGCCACGCAACGTCGGCCTTTGACCACGAATGGACACAACTCAACACGGACAAGAGGCAGAGAATTCTAAGGGAGTTCATATTAAATAATCCGTGTCTATCCGTGTTTATCCGTGGTTAAAAAACGCCTCACAGGTTCGATTCGAAGACGTAGCTGCCGGACTGGAGTCCGAGCTGCACCCGCTCCCCTACCCGCCGGTGCCATTCGACGCCCTTCGCGTCCTGCACCGGGTGTCCACCTTCCGTGATCGTGTCGTCCTTAGCCGGCAGCATTAAGACAGCGGTGGTGTTGGGCGGAATCGTCACGGTATAACGCAAGCGACCTTCGTGGCGCTCCCAGCGCGCCGTGATCGTGCCGCGCACGGTATCGTGTGACGCTTCCGCCCACGTCAGCGCCTCGATCGGAGTCGGCATCAGCAACGTTTCGCTAAACCCGGGTTGCGACGGCCAGATACCCACGAGATCGCGATACATCCACTCGACGATTTGCCCGAGGAAGAAGTGATTCTGCGAGGCGCCCTTAAACGCCGGCCAGGACTCGGTCAGCGAGGTGGCGCCTTGCGCGAGTTGGTAGGCGTAACCCGGCAATTCCGGATTGGTCGCGATCTTGAAGATCAGGTCGGAGCGTCCGGCGTCAGCCAGCGCGATGAGCAGGTAACGGATGCCCGCCGCGCCGGACTGAAAGTAGTTCATCTCCTCAACCTGCTGCACCAAGGAGTTCTCCACGAACGCGGCCTGGTCGAGGTTGAGCATGCCCATTGCCAGCGGCAGCGCCTTCGAGGTCTGGGTGCCGGTCCCGATGATCTCCGGCGAGTCCGGTCGGAAGTAGGCGTCGAGGTAGGCGGCGCGCAACGACTGCGCCGATGCAAAATACCGGCCGGCCTCGTCGTCGTGACCGAGCACCCGCGCGATCTGTGCCATGTAACTTAAATTCTGATACAGGAAGGCCGAGCCGGTGATTTTTCCGGGCGTCAGGTTGGCGCGCTTGGTGATGCCCAACTCATAGTCATACCAATCGCCCAGGCCTTCATCGAGCAGACCGTCGACGGACTTGCTCTCGAGGTAGGCGAGGTAGAGCCGCATCTGCGGATACAGCTCGCGCAGCAGGGTGTCGTCGCCGGTGAACTGGTAATGTTGCCACGGCACCGCGAAGAAAGCGGCGCCCCACTCGGCGGCGCGGCGGTAGGTGCCTTTGAAGACGACATACTCGGGCGCGACATTCGGGATGAGGCCTTCCTCGGTCTGCGCGTCGGCCATGTCGCGTGCGATCTTGGCCGCGAGTCGATCGTGGTCCCACTCGAAGCGCAGGGCCGGGCCGTTGAGGTGGGTCTGCTCCAGCCAGCCCAACTTTTCGCGGTGCGGACAATCGGTGAGCAGCGAGACCATGTTGGAACGCTGCGCCCAGCGCACGAGCTCATGGATGCGGTTGAGCGTCTCATCCGAACTGGCGAAATGCCCCGCCGGCGCGGCAGTCGAATGCACGATGTCCTGCGTCACCCGCTCCACGACCGGCAGCGCCGCGCCTTCCGCGGCGGCGAAACGTTCGACGTAGAGGTAACGGGAGCCGAGGTAATAGAACTGCGGGAACCAGGTTTCGACCTCGTCCGTGGCTTTGGTGTAGCTCCACCACGCGCTGCCGCGGTGGGCGCCGCCCATGGTGCTGCGGTTGATGGTGCCGTCCTCGTTGACGATTTCGCCGCCGGTCATCTTCACGACCGATCCGGCCGGTCCACTCACGGTGAGGTGCGCGATGAACGAGGTGTTCTGGCCAAAATCGTAAAGCGTCACGCTGTCGCTGAGTTCCCGCAGGTTCACCGGCTCGCGCACCTCGATGCGTTGCACGGGTTCGGTGTTGCGCGAGTGCCCGCGCAGTTCGCCGCCGGGGCCGGCGATCGCCACCGCGGCCGGCCAGGCCGTCGCATCGTAGCTGGGCGTATCCCAGCCAACCGGCAGGAGGCGCGCATCGTAGTCTTCCCCGCCGTAGATGCCGGCAAAGGTCTGCGGACCGGCGTGCGTTTGCCAGGCGGGATCCGTCACCACGGTTTCGATACGACCGTCGGCGTAGCGCAGCTCAAGATGCGCGCGGGCTCGTTTCTCGCCGAAGCTGCCCACAAATTTGGCGAAGCGGCCCTCGACCCGAAACACGTTGGCCATGCCATCGGCCACGGTGAGTCCGAGCACGTTGGCGCCTTCCGTCAGTTGCGCGGTTACATCCCGCGTGTCGTAGAGCATGGTTTTGGCGAAGTCGGTCCAGCCCGGACCGAGCAGATCGTCACTGATCTTCCCGCCGTTGATGGAGGCCTCATAACTGCCCATGCCGGTCACGTGCAGGAGGGCGCGCTCCAAGCCCGGGCCGACCGTAATTTCGCGCCGCAGCAGCAGCACCGGCGACGCCTCGGCCGCGGTGATCCACTGCCCACCCCAATCGCCCGCCCGCAGCAGGCCCATGGTCCAGGTGGCGGGATCACTCCACGCGGACGCGTTGTCGTTTTCGTCCCACACGCGAGCCTTCCACCACACCTGTTGCGAGGATTGCAGCGGCTCACCTGCGTAGCGGATATGGACCGTTTTTCCGCTCGCCACCTTGCCGGTCGCCCAGAGGTCGGCGTTGTCCGCGGAGAGACGTTCAGGCGTGGTCGCGATCACGATCTCGTAGGCGGTCTGGCGAACCCCACGCACGCCCTCGGGCGCAGTGAGGCGCCAACCCAGGCGCGGCTGGAGCACATCGACGCCGAGCGGGTTCACCGCATCGTCGCACTCCAGTTGATGGATCGTGAGATTGGCGGCTGACGCGATGGCGGACAGCACCGCCAAACCCAGGGCGAAGAGAAAACGACGGACCCATTTCATTGAAGTTTCGAGGGGTCGACGACCACGTGTTTGATGAGGTCGCGGTTGAGGGTGTAGGTGATGTGCACGAGCCCGTCGCGCGATTGAATGACCGCCGGATAAGCGTAACCCGCCGGGCACGGCGCAACGTCGAGGGTCGCGACCGTGCGCCAGGTGATGCCGTCATCCGAGAGCGCGAGGTTGATCGGGTAACGCACGCCCTTGTGGGCGCGTTCCGGGGGCGGCGCGGTGTCGTTGAAGACCAACAACTGTCGACCGTCGGCCAGAGTCACCGCATCTGTCCCCGAGCCGGTGTGCGGCACGTGCAGCGGCTCCAACGGCGTCCAATTCAGGCCGTTGTCCGCCGACCAGGTGGAGAAGGTCACGCCATTGCGCGTGCGGCCCACCGCCTGCAAGCGACCGTCGGGGTGAAAGAGGATGCTGGGCTGAATACCATCGAGGCCGAAGTCGGCGCCCTTGTCGACCGGACCGGCGATGGTCCACGTGGCTCCGTGGTCGGTCGAGCGTTCGAAGTGCACCAGCCAACCGTCTTTGTTGCCCTCGGTGCTGGTCGGCGACAGCCAGGCCCCGTCGGGCGCGATGACGGGTTTGTTTTTCACCGGACCGATGATGCCATCCGGCAGACGGCGGGGAGCGCTCCAGCTGAGACCACCGTCGGTCGACGTGATGACCTCGCCCCACCACGTGGAGGGATGCGGACCCACTTTGTAGAACAACTGCAAGGGCGCGTTGGCCGGCGCGAAGAGCACCGGATTCCAGGTCGGCTGCCGGTCGCTGCCGTCGGCTTGCACGCCGGTGGCGACAGAGCGCGCGGGTTGCCAGGCGCCGTTCTCGTAGCGGGTAAACCAAATCTCGACGTCGGGATTGCGCTCCTTGGTGCCGCCAAACCAGGAGGCCGCCAAGGTGCCGTCGGCCAGTTCAACAATCGTGCTGGCATGACATTCCGGATACGGCGGATTGGGATTGATGATCTCGCTGCGCAGCACCGCCGGATGGGCTGGCGCCGCGAAGGGCACGTTCACCGCCGGCTCCAGCGTGAGTGAGCCGCGGAAAGTGCCCTGCCCGTCTGTCAGGTCCAGGCGCCATTCGGCGCGCTCGGGCGGTCCGCCCTTCACCCAAGCCCCGGCGAGATCGTTCAGCAGGCGCAGGTTGAAGCCCTCGCCGGCCTTGCCGCGATTGTCGAAGCGGAAGGCCTGCAGGCCCTGCACGAGCAGCGCGCTGCGTTGGGCGTGCACCCTCAGCCAATCGACGCCGGAGCGCGTCGAACGGGCCTCGCCGCTAAAGACCGGCATGCTCCATTGCCCGAAGCGGGCCGAGCCGTGGCGGTTGGGCAGATTTTTGCCTGGGCCCCACCCCACCCACTCGGCGCTGAGCGGCTGGTCCTTGAGGTGCAGCCCGATGCCGAGTTCGAGCAACCACTCCACCTCGGCTTGCGCGGAGACTTCGTAGTCGACCGTGAGGACACCCTCATTGGTCAGCGTCCAGGTGTAGTCGACGGTGAAGTGATTGTTCGCATCGGCGGTATAGTCGACGGTCGAGCGTATCACATAAGTGGAGACATGGTTCTCGGCCGACCACGCCGTGACCGTGGCCGGCAGGCCCTGCAGGAAGGTGTTCCAGTCGTGCTGCACCTTGCGGCGATCGAGCACGTTGCGCTCGGAGTAGGTCGCTTTGCGCCAGAGCAGGAACTCGCTACCGTCGACCCAGGCCTCGTCGCCGATCCGCAAGCCGCTCAGCGCGCCGGTCGCCCGGTCGAAGGTATAGGTCGCGTCGCGCGTGCCGATGGCGAGTTTGCCGTCCGCCTCTTCGACCGCGAAACGGCTTTCGGCCCGGTTGATCGCCGGGGCGCGCACCTCGCCGAGTTGCACACTGCGCGTGACCACATCGCGGCCCGCCGCGTCCGTGAAGCGCAGCTGCAGATAAAGTGCGCCAACGTCGATGGCGGCGATCGGTGCGGTCGGCACCGTGATCGATGTCTTCGCGTGCGGCGCGGCTTGCAGCGGCAGACTGCCCTGCGCCACGAGGTCGGCATCGGCAAAGAGCGACCAATGCACGGTGAGCGCGCTCAGGTTGGTGAAATCGTAGTCGTTGCGCAGGGGCACCGTCACGGTCGGCTGGCCTTCGGTCCACGGCAGGTGGTCCACCAGCACCCGCACCGGCGCGTAGGCGGATCGGGTTTCCCAATAGTCGATTTGCGGCGAACGGTCGGCGTTGACGATGCCGTCGGTGCCGTGATTGCCGTGCGAATCGTAGATCTCGCCCGGACCGGCGTCGGCCTCACGCACCAGTTCACTGCCATCGCGGGTCATCTTGGCTTTGTCGGCCATGGGATCGAGCACCTCGCGGCCATTGACCTTGCGGCGCAGTCCTTGGTCGGCCCAGGTCCAGATCATGGCACCGGCGCCAGCGGGAAACTGCGTGAGCGCATCCCAGCGCAGATCGTGTTCGCCAAAGTCCTCGGCGCCGAAAGCGTGACTGACTTCCGTCGTGATCACCGGGCGCTGCGCCACCGCGGCGAACGCGGCGTATTGCTTGGCCTTCCAGTAGTGCGGCGCGAGGATATCAACCTCGGGCGGCAGGTATTCGTCGGCGCGGAATGGCAGCAAGGTCGGGCGCGTCGGATCGAGGCCCTTGAGGGCGCGCAACACCGCGAGATGCAGCGCGGAAAACGGATCTTCGTTGCCCAGGCTCCACACGAGGACGGAGGGCCGATTGCGATCGCGGGTCACCGTTTCGTGCATGCGCAGGTAAGCCCCCTCGGCGTAGGACGGATCACTCATGCGATCACCGCCGAAGCCCAGCGGCACCTCCTCGATCACGTAGAGGCCGAGCTCGTCGCACAGCCGGATGAAGCCTTCCGCCGGCGGATAGTGGGAGGTGCGCACGGCATTGATGTTGGCGGCCTTCATTAGGCGAATGTCCTCCAACCAATGTTCGCGGTGGGTGGCGCGGCCGACATCCGGGTGTTCATCGTGACGGGCCACGCCGCGCAGTTTGATGGGCTGGCCATTGAGCTTAAACACCGGGCCGTCGATGGTGACTTCGCGGAAGCCGATGCGGTCCTCCCACGCGTGCACCACGGCATCGTCGCGCCGCACTTCGACGCGCAGGTCGTAGAGATTGGGCGTTTCGGCGGTCCACGGTGCCGGCGCTTTTACGGGCAACTCCAGCAAAACTTCGCGACTGTTGTGCGCGCCGGTGACGGTGCCGGTGAAGTTGGCGGTCTGCACCACCTGGCCGTCGCGACTCAGGATGGCGCGCACTTCGAATGGCGGCGACGGCGCAAAAAAATCGGCGCGCTCATTGCGCATCACAAAGGCCCGCACCTGCAGGGTGGCATCGGTGAAGCTCTCGTCGAAATCGGTCACGGTCTCGACGCTCTCGAGGTTCCACTCCTTGGGCATGATCTCGAGCCACACGTCGCGATAGATGCCGGGCATGCCCCAGTCGTCGTTGGCGTCGAGTTTGAACAAAGGCGTCTGCTGGCGCACGCGCACCGCGAGTTCGTTGAGCGCGCCGGGTTTCAGGACCTTGCTGGCATCAAAACCGAAGCCGGTGAAACCGCTGTCGTGGCGGCCCAACAGTTGGCCGTTGAGCCACACCTCGGCCGATTGCCACACCCCGCCAAAACGCAGGAGCACGCGCCGCCCGTCGGCCTCGGCAGGAGCGGTGAAGGCGCGCCGATAAAAGCCCTCGGACTTGGTGCCGTTGATGTAGTGCGGCTCCTCGAAGCCGAGGGAAGTCCAGCAGCCCGGCACCGCGATCGGCTGGAAGGCGGTCGCATCGAAGTCCGGTTCGTAGAATTTGCGCAGCGCGTTGGCCGCGTCGTCGTTGGGGGCGAGTTGAAAGGACCAGGTGCCGTTGAGGGAAACCACGCGCGAGGTGGCGTCACCGCCCAGCGTGCGAATGGCCGCTACCACGGTCGGCGCGTCCGGCAGGTTTTCCATCGGCGTGATGTCCTCGGCAGCGTGGAGGGCGGGAGCGGTCAGGCCGACAACCATCGTGGCAACGAGCGTGAGCGAGTGGAGCGCGCGCCGGGCGAGCCACTCGCTTACGCTCGTAGCCACAGACGTGGAGCCGAAGGGGGTGCCGGAAAGAAGCGAAGTCATTGTCAAAGGGGTCTTAGGGTTGGGCCAGCCGGGTGCGGGTTTCGGCGGCGAGGACGGTCGCGTCGCTCGTCGCGGCGGCGCGCAGGCTGAAGTGAAGGGTGTAGGGCTGCACCGGCACGGCGTATTCGCTGAGCACGCCGGGGCCGCAACTGCCGTTGCCGAGGCCGCTCATGCGCGCATCGAGCGAGAGCACGGTGTCGGCGCGCGGCGTGAGTTGGTAGGCGTTGCGCTGCGCGGCGAGGTCGTGGTCGGTGAAGTGCAGCGCGGTGGCGGAGAGCGGCGTGTCTTCGGCGACGACAAGCAGGCCGTGGCCCTGTGGATTGGTCAGCGCCAGCCAGCGCACGCCTTCGTGGTTGCCGGTGTGCTGCGGCCGAACGTAGGGCGTGTATTGCGCGGTCACCGTGCTCTGCCAGACGCCAATCGGCGCACTCGTGAGCCGGTCGTTGTAGTTTTCATGCGGACCATGGCCGGACCATTGGTAGGTCTCGAGGCCGCGAGTGATGCCCAGCGACACACCGATGCGGGCCAATGGCGGCAGCTCGCCGCTCGGCGTAAAGGTGTTCTCGACGTCAACGACGCCGTCACCACGGATCCAATACACCGCCCGGTGCTGAATCGATCCGGTCTTGGCGTGAGTGGTGGCGACGGTCTCAACTCTAACGAGATTGGGTTGCGGCTGCGAAACCTCGAAGCGCTCCAAGGTGCGCGTCATGGTGTCGAGGCCGGCCTCGCGCCACTCGCGCGCCATCCACTTGCCGAAGCCCCGGTCGTTATCGAGCGGAGCCCGCCAAGCCTGCAGCTGCGGACCGGCCATTGGCTCGTCCTTGGCCTTGAGCACGTTGCCGTGGCCGAAGCTCAGTCCGGTCAGGTAGCCGGTCGCGCGGTCGAACTCCACGCCGAAGCGATTGGCGTCGTCACGAACGATGAGCTGATCGCGTTGCTCAGCGACGAAGAGCAGGGCCTCGGCCGGAATCACGCGCGCCGGCACAGTCGGCACATCGACCTCCAACGCCAACTGCTCGAAAGCGATCTCGTGGCCGGCTGGTGCCCAGGGCGCAGCGGCCTTGGTGTGCACACTCACGCGCAGGAAATACTCCGCGCCGGGCACCGGATCGGCGATGGGCGTGACCGGAATGTCGACCTCGGGATCGCCCCACGGCCGAATGTCGAGCGGCGGCAGCACGCCGGATTGCACCACCGCGCTGTCGCAGAGCACCGCCCAACGCACCTCGAAGGCGCTCAAATTGGTGTGGAAGTGGCGATTGGTGATGCGCACCTGCACGGCGCGATCGGCCTCGGGGGTCATGCGGCGCGGCTCGATCAGCACCGTTTGGTAGACCTTTTTCACCTCCCAATATTTTGGATACACGGCGCGCTCGGCTGTGATGATGCCCTTGATGGCGAAGGCACCGTGGTTGGGTTTGTCGCCGAAGTCCCCGCCGTAGGCCATGAAGCGCGTGCCGTCGGGCGCGGTGGCGTAGAGCCCTTGGTCGACCCACTCCCAAATGAAGCCGCCCAGCAGACGCGGATGCCAATAGATCTCCTGCCAGTGCTCGGCGAGGTTGCCGATGGCGTTGCCCATGGCGTGGGCGTATTCGCTGGTGAGCACGGGGCGGGTCTCGCCGGGCGTGAGGGTCAGGTTGATGAGGCGCTCCCAACGCGCGTTTTCCGGGCGCTCCTCGTCGGAGTCGGCCGGCACACCGGGATTGAGATAGGGCGCCATCGTGCGCGGATAAAACCGGCTGATCACATCCACGGTGAGCGGATCACGTGGTGAACCCTGGGCGCCCTCATAATGCACCGGGCGGGTTGGATCGAAGTCGTGGATCCAGGCCGACATCGCGGCGAAGTTGGGACCGTAACCCGACTCGTTTCCCAGCGACCAGAAAACGACGGAGGCGTGGTTTTTGTCGCGCTCGACGAGGCGGATGCCGCGGTCAAGAAACGCTGCCGCCCAGCGTGGATCGCTGGCCAATTCGCCGCGCAGACCGTGGGTCTCGAGATCGGCTTCGTCCATGACGTAGAGGCCCATCTCGTCACAGAGTTCATACCAACGCGGATCATTCGGATAATGGGAGGTGCGCACCGCGTTGATGTTGGCCTGCTTCATCAGCGTGATGTCTTCGATCATGCGATCGTAGGAGATGGCGCGACCATCGGCCGGATCGGTTTCGTGGCGATTGACGCCGCGGAGTTTGATGCGCGCGCCGTTGACGAGGAAGAGACCGTCGGTGATCTCAACCTCGCGAAAACCCACGCGGGTGGCCACGGCTTCGACGGTGGCGCCGCTGGCGTCGTGTAGGGTGAGCACCAGCGTGTAGAGCGTGGGCGTCTCCTCGGTCCACTTTGCCGGAGCGGTGATCGTGGCGCTCATCCAGGCAAACTTGGCCGGGCCGCGCTGCGGCGTGCGGTCGTTCATGATCGCGGCCTTGTGGGCGCGGTTGAGCATGGTCGTGACGTCGCTCGCAAGCGGCGCATGGACCACCGGTTGGCCGGCGGCATCGAAGAGTTGGCCCGACACGGTCCAGCCCGCGACATCGGCCTCTGGCAGCGCGTTGATCTCGGGTTTGATCTGCAGCTCGGCGTCGGTGTAGGTCGCGTCGAGTTCGGTGCGCACCGCGAAATCGGCGATGCGCACGGCGGCGGTCGAATAAAGCCGCACACTGCGGAAGATGCCGCTCAGCCGCCAGGTGTCCTGATCCTCCAGGTAGCTGCCGTCGCTGTAGCGCAGCACCTGCACGGCGAGTTGATTGGCGCCGGGATGCACGTAGCGGGTGATCTCAAACTCCGCCGGCGACATGCTGCCCTGGCTGTAACCGACTTCCTCGCCATTGACCCAGAGCGTGGTCGCACCCTGCACGCCGTCGAAGTGGATAAACACGCGGCGGCCGGCCCAGTCGCTGGGCACGTCAAAGGAGTGGCGGTAGGAGCCGACCGGATTGCGTTCGTGGAAGGTGGTGGCGTCGGGTTTGGGTTCACCCATCACGCGCGGCGGATCGACTTTGAACGAATAACCGGCGCTCACGTAGATCGGCGTGCCGAAACCATGACGTTCCCAGTTGCCCGGCACCGGAATGGTGCCCCACCCCGCGTCGTCAAAATCTGGGCGGAAAAAGTCGGCGGGGGCTTCGGCCGGCGTGGGCACCCAGGCAAAGGTCCAGTCGCCATCCAACACCCGCACGAAGGGCGACTGGTCTGCCTCGCGCACACTCACGTGCGTCCGGGCGGAAGCGGCATCGGCGAAGGGATAAAAGGTGGCGCGCGCCGGCTCGCGGTTGACGGCAAAAATCTGCTCGTTTTCCCAGCGCGGTGGCGTGGCGGCGGCGGCGGCGGCGGCGGTGGCAATCCCCAACCCCAAGAGCGCAAGACACGCGAGTTGCAATAACCCGTGGCTACGAGCGTGAGCGAGTGGTCGGTGGGATGGGCACGGAGCCACTCGCTCACGCTCGTAGCCACAGCAGGAATGAAAACCCGAGTTCATGATTTGACCTCCCGGCGGGCACTGAGCGTTGTCGCGAGGAAACCCGTGACGAGGATGGCGGCGGTGCCGAAGACGATGATGAGAAAACTGTGGAACGGGCTGCGCAGGGCGTCCGGCCACGCGGCCCACTTGGGCGAAAGCGTCATCCAGAGGATCACCACGACGCCCACCGCCACGCCGGCGATCCCGGCGGCGCGCGAGGCGAGGCGCGACATGAGTCCGAGCAGGAAGAGCCCCAGCGTGCCGCCGCTGAACACGCCGGCCAAAATCCACCAGGCGTCGAGCGCGCTCTTCACCTGCGTCATGGCGAGCGCCATGAGCGTGCCGGCGATGCCCCAGCCGATGGTGGCGCGGCGCAGGCGTTTCAGGCCGAGCGATTCATCGGCGACGCGACCGGTGAGGCGCGGCCAGACGTCGTTGAGGATGATCGTGGCGGACGAATTGAGGCTGGTGGAAACCGTGCTCATCGCCGCCGCGAAGACGGCGGCGATCAACAGGCCGGTGAGGCCCGGCGGCAAGACGGTGACGATGAACCAGGGGAACACGTAATCGGATTTCGCCGCGTCGCGGTAAACCTCGGGCAACCCTTCCGGATGGGCCGCGTAATAAGCGAAGAGCGCGGTGCCGAGGAAAAAGAACACGGCCGAGAGCGGCACGTAGAGCAGTCCGCCGAGCCATACGCTCTTGCGCGCCTCGGCGTCGTTTTTGGCCGCGACGTAGCGCTGCACGTAGTTCTGATCGACGCCGAAGTTTTGCAGGTTGATCACCACACCGTAGACGAGCACCACCCAGAAGGTCGGAGCGCCGAGCTCGGTGCCGAAACTGCCGAGGCTCCACTTGTCATTGGCGGTGGCCAGCGCACTGACCTCGCTCCAGCCGCCGGGCACCAGCCCGATCATGAGCGCGCCGCAGACGATCGCGCCGGCGATCAGCACGACGGTCTGAATGGCGTCGGTCCAGATGACCGCGGTGAGTCCGCCGATCAGCGTGTAGAAGGTCACGCACAGTCCGGTCACGAGGATGATGGCGCGGATGTCCCAGCCCAGCAGCACCGCCAGCGGCAGCGCCATGAGATACATCACCGTGCCCATGCGTGCGAGCTGCGTGAGCAGGTAACACAAACTCGCATACATGCGCGCCCACGGGCCGAAGCGTTGTTCGAGATGCTCGTAGGCCGACACGTGGCCGACCTGCCGGTAGAACGGCACAAACCAGCGCACGGCGACCCACGCCGCCAACGGAATGCCGAGGCTGAAGACGAAGGAGTTCCAGTTGCTCGCAAACGCTTTCCCCGGCAGCGCGAGGAAACTGATGCTGCTCACGTAGGTGCCGAGGATCGACAGACCGGTGAGCCAGCCGGGCAACTTGCGGCCACCGGCGGTGTAGTCTTCGAGGGAGCGGTTGCGCCGGCCGATGCCCCACCCCACCGCCATCGTGGCGGCGAAATAGGTGACCAGCACCAGCAGGTCCAGCGTCGTGAAATGGGTGTCCAAAAGGGGTTGGTGGGGGCTCGGGGTTTGGGGCGATTAAAACGGGAAAACTCAGGGACCGGCGGCCAGCAGCTTCTCCACCACGGCCCGGGGCACCGCGACGATGCAGCCATGGCGCGCGTCGGCCGGCATCACGATGCGGTCGCTCACATCCTCCCAGTGCACGAGATCGGTCGAGCGCACCATGCCGATGGCGTTGAGCATGTGTTTGTCGAAATACACCCGGTATTCGTCGCCGACCTTGATCGCCGCCGGGCCTTCGGCCCAGTAGTCGCCGGTGAGGGCCGGGGTTTCATGGTCCCACGGGCCTTCGGCACTGCGGCCGCGGATCAGCCGGATGTTCTTCTGCGTGACCGGCGAGAGGGTTTCGTTCTTTACGAACATGAGCCAGTCCGCCGTGCCGTCCTCGGCGGGGATGATGTTGGCGTCGATCACGTTGTAGCCGCCGTCGTAGAGCAGCGTGGTCGGCGTGTAGGTGACGAAGTCCTTTGTAGTGGTCGCGTAGATACGATGGTTGCGCTCGGGCCGACGGTTGGACATCGCGGTCGCGGGGTATCGGCCGAGAATCGTGGTCGACCAGTGCAGCAGAAACTGCTCGCGGTCCGGATTCCACAGGATCTCCGGCGCCCAGCAATTCTGCGCCTCCGGCTCGTGCGCCATCACCGGGATGGCTTGTTGCTCCGACCAGTGAATAAGATCGGGCGACGAGGCGTAACCGATCGTCTGGCCGGTCCAGCCGGTCGTCCACACAAGGTGAAAGATCCCCTCGTGGTCGCGATAGATCGACGGGTCGCGCATCAGCTTGTTCTCGCCGACGGTCGGCTGCAGGTAGGACTGTCCGCCGTTGAGCATGGCGAAGTCGTAACCGTCGGCGCTCCAAGCCAGCCGGAAGCCCTCCCCTTCCCGATCGTGGTAAAAGTAGGCGAAGAGGTAACAGGTCTCGGGCAGCTCAGCGGCGGCGGCGCGCGGTGCAGCGAACACTCCGCAAATGGCCGCCAGGATCACCCACGCCATGTGTAGGGCTGCCGCTTGTCGGCATGCCGCTGGCTGACGGCTCGATTCGCTTGATGGCCGCGCGAGAGGCAACGGCGGCACGGCGACGAGCGCCGGCCCTACAAGGTAACGTAAATGGGGCAGATTCGAACGCATGAGGTTTAATCGACAGGGACGAGTAAGGTGGTGGGTTTGCCGTCGTCGCCGAGGCGGCGCACGCGGATCGCCATGCCGGGTTTGCCCGGCAGCTTCACCGTGCGGTGGGCCGCATCGACGTAGTGGTAGTTGTCGAGTTTTTGGGTCACGAACTCCCCCGGTTCGGGCGTGATGGTCATCTCCCAGGTATCGATCACATCAACCACGTAACGCTGCCCGTCGGTGACGCCGTTTTTGTAGAGTTTAAAGGTCCACTCGGTCGGCGCCTCGCGGCCGAAATAGGTCAGGTAGTAGAGGCCAGGCTGACCGCCGGTGTTCGTGTCCTGCCACTTGTCGATCGGGTCGATGCCCATCGCCGGACTCGTTTCCAGGATATCGCGCAGGAAGGCCAGGCGCGGCGTGCTGGTGCCGGTCAGTTTGCCGCCGAACGACGTCCAGGTGTCCTCGACCACGGTGAAGAAATAGTCGCCATGGCCCACGTAGGTGCCGGCCACGGTGCCGCACCAGAAGCGGTGCACCATCTCGGCACCGGTGAGGTTGCCCCAACGGAAGTGGCTGTCGCCTTCGTATTTGACTTCATCATACACGACCGGCTTGTGCCAGACGCTGCGATACATCTCGGCCCGGCCGGGTTCGTCGACGGCGGCGCCGTTCTGCATCGAGACGTGCGTGATCCAGGGTTTTGTCTGGTCGAAAATGCGGTGACCGTTGTGGATCGAGCGCAGGCGCTGATGCGGGTCGCAGTCGGCCACGAGTTGCCCGAGCCGATCCCAATCGGCGTCGGTTTTGGTGCGCAGGAAATCGAACTCGTTGCACAGCGACCACCAGATGTGGCGATAGGCGCCGAAGCGCGCGACCACGTAGCGGATGTAGCGCTCGTCGCCGTCGGCATCCATCGAGTTGAAGCCCCACTTGCCGTAGGGGTTGAGCAGGATCACGTCGGCCTCGATGCCGAGCTCGAGCAACTGCTCCAGACGCTTTTCGTAGTGGCGGAAAAACTCCGGGTTGAAGCGCGTGAGATCCCAGTCGTGCGGGGGCGTGCCGACGAAGGGCCAGAGCGGCGGCGCATACTTCTCCTGGTAGGCGGTCGGCTGCTGGGTGATGAGCATGCGCGCCTTGTTATAGGGCGATGCCGCCAGGGTGCGCAGCGTCTCTTCCTGCACCGCCTCGGGCGCGTCGATCCAGTTGTAGATCGTGGTGCCGACCTGCTTGTAGGGCGTGCCGTCGGCGTAGGCGAAATGGTAGGTGTTGAAGACGCGCACCGGACCGTGGTTACCCGCGCTGGGTGCAACGGCGGTGAACGAGCCGCGTTTGCCGGTGAGGTCCCAGCGATTGCTCTTCGTCTCGTAACGCCACTCGCCGATGGCGTCCGGACTGAAGCGCACTTTGTAGATGCCGTCGCCGTCGTAGAAACCGGGCACGTGCACAGTGGTGTGACCATCGGTGAACTCGGCGGCGACGTTCACCTCGGTGAAGGGATTGCCGGTGCTGGGACCGGTCAACTCGAGTTCAAAGACGCCCCAACGTTCCACGGTGGCCGGAGCGGCGTGGGCAAGCAGGGGCAGGCAGGCGGACAAAAGCAGGAGGAGGAGGCGTTTCATGCGGGGCAAAATTTCAGCGGGGTCAGAGTTGAATGTCGGCGGCCTGGTCGAGGCTCGTGATGATGGCTTTGCCGGGGAAACGCGCGCGGTATTCGTCCGCCATGGCGGCGATGGACGCAGCGTTGGGTTGGCCGCCCTTCCACTTGCGCAGGTTCTGGCGCGGCGCGAGCGAGATGCCGCCGGCGGGGGCATATTCGTCGCCCTTGGCGGTGCGGAACCAGTAGGTGAAATCGATGATGTCGACCACGGCCGCGCGCGCCGGATCGGCGAGGATGGCATCCTGCACATCCTTGGTGGCGCTGAGCGCGATGAGCGGGTGTTGACCCGTCTCAAGTTCCCACTCGGCGACGACATCGATCCAGAACTGCATGAAGTGCAGCGGTCCGGTGTTTTCGGCGGAGAGGCTGTGGATCACGTTCGGCTGGCCGGCGAGATTGTCCAAGCATTGCCGAATGTAGGCGCGATGAAGCGCGCGGTAAGTCGGGTCGCTGAGATCGTAGAATTCGTCGGCCATCTTGATCGTGTCGCCGGTGAACGGCGGCGGCTCGGGGAACTGGCGACTGGTGTCGTTGATGTTGTTGACCGGTCGCCAGGGCGAGTCGACCCAGTGGGCGCCCGACTCGATGATGTTGTGCTGAAAATACATCTCGTTGATCAGCACGAGACCGCGCTCGCGGGCCACATCGGCGAAGTCGCGCAGGCGCTGGAAATACCACGGATTGTAGCGCGTGAGGTCGTAGCGGCTGAGGCCATCCCAAGCGCGGCCGGTGCCGGAGCGCGCAAAGGGTTGTTCAAAAAAGGGCGGCCACACATCGGAGTCGGGCCGGCGAATCATCTGATGATCGATGCGGCGGCGCTCGTGCCAGAGGCCGTAGTGATGGCGGAAGGCGACGATGTTCTGACGTTCCATCCAGTCGGCCACCGCCGGGAGTTCATCGGTCAGGCCCATGCCGGTGCGACCGGGAGCGAAACGGGTGATGGCGGGGCCAAACTCCTTGGCGCGCCCCGGCTCCATGCGACCGAGCCACCAGGCGCCAGCAGTCCAGCGCCCGGTCAAACGTTCATCGCCGAGGAAGAGCACCCCGTCGCGCAACGAGAGCGGGTGGCCGGCCGGCGACGGTGTCGGTTGCAGGCGCACGGCAAGATCGGTCACGACCTGCTCCAGCGACGGAATCGCGGCAAGCGTGTGCTCGGTGTAGGTGCGCGGGGCGAGCGCGTTGATCGCATCCGGGCCGACGCGGTCGGCGAGCTGGGCGCGGTAAAGTGACGGCGGATGGGCGAACTCGTTGGACATGCTCCACGCCGCGTCGCCGACAAACTGGCCCCACACGCCGTTGGCCCAGTTGTGCGCGCCGGGCGGGGTCCGCGCGATGATCTTGCTGGCTTCGCTGTCCCAGATCACGGAATTGGCCGCGGCCCAGCCGACGCCTTGATTCCACGTTTCCATGTTGTCGAGCCGCAGGATCCCGCCGTCGATCGACACTTGGTCGAAGAGCAGGCCCGAGGACCAACTCCCGATGGAACCACTCCAGCCCTGGGTCTGCACCGCCCGGCACTCCAGAAACACGTTGGGTCCGCCGGTTTGATAACCGACGGTAAAGTCAAAGAGACCGTCCTCGGTCGTGCAGCGCAGGAAGAGCGTCTGTTGACCGCGGGAGTGAAACGCGAGGCGACGATAGCCAGCCAACTCGGACTTCGGCGCGAGCGAGGCGCAGTCCTGCACGGTCACCCGTTCCACCTTGGCGCCGACCTGCACGATGCTGCCGGCGAAGTGCACGCCCACCACGTCACTGATCCAGCCGTCGCGCACGGCGTGCAGATCGATGGCATTCCAGGCGTGTTGTTCGTCGTGCGGATTGGCGGCGTCAATTTCCGCCTCACAGCGCAGATGCTCCACGCCCACCTGGCTGATGTAACCGGCTTCTGAATACGCCTGCACCTTGCCGCCGCCCCAGCGGGCTTCCAGCGCCGTGGTGATCGGGGCATCGAGGGTGACGGTGTGACCATCGATCGCGGTGATGACCCGGTCCCAGTGCAGATTGAAGCGATCGGGTTTCCAGTTGTAGGGCTGGCGCGCCGGGGCGACATCCATGCCGAGAAACTGAATCCACGCTGCGGGGCTCGGCCGCTCGACATCGAGGCGTTGGCCGACCACGAGACCGTCCACCGCATCGAGGGTGAAAGACGTGGCGCCGACCGGGACGTAGTCGTCGGTGATGGCCCGGGTCGGGCCGAGAGCGGTGCGTTGCAAGGTGCCAACGATCTCGATCAACGCCCGGCGCTCGGTGCCCGTGGCGACCAACACGGTGCCGTCCGGACCGTTGCCGGCGCCGCGCAGCACGATGCCGCTGGCGCGCAGTTTGAGTTGACCGCCGATGTCGTAGCGGCCGGCGGTGAGACGCACCGCGCCGCGCAGACCGGCGGCATCGGCGGGCTGCGCGGCGAGCCAATCGAGGGCTGCCTGAATCCGCGCGCCGTCATCGCCGTCAACCGGCGCGACTTCGATCACGGACGGCAGAAACGGAATCGCCACCCCACCCCCGCCATAACCGGCCGAGGAAAAGTCGGGCACCCGATCGCCGTTGTCCGCGACTTGGTAAACGAGTTGGCCGTCTGATCCCATCGTCACGGGCGGCGGGACTTGTTTGGCGACCAGCGCCGTGGCGAGTAACGCAAATACCCATGGTAGGGCGCGACGCGATTTGCCGACCTGTGGGTCGGGCTTTACGCCCGACAATTCGAGTGGCTGGGGAATGTCGGGCGTAAAGCCCGACCCACGGAGAAATGTGGTGAAATGATTCACAACGTTACCTCCAGTTTCGAAAGCTCGTCGGCCTGCGCGACTTCGCGGCCGTCCACCCAAACCCGCAGCCCGGCGCCGCGGCCGAATTTGGTGCCGTCGCGATCCCACAGGATGGTGATGTCGCGGCCGCGATAACGCACGTTGTCGAGGCAGAACCAGGTCCACGTGCCGGCCGGCAACAAGGGGTCGATCTCAAGCACGTTGTCTTCACGGGGACGCAGTCCGACCACGCCGCTGATCAAAAGGTCCGCGTAGGTGGAATGGTTATACCAATAACTCCGCGGGTGCCGGCCCTTCAGCCACTGGCCACTCACTTCGTCCTGATACTCGCCGATGTAGGCGTCACCGTCGTAGCGCTGCGACCGCGTGTAGGTGATGAACGCGTCAAAGTAATCCTGCCGATCGATGACGTCCTGCGGGTAGTCGCGCAGCACCTTGGCCATCGCCGTGAGCGTCTGCGACGTCGCGAAGGGCCACACCGCGCCATCCCACTCGCAGGTGCCGACGCCGTGGGAGCGGAAACGCGGATCGCGGCGCTCGGCCGTGGTGATGCCGAACGGCGCATGAAATCCGGCCGGATCCTTGAGCTGCGCCCAGGCACGCTCGTAGCCGCGCTCGGGGGCCGGCAGGCCAAAATACCACGGAATAAACCCAATCTGCTCCCGCACCGGAATGCGTTCGAGCTCCTCCGTCAGGGAGGTGAAAAACGTGCGCTCTTCGTCCCACAGCGTCTGCACCACTTGGGCGCGCAGTGCGCCGGCTTTCGCGTAGAGTTGACCGGACAAGGTGTCGCGGCCCGTCAGGCGGGTGATTTCGGCCAGCGCCCAGAGGTTGCCGGCCATGTAAGCGCTGATGGTCGGACGCACGTTTTTCACATGCCGGCCGCCGCTGAGCGACTCCTCCATCGCGTCCCACACGTCGGCCTGCCAGAACAGACCGTCGTCGCGGCGGTTGCTCGTCTCCCATCGCTCGTAGTCGGCCAACAACTCATCGGTGAAGCCTACCAACGTGGCGGTGTCGCCGGTGACCATCCAACGCTGCCACAGCGCATACTGCAGCCATTGGGAATATTTGTGCAGGTGCGGCTGCGGACCGCCCTCGTGCCCACGCAGCCAATACAGCACCGTCTCGTCGAAGGGTTGCTGATCGCGCAGCCAACGGCCTTCCATCAACTCGTGACCGAGTGCACTGCTCACGGGTTTGGGTTTGGTGATGAACTCCGTGAAGACCATGTGCCCCGACGCTTCATCGCGCGTCAGGTGTTTGCGCAGCGCCCACCAGCGGAACCAGTAAATCTCTTCGACGTCCGCATCGGAACAGGTAAAGAGCGGCACGCGATCACGCATCCAGTCCCACGCATCGGCATCCGGCACGAGGTTGACGACCGTCTCGGCGTCGGTCGCGGCAAAGTGCGCGGCGTGGCGGGCAAACTCGTCGCTTTGCAACACCACCGGCTCCGCCGACACCAGTGTCGCGGTCAGTCCCAGTATGGCCCACGGCATACTCGGCAGATGGATGATCCTTCTCACCGTCTTGGCTAGTTTCGTGTGATTCGTGTGATTCGTGGTTGGAATCATTTCCGTGTCTTCCGTGTGGTCCATGGGCCTTCCCCTCACAGGGTGTTCACGTTGTTGGCGGGATCGGTGTAGTCGGTCGCGACGCGCGGGTCGGTGCCGTTGAGGTATTCCTCGACGTTGGTGTAGCCGTCCTTGTCAGAGTCGACCCAACCGCTGGCGGGATCGTGCGGATCAAATCCGTAACGCCGCTCCCAGGCATCGGGCATGCCGTCTCCGTCGGAGTCGACCGGCGGCGGGGTGCCTTGGTAGTCCGGCCAGCCGCCGACGTCGGTGTGCACTTTCACGATGCCGTTGCCATAGGTCGGCTGACCGCTGCGCACCTCCTCGATGATACGAAGGTCAACCGGATCGCGGCGCGGCAGCGTGGCACCGGCTCCGGCCAACACCGCGGCGTAGGCTTCCTCGGCGGTGGTCGTGCGCACCGCCGGCATCGGCACCGGCGCGTGATGGCGCGCGTGCTCGATCAGCGCGGCGACTTCAGCGGCGCGCTCGTCGCCTCCGCCATATTGCACGCCGCCGGCGTAGTTGTCGGCGGTGACTTCCGGCGCGCCTTCCACGACGTTGTCCTGCGCGAGCCAGAACCCCGGCTCGTCGCGTTCGTGGAAATTGCGAAACGCCTCGGGCCGCGCGATGCGGTAGCGCACTGGTCCCTCGCCGGTCGCCGGCCCCGGTTTGTAGTAGTTGGCGATCACGTTCAGCACGGAGGTGCTGTCGCCGCCGTCGATCGAGCGGTGGGCCCAGTTGAACAGCACGTTGTTGCGCAGATCGATCTGGTCGCCCCAGCCGATGCTCGGGTTGCGCGCCGTGTTGTTGGCCCAGAGGTTGTGATGAAAGCTCGCGCGGCGGCCGCCGATGGTGGAGCCGAAGGCATGGCGATTGAGGTCGAGCGCTTCGCTCGAGATGCACCACTGAATCGTGAGGTCCTCGATCGGATTCTTCTCAAAACCGCCCTGCCCGTCCGGCTTCATGTAGCGGTAGAGCGAGACGTTTTCATCCAGTCCCCAACTGAAGGAGCAATGATCGAGGATGATACGGCCCGGCGAATGCACCGCGTTGAAGGCGTCGTCGCGACTGACGAGGTTGCCGCGGCGGAAACGCATGTAGCGCACGATCACATCGCTGGCGTTGATCGTTGTCGTGTCTCCGCTGATACAAATGCCGTCGCCCGGCGCGGTCTGCCCCGCGATGGTGAGAAAGGGATGGTTGATCAACACCGGCGACTGCAGCTCCACGCGGCCGGCGACTTCGAAGATCACGATGCGCGGGCCCGCGGCTTCGACGGCGGCGCGGAATGATCCCGGTCCGCGGTCCTGCAGGTTGGTGACCTTGAGCACCCGACCACCGCGACCACCCGGCGTGATTGCGCCGGCGCCTTCCGCGCCCGGGAAAGACGGCACGGCCGCACCGAGGTCCTGCGGAGAACCGAGCAGCCCGATCACACTGAGCGCCAGCGCGGTGAGGATTGACGTGACGGGGCGGCGGCGGAATCGCGAGAGGGCGTAAAATCGAGTCATGGGCCAGGGGAATGGGGAACGGTCTTACTAGGTGCGCCGAGGGTCGTGCGCGAAGCACAACAAACGGCCATCCAGTCGGACGGTCGGGGATTTTTTGGGCAGGGGTGTAATGGACGCAACGAACCCGCGAGGAGGGTCCTGCAACCGGGGATCATCTTAACGCGTTTACCCGGAGATTCTGCCATGATTATCCGAATTCATGGCGGTTTCCTAAGGACTAAGGGCGCCGTTACCTTAAATCACCGCTCCGGCGGCGGGGCGTTTTTCTCCTCTGTAGAGCCGTCGAAAGGCCCCTCCTTATGATCCCGCTAGAAACCGGTTGTTTGCGGGCAGACGAAAAACGGCCGCTCGCCTAGGATCCCGGCCCTGTTTCCCCCTCCCCACCCCTTCCCCATGCACTTCCCCACCCGTCTTCGCCTGCTTGGTTTGGCGCTTTTTTCCGTCCTCGCCGTTACCCGTCTTTCTGCCGCTGGCGCCCCCGGTGCGCTCACCTGGGATGACGTGCCCGCCATCCTCGCCCGCATCGTCGCGCCGACCTTTCCGGACCGCGATTTTAGTATCACCGACTATGGCGCGGTGGCCGACAACCAGACCGACATCAAACCCGCGCTCGATGCCGCCATCGCCGTCTGTCACGACGCCGGCGGAGGTCGCGTTCTCGTGCCGACCGGCGACTGGTTCATCGCCGGGCCGATCCACTTGCGGAGCAACGTCAACCTGCATCTCGCCGCGGGGGCCACGGTCAACTTCAGCACGAACCCGAGCGATTACCTGCCCGTGGTGCGCACCCGTTTTGAGGGCACCGAGGTCATGAACCTTTCGCCGCTCATCTACGCGTTTGAGCAGGAGAACATCGCCATCACCGGCTCCGGCACTTTTCACGGACGCGCCTCCCGCGACAATTGGTGGACCTGGTCGCGCGAAGCCCGGCCGCACATTCAGAATGCTCGCCAACAGGGCGAGGACAACGTGCCGGTCGAGGAACGCGTTTATGGCGCCGAGTCCGGCCTGCGTCCGGTCTTTGTGCAGCCCTACCGCTGCACCAACGTGCTGATCGAGGGTGTGACCTTTCGCGATTCGCCCATGTGGTTTCTCAACCCCGTGCTCTGCACCAACGTGACCGTGCGCAACGTCAGCACCATCGGCCACGGCCCCAACAACGACGGCTGCAACCCCGACTCTTCCCGCGACGTGCTCATCGAGGGCTGCCTCTTCGACACCGGCGACGATTGCATCGCGATCAAATCCGGCCGCGATGCCGACGGGCGCCGGGTGGGCGTGCCGAGCGAAAACATCATCATTCGCAACTGCGAGATGCGCGACGGCCACGGCGGTGTGGTCATCGGCAGCGAAATGTCCGGCGACGTGCGCAACGTGTTTGCGGAGGACTGCCGCATGGACAGTCCCAACCTCGAGCGCGCCCTCCGCATCAAGTCCAACTCCTTCCGCGGCGGCGTGGTCGAGAACGTGCACTTCCGCAATGTCGAGGTCGGCGAAGTCTCCGACGCCGTGTTTCGCATCAACCTCTTCTATTGGAGCGAGCGCGGCCCGCACCTCCCGACGGTGCGCCATGTCACGGTGGAAAACGTCACGTCCCAAAAGTCCCGCCGCGCCTTCCACTTTCACGGCCTCGACGAGCTGCCCATCAGTGACGTCACCGTGCGCAACTGCACCTTTAACGGCGTCGCCGAACCGAGCTTGCTGACCGGCATCGAGAACCTCGCCCTGCGCAACGTCATCATCAACGGCGAACCCAAACAGAACTAAGCCGAAGCCCGCTTCGTTCCGCTCCGCCGCAAGACCGGGTCCGGAGGCCCCGGTCCACCTCGGTATCGCCAGGTGGACGCCGGCGTCCCGACGGCGTCGCGCCAGTAGGAGTCTGCCTCACCGCAAGCGTCGGTCGCGCCTGGTTCCGCTCCGCCGCAAGACCGGGTCCGGAGGCCCCGGTCCACCTCGGCACCGACAGGTGGACGCCGGCGTCCCGACGGCGTCTGTTCCAGTAGGAGTCTGCCTCACCGCAAGCGTCGGCTGCGCTTCGTTCCGCTCCGCCGCAAGACCGGGTCCGGAGGCCCCGGTCCACCTCGGTATTGCCAGGTGGACGCCGGCGTCCCGACGGCGTCTGTTCCAGTAGGAGTCTGCCTCACCGCAAACGTCGGGCCCCCTCCCGCTCCACCTCAACTCACCAACCCGTTGAGGTAATCCTCGAGGTTGGTGAAGCCGTCGCCGTTGCGATCTGCGGCCCCGTCACTCGGGTCGTGCGGGTCAAATCCGTGCTCCCGTTCCCACGCATCCGGCATGCCGTCGCCGTCGGTGTCCCAGTCGGCCGCGCGGTGCACTTCCGGATAATCGTCCCAGCCGCCCACGTCCTCTTGCGAGTCCGGCAATCCGGGCAGTCCGGTTACGCTGCCGCGATACGTGAAGGTGCCTTCGCGCACCTCGCGTAGGATGCGTTCATCATGCGGATCGAGCGCGGGAAAATTGCAGCCCACATCGGCCAACACGTCCGCCCGGGCCTCTTCCGCGCTTTGCGTGGTGACATACGATGGGAAGAACGGCGTGTCGCTCCACGGGCTGTAATCCTGCGGCAGCGTGCCACCGCGTTCGGTCGTGGCGATGCGTCCGTCCGCTTGATTTTCGAGGCCGAAATGGCCCGGCATGACATTGCCGGCAAAGTAGTAGCGCTGCGTGCCCGGGAAGCCGCCGTATTGCGCGTTAAGCGCGTAGAAGAACGTCGTGGCGGGTCCCGGCTGGTAGTAGTTGTTCACGAAATTCACCTCGTGGGCACCGCCGTCGGTGGCGCGCTTCGACCAGTTGTAGACCACGTTGTTGGTGATATCGAGGCGGCCCGCGTAGGTATGGCCGGCGTGCTTGTCGAGGCCACCGGCGAGGCTCCAGTTGCGTCCGGCATTGTGCGCCAGCAGGTTGTGGTGAAAGCTGCCCACGTCGCCGCCGATGCTGGCGGCATAACCGTGCTGCGTGCCCGGTTTGTAGTTCTTGTGACCGGCCGCGTTCAACGCCTCGGAAATAAGGGTGCGCTGCAGCGTAATGTTTTTCCCACTACGCGAGCTGAAGGCCTCATCCAGCGTCCAACTGATCGAGCAGTGATCGATGATGCAGTTGTCGGCCGAGGCCATGCCCATGCCGTCGAGCGTCGTGCCGGAGGTATTGCCCGGGCGCACCCGCACGTAGCGAATGATCACGTCGCGGGCGCCCAGCATGCCGAAGTTGTAGTTGCTGATGCAGATGCCCAGGCCCGGCGCGGTCTGCCCGGCCACCGTGAGCTGGGAATTGGGTCCCCGCACGATGAGCTTCGACTTCAGGTCAATGCGTCCTGAAACGTTGAATACAACCGTGCGCGGCCCCTCGGCCTCGACCGCGGCGCGCAGACTGCCCGGGCCGGAGTCGTTGAGATTGGTCACCGCGATCACGCGCCCTCCGCGGCCTCCCTGTGCGAAACGGCCGTAACCTTCGGCGCCGGGAAAAGCGATCTGGCGCTCATCGTCGGACGGGGTTTGGGCAGGCTCCGCGCCCATCGCGCCGAGCGCGCTCAGGCTGAGGAGCGCAACCGCAGCCAGGGAAGCAAGCGGTCGGCGTGGTTTTGCGCGGTTACGGTTTAAAGGGAAAACGAGTCGAGTCAGATGCATCATCGGGTCAGTCAGCGGCCAGGGGTTGGGGGGAGTTGCGGCAGGCGATCACCGGTCCGGCGAGGCCTTGCGACCCGACTATCGGCGGAATGTGGCGCAACTTCTGCCAGAATCTGCAGGGCCTGTGACGCGATCCTAAGATCGGCCGGCGATTTCTTAGCATTCCGCAACCATTGATCTGAAATCGGGCAGCACTTCCGCAACCGTATGACTTATGCTGCGAATCCGCCACGTTCCCGGCCGCTGTCTGCCCATGGCCACAGTGCCCGCGTCCCCACGCTGCCGTGACGCGTTGCCCCCCAACCCCTTCCCCCTCTCGACTGTGCCCCTCAGCCTCCTCGATTATTTTGTCATCGCGGCCTACGCCGGCGTCATTGCCGGCATCACTTGGTTTTGCGGCCGCCAACGCGCGACCACGGCCGATGACTATTTTGTGGCGGGCCGTTCCATGCCGGGCTGGGCCGTGGCCATGGCAATGATGGCCGCGTTGATCTCGAGCAACACCATGGTTGGCCACCCGGCCACGGCTTACCAAAAGGGCCTCATTCTCCTCCTCGGCAGCCTCACCCTGCCCGCCGTGCTCTTCTTCGTGGCCAAGGTCATCGTGCCGTTCTACCGGCGCACGATCCGCATGAGCGCCTACGAATACCTCGGGCGCCGCTTCGGTCTCGGGGGGCGGCTCTACGCCTCGATCTGTTTTATGGCGGATCGGCTCTTCGATGTCGGCGTAACCTTGCTCACCTCGGCCGTGCCGGTGGCGGTCATGACGGGGTGGCCGCTCTTTAACGTCGTGGCCGGCCTCGCCGTCTTTACGGTCGCCTACACCATGCTGGGCGGCATGCGCACGATCGTGTGGACCAGTGTGGTGCAAGGCGGCGTGTTTATGATTGCCGCCGTGCTCATCGCGCTGCGCCTGCTGCTCGCCCCCGAATGCGGCGAACCCGGCGCGGTGTTGCGCGCCGCCTGGGAGGGCGGTCGTCTGGGCCTCGGCGACTTCAGTTTTTCGTGGGCTTCACTCTTCGACTCAACTCACACCACCCAATGGCTGCTGGTGCTCGCTTACACGGTCAACTGGGGCCGGCGCTACATTGCCGACCAACACATGGTGCAACGTTACCTCATCGCCCGTTCCGACGCCGATGCCGAGCGCGGCGCCCTCTGGAACGGTCTGCTGTGCGTGCCCGTCTGGGCCATCTTCATGCTCATCGGCGCCAGCCTTTTTGGGTTCTACCAACTCAGCGGCGCCACCCCGCCCAACGTCGCCGACGAGGTCGTGCCGCACTTCATCGTGCATCAACTGCCGGCCGGCATCGTGGGACTCATGCTCGCGGCCATTCTCGCGGCCTCGATGTCCTCGATCAGCCCCGATCTGAACAGCATCGCGACCGCCTTCACCTCCGACATCATGGGCCATTTCCTACCGCAGCTCAGCGACCGCGCCCGGGTGCGAATCGGTCGCCTCGCGGTTTTCGTCGGCGGGGGAGTTGCCCTGCTGACCGCCTTGCTCATGGCCCCCAAGGGCGAAGCGGCCACCATCATGGAACGCGCCGTCACCGTCGCCGCCATTCTTTCGGGCGGCATGCTCGGTCTGTTCTTCCTCGGCTTCTTCACCCGCACCGCGACCCGCGCCGGGTGTTACGCGGGTCTCGCCGCCTGCGCCGTCTTTACGGCCTGGGGCACGGTCACGGCCGGCGCCGAGCCGCTGATCGACCTCGGTTTCAACTTCCCGCTCAACCCCATCCTCATCGGCATCCTCGGCCACGGCGTCGTTTTTGGCGTCGGTTACGGCGTCAGCCGTCTCGTCGGCGGCCATGTGCCGCCCGATGTCGACCAACTCGTCTACCGCCGTGCGCCGCGCCCGGTCGCCTGATTTTTCCATGTCCGCCGCTTCCTCCCTCACGTTTCGCCAACCGCCGCAGATCTCGCTCGGCCCGAACGTGGCCGCGTCCGCCCTCGAATCCTGGGTGCGTGGTCCCTACCGCCGCCTTTGGGTGCTCACCGCGCCGCCCGTGCTGGCGCTGGCGGAGCAGGTGCTCGCCCCCTGGCGCGAAGCCGGCGCGGCCATCGAGATCGTGACCGACCTCGCCGCCGAGCCCACCACCGCCCAATGTGAAGCCCTGCGCGCCCGGGCCACGCGCTTCGCGCCCGACCTGGTCATTGGCCTGGGCGGAGGCTCCGTGCTCGACGTCGCCAAAGTGGTCGCCGCCCTGCACGACCGCACCGAACCCGCGACCGATTTCTACGGGATCAACGTGCTGGAGGCGCGCCGCACCAAGTTGATCTGCATCCCAACCACCGCCGGCACCGGCAGCGAGGTATCGCCCAATTCGCTGCTCTTCGACGACGCCACGCAGACGAAAAAAGCGATCATTTCGCCGGCGCTCATTCCCGACGCCGCCATCGTAGACGCGGCGCTCATGACCGGGCTGCCCCCCAGCTTCACCGCCACGACCGGCATCGACGCGCTGGCGCACTGCCTCGAAGCCTACGCCAGCCGCAACGCCCATCCCACGGTCGATCTTTGGGCGCTCGCCGGCGTTGCCCTCGTGGGCGAAAAGCTGCTCACCGCGGTTAACCACGGCAACGATCTCGCCGCGCGGCACGCCCTCGCCACTGCCAGTCTCTACGGCGGACTCAGTCTGGGGCCCGTCAACACCAACGGCGTGCACGCCCTCGCCTACCCGCTCAGTGGCGCGCTCCATCTCGCTCACGGTATTTCGATCGCGCTCATGTTGCCGGCGGTGGTCGCCTTCAACGTCCCCGCCCAACCCACCCGTTTTGCGGCTCTGGCTCGCGCGCTCGGCGCCGACCCGGATCACTGCGCCGACGACGCCACCACGGCCGCCCAACTGCCGGATTTGCTCACGCGGCTCATCACCGCCAGCGGCATTCAACTCGGCCTGCGTCACCACGGGGTGACCGCCGCCATGATTCCCACCCTCGCCGACGAAGCCCTGCTCGTTACGCGCCTGCTGCAGAACAACCCGCGCCCGGTCACCCGCGACGACGCCATCGCCATTTATCAGGCCGCCTTCGAGGCCTGAACCGAAGTAGACTCCAAGTTCGCCTACTCACTACTCGCTACCCGCTACTCACTACTTATCCTGCCATGCCCTCCTCCCTCCATCGTGGTGTTATCGTTCCCATGGTCACGCCGGCCACTGCCGCCGGCGATGTTGACCTCGCCGCCGCCGCTTGCATCGCGGACCGCCTCGCCGCGCACGGCCTGCATATTTTCGTGCTCGGCACGACCGGCGAAGCCGCCTCGGTCGCCGCCAGCCAACGCCTCCCGCTCGTGCAGACGACCCTACAGGCCGCCGCTGGCCGCGTGTCGGTGTATGTCGGCATCGGCGATCATTGTGTCGCCCAAAGCATCGAGGCCGGCCGCGCCTACCTGGCTCTCGGTGCCACTGCCGTGGTGGCACTCCTGCCCGGTTACTACGCGCTCACACCGGCTGACATGACCGCCTACTTCCGCCGCATTCATGACGGTGTGGGTGGTCCGCTCATGCTCTACAACATCCCGGTCGCCACCCACCACTCCATCCCCCTCGACGTCATCGCCGAGCTCGCCGACCTGCCGCACGTCATCGGCTTCAAGGACTCCGAGGGCACCGCCGGTCGATGGGAGGAAGCGTATCAACGTTTTGGTGACCGCCCCAATTTCGCCCTGCTCATGGGCATCGCCGCCAAAGGCACCGCGGCCCTCCGCGGCGGCTTCGATGGCGTCATCCCGTCCGGCGGCAACCTCATGCCCGCCGAATGGGCCGCCTGGTGGCGTCACGTCGAGGCCGGCGACTGGGACGCCGCGACCGCCCTCCAACAACAGTTCGACCAGGTCAACGCGGCCCTGCAACGCGGCACCACCCTCGGCCACGCGCTGGCTGGCCTCAAAACCGGCCTCGCCGCCCAGGGCATGTGTTCGCCGGCCATGCTGCCGCCGCTCTCGCCCTACTCCGATTCGGTCCAGGCCGAGGTCTGCGCCGCGCTCCGCGAGCTTCAAGTCGACCTCGGCTAACCGCCGCCTGCTTTCTACCCCCGCCCCAGCTTACCCCACAACCCCTTCGCTTCATGTCCCTCAACCTGGTTTTTGCCGATGACCTCACCGGTGCCTGCGAGATCGCGGGCATCGCGCATCGCGCCGGTTTGCGCACCCATCTGTCGATGGATCCGGAGACCGCGCCGGTCGATCCCGCCGAGCTCGTGGTGGTCGACACCGAGACCCGGCTGCTTTCGGCCGCGCACGCCGCCGCTCGTATCCAGTATTTTGCGACCGAGCTTCCCTCCGACTGCCGCCTCTTCAAAAAAACCGACTCGGTGCTGCGCGGCCCCGTCGCCGCCGAAACCGCCGCGCTCGCCCGTCACCTGCAGCGCGATCTCACCCTGCTCGTGCCGGCCAATCCGGCGTTCTCCCGCCACATCGTCGGCGGTCACTACCGCATCGGCACCGAACCCCTGCATCGCACGCCCTTTGGGCGCGATCCCCTCAACCCGATCACCACCGACGCGGTGGTGGATATCCTCGGGGAGTGGGATGGCCCGGGGCCCGCGGAACCCCGCAGCCTGCCGCCGCACGGTGAGTTGCCGTCAGCCGGCCTCGTCATCGGCGACACCGCCGATGTGCGCGACCTGCAGGCCTGGGCTCGCCGCGTCTCCCCCGCCACCCTGCCTGCCGGTGGTGGCGCGTTTTTCACCGAGTTGTTGCAGCCCGTGCCGCTCGCGACCCCGGCGCCGCCGCCACCGCTCGACGCCCCTACCTTGCTGCTCTCGGGCACAACGATTCCGGCCCAGCGCGCCCTGCTGCAAAACTCGCCCGATGCCGTGCCGCTCTCGCTCGACGAGTTGTCCCGGCGCGGCGACACCGCCCTCACAAATTGGCGCCAGCGGGTGCTCCGCCAAGTGCGCCGCAACAACCGCGCCCTCGTTTACGTGGAGGGTGAGGTTTCCCCGGATCCATCGACGCCCGGCCGCATCACCTGCGCTCACGCCTTCCTGGCCGAGTGTCTTGCCGCCTCCTTCGACCACAAACCGTGGCATCTTTTCATCGAAGGTGGTGCCACCGCCGCGGCCATCGCCTCCGCGCTCGGCCGCCGTCGTTTCGGCGTGCGGCATGCGTGGGGACCGGGCGTGGTGACGCTGCAGCCGGTCACCGGCCCTTTCCCGTTGTTCACCCTGAAACCCGGCAGCTACCCTTGGCCGGCTCCGCTGCATCAGCACTTTTTCCCGACTCCTTCCCGCGGCTGACATGTCCTCCCTCCCTCTGCTTGCTCTCACGCTCGGCGATCCTGCCGGCACTGGCCCCGAACTGCTCACCAAGGCCTTGGTCGACCCCGCGGTGCGTGCGGTCTGTCGGCCGCTGGTCATCGGTGACGCGGCCACCCTCGCCGCGGCCCGGGCATTTACCAACTGTCCGGCGGAAATCGTGGCGGTGGATACGCCCGAAAACGCCACCTTCGCGGCCGAAACCCTGACCGTGTTGGACCTGAAGAATGTCGACCTTGCTACCCTGGAGCGCAGCGCCGTTTCCGCCGCCGCCGGCCAAGCGGCTTACGACGCCGTCGTCACGGCCGCGCACCTCGCCCTTGAGGGTCGCGTGGCGGCCATTGTGACGTCCGCGCTCAACAAAGCCGCCCTCAACGCTGCGGGTCATCATTACGACGGTCACACCGGCCTGCTCGCGCACGTCTGCCAGTCGCCCGGCGCCACCATGATGCTCGCCGCCGACAAGTTGCGCGTCAGCCATGTCTCGACCCACGTCTCGCTGCGCGAGGCCATCAACCGCGTCCGCCCCGAACGCATTTTGAAAGTCCTCGAACTGACGCGTGCCGCCGTGCAACGCCTCGGCATCGCCGACCCCAAACTCGCCGTCGCCGGGCTCAATCCGCACGCCGGCGAAGGAGGCCTCTTCGGCACTGAGGAGGAGGAATTTATCGCCCCCGCCATCGCCGAAGCCCAGGCCCGCGGCTGGAACGTCAGTGGTCCCCATCCCGGCGACACCGTGTTTTTCCGCGCCGCCCAAGGGGAATTCGACGGCACCGTCGCCATGTATCACGACCAGGGCCACGTGGCCGCGAAGATGCTCGGCATCTGGCGCGGCGTGAACGTCACCCTCGGCCTGCCCATCATCCGCACCTCCGTCGAACACGGCACCGATTTCGCCAATGCCGGCACCGGCCGCGGCGACCCGCGCTCGCTCATCGAAGCCATCAAACTCGCTGCCGCTTTGGCCGCTCAACCTTCTGCCTGATTCCTCAACTGTGGCCGGGGGCGATGACCCCGGTCCGGCCTCACCGAGGCCGGCTACAACCCCGTCTAAGTCCAGTGATCCGTCCCGTTTTTCTCAGCCTTCTGGCGATCGCCACCGCATCTTTCGCCCAGGAAGCCACCGTTCCCCTCGTCCGCTTTGCGGGCGACCGCTCCGTCACGCCGACCGCCGACGGCGGACTGCGCCCGGTGGTCGGTGTGCACAACATCCAGGTCTATCGCGCCAATCGCACCGCGCCCACGCACGCCGACGGCCTCACCGACACCTACCTGCACGCGCCGATGCTGGCGTATTGGCAGGGTCAATACTGGCTCGAATACCTGAGCGGTCCGCGCTCCGAACACGAGGCACCCTGTCAGACGTCACTCACCACCTCGGTCGATGGCCTCACCTGGTCCGCGCCGCGCATCGTGTTCCCATCCTTCCCCGGCCCCGACGGTCACTACGCTCTGGCCCATCAGCGCATGGGCTTCTACGTCGCGCCGGATGGTCGCCTGCTCGTGCTCGGTTTCTTCGGCACCGAACCGTCGCCTAACAACGGCACGGGCTACGGCCGCGTGGTGCGCGAGGTGTTCGCCGATGGTTCCTTCGGCCCGATTTTCTTCATCCGGCCCAACGCCCACCGCGCCGCGCCGGCGGAGTTCCCGCTGCCTTACCCGCTCTACACCGCGGCCAGCGACGCTGGTTTTATCGCCGCCTGTGAAGCCTTGCTCGCCGACAAACTCATGACCGCGCAGTGGTGGGAGGAGGAGCAGCTCGACGACACCCACTTTTATCGTTTCCGCGGCAAAGCGGGATCCATCGTCACCCGGCCCGACGGGTCTCATCTCAGCATCTGGAAAAACCGCGTGGTGGGCGTGAGCCACGACCGCGGGGAGAGTTGGGAACAGAAGTCCTTCGCCGAAGATTTCCCCAACAACGGCTCCAAATATTGGCTGCAGCACACCAGCGACGACGCCTACGCGGTCGTGCTCAATCCCACCAATCGCAACCGCTACCCGCTCGCGCTCATGCGCAGTGCCGACAGCACGACCTTCACCGATCTCTTTGCCGTGCACGGTGAACTGCCCGATCAGCGTTTTGGTGGTTACCTCAAAAACATGGGCCCGCAATACGTGCGCGGTATCGCCGAAGGCAACGGCACGCCGCCCGACGCGGCCCACGCCTTCCCGCTGGTGTATTCAGTCAACAAGGAGGACATCTGGTTCGCCCGCGTGCCCACGCCGATCAGCGCCACGGTCGAGGGCCCCGTTCAGGACGATTTCTCCGCCACCGCGCTGGATCATCTGCCCGCCGCTTGGAACATCTACAGCCCGGTCTGGGCGCCCGTGCGTGTCGCCCGTGATCCGGCCGATGCGACCAACGCCGTGCTCTCGCTGCGCGACGAGGATCCCTATGATTACGCTCGGGCCGTGCGGGTGTTCCCGGCCACCCATGGCGTGAAGATCTCCTTCCGCGTTCGCGCCGAACAGCTCGGCGGGCGCCTGGAGATCGAGTTGCTCGACGCCACCGGGCTGCGACCCGTGCGCATTGCGCTGGAAGAGGACGGCCGCATCTGGGCCTGCCACGAAGCGCAGTGGATGGATGCTGGCACCTATACGCCCGGCCAATGGCACGCGTTTGAACTCGAGATTCCCGCCAATCCCGACGCCGACCGCTGTGCCGTGTTGATCGACGGCACCTCACCCTTGCCGCGCCCCGCCTACTTCACCGACCCGATCACCACCGTGGAGCGTCTCTCCTTCCGCACCGGCATGTATCGGGAACGTGGTTACGGCGGCCGTGACCGGCCGGGTGCCGACACCCGCGCGCCGCTGGCCGAGTTCCTCATCGACGACGTCATCATCACCCCCCTCGCGCAGGAATGAAGTCCCTCTGCCTTACCGTTGCAATTCTCCTCCTGGCGCTGACCGCCACCGCCGCGCCGCGCGTCACCCGCGACCTCAATTCCGATTGGCGCTCCTTCGCGGCCGACACCGGCACGCCCATGCCCGCCGGTGCGCTAGAAGCCACCTTCGACGACTCTGCCTGGACCACCGTCGACACCCCGCACAACTGGGATCGCTATGAAGGTTTTCGCCAACTTAAACACGGCGATCGTCACGGCACCGCTTGGTATCGTCGCACCTTCTCCGTCACCGCCGACGACCTCGCGCCCGATCGCCGTGTCTGGCTCTTTTTTGAAGGCGTCGGTTCCTATGCCACCGTCTGGGTAAACGGCCAGCTCGTCGGCACCCACGCCGGCGGCCTCACCACCTTCACCCTCGACGCCACAAGCGCCGCGCACGTAGGTGACGACAACCTCCTGGTGGTGCAGGCCGAGCATCCGGTCGGCATCCGCGATCTGCCATGGGTCTGCGGCGGTTCCGAACGCGCTTACGGCTTCTCCGAGGGCACCCAACCTTTCGGCATTTTCCGCCCGGTCCATCTCGTCGTCACCGACGCGGTGCGCATCGATCCCTTTGGTCTGCACATTTGGAACGACGAGTCCGCCAACGCCGACTCCGCCACGCTGCACCTCACCGCCGAAGTCACCAATCACAGCGACCAGGCGCGCCGCCTGCTGATCGAGGCTCGGGTCTACGACCCTGCCGGCAACTCGCTGGGATCTGTTCGCACGTCCTTGGAGCGTGCGCCCAACAGCAGCGGTCGCTTTGAGTTTCCCGAGCTGCCAATGACCCAACCCCAACTCTGGTCGCTCGATACCCCCGTCCTCTACACCGTCGAAGTTTCACTCTACGACACCACCGAACCCGCCCGACTCCGCGACCGCGACTCCACCCCCTTCGGTATCCGCACCATCCGCTGGCCGCGCGCCGAGGAAGCCGACGGTCGTTTTTATCTCAACGGCGAGCCGGTCTTTCTCAACGGCACCTGCGACTACGAGCACCTGCTCGGCAACAGCCACGCGTTTTCCGATGCCCAGATCGACGCCCGGGCCGCCATGATGCGCGCCGCCGGTTACAACGCCTTCCGCGACGCCCATCATCCCCACAACCTGCGCTTCAACCAACACTGGGACCGCGAGGGGCTGCTGTGGTGGACGCAGTTCGGCGCCCACTGCTGGTTCGATAACGACGCCTTCCGCGCCAACTTCAAAACGCTCCTTCGCGACTGGGTGCGCGAACGTCGCAACAGCCCGTCCCTCGTGCTCTACGGCCTGCAAAACGAGAGCCACGTCCCGGCCGATTTCGCCGCCGAGTGCACCGCCATCATCCGCGAGCTCGATCCCACCAGCCCGACGCAGCGCCTCGTCACCACCTGCAACGGCGGCGAAGGCACGGATTGGAATGTGCCGCAAAACTGGACCGGCACCTACGGTGGTGATCCGCAACTTTACGCCGACGATCTGCGCGCCTCCCGCCTGTTTGGCGAATACGGTGCCTGGCGCAGCCTCGGGCTTCACGATGCGGCCGGCTACGACATCGCCGGGCCACTCTCCGAGGAGCGCATGACCACCCTCATGGAAACCAAGGTGCGTCTCGGTGAAGCCGCGAGCGAGAGCGCCGCCGGTCACTTCCACTGGCCCTTCACCACTCACATGAACCCCGGCCGCCACTTCGGCGCCAACGGTGAACAACTCTTCGACGGCATCCGACCGCTCGATCACATCGGCCCGGCCAACAACAAGGGCGTCATGACGATCTGGGGCGAACCCGCCGACGCCTTCTACATGTATCGTTCGCACTTCGCCGACCCTGCGACCGATCCCATGGTTTACCTGCCGCTGCACACCTGGCCCGATCGCTGGACGGCCCCGACCGATGCCTCCGGCCCTATCGTGGTGTATTCCAACTGCGACGAGGTGGAGCTCTTCAACGACCTCGGCACCCACTCCCTCGGCATCCGCCGTCGCGGTGAGTTTGGCACGCCCTTCCGCTGGGACGATGTGCCGGTGCACTACAACGTGCTCTACGCCGAGGGCCGCGTGAACGGCCAGGTCGTGGCCCGCGACCTCGTGCGCCTCCATCACCTGCCCGACGCCCCGGCCTTTAAGGTCGCCCAACTCACCGATGCCCTTAGCGCGGCGAGCGCCGAAACTCCCCGCCCCAACCGCCACTACTTCTACCGCGTCAACTGCGGCGGTCCGGATTACACAGATCGTTTCGGCGCGACCTGGTCCGCCGACCGCGATCTCAGTCCCGGTGACCGCTGGGGTTCACTTTCCTGGGCCCACGCCTTCGACAACCTCGACCCGCGTTTCGGCAGCCAGCGTCACACCACCAACCCCATTACCGATACCGCCCACGACGCCCTGTATCAAAGCTACCGATACGGTCGCGATGAACTGGGCTGGGACTTCACCGTGCCCTCCGGTCCGGTCGAGGTGGAACTCCACTTCATCGAGCCGTGGTATGGCATCGGCGGCGGTGACGCCACCGGCTGGCGCCTTTTCGACATCGCGCTCAACGACACCACCGTCGCGACCGATCTGGATCTCTTCGCTACTGCCGGTCCCGATCGCGCGGTCGTGCGCCGCTTCCCGGTGGAAGTGGGCGCGGACCGCAAGCTCACGATTCGTTTCCCGCGCGTCGCCGCCGGTCAGGCCGTGATCTCCGCCATCGCCATTTCCACCGCCGCCGATTCCGCCGCGGCGACCGCGACCCTGCCGCCGCCTCCACCGCCGGCGCTGGAGGTGGTGAGGGCCGACTCCGGGCAACTGCAGGGCGGCCTCGACACCGGCCGGTCCGTTTCGCCGACCGATATCCGCACCTTTGCGCGCCTGCCCGGTAAACTGCTCGAGTCCTCCTGGCTCGCGCTGAGCGGCGACACTGCAACCCTTCGCGTCCGTCGCGATACTGTGGTGTTCGCCACCTTCGCTTTTCCGGGTTCCCGCGCGACCACCGATTCGCTCGACCTCGCGGGCGCAGCGCCGGTCACACTGCCGCTGTGGCGCGGGCGTATCGAAGCGGGTGATACAGTCGATTTCTCCGGGGATGGGGTGTTGTTTTTTGCGCCGGAGCGCGCGCCGGCCGCCGCCCAGTTTTTGGAGCTCGCATCAGCCTCCACCGCTTGGACCGCCGTCGGCCACCTGCAGCTCGGCGCCTCCGTCCGTGGGGTCAACGGTCCGACCCTGCTCCGCCTCCCGCAAAATCTCTCCGACGGCGACCTCGTGCGCGCGGTCTCCGCCGCCGCCACCGGTCCGCTGCAGTTGCGAGCCTTGGACTTTTTGGAAGTGCACGCCGTGCCCCTCGGCGACACCGCACCGGTCTGGTTTGAGACGTGGCAGGACAGCCGTGCGCAGGTCACGATCGATGGTCGCGCACCGATCGCGCTGCGGCGCCTGCGCCTCGATTCCGGCGCGACGCTCGAACTGCCGGCGTCACCAGATCGTCCCTACGCCCTGATCGCCCGTGCAGTCCGCCCCGCCACCAGCGTCGAACCGGAGAAGGTGACCCGCGACGGCGCGGCCGAGTTGGTGACTCGGACCGATAGCTCGACCGCCCTGCTTTTACCGGTCGCAACGACCAGTGCGGTGGAGTGGCCGCTCGAACTGGGGGCCGGTGACCGCTACGGCCTGGTGTTCAGTTACCAGCATGCTTATCCGGAGGCTCTCACCGGCACTTTGCTCATTCTGGATCGGGACGGCGCAGAGCTCCGTCGCGACCCGATTTCCTTCGATCCGACCGGCGTCCCATCCTCCGATTTGACGTGGTCGATCCACCGCACCCGCACCGGCCGCAGCCTCAACGCGGGCTCCTATCGTCTGCGGCTTGAGCTCGATCAGCCCAGCGCCTCGCTACTGCTCGGTGCGCTATTGATCGAATAGTTCCGGGATTGTGACGACGACTGCGTGTTTCCTCGCACCAATATTATGATACTGGAACTCTCTTCCGCTAGGCCGGAAGATTATCGTGCTTTTATACGTTAGAGTCTGTCCACCCTACCCCATCTCGTCCGCCGCGGCGCTTCACCCCTAAAAATTGATGCCCCGGTGACCGATGGTCCCCCAACCCTCAATTAGCCGATCCCTGTCGGCTCCAGCGAATCCCTAACCTAACCCCATGACTAACCTAAATGAAGCCTTCCGAGGCCATGGTCAGGTGTCGATTCTGCGCAGCATCAGCAAGCTCACTCGCAGCTTCCTGCTCGCCGCGTCGATTTCGGCTCTGAGCGCGGTTCTCTTTGCTCAGGAAGTTGGCACCGGCACCGTTTCTGGTCGCGTGCTCAATTCCGCCACCGGCAAATACATGCCTTATGTGGTCGTCCGTGTTCCGGGCACCAACATCTCCGCCCGCACCAACAATCTGGGTGAATACACCCTGCGCAACGTGCCGGCCGGCGCCGCCACCCTGCACGTTGAGTATGTCGGTCTCGACAACCTCGACGAGACCGTCGAAGTCACCGCCGGTGGCTCCGTGACTCAGGACTTTAACCTCGGCAGCGGTGCCCGCACCGATGCGGACGGCACCGTGGTCCTCAACGAATTTGTCGTGCAGAGCGCCCGCTTCAAAGACGCCGCCGAAATCGCGATCAACGCGGAAAAGACCTCCATCAATATCAAGAACGTCGTCTCCACCGAAGAGTTCGGTGAGATCCCCGGCGGCAACGTGGGTGAGTTCATCAAATACCTCCCGGGTATCGAACTCGACTACGGTGGCACCTACACGGCCCCGACCGACGCCACCGGTATTTCGATCCGCGGTTTCGGCGCCGAAGACACCAACATCATGATCGACGGCGTGCCGGTCACCGCGGCCTCCCAGGCCAGCCTGACCAATCAGGTCACCCTCGACATGCTTTCGATCAACAACGCCTCCCGCGTTGAGTTGATCAAGGTGCCGACCCCGGACATGCCGATGAATTCCGTCGGTGGTCAGATCAACCTGATTTCCAAGTCCGCCTTCGAATACGCCAAGCCTTCCTTCACCTACAAGGCTTACGTGGTGGTCAACTCCGAGCACATCAACCCGCTCGACAAGGTCGTGGGTGCCACCGACAAGAAGGTTTACGCCGGCCAGCCGGGCTTCGAGTTCTCCTACATCAAGCCGGTCAACGACAAGTTGGGCATCACCCTCACCGGTTCCCGCTTCAGCCAATACAGCGCCAATCGTCGTCTGCGCCCCGAGTATCAGCACGACCCGCGTCGCGCCCTGCTCGATCTCCGTCCGCTCGGTGGTGAGCGCAACACGGAGCCTTCCAATGCCGAGGGCACTCTGAGCGCCTACAACCCCTTCCTCACCCGCGTCTCTCTGACCGACTCCCCGCGCACCAGCGAGAGCTACTCGGCCTCGATGAAGGTGGACTACAAGCCCTTCGACGGCCTCGCCCTCACGGGTAACTATCAATACTCCACCTACGACGCGTCCGACACGGACCGCCGCATGCAATGGCGTATCCAGCGTCCGATCGATTGGGGTTCCGACTACACCTATTCGCAGCCCTACATGACGTCCTCCCAGTCCGTCAGCGGTAGTTCCTACAACCCGGGCAACTCCGTCGGTCAGGACATCACCTCCCGCGACAAGAGCGGCGAGACCCACAGCGGCTACATCAAGGCCACCTACCAAAAGGGTGGTTGGGACATCAAGGCTCTCGCCTCGCAGTCCCGTTCCCGCGCCTCCTTCCATGACTTCGAGAACGGTCACTTCTCCGGCGTCGATGTCTCCATGTCGGTCGGCACCCTGAAGTTCGACGACGTCGTGGACGGCATCCCCGGCAAGATCTCGGTTTACGATCGCACCGGTCTCGAGCTCAACGAGATCGACTACACCAAGCTCGAAAACTGGGGTAACCCGTCCATCGTCGGCAAGCGCGGCAACGCCGAGTCCGAGGATGAGAACGAACTCTACCAGTTGGATATCCGCCGGGAGCTCGACTTCATCCCGACGGATGTCGTTCGCCTCGCCTTCAAGACCGGTATCCGCCAGGAAAACATCACCAAGACCAAGTGGGGTCTCGGCACCGGCTACCGCGAAACCTACGTCGGTCCGACCATCTCCGGTAACGACATTCTTGATACGATTTACGACGGCACCTCCCCCGGTTGGAACCAACAGCCCCAGCAATTCGTGAGCACCTACAAGCTCTACGACATCTGGGAAGCCAACCCGGAATACTTCGAGGTCACCGAAAACGACGCCAAGGAAAACTACTGGTCCAACATCGGTCAGAACAAGGCCCTCTTCGAGGACCGCGAGGCCTGGTATGCTCAGATCGAGGGTAGCGCTCTCGATGACCGCCTGCACTTCGTTGCTGGCCTGCGCGACGAGACCATCACCCGCGAGGGCTACGGCCCGCAGGGCGACGGTCGCTGGCAGTATATCAAGAATCCCGACGGCACCCTCTATCGCAACGAATCCCTCGTCGGCGGCACCGGCACCGTCCGTCTCGACCAGGGCGGCTCGCCGCTCTTCGCCACCGACGCCACCGGCACCGCGCTGCGCGCCGATCTGGATTCCAAGGGCATCACCTACCCCACCGCTGCGGTGGGCGGCAACACCCTCGAACGCGCCATGCTCGAGCGCAAAACCGGTGAGTTCTACGGCAAGTCCGAAGGCGATCCGAACTACTCGATCAATGTCTCCTACGACGTGACCAAGAAGTTTGTCGTCAAGGGCGCCTACTCCGTCACCTCCGGCCGCATCTCGATTGAAGACGCCACCCGCGGTGTGCTCTCGGGCAACCAGAATGACTTCCGCATCACCGAAGACAGCGACCGGCTCGACAATGGCGACGGCACCTTCTCGTCCACGGGCGTCATCTCCATCGCCAACCCGAACCTCCTCCCCGAATCCTCCAAGAACTGGGACCTCGGTCTCAGCTACTACAACGACTTCGGCGGCAAGTTCGGTATTTCCGGCTACCTGAAGCAGATCGAGAACTACACCGAGAACTACATCACCACGGCCGGTGATCCGCTCTTCCAGACGATCCTCGGCACGCTGGGTCTTGACTACGAGACCTACCGCCACTGGGAGATCCGCACCTCCGAGAACGGCACCGGCACCGGTGAAGCCTGGGGTTACGAACTCGATGCCCGTCAGGACCTGCGCGCTCTGAGCTTCCTCGGCGACGCCGGCAAGCGTATCCAGTTCTTCGCGACCTACTCGCACTCCGAGCGTCCGGTGAACGTCAATAACCCGAACCGCCTCAGCTCGCGTCCGGCCGCCTCCAATCTCTCGACTGGTGGCATCGCCTACAACGGTGACCGCTTCAGCCTCAGCGTCCGCGCCGCCTGGCGTGACTACGTCTTCAATGGCGACAAGTTCACCTTCACCGACACCAACGGCGACAGCATCAGCGTCGGCGAGTTCATCCCGGCCTCTCTCAAGGTCGACGTCTCCGCCAGCTACCGCCTGACCGAGAAGACGAGCGTTTACATCAGCGCCCGCAACGTGCTCGAGGAAGGTAATGACAAGCAGCGTTACGACGCCCTTGGCATCTATCCGAACTACGCCCGTTGGGACGACTACCGCGACACCGGCGTGCAGATCACGATCGGTGTGAACGGTAAGTTCTGATTTCGGAACCTGCCCGCCTCATTCCTGTTCTTTACCAAGCCCGATCCCTTTCCCGGGATCGGGCTTTTTTCCGCCCCTACCGTCCGTTTCCTTCCGCTTCGCTTCCCCCGCCACCGGCTTTCTACCTACTCGACCCGCAAGATTATGCATTCCTTCGCCCTTACCGCTCCGACGCGCCGGCTCCTGGCTCTCTCCACTTTGGTGGGAACGTGCGCGCTCCTGCCCGCTTTTGTCAGCGCCGCCGACGCACTCCCGCCGCCCCCCGAGGCCCTGGTCCAACGCTCCGCCAAGATCGTCGACGGCCTCGAACTGGCCGATACCGCCATGGCCGACCGCGTGACGATCATCATCGCCCGCAACTACGAGGCGCTGTCCTACATTCACGATCAACGGGACGCTGACCTCGAGGCCGCCAAGGCCCTCAGCGACGAAGCCGCCCGCAAGGCGCTGACCCAAGGCATTACCGATACCGCGACGGCCCGTATGGCCGATCAGATCGCGCTCTTCCTCGGTGAGCTGGCCGCCGACCTCACGCCCGCGCAAATCGACGCCGTCAAAGACGGCCTCACCTACGGCGTGCTCCCCAAGACCTTCCGCGTCTACCAGGAGATGTTGCCCGACATGACGCCGGAGCAATCCCGCCAGATTTACGCCTGGCTCTACGAGGCCCGCGAACACGCCATCAGCGCCGGATCCTCCAAGGCCAAGCACGGTTGGTTCGGCAAATACAAGGGCCGCATCAACAACTACCTCGCCAAGGCCGGCATCGACATGAAGGCCGCCGAAAAAGCGATGTTCGACCGCAAGAAAGCCGCCAACTGACGCTCTGTTTTCACAGGCAGCAACAAAGGTAACTAAATCCCATGACCCGTATCCGTTTTATTGCGACCGCCGCGCTCCTGCTCGTCGGCGCCTCCATCGTGACCGCGCAGGGCTACCCGCGCATCCCCTCCGAAATCCAACGCGTGACCGATGAACGCAAGGCCGCGGCCGACGCGCGTTCCGACGCCATCTTTGCCTCCCATCAGGAGGAGCTCGCGGCCTGGGCGGCGCGCGGCAAACCATTCCTCCCCGGCGCCGAAAAGCCGGACGACCTCCCGCAGGCCTCCATTCCCGCCTTTCCCGGCGCTGAAGGTGGCGGCATGTATAGCTTTGGCGGCCGCGGTGGTCGCGTCATCGTCGTCACCAATCTCAACGACTCCGGCCCCGGTTCCCTTCGTGAGGCTTGTGAAGCCGTCGGCCCCCGCATCGTGGTCTTCAACGTCGCCGGCATCATCCAGCTCGAAAACAAGATCCGTATCCGCGCGCCCTACATCACCATCGCCGGCAACACCGCGCCCGGTGACGGCGTCTGCGTCGCCGGAGACACCTTCGAACTCGACTCGCACGACATCGTCATCCGCCACATGCGCTTCCGCCGCGGTTCGCTCGATGCCACCGATCGCAACGACTCCATCGGCGGCAACCCGATCGGCAACATCATGATCGATCACGTATCCGCTTCGTGGGGACTCGATGAGAACATGTCCATGTATCGGCACATGTATGACCACGACAATGATCCTACGACCAAGGATCTGAAACTGCCCACGGTGAACATCACCATCCAGCATTCCATCTTCTCGGAAGCGATGAACACCTATCACCACGCCTTTGGGTCCACCATCGGCGGTTACAACAGCGCCTTCCACCACAACCTCTGGGCCTCCAACACCGGCCGCAATCCCAGTGTCGGCATGATCTACGACTTCACCCTCGTGAACAACGTGATCTTCAACTGGCGCCACCGCACCGTCGACGGCGGTGACCATCGCTCGTTCTACAACATCATCAACAACACCTTCAAACCCGGTCCCGGCACCCCCACCGACGCCCCGATCGCCCACCGCATCCTCAAGCCTGAGTCCGAGCGCTCCAAGACCGTGGTCGACAATTTCGGCAAAGCCTACGTCGCCGGCAACCGGGTCGTCGGCAATGACCGCGTCACCGCCGACAACTGGGATGGTGGCGTGCAACCTGATGTGAAGGAGAAGCCGCTTGCCCAGGCCCTCGCCGAGATTCGCGCCGAGGAGCCGCTGCTGCGCAGCCACCTCACCATCCAGTCCGCCGCCGATTCCTACAACGCCGTCCTGGTCAACGCCGGCGCCACCCTGCCCGTGCGGGACGCGGTGGACCAGCGCGTCGTGGAGATGGTCCGCTCCGGCAAGGTCGCCGACGCGCACGCCACCGCTGAGGATGGCCAACGCGCCGCTGATGTGCGTTATGCCGAGAAGTGGGTCCACGAGCTCGCCGAGGGCGTCACCCGCGGTTTCCTCACCAACCCCGAGCAGGTCGGCGGTTACCCCGTGTATCAGGGAACTCCCTACGCCGATGCCGACGGTGACGGCCTGCCCGATGAGTGGGAAACCGCCCACGGTCTCAACCCGCACGACGCGGCCGATGCCACCGCCGATGCCAACGGCGACGGCTACACCAACATCGAGGATTTTATCAACGGCCTCGATCCCCGCGCGCCCGCTGTCGACTGGACCGACCTCGCTCACAACCGCGACCCGCGCATGCTGTAAACGCGGCGGATTAACCTCACTGTTTTGCGTTTCGAGCCCGGCCCTCGCGCCGGGCTTTTCTTTGGTTAAATCGCCCACTCGACGAAACACTTCCACCTTCCACGCGTCTCTGCCGCCGATGCCGTCACCTTGCCCCACCTTGCCGCGATTCGCTCTCCCGTTTGCCCCCTTGCTGTTCGTTCCTCTCACCGTTTTTGCCCAGACGGTGCCGGTCGCGCCCGAGCCTCCCGCCGGGCCCGCGCTGGAGGTGATCCAAATGGCGGCACTCGAGGTCAATGAGTCCCGGGCCACCGTGGCGGACACCGTCGGCCTGCAGGACCTTCAGCACTACGGTGAGTCCGACCTCGAGGAATCGGGGGCCTTCGACCTGAACGAGTTTTTTGACACCCTGCCGGAAGGCGCCGAGGGCGACGAACAACTGGTCCTCATCGATGGTCAGCCCGTCTATCTCGATCCCTCCATGCTGGATTTCAGCATGATCGAAACCATTGAGGTGAGCCTGGAAGGGTCCATGCCGCAACACGGCGCTTACGCCCGTGGTCGGGTCATCAACATCCGCCTCAAGCAGGACTACTCCGGTCGCAAGCTCTCGGCCCGCACGCAGTTCAGCGAAGCCGGCGGCGGCAGCCGCCAGAACGCCCGTTTTAATGTCACTGAGATGCACGGTAAGCTGCGCCTCATGGTGGCCATTGAGGCCAACCAATCCTCCGCACTGCTCGCCACCGATCGCCCTTTCTCCGCGAATCAGGATCATCGCGCGATCGGCGGCTCCGACCTCCGCCTCGAATGGGGCAGCCCCGCCGTGGTGCAGGCCGTCGACGGGGAGCTCGATCTGCTTAGCGCGAGCGGCGGTGTGCCCGTCGCGGCCGCGCTCGTTCCGGAGGGCGCATCCACGACTCCCGCGCTCACCGAATTCCTCCCGCCCAATCCCGCGCTCGGCTCCGGCGCACAGGGGCAGCGCCGCTTCGATTCCGCCGCCTACCGCCAACTTGCCCGGCCCTCCTCCGGTTACGGCGGCACCGTCGATTTTAACTATCGGCTCAGCCCGCTGCTGAATTTCACCGTCAACGTCTCCCACCGCCGTTCCGACAGCGATCGGATCGGACCGCCCCCGGTGTCCCCGGTCTCGGCCGCCACCGTGGTGCCCGCGGCGTATTCGCCCTTCGGCGAGGATGTGGCGGTCGGGCTGGTGCACGTCGGCTTCGGCCCCACGCGCGAAAGCCAGTCCACGCGAAAGGACCAGTTTGGCCTCAAGCTCGACGGTCGCCTGAGCGATACCTGGCGCTGGAACGCCGGCTACGGTTTTGAAGAGAATCGCTCATTCACCGTGGTCACCGATCTCGATGACGCCGCCTTCGCTGCCGCCCTCACCGCCGCCGATCCCGCCCGGCGTTTTAACCCCTTTGTGGATGACGCCGCTCTGCCGCTCGGCTTCGACCGCTACACCGATCTCACCACCGAGCGGAGTCGCCGCCAGTCGGTCCGCACGCAGCGAATCGACCTGCGCACCCACGGTGAGCTTCTGACGCTCCCCAGCGGCCCGGTGCAGCTTTCCCTGCAAGCCAAAGGCTCCGCCCGCGACACCGCCCGCGAGACTCTCAATCCCGACAATGGCGCCGATCGTTTTATCGCCACCTCCCGCCGTAGCGCCGAGGGTTCCGGCAACCTCGACGTGCCGTTGATCGACCGCGAGCGCCCGCGGCCCGGCTTGCACAAACTCAACCTGCAAGGCTCCGTCGCCTATCGCACCAGCGACGCCGACGATCGCTCCCAACGCCACGAATTTGGCCTTTCCTGGGCGCCTCTCTCCTGGATCAGTGTGCGTGCCCGCCGTGCCGCCGAAACCGAACACAACAGCGCCCTCATCGAACTGCGCGAGGATTCCCTCACCGGCGAAACGCTCACCGATCCGCGGCGCGGTTTTACCTCCACCACCGATGTGCAGATCCAGCGGCGCGAGTCCATCGTCGCTGTGCCCGAGGAATCCGCGCGCACCCAGGTCGGCATCACGCTCCAACCACCCGCGCTGACCGGACTGCGCTTTTCGGCCGACTACGCCACCCGCGAACGCGACCCCTTGTTTCAGGATGAACTCCGGGCGCAGGACATCATCAACAACGAGAGCGCATTCCCCGGTCGCGTCGTGCGCGCCGCCCCCACGGCCGAAGACCTCGCCGCCGGCCAGCCCGGCCGTATCCTTTCCGTCGATACGACGGGCGGCGAAGCCGGCTCCGCCGTCACCGAGGACCTTCGCCTTTCCCTCGACTACCGCCTGCCGGAACAGCCGTTTGGCCGCCTCCGTATCAAGGTCGACGCGCGCCACACCCTCGACAGCCGTTACGAACTGCAGCCCGGGGTGCCCTTCATCAACGAAGGTGGCAGTCGCTTCAACCCGCCGGACTGGCGTCTCGGCGGACACGTGTCCTGGTCGCTCGACGGTTGGAGCGCCACCCTGCGCGGCAATCACACCGGTGCCATCGCCACCAACATCGTCGACGAAGATTTGCCCGCCTACACCGAGTTTAAATTTAACGTCGGTTACCGGTGGCGCCAGCCGCTCTGGGGCGACTTCGGTCGCGGCACCCGCCTGAGCGCCAACATCGATAACCTCTTCGACCGAGAGCCTCCCTTTGCCGACAACCTCAACGGCTTCCGCGGCGGCTCCGCGCTCGGCCGCGCTGTCAGCCTTTCGGTGGACGTGCCGCTTTGAGTCGGCCGCGCGCCGCATCCTACGATCCCGCCAAACTCCCCCGCATCACAGGTGGCGTCCCGCGCGCTCCCCGTGTCATCATTCCCGCTCCATGTTCCGCCCCCGTTTGCCCCTCGCCGCCCTCACCACGTGCCTCCTGTTCAATCTCGCCGTCCAATCGGCCTTTGCGGCCCTCGAGCCCGCGCGGCTCTTCACCGATCACATGGTGCTGCAGCGCGACCAGCCCGCGCCTGTCTGGGGCACCGCCGACCCCGGCGCGACCATCACCGTCACCTTCGCCGATCAAACGCTCACCACCACGACCGACGCCGAGGGCCACTGGCGCGTCACCCTCTCTCCACTCGCCACCGCCTCCACCGGCCGTGACCTGGACATCACCGCCACCAATCGAGAATCCAAAATCGAAAATCGAAAATACGACGACGTGGTCGTCGGCGAGGTCTGGTTTTGCTCCGGCCAGTCCAACATGGAAAAGCCGGTCGGCCCGCGCAAAGGCCAGAAGCCGACCGACCTGCACGAGCTCACCATCGCCACCGCCCACGAGCCGCGCCTGCGTTTCTTCAACGTGCCGCGGTCCGATCAGAAGCAGGACCACCCCGCCAAACTGCGCTGGCTGGTATCTACGCCCGACGCCCTGCGCGATTCGCAGCTATCCGCCGCCGCCTACACCTTTGGCCGCGACCTCGCCGCCGCTCTCGGCGACGTTCCGGTGGGCATCATTCATTCGTCCTTCGGCGGCACCCGCATCGAGGCCTGGATGCCGGCCTCGGCCTTTGACCTCGATCCGACCATCACCGCCGCGCGCGACCTGACGTATCAGGCGTGGGTGCCCGGCACGCAGCCCACCGAACTCTACGCGTCCATGGTTGCGCCCTACGCCGGCTACGCCCTCCGCGGCTTCCTCTGGTATCAGGGGGAAACCAATCTAATGAGCGCCGACGTGGAGCTCTACGCCCCCAAACTCCGGGCGCTCATCACCGCGTGGCGCACCGCGTGGCATCAACCCGAAGCGGCGTTTTATTCCGCGTTGCTGGCGCCGTTTAACTACTCCGATTGGGACAGCTTCCCTGCCAAAGTGACGCCGGCAGCTCTGCCCGCGTTCTGGGAGATGCAACAAGCCGGCCTCGATCTGCCGCACACCGATTTTATCAGCACCACCGACCTCGTCGCCAATCGCCACGACATTCACCCGCCCAACAAGACCGACGTCGGCCACCGCTTCGCGTTGCTCGCCCTCGCTCACGATTACGGCTTCAATGCGCTCACGGCCCACGGCCCGCGCTACGCCAGCCACACGGTTGCCGAAGACGGCACGGTCACCGTCACCTTCACCGACTCGGCCGGCCTGCATCGCCACGACGGCCAACCCGCGCGCGGATTTGAACTCGCCGGCGCCGACCAGGTTTTTCATCCCGCCGAGGCCAGCACCGAGGACGGCAAAGTCCTCCTCAAAGCCGCCGAAGTTCCCGCCCCCGTCGCCATCCGTTACGGCTGGGACGAGTTGGCCGATCCCAATCTCTATAACAGCGCCGGCCTCCCCGCCGTCCCCTTCCGCACCGACACCTGGCCTGTGCAAATCGAGCGCTAAGAGCGAACCGCTAGGCGGTCCTACCGGCTCACCAATTCGATCAGGCGATCCGGCAATCCGTCCGCGCTGACGCGCACGCGAATCGGTCCCGCCGCCTCCGTCGTGCGCACGATGACCAAGGCCCGGCCCTGCCACAACGCCCGCGCCGGTTCGGTGTAAACGCCCAACGCCGTCGGGTCGCCGGTGCCGAGCGCCGCCAAGGTGCCCGGACCTTCAACACTCACGCGCACGACCCGGGTGTCGTCCAATCGGACGATTCCGGCCGCGTCGACCGCTTCGATTTCCACATACGCCAGATCCTCCCCATCGGCGCGTAACACGGTCCGATCCGCCACGGCCCGCAGCGCCGCCACCTGCCCCGATGTTCGTAATACGAACTTTGCCTGCTCGTTCCCCGCTGCATCCAAACCTACCGCCACGAGTTCCCCCGGAGCATACGGCACGGTCGTGGTCGCCTTATATTCCTCCGCCGCACCGGTCGCCATTTCGGCCACCACGGTCCCGTTTAGCTCCAGCCGCACGCGCGGCCAGCGTGAATAGACGTTCACGGTGAGTGCTTGTCCCTCGCGTCCATCCCAGGTCCAACTCGGCAACTCCGGCACCAGCGACCACGGCGTCGTCTGCCAGGGTTGCCCATCCGGTGACGGCACTTCAACCGCCGCGTAAAGCCGCTCGCCGCGATCCCAGACAATTTGCCGATAATACGAGATGGGCTTGCGCCAGCCGATCAGATCGAGATCGCCGCAATACGCTCCGCGCCACGGCCAATGCGAACCTTCCCAATGCTTCCGCGGTTCTTCGCCCGTCGGATACACCCGCCCGATGCCGGACTCGCCGAGATAGTCCATCACGCTCCACACGAAGTCACCGATCACATACGGCGCGTCCTGCATGATCGCCCAATTGGTGTAGGCCTCATACTGATACGACTCCGACGCATACATCACGCGCTCCGGCAGCCGCGCATGATCGCTCGCTGCGTGCGCCGCCACTTCGTAGTTGTAGCCCGCCACCTCAAACGTTGCGAACAGGCCGTCGAGCACGCTCCATTCCTGCTTCTCGCCGACGCCATTCACGCCGGCCGACACCGGCAGCGTGCCGTCATGCCGCCGCACCGCCGCTGCCAGTTGTGCGGCCAGTTCCCGCCCACTCGCGTTGGCCCGCTCAAACATTTCGTTGCCCACACTCCACATCACCACACTGGGATGCCGCCGATCGCGCCGCACCCAGGTCGCGACGTCGCCCGGCCACTCCTCGGCCAGAAAACGTCCGTAGGCCTGCTTCGTTTTTTTCTTCAACCAATCGTCGTAGAGCTCGTTGACGACCAGTAGCCCCAGCCGGTCGCAGGCCTCCAGGAACGCCCGCGATGGCGGATTGTGCGCCGTGCGCACGGCGTTGTAGCCAGCAGCCTTCATCAACTCGACTTTGCGTTCCTCGGCCCGTGCCAGCGCCACCCCTCCCAGCGGTCCGTTGTCGGCATGCAGGTTGCCGCCGAGCAGTTTCAGCGGTCGGCCGTTCAGCAAAAATCCTGCCTTCGCCGACACCTCCACCGTGCGCAATCCGGTGGTCCACGTGCGGCGATCCGTCGTCCGCCCGTTGACCGTCACCGTCACCTCGACCGTGTGCAGCACCGGCTGCTCCGGCGACCACAGTTGCGGCGCGGCCACTTCAACTGTAGTCGGCACCACGGCCACCGCACCTGCCGCCACCTGCACCGCCCGCTGCACCACGGCCACCACGCCGCCATCCGGCCCGCGCAAGCGCCACACGACCTGTGCGGTTACCGCCTGCCCCGCGCCATTCTCGACCTCGGCGCCCAACGCCACCCGGGCACGGCCATCGGGTTGTATCCGTGTGGTGGTGACACCGCTGTCCGGCACGATCCGCACGGGGTCCGACACCTCCAGCCATACCGGTCGCGTCAGGCCCGAGCCCGTATACCAGCGCGCGTTGGGCTGATCGCCGTTGTTCACCCGCACGCGCAGCACGTTCGCCCCGCGCCACTCCAGCGCCTCTCCGAGCTCGACGCGCCACGGCAGCCAGCCATTGCGCCGCCCACCCAACCGCACGCCATTGAGCCAGACCTCCGCGTCCATATAAACACCTTCAAAGACGACCTCCACGCGTCGTCCGCGCCACGCCGGCGGGGCTTCGAATCGTTTTTCATACCAACCGATGCCCGTGACCGCGAAGCCGCCATGCCCGACCGTCGGTGCATCCTCCTCCGGCGCGAGTTCCGCGCTCCAATCATGGGGCACCCGCACCGTATGCCATGCCTCGCTATCGGTCGGCGCTTCGTCCGCGCGCGCGAAACTCCAGTCGGTGTTCCACGCCGTCACGTCGCTGGCTCGCCCGCTGAGGGTTGCGGCCAACGCGAGCAGGCAGCAGCCCAGCCAACAGAGTTTGCGCTCAATCGAAGGAAGAATACAGGGAGACATCAGGCACGGGGTCGGGTTTAACTATCGCAACAAAGGCCGCCCTTTCTAGCGCGGCCGGCGCGCCCCGACCATCCCGGATTCGTCCGTGACGGTCCGATCCACCCAAAAACTCCTCCCGTATCCTAAGCCCATTCTGGCGCCGCTCTGACCTTTCCCATGTTTTCCCGCCTCACCTCTCGCGCTGTCCTGATTCTCGCCCTTTCGGCGGCCTTTACCCTGCGGGCCACACCACCGGCGGAGTCCCACGTTGTGGTGCTCGACGCGCCCGCCACGGCCTTCTTCGAATCGACCCCGCTCGGCAACGGTCGCCTCGGCGCCGCCCTCTTTGGCGACCCGACATCCGAGCGCATCGTCCTCAACGAAAACGGCATGTGGTCCGGCTCGCCCCAGGAGGCTGACCGCCCCGGTGCCGCCGCCGTCCTACCCGAGATTCGCCGCCTCCTGCTCGCCGGTGATAACGCAGCCGCCGAAGCCCTCGTGAACGAACACTTCACCTGTGCTGGCGAGGGCTCGGGCAAGGGCGTTGGCGCCAACGTGCCCTACGGTTGTTACCAGACCCTCGGCGACCTCCGCCTCACCTTCACCGGCCCCGACGCTGCCGCGCCGACCACCACCTACCGTCGCGAACTCGATCTCGCCACCGCCACCGCGCGCCTCACCTACACCCAGGCCGACATCACCTACACCCGCGAGGCGTTCGTCAGCGCGCCCGACGAGGCTTTTGTCCTGCGCCTCACCGCGTCCCGGCCCGGCGCGCTCTCCTTCGACGCCACCCTGGCCCGTCCCGAGCGCGTTACCCTCGCCGCGGTTGGCCACGACGGCCTCCGCATGGACGGCCAACTCAACGACGGCCACGACGGCACCACGGGCGTCCGCTACACCGGTCGCCTCCTCGCGCGCACCCGCGGTGGCCACACCACCACCGTCGACGTCGATGGCACGCCCACCCTGCGCATCACCGGCGCCGACGAAGTTGAACTGCTCTTCACCGCTGCCACCGACATCCAGACCTTCGCCGGCCGCGGTGTGACCGATGCCACCGAGTCCGCCGACGCCGATCTCGCCGGCGCCACCACCCGCGCCTACGCCGAGCTCCGCCAGCGTCACGTCGCCGATTACCAACATTTCTTCAACCGCGTCACCCTCCAACTCGGCGCCCCCGATTCGGCCGCCGCCACCCGCCCGACGCCCGAGCGCCTGCAGGCCTTTCACGCCGGCGCAGCCGATCCGTCCCTCGCCGCCCTTTATTTCAACTTCGGCCGCTATTTGCTCATCTCCTCCTCCCGCCCCGGTGGCCTGCCCGCCAACCTCCAAGGCATCTGGGCCGACAAGATTCAGACCGCTTGGAACGGTGACTGGCACACCAACATCAACGTGCAAATGAACTACTGGCCGGCTGAGAGCACCAACCTCTCCGAGCTGCACCAACCGCTCTTTGCCCTTATCGGCTCGCTCGTCGAACCCGGCACTAAAACCGCCCAAACCTACTACGGTGCCCGCGGCTGGGTGTCCTTCCTCCTCTCCAACCCCTGGGGCTTCACCTCGCCCGGCGAATCCGCCTCCTGGGGCTCGACCGTCTCCTGCTCGGCCTGGCTCTGCCAGCACCTCTGGGATCACTACCTCTACACCGCCGACCGCAGCTTCCTCGAACACGTTTACCCCATCCTGCGCGGCTCCGCCCTGTTCTACCTCGATATGCTCATCGAGCACCCCGAGACCGGCTGGCTCGTCACCGCGCCGTCCAACTCGCCCGAAAACGCCTTCCTCCTGCCCGACGGCACCAAGGCCCACGTTTGCCTCGGTCCCACCGCCGACATGCAGCTCCTGCGCTACCTCTTCGCTGCCACCGCCGATGCCGCCGCCGTGCTCGATCGCGACGCCGACCTGCAGGCCGAACTCCGCACCGCCCGCGATCGCCTCGCCCCCACCCGCCTCGGCCCGGACGGCCGCGTCATGGAGTGGCTCGAGCCCTATCCCGAAGCCGACCCGCAACACCGCCACGTTGCCCATCTCTGGGGCCTGTATCCGGGCGACGAAATCACCCCGGATGCCACGCCCGACCTCGCCGCCGGCGCCCGTCGCACCCTCGACGTGCGCGGCGACGGCAGCACCGGCTGGAGCCTCGCCTACAAGATGGGCATGTGGGCCCGTCTCGGCGACGGCGACCGCGCCCACACCCTGCTCGTCAACGCCCTCAAACCCGCCAACGCCACCACCAACCGCAAGCAGTGGAGCGGCGGCACCTACGCCAACCTCTTCGACGCTCACCCGCCCTTCCAAATCGACGGCAACTTCGGTGGCACCGCCGCCATCGCCGAGATGCTGCTGCAAAGTTCAGCCGACACCCTCACACTCCTGCCCGCGTTGCCCTCCGCCTGGGCCGAAGGCGCTGTATCCGGACTCCGGGCACGCGGCGGTTTCGAAGTCGATCTCACCTGGGCCGATGGCCAGCTCACCGCCGCCCGCATCACCAGCCTCAAAGGTCACCCCGCCGTCGTCCGCCTCGGCGACCGCGCCATCCCCCTGCACCTCGCCCCCGGCGAATCGATCGACCTCCCGCTGTAGGGCTGCCGCGACCGGGTCCGGAGGCCCCGGTCCACCTTTACCTCAGGTGGACGCCGACGTCCCCGGCGGCGTCGCGTTGGTCGGGCCAGACCCCGCCCGAGGCGGGCAAGCGCCGGGCCGACCGGGGCGTGGGGATCACCTACGGTTGCAAGGTCCAGCGCTCTCCCTTCGCCAACCGCAGCGCAAAACTCCGTCCATCCGGCAGGCGCACCACGGCCGGGTGGCCCCGCGTCGATCGCACTTCGGCCGCCACCACCGCGCCCTGCTCCCAGCGCAGATCGACCTGAAAGCCATCGCGTGCCCGCAGGCCGGATACAGCGCCGTCCGCCCACACCTGCGGCAAGGCCGGCAACAAATCGATCGCCACCGCACCGTCTTCCGCCCGACGGTGACTCTGCATCAGCATTTCCGCCAAGCCGGCCGTCATGCCGAAGTTGCCATCGATCTGAAACGGTCCGCAAAGATCAAACATGTTGGGCAGGGTGCGTTTGGTCAGCAGGCCTTCGAACTGCCGATAGGCCATCTCCCCGTCACCGACCCGCGCCCACAGCGGCACGCGCCAGGCGAAGCTCCAGCCCGTGCTGCCATCCCCCCGCCAATCGAGCAGCACCTTGGCCGCATCATAGACCGCGCCACTTTCCGGCACGATGTCGGTGCCCGGAAACAGCGCCCACAGCGGCGACATGTGACGGTGGGCATTGTGGGGTTTATCCACATCATCGAGCCACTCCTGCAGCTGCCCATGCTGCCCGATCTGATTAGGCGGCAACTGCGGCAGCAATGCTGCCAACTCCTTGGCCGTTTCCGTGTAGTCCGTGTATTCCGTGGGCCCACCCAACCCTGCCTCTCCGCTTTCGTGTCTTTCGTGTTTTTCGTGGTTAACCCCTCCGTCCTGCTGGAGCACCTGCGCCGCCTCTAAAGTCGCCGTCCACAGCCAGCGGATGAGCTGGTTATCCATCGTGGGCCCACGGGTCAGCGGATCCATCTCCGGTGAGAACGACGGATTCGTGACCAGCCAGCCGGTCTTCTCGTCGCGCTCCAGCGTATCCACAAAAAACAACGACGCCGCCTTCATCGCCGGCCACGCCCGCTCCCGCAGAAAGTCCACGTCACCGCTGTAACGGTAGTGTTCCCACAGGTGAAAACACAGCCAGGCCCCGCCCGTCGGCCACACGCCGTCGATGTTGTTGATCGGCGCCGAGCCGCGCCACAGGTCGGTGTTGTGATGCACCACCCAGCCGCGCGCGCCATACAATTGCTCGGCGGTGCGCGCCCCGCTCACTTCCAGATCCCGCACCATGTCGAACAGCGGTTCATGGCACTCAGCGAGGTTGGTTACCTCGGCCAACCAGTAGTTCATCTCACAGTTGATGTTCAGGGTGTATTTGCTCTCCCACGGCGGATCGATCAGTGGGTTCCACACCCCTTGCAGATTCGCCGGCTGCGTGCCGGGCCGACTGCTCCCGATCATCAGATAACGCCCGTAGTTGAACTCCAACGCGCCCAGCGCGGGATCTCCGTCGATCGTCTTCGCCGCGCGCACCGCCTTCACCCGCCGATCCGTCGGCAGCATCGAATCCGCCTTCTCCGGCAAGCTCAGGGCCACCCGCCGAAACAGCGCGCGATGATCCGCCTGGTGCCGCGCCAACAACTCCGGCCAACCCACCTTCGCCAACGCCGCCAGCGTCGCATCACAGCGCACCGCCGGATCGCCCGAAATATCTTCCCACGACCTAAAACTCGTCTCCGCCACGAGCACGATGGTCACCGCGTCGGCACCGCTCACAGCCACCTGCGTGCCCTGCGCCGACACCTTGCCGCCCTCGGCCCGCACTTCCGCTCGTCCCTCAAAACGCAGCCCGTCGGCCTGCACGCGTCCGCGCAACCGCGCGGTTTCCCCCACCACGTCGACCGTGGCATCGCGATGCGGGGAATCCAGCCCCACCGCCACCGCGATCGCGCCGGGGTGATCTGCTGTCAGCCGCACGACCAGACAACGATCCGGATAACTCGCGATCACTTCGCGCACGTAACTCACGCCGCCCACCGCAAAGCGCGTCGTCGCCACCGCCCCGTCTAAATCCAGCTCCCGGCGGTAGCCGCTCACCGCCGCGTCCTCACCGATCGGCATCGTCAAGCGCAGGTCACCAAAGGGCTGATACGGCTTCTGCCGCACCGGATCGCTCAGCATGCCCGCCCGCACGGCTTTGCCCGCTGCCTCGATTTCGCCTTCACGCAACAACCGCCGCACCTCCGGCACCACGTCCGCGGACCCGGCCCGCACGTAGTTGTGTGGTTTGCCGGCCCAGAGGGTGTCCTCGTTGAACTGAATCCGTTCCTCGGCCACGCCGCCGAAGACCATGGCACCGAGCCGACCACTGCCGACCGGCAATGCCTCCTCCCACTTCGCCGCCGGCTGCTCATACCAGAGCACCGTTTCCGCCGCCGACATTTCCGCCGCCACACCAGACACCGATCCGACCGCCAACAAGGCGCCCAGCCACAAGAGGGGTTTCCAAAACATGGCGGCACCTTCACCTCGCCGCCGGGTCTAGGCCATGTTCAACCGTCCCGATCCAACGATCCCGCAACACTTCCTCCCGATCCACTCAGACGATCCGACAGCGGAACCGGTATAGTTGTGACCTCGTTCCCCTAATCTGCGCGGTCTCCGAACCGTCCCCCATCCCCATGCGTTTCCCGCGATTTTCCGCTCTGCTTTGCCTCATGACCGCCCCGCTGCTGGCTGCCGATTTTGTCATCACCGACCACGGTGCCATTGCCGACGGCACCACGCTCAACACGAGCGCCATCCAGGCGACCATCGACGCCGCCCATGACGCCGGCGGTGGCCGCGTCGTCATCCCGGCCGGGACCTTCCGCAGTGGCGCCATCTTCCTCAAACAGGACGTTGAACTCCACGTCGCCGCCGGCGCCATCCTCCTCGGCTCCGACGATCTCGCCGACTATCCCAAACGCACCACTCGCATCGAGGGCCACTTCCCCGAGTGGCGCGTCGCTCTCGTCAACGCCTCACAGATCGACGGCCTCAAACTCTCCGGCGAGGGTGAGATCAACGGCAACGGTCGCGTCTTCTGGGAAGCCTTCTGGGCCCGGCGCAAAGAGAACCCGCAGTGCACCAACCTCGAGGTGGAGCGCCCGCGCCTGTTCTTCATCGATCGCTGCACCAACGTCGACATCCGCGGCCTCACCCTGCGCGACTCCGGTTTTTGGAACATCCATCTCTACAACTGCCAAAAGGTCCTGGTCGAAAACGTCTCCATCCACGCGCCAGGCCCCGGCGCGCCCGTGCGTGCGCCGAGCTCCGATGGCATCGACATCGACAGCTGCCAGGACGTCGTCGTGCGCGGCTGCTTCATCGCCGTCGATGACGATTGCATCGCCCTCAAAGGCACCAAGGGCCCGCTGGCCGATCAGGATGAAACCAGCCCGCCCGTCGAACGCATCCTCGTCGAAAACTGCACCTTCCAGGACGGCCACGGCGTGCTCACCTGCGGCAGCGAGGCGACGCTCATCCGGGACGTCGTGATCCGCGATTCCAAGGTCATTGGCGACATCAACCTTGTGCGTCTCAAGCTGCGCCCCGACACGCCGCAGCATTACTCCAACATCCTCTTCGAGAACATCGAAGTGCAGGGCGGCGGCCGCCTCTTCGACGTGAATCCGTGGCTGCAGTTCTTCGACCTCAAGGGCCATCCCAAACCCTCGCGTCAAGTCGACGGCATCGTCCTGCGCAACTTCACCGGCCACTACGGCTCGCCCGGCCGCATCGTCACCAACGAGGGCGACACCATTGCCCCCATCGTGCTCGACAACGTGAACCTCACCTTCGACAAATCTGACTTCAAACTCGGCGACAATGTCACGATCGAAGCCACCCGCAGCACCTTCAACGGCGAGCCGGTAAACTGAGCCGCAACGCCCTTCGTGCTCCCCCTTTCTCTGGCCCCACTCCCCTCCCGCACCGACGACTCGACATCAACCCCACCTCCCCATGTTGCGTCCACTTACCGGTCTGTTGACCGGTCTCCTGTTCGCGTCTCCCGCGCTTGCCGCCGACGTTGCCCACGCCGACTTCGATTCAACCGCCGCCGCCGCCCGGCTGGCGCCCATTTTTGCCCCACCCGCCACCACCACCGCGGTGCTTTCTCCCGACGGTCGCAAAGTCGCTTTTGACCTGCGGCAGGGAGCACAGATTTCCATCATCGTTTTCGACTTGGACGCCCCGCAGGGTCTGCTCGGTAACGTCGTAATTGCGCAGGATCCTCCGCAGCGGACGCGGGAAGACGCGCGCTGCGAGGTGCTGCTCCTCTCCTGGGCCAGCCCCGAACGGATCGTTGCCGCCACCATCACCCCGACACTGAGTCGGCCTCATGTGGCTGTTTTCAGTTTTGATGCCGATGGGAGCAATGCGACCGATCCTCGGGCGCTCGACACCGATGGCGGTCTCAGCATGCCGATCGGACCGATTGCGGGCCCCACTCCGCAGGTCGTGGTCATCCCGAGTCGTCGGACGCGCGCCAGAACGACCAGCTTCAAGTCCGGCGACCCATCCGCTCCCCGACGCACCATGGGGCCGAGCGAGTTGCAAGTGCTCGACCTCAACACCGGGGCCACCCGATCGGTCGATGCAGCGGATCCGGAGTTCGCCACGCTGCTCGCCTCCCTCAGCGCCACGCGCGACCAACAACACGGCGATCTCGACGCGGACGCGGCCTTCCTCCGCCGCACCTTGCCGGGAGTCCAGTTCGATCTCCTGTCCACCGCCCCGGGATCCAGTCGCCGGGTTGCGCGGTTAAAACGCGCCGATCGGCCTGCCCGCTTCCTCGCCTTCGATCGCGCCACGGGCCAGCTGTGGGATCTCACCGGTGACCCGGCCCGACCCGCTGGCGCCCCGCCCGCCTTTCAACTGTTTGAACTGGAAAACCAGGGCGAAACGTTTCGCGGCTTCGTCTCCTTGCCCGCCGGCGAGCGCCTCGCCGATCTGCCGGTGATCTACCTGCCATGGAAAATTGGATACAAGATGAGGCATCAAGAATTTGAACCCCTCATCGCCGCCTTCAATACCATGGGTTACGCCGTCGTCGCGGTGGAACCAAGCGATTGGGAAAACCAATCGGCAGGCATGCACCTCACGATGAGCGAACGTCGCCTGATGCCGCTGCTCGATCCCCCACCCGCTCCAGAGCAGGCAGACTTCACCGCGGACCGGGAGCTCATGCGGCTCCGGCTCAACCCGCCCCTGGAACAGGTCCAGCGCGAACTCGACCACGTCCTGCGCGCGCTCGAATTGGTATCAGCGCAACACGGTTTGAGTCGCACCAAGGTCGCACTCTTTGCGGACGGCCAGTGCGATCGCCAAAGCTTGTTGCTCTACACCCATGCCCCGACCCGGTTTAAGGCGCTGGTGTTGTGCGGCGTTAACCTCGGGAGCGGTCCGGAAGAGATGGGCGAATGGTCCCAACTCATCGAAAAAGACGCGGCACACATCAAAACGCGCGCCTTCTTTGCCTACCCGGATTCCCGCCCGCGCATCGTTTCCTACGTCGGCCGTGTGACCGCCAAATTAAAGGCGGTCGGCGTCGACTGCGAAGAGGCGCCCACCGATTTTGAAGGGGTGAACCCGATGGCGAGCACCCACTACGCCGCCACGCTCGCGCAGGTTGAAGCCTTTCTCCAGGCGAGCCTAAATCCCTGACCACGCCGGCGACACTTCGCCGGGAGCGGTCGTCTCAAACACCGTTTCGCGATTTTCCGGTATGCCACCTCGCTTCGTTGCTTACCTGCTGGTCGGGGCCTTGCTCTCGCTCGCGCCGAGGGCGGTTCGGTTGTCGGCCGAGACCCCCGACGCACCGCTGCTCGCCGCCGCCGAGCGTTTTGAGCCCTTCTTCTTCTCGCCCGCCACCAGCGTGGCCGCTCTGTCCCCCGACGGCACCAAGGCCGCGTTTGATCTGCGCCGCGAAGACAAACTCTCCATTCTCACCCTTGATCTCAGCCGTCCGTCACAGCCCCTGGCCGAGGTCGTCGTTGGCTCCAACCAACTCGCGACCAGCTGGCGGATGGCCCGGCTGGGCATGGATCAGCTGCCGCGCGCCGAAGTGCTGCGCTGGATTTCGCCCGACCGCCTCGTTGTCGGCAGCAACATCATCGCGAGGACCTTTCGCGGACAAAACGTGCTCTTCGCCTTCGATGCCGATGGCAACCACGCGGTGGCCTTGCGCTCGGGTCTGGACGAGGATCGCAACCTCCGCTTCCGCGCGATGTCGCTGGAGCCGAAACCGCTGTTGATTAGCTCCTACATGGTGCCTCCCATGCAAGGCATGCGCCCCTACGAGGTTTGGGACGAAACCGACCTGTTGACCGGAAAAATCCGCAAGCTGCGCAAAGAGGACCAAGTGGCCTTTGTTCGGTCGCTGGCCGATCAGCGCAAAGCCGGCGAGAAAGGCAGCGAGGCCTACTTCACCTTCCTCGAAGTACTCTTCCCCGACGCCCGGATCGAGCTTCAACGCACCACCAGCCCCCTGCCGCGCCGCATCGCCCGCATCCAGACGCTCAACCACCCCGGGTCCTTCTACGTTTGTGACCCGACCAACAGACAGATTTGGGACCTCGCGCGCGTCGCCCCCGACAACTCCCTGCGTCGTCCGGTGGACTTAGAGACCTTCACGGTGCCCGATCCGGTGGCCCCCATCACCGGTTGGATTTCGACCCCGCGTTACTCCCTTTCCGAACGCGCCCCGGTGGTTTTGTTCATGGAACGCGCCAACGGCACCGTCGATGCCGCGCACACCTATTCACCCATCGTCGCCGCCCTCACCGAAATGGGCTTCGCCGTGGTCGGGATCCATGATCCGAAGATCAAACCACAACCCGGTCGACAGTTCCTCCGCGAATTCGATTCCTACCTCGGCGAGTCGGAGCGTTGGGTTATCGGCTCGAACCAACTCCGGCCCGTCGAGCCACCCACTGCCTACAACACTCGACACGAGGAAACGGACGCCAACCAGACGTTCGCCGAGCGGGCCGCGCGGGCACTCGACCACGCGGCGGAACACCACCAACTCAGCCGCCGTGCTGTCGCGGTCTTTGGCACGGCCTTTGCGTCGGTCGCCTCACTCGATCTGGCAGCCCGTCTGCCCGGCCGCTTTCGCGGTATCATCGCCTACAATGTCCCCCCTCAAAGCCGTAAACGTGACCCGGCGTGGTATGCCTCCCTTAAAGCCAGCCCAGACGGTTTCGCGGGCGCAGCGTTGGTGATCTACAATAACGGCATCGGTTCACGCGAAGGTGCGTCGCCGCAAAAGGAGACCGCGGTCAACACGCGCTACCAACTCCAGCGGCGACAGGTTCAATGTGAACTGCAACCCGCCGAATTTCTGGCGCTGCAACCCGATCGCCCGGTCGAAACCGCCCTACTCTTCGCCCACATCGAACGCTTCCTCAACGAACACCTCTACCGCTACGCGACCGAAATCGGCGAACTCGAGGTGCGCAACTGAGCCGGGTCCCGGTGGACGCCGACGTCCCCGGCGGCGTCACGTTGGTAGGGCCCGTCCTCCCGGCCGGGCCGACCGCTGCGTGCTTCCACCCTCACACCGCCGACCGCGCCCGGAGGTCCCGGTCCACCTCAGACCGCAGGTGGACGCCGACGTCCCCGGCGGCGTCGTTTCACCCTATCGGTCGGCCTGTGCCTTACCGCAACCCCACCCGCACGGGGTTCAACAGCCGCACCGGGCCGAGCAATCCCGAGGCCAGCAGCGGCTCGTCCTTGTCGTAAAACTTCCAAGTCGCAAACGACACGCGCCCACCGGCGGGCTTGGGCTCGCCCCGCTTATACCAGTCGGGCAACTCGCCGATACCGCCGGCTTCGACGCCACGCTCATCGGCGCGGCCGAAGTGATCCTCCACCGGCAGGAATTCGTCACCGATCAAACGATTGGGCCAGAGCGTGGTGACCTGCACATCCAGTTCATTCACGCCGGCATGCACGAAGTCGGTCACGTCGAGCCGATACGGCTCCTTCCACACGTTGCCGACCGGACGGCCGTTGAGGCTCACTTCGGCGATGACCTCCACCCGACCGAGGTCGAGCACCACGCGTCGATCCGACGCCAGCCACGCCTCGGGAACGTCAACGCTGTGTCGATAACTCGCCGTGCCCGCGAAGTGTTTTACGCCGAAATCCGCGTGCCGATGCAGCGACTGCAAGGCCGGCAACGTAATGGAATCCGGCGCACCCCGATCGGCCTGGAACGCCACGGTCCATGCGCCGTCGAGCGTGATCGGCGTCGCCACGTCGACGACCGTCGTCGCCCCGTCATCCAAGGCGTAAGCGCCGCTCTGCCACACCACCGCGCTCACGCGGTCTGCCGTGTCGCTGCCCGTGTCGCGCGAAACTTCACTCACCACCGGCAAGGCCAGCGGTGGTGCGCCGGCCGCGAACTGCTGCGCGAGTTCCGCCCCCTCCAGCGCGCGCGCCACGCTCAGCGCCGGCGTGGTGTTGCCTTCAAAATAATACACCACGCCACGTGACGGCGGCGGTCTTTCGCCAGCCGCTCGCGTCAGGCGTTCGATGCCCGGGAAGCTGAGCATGTAATCGACCGGCGGTGGCGGCGCGCCCACGCCCGAGTGCACGATCGCACCGGACTTGAGGCCGGTGTGCACGTGCGCGCCGTTCACATACAACTCCGGCACGCCGTCGCGATAGACCACGGCCACATGCGTCCAACCCGAGACGGGCTGCTCCCACACCAGCACCGCCGGGCAGGACTCGGTCGCGCGCTCGACCACGAAGATGCCGTTGCGCCCGACCGCCAAGCCCGCCGTGGCGTGACCCGCGCCGAAACGCACGTCGCCCGGATCGGCCGGGATCGCGTAAAACTTGCCGACTTCATCGATGCGGCCGGTCGTCGATTCCTTCGGCATGACGCGCAGGTTGGTGTCGGGCTTGACCCAGATCGCCATGGTGAAATCGCCGTGCACATCCAGGGCCTCGGGCGCGACCGTCGTCGCCGCCAACACGGGTTGTCCGTCGCGCGTCAGGGTTGCCGCCGCCGCCGCGATCGGTTCGACCGCATCGGGCAGCAGCACGAAAACCGATTCGCTCGGTTCGAGCCGCAGCGGCACGAGCGTCCGGTCTCCATCATTTGAATACACCGCCAGTCGCTCATGGCGACCGCTCTCCGGCCACCACAACTGCGGCTCGCGACCGGCCATGTCGCGCAGCGAAAGCGTGAGGTCCTCCACCGCGCGTTGTTTGTTGCCGATGAAAAACAGATCCGCGCCGTCCAAGCGGCGGTGGGCCCAGGACAGCGCCGTGTCGGCGCGCGGGCCGGTCCAGGTCACGTCGGGCGCGAGTTCGAGACGTTGCAGCGCCTCGCCGATGCTTAAGCCGGTCCAGACGCGATCACCCTGCGCCCAGAGCGCGTCGGCCATGGCCAGCATGTGCGTTTCGCTTTGCGGATACCCGGTGAGCGTGGGCGAGAACTCGGGCTTCGGTCCCAGCACGGTGCCGCCGGCGGCCACAAATTCGCGCAGCTTGGCCAGCACCGTCGGGCTCATTGCCCGCAAGTTATCCGGCAGCACCAACAACCGATAGCGCCCACCTTCCGGCAGCGTGTAGGCGCCGTCGCGCACCGTGATGCGATTGAGCAGCGCCTCGGCATTGATCAGGTCGTAGGTGTAGCCCGGTGGCAGCACCGGCATGGCGTATTGCGAAGGATCGGGCGAACGCTCGCCGATGAAGTAGAGCACGTCGGCCGCATAGGTGCCCTGCCGCAGCAGGAACTGGCTGCGCGCGATGGTATTGATCCACTCGCTGCTTTTCAGGAACCAGGTGTTTGTGCGCTCAATATGCGAACCATACGGGCCCTGCGCCATGCCCGGACCGGCCGTCGGATGTGGTTGATGCGCCCAGCGGTGAAAGACGATGTGGTTCATGCCGTGGGCAAACATCTCGTCGCCCAACGCCTTGAACGCATATGGGTAGCCCAGCCAACGCGCGCTCTCCGACCACCCGGTGAATGACTCGGCGGCGACCACCGGCTTGCCGTAGACGTGCGCGGCCGAGGTCACCATTTTGACAACGCGGTTCGGCGTCCAGGGCGTGCGCGCCCAGAACTCGGTGGTGGGCACGTCGGGCAGACCGGCGACCTGCAACTCGTCGAAGTTGCCCGGCCCATAACCCTCGATGAAAAAGCGCAGGCCGTGCGCGCGGGCATGTTCGCCCATGCGACCGTAGTAGTGCTCGGCCATGAGCTGCGCCTGCACGCGGCGGAAGTCGTAGAGGAAGCGCTCCGACACGCCGGCGTCGCCCACGATGCGGCCGGTGAGCGCCGGCAGGTAGGGCCGCAGATCGTAACCGGCGCGGGCGGCAAACTCGGCGGGCATCGCCGCCGTCCAATTCTGCATGCCCGCCTCGTAGCTATCGATGGTGAGCGTGGCCGGGCCCTTGGCGCCGACGGCGGTGGCGTCGGCCATGACCTGCTTGATCACGGTGTTGAAATGGCGATCGACCGCGGCGGGGTTAAACTTGTCGCACTCCAGGCCGGTGCCCGCGACAGAGGCCGCGACATTGGTTTTGCCGGTCGGTGTCTGGCCCAGCCGCAGCACGATCCAGGCGCCGGCCGGAGCATCCCATTGCAAGCGGCCGTCGTTCACCTGTGCTGTGAGGTCGAGCACCGCGGCCGGATCGATGGTCGCGGTCGGCGAAACCGGCGTCGGGAGCTTGAGTTGACCCGACACGCGGTAATCGAAATTGGCTTTCGCCACCCAGTCCGAGACGCGTGGCGTGCGGTGTAACGCGAGGTCGCCCAACTCGCCGTCGCGCGTCGCCGTGAAACGCGCCACGCGGATCGCGCCCGTCTCAAACGAACGCACCGCCGGCGCGATGATGCCGTGGCGCCCGGGTGAGGACACCCGGGTCACGGCCGCGAAATCCGTGCCGTCGATCGAGGCTTCAAATTGCAGGTTCGGAAAACGCCCGTCGCGGGTCGGTTGCGCGGTCAGGGCGTGCAGCGCCACCGGTTCGGCGAACACGATGTCGAGGGCGTCGCCAGCCTTGAGCTCGACCTTGGTGTCCCAGGAGCCGTCGGCCAGGATCGCCGGATCGATGGTGCGGCCGTCACTCACGGTCACGCGCTCGATCGCGCTCAGGTAGGGCGTGGTCTCCGCCGCCGGCGCCGGGAACGCCAGCACCGCGATGTCGCGATAATACCCCTCGTTGATCTGCGGCTGCGCGAGCGCGAGGTCGACCGAGTGCCCGCCCACGACGGTCGTTTCGCTCCACACCAGTTGCTGCATGGCGAGTTCGGGCGTGATCCAAGGACCGCCGCTGCTGGACCAACCCGGCGCGTTGTGCATGCCAATCTCGATGCCGAGGCGGTTGCCCTCGCTGATGGCGTGGGCCATGAGGCTGCGCCACTCCTCACCGAGGTAGGTGGCAGGGCCCTGCGGCAGGTAGTCACCGCCGTCAAAAGCCATCACGCCGCCCATTCCGACCGCGGCCATGGCCTCGATGTCGCGGGTGATGCCTTCGCGCGACACGTTGCCATTCATCCAAAACCAAAAGGCCCACGGGCGGGTCTCGGGCGGCGGCGCCGCGAAGCCCGCGGCGAGCTCGGGGAACGGCTCGGCCGCACGCGTGGACACGGGTGCGAGGCAAACCACGATGCCGGCGAGACCGACGGCCAAGGAGAGGAACGGAGACAGAAAACGAGGACGGGGCATGGCGACAGGCAAGGGGTTCACGCTACGGTTCAGGCGGGGCAAAACAATGGGGGATCCTCACCCTACCGTATGGAATCCGCGTAATTCCTCCGGGATTCGCCCTAAAACTGGACGGATCCTACTGCCCATGGTGGACGCCGACGTCCCCGGCGGCGTCGCGTCGGTAGGGTCGGACCGCCGGGCCGACCGCGCCTGAATGGCTCGTGCTCGGCCACGTTCCCCGACCCAACGCCGACCGAGCCCGGAGGTCTCGGTCCACCTCGGACCGCAGGTGGACGCCGACGTCCCCGGCGGCGTCACGCAGGTAGGGGCGAACTGAGAACGGCGCGCGTTGCGCCGCTCAGAAGCCGACCGTGCCCTCGATCTCGATGCCGTGGGCTTCGAGGCCGACGATCCGGCGCTGCGAGTTGGTGAGCAACTGGATGCGTTGCAGGCCGAGCTGACGCAGGATCTGGGCGCCCACGCCGTAATCGCGCAGGTCCATCGCCCCACTGTCGACGCCGCTGCTGAGGCGACGCACGAGCGCAGCCGAGCAATCGGCCGGCTCCATGCAGAGCACCACGCCCGAACCGTTTTTGACGATGGCGGCGATGGCTTCGTCGATCGATCCCGCCGTGGCTTGGCGCGCATCCTTGAAGACATCGGTGAGCAGATTCTGGCTGTGCACTCGCACGAGCGCGGGACCATCCCCCACCTCGCCGTGAACCAGCGCCAGGTGGTGGCGATTATCCAGGCGGTTTTTAAAGACGTGGGCCTGGAAGGTGCCAAAGGCCGACTCAAACGGGGCGGAGCTCACCTCATCGACGAGGCAGTCAAAGCGCAGGCGATGTTCGATGAGCTGCGCGATCGAGATCATTTTCAGGCCAAACTCGCGCTTAAATTTCAGCAGATCGGGCACGCGTTTGACGGTGCCGTCGTCGTTGACTAGCTCACACAGCACGCCACTCGGCGGCAGTCCGGCGAGCACGGCGAGGTCGATCGCAGCCTCCGTGTGCCCTGCCCGCTCCAGCACACCGCCCGGACGGGCGCGCAGCGGGAACACGTGGCCGGGTTGCACAAAGTCATCGGGCGTCGAGGCCGGATTGGCCAACAGGCGAATCGTGCGGGTGCGGTCGCTCGCGCTGATGCCAGTGGAAATACCCTCGCGGGCATCGACCGTCACGGTGAAGTCGGTGCGATACACCTCGCGGTTGCGGGCCACCATCGACCCGAGGCCGAGCGGCGCCAGGCCGGCTTCGAGCATGGGCACACAAACGATACCGCTGCCATAGCGGATCATCATGTTGACCGTCTCGGGCGTGGCTTTGGAGGCGGCCATGATGAGGTCGCCCTCGTTCTCACGGTCGGCGTCGTCGGTCACGATCACGAGTTTGCCCGCGGCAATATCCGCGATGGCGTCCTGCACCGAATCAAAGATCTCAGACTCATTCATCTGCATGCGACCGCCACCAGACACCCAAGCGGCCTCGGCTGTCAAAACCCGTCCATCGAATTACCGCATGAGTTTGGTCCCGGCGACAGCGCGCTCCCCGTTGCGGGCCGGCCGACGCGGCCCATCGCGGTTTCTTCCGTGCTTCGGAGGTATTTTCGGACTCGTTCTCGGCGTGGGTCCCTCATCTGCTGGTGGGCTCGCTTGGCGTCTCGCCACGCCCCCGCCTTTTCGACTCAGTTCCCACTTTCGCTGTCCATTTCAATGAAAACCGTGCCCGCTCCGCTCTTCAATTGGCTCCAGAACCGCTCCGCCGGCGTGCTGATGCACCCGACGAGCCTGCCCGGCAACCAAGGCATCGGGGTGCTGAGCGCCGCGGCGGTGGAGCCGTTCCTGGATTTTCTGTCGGCCGCCGGCCTGCGCTACTGGCAAATCTGCCCGCTGGGGCCGACCGGTTACGGCGATTCGCCCTACCAGTGTTTTTCCGCCTTTGCCGGCAATCCCTACCTCATCGACCTGCAGGTGCTCGTGGAGGCCAAGCTGCTCTCGTCGGCCGATCTCATTCCCTTGCAATCCCTCCCCACCGGCAAGATCGACTACGGCTGGTTGTGGTCTCTCAAGTGGCCGCTGCTCTTCAAAGCCTTCGATGCCTTCGTGGCCGCCGGGCGCACCTTTGACCGCTACGGCGCTTTTGCCGACTTCCAGGCGGCGCAGGCCAGCTGGCTCGAGCCCTATGCGGCGTTTATGGCGCTCAAGGACGCCCAAGGCGGCAAGGCGTGGTGGGAATGGCCCAAAAAGATCCGCTTCTTCCGCGATGCCCGGAAGTCGGCCGACTACAAAAAAGTCGCGCTGCGGGCCGAGGCCTACGCCTTCTTCCAATACCTCTTCTACGGCCAATGGAATGCGGTGCGCGCCCTGGCCGCCGAACGGGACGTCCAGATCATCGGCGACGCGCCCATCTTCGTGGCCGCCGACGGCGCCGACGTCTGGTCGCACCCGGAGCTGTTCCAGATCGACGCCAAGACCGGCCAACCACTCTTCGTGGCCGGCGTGCCGCCCGACTATTTCTCGGCCGACGGCCAGCTCTGGGGCAACCCGCTCTACGCGTGGGAAGCCCACGCCAAAGACGGTTACGCCTGGTGGCTCGATCGCCTCCGCGCCAACCTCGAGCTTTGCGACATCGTGCGCATCGACCATTTCCGCGGCTTCGACACCTATTGGTCGATCCCGGCCGGCGCGCCGACCGCACGCACCGGCGAGTGGAAGGAAGGCCCCGGCCTGGCCTTCTTCGAGGCCGTCGCCAGCGCCCTGCCCGACTGCCAACTCATCGCCGAAGACCTCGGTGAACTTTCCCCCAGCGTGGTGGAGTTGCGCGACCGCACCGGATTGCCCGGCATGAACATCCTGCAGTTTGCCTTCGGCGGCGACGCCAGCAACCTCTACCTGCCGCACAACCTCACCGCCAACAGCGTGGTGTATCCGGGAACCCATGACAACGACACCAGTCTCGGTTGGTATCGCACCGCCGACACCAAGACCCAGGACCACGTGCGTCGCTACCTGCGCGTGTCCGGCGAAAACATCGGGTGGGACTTCATCCGCAGTGCCTACGGCGCGGTGAGCAATCTCGCGGTCGTGCCGCTGCAGGACTACATGAGTCTCGGCAGCGAAGCCCGCTTCAACAGCCCCGGCAAACCGCAGGGTAACTGGCAATGGCGCTACAGCGCCCAACGGCTCGGCGACCTGACCGAAAACAGCGCCCCCTACCTGCGCGACCTCGGCGAACTGACCGGCCGCTGCGCGCCGGCAGAAGGCTGAGCAGCGCGAACGAAAACGGGTTTACGCTGAGGGCGAATCGTCCGCGGCGAAGCAGGCGGCGACCGCCTCAACCGCCTCGTGGGCGTCTTCGCCGTCGGCCTCGATCTGGACGGCGGCGTTCAGACTGGCGCACAACACCACCAGACCGAGGATGCTTTGCGCATCCGACATGCGACCATTGAAGCGTAGGCGCACCTTCGAGTGGAAGATGCGCGAGGCGCGGGCAATCTTGGCGGCCGGTAAAAGGACTAAACCGTGTTTCCACGGCACACGGACTTGGGTCGTTTCCATGGGTATCGTCGTTCGAGGGCTGTGGACCCCATGCTCCGCCGCGAGTTCGCGGAATCTTCATGACAGTTTTGAAAGGTTGCGGTGGGCGGTGAGCCCCGATCGCTGCAACCGCGACGAATTGGCTGGGCCTAGTGCACGCGCGGAAGGCTGACCGCCGTGCGTTGTCGGGCATAAAGCCCGACCCACAAGGAGGTTGTCGTTTCGGGCATGTGGGTCGGGCTTTACGCCCGACACCCCGAAGATGAGACACCAGCCACTGGAGCACTCGTCGCGATTTTCTCCAGCTCGTGACCAACCTTGGCTGGCCTGTCGTGGACTGATGCCTCCTTGTTACGAGCGACTTGACCATGGAAAACGAGCCAGACCCCTCCCCGCCTGCTTCGGATTCTGCCGCCCCGACGTCGACCGCTTCGATGCCCCTGTTGGAGCGCCTCGCGGCGGATCCGCGTCGGTGTTGGGCCGTCGTCGGGGCGATGGCGCTGATCCCGTTGGTGATCGGTTTTGGCTTGTTCACGCCCGACGCGCTGCGGGCCAAACTCTTCGACTTCGGTTACGGCATCATGACGGTGAGCGTGCTGCTCCTGGCCGTCGCGTTGATCCGTTTGCTGGTGCGCGCCCGGGCATCGATTCGGTCGCGATTGGTGGGCCTATTAACGACGCTCTTGGCCGTTGGCGCGGTGTGGTTGTGGGTGATCTCGGGCGATGAACCCGGCTACAAGGTCTTAATGGACGAACCCGCCTTGCAGGCCACCGCGCTGCACCTGCAGGAGACGCGTCAGGTCGGCACCACCGCACTGGCGTTTTACCACGGCAACGACTTGCGCACGCAGGTGCGGTTCCTGGACAAGCGCCCCTACGCCTACGCCTTCGTTTTGTCCGTCCTGCATGACGTGGTGGGCTACGCTGAGTCCAACGCCTTCGTGCTCAACCGACTAGCCCTCGCCCTCTTCCTGCTCTGCACCTACCTGCTCGCGGTGCGCGCGGCCGGGCTGATGGCCGGACTCGTCGCCCTCGCCCTGCTCTGCACCCTGCCCTTGCTGTCGCAGACGGCCAACAGCGCCGGAATGGAGATGTTCAACCTCGCCCTGCTTTCGCTCACGGCCTTGCTCGCGGGGCGCTGGTTGGAGCGGCCCAGCTCCGCGCGGTTGGACGCGTTGTGTTTCGCAACGGTGCTCCTGGCCCAGAGCCGCTACGAATCTGCCGCCTACGTGGTGGCCGTGGGCCTCGTCATCCTGCTCGCATGGATCCGCGCGCGGCGTCCGATCCTGTCGTGGGGGCTGCTGCTCACACCGTGGCTGCTCATTCCCAGCGCGTGGTTGCATCGCTTCGTCGCCGCGCAACCCGTCCTGTGGGAACTGCAGGAAGGCCAGACCTCGCGCTTCGATCCCGCCTTCTTCAGCTCCAATCTGCGCGGAGCCTGGAACTATCTCAGCAACCTCTCGCCCGACCTGCCCAATTCACCGGCCATTTTTGGCGTCGGCGTTCTCGCCGTGCTGGTGCTGGCGGTGTGGTGGTTTCGACCCGCTGGGCGCAGCACGTTTTGGCAGGCGTTGCGGTCGGGCCAACCGCTGGCGCCGCGCGCCAGCTTTGCCGTGGTGCTGCTCGGGTTTGGGCTGATCGTCGGCCTCAACCTCCTCCTGCTGCAGTTTTATTATTGGGCGCGTCTCGATGACTACCTCGCCTGCCGCTTCAGCCTGCCGTTCATGTGGTGGCTGGTTTTGGCCGCTGTAGGGGCGTTGGCACTACACGGTCGACGCAGTGGCCGTGGTGGCCGCGTGGTGCCGCTTGCAATCGCGATGCTGGCGGTGGTGGGACCAACCCTCGGCCTGCACACGCTGCCGGCGCGCGCAGAGCGGGTTTACACCGTGAGCAATCTGGTGACGCAGGAGATCGATTGGGAGCGGAACGCGGCGGCGGCCTTGGCGGTTCCGCGCCATCAATTGTTGGTGCTCTCCAACAAATCGGCCCTGCCGTGGATTCTGCAAGGCGTGCCGGCGCTGGAACAGCCGCTCTCGCCGCAGCAGTGGGCCGAGCTGCACACCAACGTGTCCGCCGGCGCCGTGCCCTTCCTGCTCCTGTCGCAGCGGCTCACGCGCGCCTCTGCTGATGCGACCTGGACCGTCAACGACGGCGACCGCCCGCCCGCAGGCTGGGAGGTGCGGGTGCTCGGCGAAACGATCATCGGCCAGCGTCTCATTCGACTGGTGCAACTCATCCCGCAACCGACCGACTCTGCGTCGTTGTGAGCGAGTCCGTGCCAGCGTCGCCCTCGCCGCCCACCGCGGCCGCCCGTGATCCGTTCTGGGACGTGCTCAAGGGCGGGCTCATCCTCCTCGTGGTCTGGGGGCATATCATCCAGTATCAGTCCTACGGTTTGGGCCCGGATGCCGACGGCGTTGCGGGCTATCTGACGGATCCGGTTTTTAAACTCATCTACCTCTTCCACATGCCGCTGTTTATGGCGGTGGCGGGGTTTCTCTTCGCGCACGGCCTCAACCGCGATGCGTCGTGGTCCCGGGCGGCGCGCACGCTGCGCCGACTGGTGATCCCCACTCTCGCGTGGTTCTTCATCCTGAAACTGTTGCTGGCGTCCATCCGCGTCTGGCAAGCCGACGCGCCGCTCGACTACCTACAGGCGGTGTTTGCTCCCGGCTGGCTGCGCATGGAGATCCTCTACCACGCTTGGTTCGTCTGGTGCGTGGTGGGGTTTGACCTGCTCTTTCTGCTGCTGCGTCGCCTCAACGCCGATCGCCCGTGGGTGGTGGGGTTGTTGGTTGTCGCGTCGTGCTGGCTGCCGGATGTGTCGGTGCTGTTCCTGGCCCAATTCACCTTCCCTTACTTCTGCCTCGGTGTGTTGTTGGCGCGGACGCCGTTTCCGCAACTGCGCCCAGGAGCGGTCCGTTTGCTGTGGTGGTTCAGCCTCATCGCCATCCCGGCCTACCTGCAATGGACAAGCTCGGACTATGCCTACCTCTACAACTGGAGCGTGCCGATCTCGGGCGTGGTTTGGCTGGCAATGAAACACCTCTCGGTCACCGCCATGGTGGTGCTGGTCTTCCTGATCTTCCGGACGGTGTATCCGCGCCTGCCGCAGCGGGGTCTGGTCCTGCTGGGCCGCCAATCGCTCCCCATCTACCTCGTGCAAGGATTCCTGCTGGCCAGCCTGCCGCTGCTGGAGCTCCCGTTGCAGGGCACGTGGTGGTTCAGCGTGACCCTGGCCCCGCTGCTCGCCTTCGCGCTCACCCACGGCCTCGGCCAACTGAGCGAGGCGCTCAGTCGCCGCCCTCGGCTGGCTCCCCTGCTCACCGGGCGATCACAGAACTGAGTGCCCCGATGGCACGGCGGAGGGGCAACGGCGGCGCGGCGCAAGCACCGGCCCTACACCGGAGTCGCTGTGCCCGTAGAGCCGCCGTGCTACGAAGCTCCGTGGCTACGAGCGTGAGCGAGTGGATTGAGCGGATCGTCGCCGACGCCAGCATACCAACGCGCCGACCACCAGACTCGCGCTCAGGCCGACGGCGGCTGGCTCTGGCACCGGACTGACCGAGGTCGCGACGAGGCGGAAACCGAGGTAGTCCAATTCACTGCCCGGCAGCCGCGTGGTGGCGCCAAACGTAGCCGCCATGCGGTCGTAGTTAAAATAGATGCTGCCGCCGCGAATGTGCTCCTGCGACTCGATGCCATCGGTCGGACTCGCGGTCCACTCCCACACGTTTCCGCCCTGATCGTAGGTGCCGAAATAACTCGGGCTGTTGGCGAAACTGCCGACCGGACGCAGGTCGCCGAACTCCGGCGTCGTGTCGCTGACCGGCGTGTAGTTGGCGCCGTTGTTGGAAGCCAAATCGGTCGAGCTGGGCGCACTGTCACTCTGGGACGGATACAACCAATACCCGCCGGTCCCGCTGTTGAGGGAGGGATCAAAATAGGCGGCTTTATACCACTCGTCGATGGTCGCGATGGCGAAGCCCCCGTTGTCCATGGCGGACGCGTTGCGCAGGGTGTCGGTCGAGATCCCGTTGTAGACGCCCGTCTCAGTGTCGCCGGTCCCCTGCCCGTTGGTGAGCCAATTGCAGAAACGCATGGCGTCGAAATACGAGATCAGGCTCACCGGTCGGTCCGCCCAGCCACTGTTCAGCGTGTAGGTATAGGATCCGGCGCTGCCGCTGCGCTGAATCCCGCCACTGGCCATCGAAGTATGATAGAGCCCGTGTGTGTCGTCGGCCGCCTTGGCGTTGAGGAAGGCGGTGTATTGGGCGTTGGTCACCTCGTAGGTGCCGATATGATAGGTGTAACTCACGGCGCCCCAACCGGTGCGACTGTCGGCCGCGTTGCCGGTGGATCCAACCTCCACCGTGGCAATCGAAACGTCCGACTGGGCCAGCGACGTGGTGAGGAGCAATAGTGAACAAAGCAGCGGGGTAAGACTCGATTTCACGATGCCCCAAGCTCCAGCAAGTCATGGGCTAGAAAATGTAATTATACGGATGGTGAGATTATATCACTATCGTTAATTGCTAACTTAAGCGTATTCGGGCGCAGCAGAGGAAAAAACTACGCCGATCGCCTACTGCGGGCGATTGACCATCAGGTTGTAATATTCCTCGCGCAGCTGCTCGCGCTCCTCATCGGTCACGCCCCAGATCGCAGACTGCTCGATGGCGGTGATGAGGTCATTCATGGCGCGGGCAAATTGGGCACGCGCTTCGGCGTCTTCCGCCCGTTTGGCTTTGGTGCCCAGGATATCGAAGCGATTAAAGAGCAGCCGATCAAAGGGCCCCAGATGCTTGCGGATCAATGCCTCGGCTTTGGCGGCATCGGTCATAAACTCCTCAATGACCACCTTGTCTCCTTCGCCCTTGGGTTGCTCGACCTGCAGGCGTGGCAGCGGCCAACTCGGCAGGCGTTTGGATTCCACGGTGACCTCGGGCATCCGCACAATGTCTCCGTCGGCGGACGGTTCCTCCACCTCCTCCCCGGCAGCCACCCGCGCCAGATACTGCTGATTCACTTCCAGCACGAGCGGCGGAATCCGCTCCAGCCGTGGCCGCGGTGCCGGCTTCACGCCGCCGGTCGACGACGGCTCAGGCGCGGACTCGGGAGCAGGTGTCGGCGGAGTCGCCTCCGTTTTGGCCTCGCTGTAATGCGGATCAAACCGCGGGAACAGCGCGGCTGCCTCGCGGCGATAAGACGGCTCCTGAGCGAAGGCGGAAACCGTCGCTACGGCTGCGATCACAGGAAACATCCATCGCCATGAAGCCGGTCGGGGCATGAGAGACTTCTAGCCTCAAACGATTTGCAGGCAATGCTCGATCCTGCAGCGGCAGACGATGCCGCCGATCGGATCCGTGGTGATTTCGAGGGCCCGCACGCCGCGATTGATCGATATGAAGTCGCTGTCTACCATCCCGCGCATGTCCTCCCGCTTGAGAAAAGCCTCTGAAGCCGCCTTCTCGCTCTCACGCAAAGAGCGCGCGGCCTTGGCCCATGCGCTAATTCAGAGCTTGGACGCGGCCAGCGACGAGAGGGTCGAAGCGGCTTGGGACGCGGAAATCAACCTGCGCCTGGACGCGGTGGACGCGGGACAAACGACCGAGCGCGACGCCTTTGTCGCGCTGGACGAGATCGAGGCCCGCTTGCGTGAAACCCGTTAAGCTCCTCCACGAGGCTGAAACCGAGTTGTGGGAAGCGGCCACCTACTACGAAGTCGACCGCTTCCCCTTCGCGGTGCATTATCGGGTTGAATCCGACTGCATTCGCGTCGTTGCGATTGCCCACGGACGCCAAAAACCGGGCTACTGGAGAAAGCGTCTTTAGCCTACAGCCGCTTGATCGGCCTCCATTGCAAAAGGCCCTCAAGATACGCCCAGTGGTATTGAGCAGGATGGAAGGTGTGGGGGGCTAATTCCGACTGCTCAGAGGCATGGGGACGGCGGTGGGCAATGGTGGCGCGGCGCAAGCACCGGCCCTACACCGAGTCCTGTGCCGGTATGGCTGGCAGCGCTTCCTTGTCCGCCGAAGCCTGGGCGAAGGCGGAGCGGCGTGCCGCTCCCTGCTGGTCCGAGACTCGTAGTGCCCATGCTGAATCTTCCCGGACCTGCTGCTTGCCCTGACTATCGCTTCATAGCGGAGCCTGTCCTCGGCGCCGACCACGTTGGTGCGGCGCTGCAAAACTCATCAGAAAGGAACTCACATGACTCCGCTCAGCAAAGCTCAGTTCGTTGCCGCCCTCGATACCGCGGGCGTCGACGACACTCAGAAACAGCGCTTCCATCAAGCGCTCGAACGCACCGCGCCGGACGGCCACCAGGCCCTGCTCGATTGGCTCGGAATCCCGGCGGCCGAAGCCGCAACGATCCGCGCCCAGTCCCGCGACTGATCGCGTTTACGGAAGCTCGCCGCTCCCCCGTGCCAATGTCACGGTTGGAGCGGCACTTTCCAGTCGCGAGTGGCCCCGCGCCGATTTCGCCCTACGTCTCACGTCCATCGTCCCTTTCCCCATGAAAACCGTCCGCACTGTCGCTGCCGCCCACGGTCTTTCCCGCGCCACCCTGCTCTATTACGACCGCATCGGTTTATTGCGCCCCTTTCACCGCACCGCTGCCGGCCACCGCCTCTACTCGGCCGAGGATGAAGCCCGCCTGGCCCGCATCCGCGAATTACGCGCCGCGGGTCTGCCGCTCGCCGACATCGATGCCGTGCTGGAGCCCAACCCGCGCTACCGCTCCTCCCTCGACGAGGCGCTCCACCGCCGTCTCGAGGAATTGAATACAGAGATCGCGGCGCTGCGTCGGCAGCAGCACGTCATCCTGTCTTTGCTCAAACCGGAGACCGACTCACCGCCCACCCGTGCCCTGACCAAGGAACGCTGGGTGACCATCCTCAAAGCCAGCGGCATGACCGACGCCGACTGCCTCCGCTGGCACGTAGAGTTTGAACGCCTCTCCCCCGAAGCCCATCAGGACTTCCTCGAGTCGCTCCAGATCCCCGCCGCCGAAATCGCCCAAATCCGCGCCCGCTCGCGTCGCCCAGGTTAGACGATGGTTCCTCAATCTCCACGACTTATGGTTACTCCATACTCCGGTGCTCCGATAAGCTGCATTCTAGATTGAAAACGTTGGAGCATCCGTTGTGTGAAAACTACTCGCCTCCCACGGCGCTGCTTTCACTTTTGAAAGCGTGAGCACTACCCCTCCTGCGGCTTTCGGTTTTCCGTCACCTCCGACCACGGCCCCCGATATTCGGCCGCGGCCCGAAGGTTGGAGTTACAAAAACTCCGTCTTCTGGCAGCGAATCAACAAAGCTGGACAAAGTTCGCTGGAGGTCGCTTTGGGCGGCCTGTTGACCGACGCCTCCGCGCTTTCGCAGCGCGTGGCTTACGCTCTGCCGCGCTTCACGCTCCACGACGCCACCCATCTGAACAACGTGCTCTATTGGATGGATCGACTCGTCACGCCGACGGGCTTGGACGCCTTGGGACCGAAGGGCTGCGGGCTCTGCCTCTTGCTCGCCTACGCGCACGACCTTGGCATGGTGCCGGAGACGGACTGGGAGGAAAAACTGAAGAACGAAAACTCGCCCGAATCGGTGAAACTGCGACGCTTCACCAACGAGCGGCATCCCGACCTAGCCGGCATTTTGGAACGGCCCGTGCCTGAGGACCCGGCGGCTAGGCAAAAGGACGAAACCATACGTGGGCATATCCGTGAATTCATCCGCACAGACTACCTGCGTGTGACCCACGCCGAGGATGGCAACGACGGTCGTGTGCTAACGCATCTCCGCTCATTACTGGACGGCAATGAACTCAAGCAGGCCTTCGCATGGCTTTGCACAGAGGAGACGGCGCTCCAGCTTGTAGCGTTGCTGATAGCCAGCCACAACCAGTCAATCACTTGGCTGGAAGAACGGTTGCGGCGAGAGTTTGGTTTGGAGCGCCCTTGGACTTGGACGGCGGCCGGTGCGGAAAAAGTTAACCTACTCCTACCCTGTCTACTGCTGCGCGTAGCTGACATTTGCGACTTCGACGCCAGCCGAACTCCGCACATCGTATTTCACCAACTCGGGCTAGAGGGAGGCCAATTCTTAGGATTGGAAAAATTGGACGGCGCAGTCGGCATTAGTCGCGGCGAATGGCATAAACACCTGGCGGTGGATGGCTGGTGCTGGAGCGGCGGGGACGGTGGTGAATTGGTTTACAGTGCAGGTGACTGTCCACACCCGGCAGTGCATAAGGCCATACAACGATTCCGAGACGAAATCGGGGACGCGTTTGCCGAAGTGGAACGTGTTGTGACAAGCATGGCGGTGCACGGTGCGCGCGCCTGGCTGCGCATTCCAAGAGAAGTAAAGGCAGAGGTAAAGGCACGCGGTTACACCTACCACGACGTTGAATTCAAACTCCAAGCGCACGAGGTTACGGAACTGCTCCTCGGCACAGCGCTCTATGGCAACCCCGAGCTTTGCATTCGCGAGCTGCTGCAAAACGCACTCGACGCGGTGCAACTGCGGGATTTGCGCTACCAGCTAAAGCTCAAGTTAGATGATGAGGGCAGGAGAACCGACATGCCGCCCGAAGTGGAACTTAGCGAAGGATGGAAAAAAGCAGAGCGCGAGCAGGCCAAAATAGAACTCACTTGGGGCCGTGATGCAGCCAGCGGGCGCGAATGGATACAGGTGAAGGATCGCGGCACTGGAATGACGCTTGACCAAATTATTCGTTACCTGTCGGCACTGGGGAAGAGCTACTACAAGTCCGCTGAGTTTGGCGCCGAGGCGCGGCTGATGCGTGAGCACGGGTTCATCGCAACCCCAATCTCTCAGTTCGGCATCGGCCTCCTTTCCTGCTTTATGATCGCAGATTGGATGGAGGTCCGCACCTGTCCTTGCTGCAGGGACAATGACGAGCGCAAGGCTTGGCACGTGAAAATCACTGGGCCGGGCGCGCTGTTTCACTTCAGCGAATGGAAAGGAGCGGGGACGCCGGGCACTGAGGTGCGGCTGTATTTAAAATGTGGATTCGCGCTGGTGGACATCCCCCGAGAAGAACTGATCGAGCAACTGCGTTACGATCTGCGCTATGAAATGCGCTGGATCGACGAGAAGGATCGAAAGCACACAGCTTTTGAGGGAACGGAAGAGGGTGTGCGCTATATTAATCCCGCGGCCGTTGCTGCGAGGCACGTGATCTGGCCGCATCACGAAATTATTTCACGGAGGGAGGACGATACTGCACCGGTTCTGATTCTGGATGGGCGTTGGCATTTTGAGGAAATCTCACCGTGGCCGACGGAGCAGGTTTCTGAGTTGATTGAAGACGACGGCTTTTCCGCCGAGCTAGTGGACGGGGTGGCATGGCGGGTTTGCGATTGGATGGACGACAAGGGAACCGCTGCGACGGGGAGTCGCATTCGGGTGGTTTTCGCGGCATCTTCCCAGCCATCTAGCTCGGCTCTGGGCTCTCTGTTTTCCTCAATCGACGGCGGGGCTCGAATCGCCGAATTGGCCTGCTGGGGCGAGAAATTCTTGCCGACGCAAGAATCGTCCAGGCAGCGCTATTTGGTGCGGGGGATGCGCGTGCCAACTCTTGAGGCAAGTATCGATCATCTGACTCAGGCGGTCGCTGGTGTGGGTGCTTGGTTATGGATAGACTTAGCGGGCAAGGCGGCCCCTGCGTTGACTGCGGATCGCACGAAGACGCGCGAATTTTCTCGTTCGGTGGAGAATCGGCAATGGAGAGAGGCGGTAGATGGAGTATTCAATAGGTGGATACAATGGGTGTCGGGTTTTGTTTCCGGTAAACCACGGGAAAGGAACACAATCCTCTACCTGATCAATTTCGCCCCTAGACATTTCCAAAGTTTTTCAAGTGGGAGCACTTCGAAGCTGTGGCACTATAATGAAGCTTCTGCCACGTTTGCTCTTCCCCTCAGCTCTTTACTTTTTGGCGAGGTTTTGCGCGAAGCGGAGCGCGATCAAATATTTGTGAATGGTCGCACGCACTTCCGGGACAGGGATCTGACCTGGGGACTGGATTCAGCCTTAAACCGAGCCTTGGACGCAGGAGTCGTCTTTGAGGGAGATTTTTTCCAAGACTATTGGCGAGCACGTGGCTTTGACACTGAGTTGGCCAATGCACAGTCTCTTGCGCTGTCGCGTTCAATTGAGCTAAGCCATAGCAAAGCCCCGTTTTTTGTGTTCGATCTACCTCATCACAATCTAGGGCACATTTGGCGGGATTCACTGGACCTCAACTTGGTCAATGAAGGGTTTTGGCCGGACTTGTCCGGTGCCTTCCCACTTTTGAGTTTGCCAGTTCACGACGGTGGATTGGTAGCGGCAGAAATGGTTGCTCCAACGGTGCTCAAGTGGCGCCATGCCGCGAGCGAGACATCAAGCCCGCGCGATTATGACTTGGTTTTTCCATTCTCGGTCGTCGCGCAACCTTCGTGGCGGTCAAAGGTGCCGGTATGGGGCAAGGACCGTGGTTGGCGTCGGTTTCTCTCACTGCCATTTCTTCATCCGAGCAGCTCATTAGCGGCGCAATTGGCGCAAGTGATGCGCGAGCCTGATGCGAAGCCTCATGGCTATTCATCAGGAAAAGAACAGGAGCAAGCGGAGTTGGACGCACTACACGGTCAGGCAAAAGGCATTGCGCAGCACACGCTGCATGTGCTGCTGCCACGTTCGGATTGGTGGGAGCGGCCTTTCTCCGAGTGGTCCGAATCCGATTGGGAGATAGGTGGTTACACTGCGTGGTGGGACTTACCTACGGGTAAATTGTTATGGGCGGTGGGTGGGGTTCGCCGTGAGGATATGCCGGCTAAGGGCTTGCCGATCGAAGACTTCTTGAAATCGTCGCAACTGGCTGCCTTTCGAAGGCGGTGCCCGGAGCTTTTCCCCGAAGAATGAGGCCCGAAACAGGGACAGACCTCAGGTTTACCTGCCGCGTGCGCAGGGTTTGGATCAGGTGGTCGCAACGGGGCCGGACTGAAGCTGTCTGACTTTGAGCGAGCGAGGGCGTTATCGATTTCCCATGCCGCACGTAAAGTTGCTGACGCCTACACCACGGGAGCTCGTTTGGGATACGGGTCCAGGGTGAAGGTTTGGCGGACTTCGGCGGTGACGGGGTGGCCGTCTTTGGTGGCGGGTTTGAAGCGCCAGTGTTTCAGGTTGTGGATCACCCCAGCGGCGTATTGAGGATGGGTGGCGGAGAGGATGCGGATGTCCTGCACCCTCCCCTCGGCGGTGATGGTATACGCTAGCTCCACGATGCCATGGCGGGGAAAGTTCGAATGCTGCAGCGCGGCGTAAGGCAGCGTGGGCGCTTTGCCTTTCAGGAAGACCGGCGGGCTGTCCCACTCGGCGGTCTTGGCGGCAAAGGCAAAGTCCTCCGGCGCCATGGCGCGGTTGACGTATTGCTTTTCATTCCCCGTGGCGCAGCCGGAGAACAAAGCGCCCGTGCAGATCAGCAGCAGGCCTACACGCGTTACCAGATAGGGTTTTGAACGGTGGGGATTCGGCATCGGCATCAGCGATGGCAGACGATCGGTGTGAGGTCGAAGCTAACGTTTGGCGGGCGGTCAAACCTCGGCGGAGGAGGATGCCCCTCCGGTCGGTGCGCCTCGGTGAAACGTGTGCGCCTATGGAGCATCTGTGGTTAAAGAAACCGTCGCCTCTCCGCTCTCCGCTCACCCTGCGGCACGCCGCAAGCGGCGGCCCTACAAGAATCCGTCCCCGCAAAGGCCGGCTGAAGACCGGCCTTACAAAATGCCTGCCACAGGGTTGTTCTGCCCCGCGGTGGAGTGGCTTTGTTACCTTCGCTGCCTTGGTGTAAAAAGACACCACGTGGGCCGGGTCTCCTGACCACTCGCTCACGCTCGTAGCCACTGGGCTTTGGCTTGGCGTGTTCTGCCCTGCGGCGGAGTGGCTCTGGTCCCTTCGTTTTCTCCTTCGTTGCCTTTGTGTAAAACCACGTTTGCCGGATCGTCTGACCACTCGCTCCGCGGCTCGACGCCAGGTCGAGCCCTACAAGAATCCATTCCGGTAAAGGCCGGCTGAAGACCGGCCCTACATAAATGCCCACCATGGGAGACGTTTAGCTCTGCGGCGGAGTGGCTTTGCTACCTTTGCTGCCTTGGTGTGAAAAAACACCACGTTGAACGGGTCTCCTGACCACTCGCTCACGCTCGTAGCTACCGGGCTTTCGATTGGGTGTTCGGGGCTGCGGCGGAGTGGCTCTGTGGCCTCTGTGCCCTCCTCCGTGTGCTCTGTGTCAGTCCCCCGTCGGTCGGGCTGTCTTGTGTGGGTCGGGTCAGTCCAGCAGGTGTTCGCAGATGCGGGGGACGGCGTCGCCGCGGGCGTCGTCGAGGACGTAGTGGCCGGCGTCTTCGAGGTAGAGTTTCTGCGCCTGCGGGAGACGTTCACACCACTCGTTGTAGAAGTGGTCGTTGAAACAGAAATCCTGACCGCCCCAGACGATGAGCACCTCGCGGTCATGGAAGGTGCCGATGCCCTGCTCCACGGCCTTCAGCGTCGCCCAGGTGGGATGGCTGTCGTCCATGGGGATGTCCTGCACAAAGGCACTGACCGCCACGCGGTTGGACCAGTTGTTGTAGGGATAGAGGTAGGCTTTGCTTTCGTCGTTGCTCAGCGCCCGACGGCTCATGGCCATCCAGGTCGCCGGCCAGGCAAAGCCGTTGAGACCACGCACCAGTGCCGGGCCCACCACGGGAGCCTTGCAGAGGGCGATGCGACCGGGGATGTGCGGCGCGGTGAAGGCGGCCGTATTGAGAATGACGATACGACGAATGAGGTCCGGTCGGCGGGCGGCGAGGCCGAAGCCGATCGCACCGCCCCAGTCATGCACCACGAGGTCGAGTTGGGTGACGCCGGTGGACGCGATGAGAGCCTCCACGTCGTCGATGCGCTGCTTGAGCGTGTAGGGATAGTGCTCGGGTTTTTCGGAGAGCCCCATGCCGATGTGATCGGGCACGATGCAGCGGCGTTTGGGCGCGAGGGTCTTGACCAGCTCGCGGTAGTAGAACGACCAGGTGGGGTTGCCGTGCACCATGAGCACCGCGGCGTCCCCCTGCCCTTCATCCAGGTAACTCAGGTTCGCGCCGCCCGGCGTCACAAAACGCTTCGGCGCAAACGGGTAAAGGGCACGCAGCCAATCAGGCAGATCATTCATGGTGGCGAAGCGGTAGGATGGAATAGCCACAAAAAGGCACAAGAGGGCACGAAAATGATAAGAAATCTGCGGGGCCTATTTTTGTGATTTTTTGTGCCTTTTCGTGGCTATAAAACGACCTCTTGAATTCAGCCACAAGAGGAACAGAAGGCACAAAAGCCCCAGACCTTACTCGTGCGGATTCTGTGCAGGCGGTGGCCATCAATTGCATTGCTTGAGTGGGGTTCACCACTCGACGGCGAGCATGAGGCAGTTTAGGCCGCTGCCGATGCCGAGCAGGCCGATCTTGTCGCCCGTTTGGATCGCGCCGGTATCGGCGGCGGTGGCGAGGGTCGCGGGCAAGGCCACTGAGCCGGTGTTGCCGAGGGTTTCGAAGGTCGAAAAGTCCTTCGCGAGATCGAGCCGCAGGGCTTCGTAGAGTTTGCGGCGATGGGTGCTGCCCACCTGGTGGCAGATGAAGCGATCGAAGTCGGCCGTGGCCCAACCCACTTCTTTGCGGAACTTGGCCCAGGTCTGCTGCGCGAGTTCAACGCCGGCCACGAGCAGGGCCTCGGAATCGGTCTGCATGGCGAGGGAGTCGGCGCCGTGGGTGTCGCCTTGGCAGAGCTCACTGTGGGCGGTGGCGGCTTGGGCGATGCCGCCGAGCAGGCGGTGTCCGTGGGGCGCGAGGTCGCGGTGACACAGCACGGCGGCGACGGCGCCGGAACCGATGGTGAGATTGGCGAAGAAGGGTTTGATTTGCTGTCGCGTGAGCGGCTGCTCCAGCAGCGTGCGCAGGGTGTGCTCGACGAGGGGGCCGCCGTTTTCGCCGGAGACGACCAGGGCGCATTCGATTTGGCCGCTTTCGATCATGCTCCCGGCCACGGTCATGGCGTTGAGGAAGCCGAGGCAGGCGTTGGAGACGTCGAAGATCTGGGCGGTCGCGGGCAGGCCGATTTTGCGATGGGCAAAGGAAGCCGTGGCGGGCTCGAGCATGTCGCGGCTCACCGCGCAGTGCATGAAGAGCTGCACGCGATCGGCCGGGAGGGCCGACTTGGCGAGCACGGCTTTGCCGGCGGTGGCGCTGGCGTCGGACGGACGCGTGCCGGCCGGCCAGACGCGGCGCTCTTTGATGCCGGTCATGAGCTCCAAGCGCCCCTCCGGCAGCTTGAGCCGCTCATACAGCGGAGCCAGCCGCTGCTCGATCCCGGCAGAGCTCAGGACCTCGTCCGGCAGCGCGACGGCAATGGATTCAATGACAACGTTCGCAAATTTCATTTGCTCAAAATCCCCATGACTAAATCCCGAATCCTAAAAACCACAGACAGACGGAAGACCATTTAGGAGTTAGGGATTAGGAGTTAGGATTTCCCGGACCGGCAGGGCCGGTCTCGGGCCGCATCGCCAGGCGGATGATTTCGGCGTCGTAGAAGTTGCTGCCGAGGCCGGCGTCGACGACGAGGGTGCTGCCGTTGTGGCCGCTGCTGCGTTCGCTGAGCAGGAAGACGACGGTGTTGGCGACTTCCTGGGTGGCGAGGTTCTGCTTTCGGAAGGTGAGTTTCTCCGAATACAGGTAACTCTCCAAGTAGCCCGGGATGCCAGCGGAGGCGCTGGTCTTGAGGGGGCCGGAGCCGACAACGTTGAAGCGCACGCCGGGTTGCGGGTTGAAGGACTTGGCGAGGAAGCGCGACGCGGAATCGAGGGCGGCTTTGATCGGGCCCATGTAACCGTAGTTGTCGGGCGTGACGGTGAGAGACGAGATGCCGATGGACACCACCGACGCGCCGGGCGCGAAGTGCGGTTTGAAGGCGTTGGCGAGCTCGACCAGCGAGAAGGCCGAGATGGCGGTGGCCTGCAGGAAGTCGGCGCGTTTGGTTTCCTCGAAGGCCTTAAACCCTTCGCTGTAGTTGGCGAAGGCGATGGAGTGCACGAGGCCGTGAATCGGCCCAAAACCGGCGGCGGCGATGTCGGCGGCGAGTTGGGTCGCGGCGCCCTCCTCTTCCACGTCGCAGAGAAAGACGGGTTTGTCGGCGAGGAGCTTGGTGAGGGACGCTTTGCGCGCCTCGGAGCGCACGCTGTAGATGACGGTCGCGCCCTGCTCTTCCAGCGTCTTGGCGGTGAACCAGGCGACGCTCTTCTTGTTGGCGACACCGGCCACCACGATGGTTTTACCGGAGAGATTCAGAAAGTCGGTCATGATGAATGGGGCGGTTTTTTTTAACCACGGATGGACACGGATGGCTTCGCCTACCGGCTACGCACTGAAACCTCAGGTTGAACCAGCCGAACCGCGTTTCCGTCAAAAGGTTGAGTTTGGTGCCCCTCCCCTGTCCTCATTAATTGAGTAGGCGAAACGTTAGTGGAGCCATCCGTGTTCATCCGTGGTTTAAAACAGTGCGGTTACTTCGATTCCGGGGTTTTCCAGGCGACGGCGAAGTCGACGGTGAGGATGCGGGTGCCGTCGGTTTTTTTGATGGCGCCTTTCATCATGGTGAAGCCGCCCATGGCTTCCTTCTTTTCGACGGTGATGAGCACTTCGTCGCCGGGGAACACGGGGTTGCGGAAACGCACGTCGCTGATCTTGGCGAGCAGCGGCACACCCTCCCCCGCCTCGGCGTTGGCCGCGCGGGCTTGCAGCGACATGAAGGCGGCGCCGGCTTGGAAGACGGCCTCGCAAAGCAATACGCCCGGCGTGATCGGGGCGTTGGGATAGTGACCCTTGTAGAAGTCTTCCTCGCTGCGCCAGGTGCGACGAGCGGTGAGCGCGGTGTCGCTGTGTTCCACCACTTCATCGATGAAGAGGAACGGCGGGCGATGCGGAATGAGATCAGTGATGGCGGGGATCATGAAGCGGTGACGGGAGAATATGGGTTAACCACGAAATACACAAAACACACGAAACCGGGTGACTGAAGCTTTGGCCCACGGAACACACGGATGACACGGAAAATTGGACCATTGGGTCCGTGTTTTCTGTGTGATCCGTGGGCTTTCTTTTCGTGTCCTTTCGTGTGTTTGGTGGGCCCTAAAATCAGTTGGAGGTCGGGGCGGCCGTGGTGGCGGCTTGTTTTTGTTGGAAGAGGGCCTTGTCGATCTTGTTGGCGGTGATGACGCCGTAGTTGATGGTGCCGAGCCAGCCGGACATGATGATGCCCACCGAGCCGGCGTGGTAGAGGCCGGGGAGCTGCTCGGGCAGGTCCATCGAGACCTTGAGGCCTTCAAACTTGGTGCCGAAGGAGGTGCCGGCCATGTGGGTGGTGTAACGCTCGACCGTGCGCGGCGTGGCGGCCTCCATCCAATCGATTTTCTCGCGCACGCCAGGGATGTATTTCTCCAGCGAGGTGATGGCTTCGTCGATGAGGCGCTGCTTGTGCTGGGCATACTCCTCGTCGCTGAGGTTGTTCCAGTCGGCGTATTTGGCATTCAATGACGCGACGACGGTGTAGCGGTCGGAGCCCGGACGGGTCTCCGGGTAATACACCGAGAAGGTGCGGCTGGTGGTGTGCAGGTCGACGATGTCGTCGCTGCTGTAGGCCGGGGCTTCGGAGGTGAAGACGAGGTCGCCGATGTTGGGGATGGATTCCCCTTTGCGGATGCCGAGGTAGACTTGGCAGGAGCTGGTGTTGATGCGCACGGCCTCGGCGTCGGCGACGTAGGCGGGATCAAAGTTCTCCGCGCCGGCGAGGCGCAGGATGGTGTTTTTGATGTTGGCGTTGGAGAGCACGGCCTTGGCGCGGATGACGCGGCCGTCCTTGCCGGCGACGACGCCGCAGGCGACCTTGCGGCCGTCGCGTTCCTCGACGAGGAGCTTCTGCACCAGCACGTGTTTGCGGCACTCGACGCCGTTGGCTTTGAGCTCGTTGACCATCTTCTTGATGAGCAGGTCGGAGCCGCCCTGGAAGGTGTAGACGCCGGCGCCCATGAAGTTGGAGAACACGATGCCGTAGGTGATGGCGGGATCGTTGAAAGTGGACCCGTTGGCGTAGGTGATCGGCTCCATGAGGAGGCGGTGCACGTCGGGGCGGCCGGGGAAGAAGCGCTCGAACATCTCTCCGGTGGTCTCGGCGTTGTTGTCGTAGAAGTTCATCGCCCGGAGGTGGGTGTAGAACGACTCGACGGTGTCGCGGTCGACCTTGAAGTCCTCGACCAGCACGCGGGTGTAGTCCTCGCGGGTAAAGTCGGTCCAGACGTCCATCTGCGGGTTGATGAAGCGCACGTCCTTGAGTTGCACGATCGAGTCGGCGATCTCCTTGGACCAGTATTTGCGGCAGGACTTCTTCATGCCCACGGGGAAGCCGTGCAGCGAGATATCGAAGATATGGCCGCCCTTGCGGGTGAACCAGGTGGCGAGACCGCCAAATTGATAATGATGCTCGAGCAGCAGCACTTTGTGGCCGGCTTTCGCGAGGTAATTAGCCCCGGTCAAGCCGCCCAAGCCGCTGCCAATGACGATAACGTCATACTCATCGTCGACACCTTTTAGCCAGTCGTAAGCCATGAAGCGGTCCAGTGAAGAGGGCCCATCGGCGAGCGCAACCCCGGTTTTCGCGTCCAGAGGCGGAGAGGCAGAATGGTTTTTAACCACGGATGGACACGGATGGGCTCCACTACCGTTTCGCCGCTACCCTTTCTTTCCGAGATGCAGGCGATACGCATTAATTCATTGGTAATGAGCAGCTACGAGGCATGAACAACACGTGGCGAAACAATCGACAGCGGAGCCGGTAGGCGGAGCTATCCGTGTCCATCCGTGGTTCAAAAAACCTGCGTTGGTTTAGCCGCGGAGGACGTGGTAGTTGGCCATGGAGATGCCGCTGAGCATGGCGCCGATGATGCCGAGGAAACCTTGGTCGGTGCCGCAGAGGTAGACGTTGTCGAGGGCGGTGCGGCCTTGGCGGTGCTTGAGCGGCGAGCCGTAGATGGCGCCGCCGAAGTGGCCGGTGTATTTCTCGACCGTGCGCGGGGTGAACATGTCCGTGGTGATCGTGGACGCCATGAGGGCTTCGTCGGCGACCATGGGCAGGAAGCGACGGGCGCTCTGCTGGATGCGCTCAAACCAGGCGGCTTTGGCGGCGCGGTAATCGTCCTCGGGCAGGGCCGTCCACTGCTGGTAGTTGGCCAGGCAGGTGCAGCGGAACACGCCCTCAGGCAGCTCAGCGCCGTCGGCGTAGGCAAAGTTGTTGGGGAAACAGATCACGCCGCTGCGCGGGTCGACGGCATCGGTGGCGGCGGCGTAGTCGAAGCGCGCCGAGTCGTTAAAAAACACGATGGTATCGTCGCCCCACCCCAGCGCCGCCGGCTGACGGTCGAGGATGGTGATGGTCTCGACAAACGACAGCGCGCCCACCGGGGACGGCGCCTGCTCCGGTGCCGGGAGATTGCCGATGAGGCGCTCGGTTTCCGGGCCGCCAATCGAGGAGATGACGTGGTCGGCGGTGACCACGTCCCCGCTGTCGAGTTCGAGCGCCGTGGCCTTGCCGTTCTGGGCGATCACTCGCTTTACGCCGCACTTCATGCGGCGCTCACCGCCGGCGGCACGGTATTTGTCGACCAGCACACGCAGGATGACCCGCACGCCGTCGAAGGGCCGGGCAAAGCCTTCAAGGAAGAGGGCTTTGAACATGATGACGAACTGACCGAACTCCATGTCGCGCTCCTGTGCGCTGCCGTAATACATGACCGGGCAGAAGATCATGTCCTCAAGCAGCGGGTCGCTGATGTAGCGGCGGACGACCTCGCGGGCCGACACGGGTTGGGCGTCGAGGCTCACGTCGTCGTAGGTGCGCACGGTGGCGACGAGTTGACGGAAGCCATCGATCTGCGCCGGGAAGGCGCGGGCCACTTCGCTCTCGAAGACGGCAAAGTCGTTGGTGAACGCGAGTGAGGTTTCGCCGTTGGGGCCGAAGGCGACGCGGGAGCGCTTTTGTTCGCTGAGCTCAAACTCCTCGTGGCGGATGCGGAGTTGGCGCAGGAGTTTGCCGAGCGGGGTGCCCTTCACGCCGGGGCGCACGAAGTTGGTGAGCGCGTGCAGACCGACGTCGAACTTGCGGCCGGCCTGGCTGTAGAAGCTGTTGAGTCCGCCGACGGCGTTGTGCCGCTCGAAGATGCAGACCTTCTTGCCGAAGTGCGCGAGGCGAATGCCGGCCGCGAGGCCCGACATGCCGGCACCGATGATGACAACGTCGTAGTGATCCGAAGTGTTCAAGCAGCCCAACAAGAAGCCCCGCCGCCCAACGCGCAAGCGCTAGAGGCCGAGGAAACGGCGGAGAGGCAGTGCTTTTGTTTTAACCACAGATGGACACAGATAAACACAGATAAGAAATACTTCAGAGTAGCGGTCTGCTTCAGCCGGTGCGTAGCCGGTAGGCGAAGCCATCTGTGTCCATCTGTGGTTAAAAAAACGGCGTTGGATCGGCTCGGCTGGGCGCAAAAAAACCGAGTCCGCGGGGGGGACTCGGTTGAGAAGTTTGGTTCGTTGGAAACGGGGTGGCTTATTTGCCGAGCGCTTCGAACTTGGGGGTGAGGTATTCGGCGCAGCTGTCGAGGGAGGCGAGTTGCGGGTATTCGGCCTCGGGCACCTCGATGTTGTGACGCTTGCGCAGCTCCATGACGATATCGAGGAAGTCCATCGAATCGAGCTCGAGCTGATCGCGCAGGCGCACGTCCGGCTTGATATTGGTAAGGTCTTCGTCGGGAGCGACATCGGCGATGATATCGAGCACCACCTGCTTGGTTTCTTCTTTGGTCATGTTGGAAAAGGGGCAGAGGTTAGGCGGTAAATCGCTTCACGATCAACGTGGAATTTATGCCCAGCATACCGAAGGAATTGTTGAGGATCGTATCGATCTTGGCCGCCTTTTGCGGGGTGTTGAGCACGAGGCCCGGCAGCGCGCATTGCGGATCGAGGTCGTCGACGTTGATCGTCGGATGCACCGTGAGGTCGTCGAAGGACGGCAGATTGCCGGCCAGCTCGAGTGCACCGGCGGCGCCCATGGCGTGACCGATGAAGCTCTTGGTGTTGTTGATGTAGGTGTCGGGGCAACCCTCGCCAAACACCTCGCGCAGCGCGCCACACTCCTGGATGTCGCCCTGGGGCGTGGCGGTGGCGTGCGTATTGACGATGTGGATATCGGCGGGCTCGAGGCCGGCGGACTTGAGGGCCTTGCGCACGCACTGGGCCTGACGCGTCGGGTTGGGCAGCACGTAGTCGCTGGCGTCGCTGTTGACGCAGTAGCCCGCGATCTCGCCGTAGATCTTGGCGCCGCGCTTTTGGGCGTCTTCGAGGCGTTCGAGGGTGTAGAGCGCCCCACCCTCCGAGACGACGATGCCATTGCGGCCCTTGTCGAAGGGACGGGAGGCCTTGGTCGGATCCTTGTGGGTGGCGAGTGCGCCCTGGGACTTGAACCCGGCGAAGATGCCGAAGGTGTGGATGCTCTCGCTCACGCCACCGCAGATGGCGAAGTCGACCTCGCCGAGGCGGAGCATTTGGGCCGCGTGGATGAGGCCCAGATTGCCGGCGGCGCAGGCGGCACCGATGGCGTAGGCCGGACCGGTGATACCGAGGTTGAGCGAGACCTCGCCGGCCGGGTTGTTGGCGACCGTGCGGGGGTTGTGGTAGTGCGACCAGAACTTGGTGTCGTAGTCGAACTTCGAGATGGCGTAGATCTCGTTCTCGGTCTCGACGTTGCCGTGCTCGGTGGTGCCGACGTAGATGCCGACGCGATCCTTGTCGAAGGACTCGAAGTCGATGCCGGAGTCGGCGACGGCTTCACGGGCGCAATAAATGGAGATGGAACCGGCACGGGTGCCCACGCGCACTTCCTTGCGCTTCTGGTATTTGAGCGGATCAAAATCGCAGACGCCGGCCAAGGACTTGCCCATGTAGCGCACGTCGAACGGCTGCACGCCGGAGACGCCATTGAGCAGATTTTGGCGATACTCCGCCAAAGAATTGCCGTTGGGGGCCGTGAGTCCGATACCGGTGATGACGATGCGGGGCGGTTGATACGACATGTTGAAACAAAAACCGCTAGCCAACCTGAGGCGGATGGCAATACAAGCCTCGGTAATGAACGTCTTGGTTATCGGAGGTGCCGGTTACATCGGCAGTCACTGTGTGCGTCAATTGGTTGCAGCGGGCCATCGCCCCGTCGTCCTCGATAACTTGGTGTTTGGCCACCGAGGTGCCCTCACGAAAGGTATCCCGTTCTATGAAGGGGACTTGGGTGACTCGGCCTTCGTCGGTGAGGTGCTCGAAAAGGAGCAGATCGAGCTCGTGATGCACTTCGCGGCCTTCGCCTACGTGGGCGAGTCGGTGACGAATCCGCTGAAGTATTATTTCAACAACGTCGTCGCGACGCTGCGCCTGCTCGAGACCATGCTGGCCAAGGATGTGAAGCGCTTCGTCTTCTCCTCCACCTGCGCGACGTTTGGCATTCCGCAGTCGATGCCGATCACCGAGGACCTGCCGCAGGCCCCGATCAATCCCTACGGCCAGACCAAGCTCGACATCGAGAACGCCCTCAAGGCCCTCGCCCACGCGCACGGTCTGAGCTTCGCCGCCTTCCGCTATTTCAACGCCGCCGGCGCGGCCGAGGATGCCACCATCGGCGAGGCCCACGATCCGGAGACGCACCTCATTCCGCTTGCCATCGACGCGGCGACGGGTCGGCGTCCGGCGCTCAAGGTGTTTGGTGACGACTACCCCACCCCGGACGGCACCTGCCTGCGCGATTACGTGCATGTCGACGACCTGAGCCGCGCGCACATCGCGGTCTTCGACAAACTCAACGAACCCGGCACCGGTCTGTTCTACAACCTCGGCACCGGCAACCCGACCTCCGTGTTGGAGATCATCCGCGCCGTGGAAAAGGTATCCGGCAAGACCGTGCCTTACGAGATGGCGCCGCGCCGCGCCGGCGATCCGCCCGCGCTCTACGCCGACTCCACCAAAGCCAAAACCGAACTCGGCTGGGTGGTGAAGTTCAACGACATCGAGTCGATTGTCGAAACCGCCTGGCGCTGGCACCACCAGCACCCCGAAGGCTACGCCGACTGATCGAGGGGGCCGGCAGGACGTCCGCCGGCAGGACGCGTTTTTTTAACCACGGATGAACACGGATGGCTTCGCCTACCGGCTACGCTCTGAGAAATAGCCTTAAAGCCGAAGCCCAACCGGTGGCTTAAAAAACACGTTCTGCTGCCTGGTCGACATGCCCGCCGCGAACGAAGCAGCCGCGCTCAAGGTGCGGCCCGACAACTTCTCGTGTAAACTACCTGCCTTGCGACGCCGGTAGGCGGCGCCCATCCGTGCCCATCCGTGGTTAAAACAAAGCCCTGCCTCTCGGCCGACTTTGGGGTGCCTACCGGCTCAGTCCTTCAGGCCGTAGGCTTCGATGCGTTTGCGGAGCGTGGTGCGGGTCATACCGAGGCGCTCGGCGGCCTTGGCCTGATTGCCGTCCACGGCGACCAACACGCGCTTCACCATCTCGCGCTCGATGCGCGTGAGGATGGGCTCTTCGTCGTGCGGCAGCGTTTCCTGGATGAAGTCAAAGGCCTGCTCGAGCGTGAGCGCGCCACCGATGGGCGCCGGCGTGGCGACCGCGGCGTTTTCACTCACGGTGCTTTCTTCGACATCGTCGGTCTCGTCAGCGGTGGCGACCGCCTCGGTTTTGATCGGAGCCGCACTGGCCGGCGCGATGGACGCGGCGGCGATCGGCGGCGTGGTGCCCGTGCCGGGGCCCACCGCGGAGCGAATTTCCACCGGCAGGTCCTTCGGCAGGATGGCGTCACCCTGCGCGATGACCGCACTGCGGTAGATCACGTTTTCGAGCTCACGCACGTTGCCGTGCCAGCGGTAGCGGCAGAGCACGTCGATGGCTTCGGGCGAGACCTTGGACACGCGCGTCTTGCGCTGCTTGACGAGATTCTGGAGGCAGAAGTCGACGATCTGCGGGATGTCGTCGGCGCGCTCGCGCAGCGGCGGCATTTTGATGCGCACGACATTGAGGCGGTAGTAGAGGTCCTCGCGGAACTCCTTGGCCGGGACCATCTCCTCGAGGTTCTTGTTCGTCGCGGCGATGATGCGCACGTCGACCTTGATGGTATCGGTGCCGCCCACGCGTTGGATTTCGCCCTGCTGGAGGACGCGGAGAATCTTGGTCTGCGTGGCGAGGGCCATGTCGCCGATCTCATCGAGGAAGATCGTGCCGCCGTCGCAGAGTTCGAACTTGCCGATGCGTTGGCCGGTCGCCCCGGTGAAGGAGCCCTTCTCGTGACCGAAGAGTTCGCTCTCGATCAGGTTGTCGGGAATGGCGGCGCAGTTGACGGCGATGAAGGGTTTGGAGGAACGATGGCTGTGCTTCCAGATGGAGCGCGCGACCAGTTCCTTACCGGTGCCGCTCTCGCCGGTGATCATCACGGTCACATCGCTGGCGGTGACCTGTCCGATGATTTTGAATACCTCCTGCATCGGCGCGGAGGAGCCGACGATGCCTTCCTTGTAGTCCTCGCTGTTGATGGTGGGTTTGTAGTCCCCCACGGCGTCCATCTCGCGGTTGGCCTGGAGCGCGTTCTCGGCGAGGGTCAGCACCTTCGTCGGGTCGAAGGGCTTCATGATGTAATCGAAGGCGCCAAACTTCATCGCCTCGATCGCAGTCTGGGCGGTGCCAAACGCGGTCATGAGCACGACGAGCTGCTTGGGGTTGGCGCCGCGAATGTGTTGCAGCGCCTCGATGCCGCTCATGCCGCCCATGCGAATGTCGAGAAACACCAGATCCGGGAGTGGGCCCTTCTTCACCATCGCAACACCCTCTTCACCGCTGCCGGCCTCGATGATGTTGTAGTTGCCGGTCGAGAGGACGCGGCCGAGCGAATAACGAATCTCCGCATCATCGTCGATGATGAGGATCGTGGGGGCTGAGGGCTTGGGATTGGACATCGCGAGAAGCGGTCAGACTCGCGCCACCGGAACGTGCTGGCAACGAGACACCGGGACCGCCTGATTAGTCCCCGTGTTACGGTGGTCAATGCACTTGTTCCGAATCGGCGGAATTCCCCTGTCCTTACACTGGACCTTTTTGGCCCTGTTGGCGTATCTCGGCTGGGAAGGTTGGACGGCGGCCGGGTGGCTGGGCGCGACGTGGTTGGTGGGCTTTGTCCTGGCCGCGTTCACGTGTGTGGTGCTGCACGAGTTGGGGCACGCGCTGATGGCGAAACGCTTCGGCGTGAGCACGGCGCGCATCGTCTTGATGCCAATCGGTGGCATGGCGGCGTTTGATCGCATCCCGCGTCGGCCGCGCCAGGAGATCGCGATCGCGCTGGCCGGGCCGGCGGTGAACGTGGGGCTGGTGCTGCTGGCTTTTGTGTTGGGCGTGAGGTTTCCGGCCGATTGGGATCCCCTGCTCTTCCCGATCACGACGGCGGAATTTCTGCGTCATCTCACGGCGGTGAACATCGTGATGGGTGGCTTCAACCTGGTCCCGGTGTTCCCGATGGATGGTGGCCGGGTGTTTCGGGCCTTGCTCTCCTTGCGTTGGGATTACCTCACGGCGACGCGGTGGGCGGTGGGGGTGGCCAAAGGGCTGGGCCTGGTCGCAATCGCCTTGCTGGCGGTGCTGCCGACCGAACCGCATTGGATGGGCATGGCACTGTTCGCTTTCATCATCGTGGCGGGCGAACTCGAGCTGCGAAACCTACGCCGACAGATCGAAGACGAAGCCCGCTGGCGCGACAGCATCGCCCGCCTCTACCGCGACGCCGGCGTGCCGCCGCCGTTGTGAGCGGGCACAAAAAAACCGTCCTTGAGGGACGGTTTTTAAAAAGTGGTGGACCCTAGCAGGATCGAACTGCTGACCTCCTCAATGCCATTGAGGCGCTCTTCCAGCTGAGCTAAGGGCCCGGGGGAGACGGGACAATCGGGGATGAGAGAGTGATGGCAAGGAATTTTTTCATCTTCTTCCCGAAGTTTTTATTTCGCGCCGGTTTAGGGCGTGTCTGGTAAAGGCGAGGAGCCAGCGTGAGTGGGAAAAGGGGCTCGCGCCAGGCGGCCGCGACGGAGGTGGCCCAGCGGGCCATGCCGTCGTGGACAACGCCGCGCCAGCCCCTCTTCCCACTCACCCTTCGGGCTGCGCTCCCAGCGATGGCACCTCGCCTTTCCCAGACACGCCCTACCCTCCGCTGAGGCTGACGTTGGCGCGGAAAATTTCAGCCCGGCCCGTCGGCGGTTTGCCCACCGGTCGGATGCTGCGGAAGGCGCGTAAGACGGCCTGATCGAAGCTGCCGCTGCCCGAGGAACGCACGATTTGCGGGTTGGTGATGGCCCCGGCCAGGGTCACCTGAAACTGCACGCTGGCTTCCCGCAGCTCGGTGATGCCGGCCTCCTCCATCGAGCGACGCACGCGCTGAATGATCATTTCGACGTAGCGGCGGGACAGGTCCATCTCCCGGTTGGTCATGGCGGTGCCGCCCGCCCCCATGTTGACCTGTGTCGTGTCGACCACCGAACTGACGTCGATGTTGCGGGCGCGCACGGGCGTGGAGGGCTGTTTGACGGGCTTGGGTTTGGGCACGCCTTCCTCCTTGGTGAATTGGGAATAGGAAACGCGTTCCGGCGCCGGCTCGACTTTGACCGGTTTCTTTTCCGGAACGGGTTCGACCTTCACGGGCGTCGGCTCGCGTTTCACTTCGCGCGGGATCGGCTTGGGCTGCGGTTGAGGTTGCGGCTGGGGCTGCGGTTGGGGCTGCTGCACCACGGGTTGCGGGCGCGGCTGCGGCTCGGGAATCTTCAGCTCGACGGTTTGGGGCGTTTCGACCACAGCGGCGGCGGCTTCGGTGGCGGCGTAGTTGTCGCCCGGACCGGCCACGAGTTCAAAAATGGGCGGCGGATCGTCGTGCGAACGGCGCGCCCACCACGTGGCGAAAACGATCAGTAGGAAAATCGTGAAGTGCAGCAGCGCGGAGAGACTCGCCGCCCGCGACATGGGCGTCGTCGGCGTATTGATGGAACTGGGACTCATCGTTCGTTCTCTCACGGCCAACCTCGAAAGTTCTTAGTCAATGTGCCCGTGTTGCAGGCTTCATTGGGCAGACACCTGGGTGTCGAAGGTGATCCGGGAAAGTCGCTGCGTTTTCAGCGCGTCCATCACGGTGATAAATTGTTGGGCGGTCGAGTCGGCGTCCATGCGGATGCGAAAGACGGGCGGTTCGCTCTGTCCGGCAAACGGCGCCAGCGCATCGGCCAGCGCGTCGAGGCGCACCACTTCCCCACTCAGCGAAACGGTGCCGTCGGCGCGGATGGTGATCGACTCAAACTGTGTGTCGGGATCGGGTGGGGTCTGTTCGCTCTGCGATTCGACCGGCAGGTCGACCGGGATGGTTTGCTCCTGGTTGATGAGCGGCGTCGCGATCATAAACACGATCAGCAACGTGAACCCCAGGTCGATGAGGTTGGTCACGTTGAGCTCCGAGATGGGAGCGGACTGACGTTGGCGGCGAAAGTTGCGGGCCATGGGATCGTGAGGGATACGGCGGGCGAAGGCGGACGTGGCCGGCTCAGCTGTTTTCGAGTTCGAGACGGTCGGCCAACGAACTGGCGTAGTTCTCGATTTCGGTGATGAGGCGTTTGGTGCTGGCGAAGAGGTAGTTATAACCAAACACCGACGGGATCGCCACGATCAGGCCGGCAACCGTGGTAAGCAGCGCCGCGGATACGCCGGGCGCGAGGGTTTGAATGCTCGCGGTCTGTTGCACCGCCACCGCGCTGAAGGCATCCATCACGCCCCACACGGTGCCGAGCAGGCCCATGAACGGAGCGCCGGAAACGATGGTGGCGAGGAAGACCATGTTGGATTCGTAGCGCAGGACCTGACGAGCGAGGGCGCGTTGCAGGGCGTTCTCCATGTGCTCCAGCCGGAAGCGCGAGGTGTCCACGCCCTTTTCCTGACCGATCGCCGCGGCGCGCCAATACGCCTCGAGGGCATCGGCGAACAGGTCGCCGTAGGGAATGCTGCGACGCTCCCGATGCGCGTCGGGCGCGTCGAGCAAGGTGCGTTCTGCGCGCAAACGATTTTCGAAGCTCAGGTTGAGCATGCGGAGTCGTTTCAGCTCCATGTGTTTGTCGATCATGATCGACCAAGCGACGAAGCTGAAGATCACGAGACCGACGGTGATGATTTGCCCAACCAACCCCGAGGTGAGGAACGATTGGATGACATTGGTAACGGCAAGCAGCGGGTAAATCACAGGCAGAACAAGTGAAAGAAGAAGTGGGTAATCCGCCAGCCCGCTTCAATGGAAAACCCCACATCCCCCCACGCTCATTCATGCTTTCATGGTTGCCGGTGGCCCCGGGGCACCCTTCGGTCTGTGGCCTCGACCTTCGCGCATCTCGCCTGCCCAACATGGACTACCGCTCCAACACACTCTCTGCTCTACAAAAAGCCGCTCCCACGCTCGACGGCAAACTGGCCCTCGTGGGACTGGACGGCTTCGTCGATACGATCGTCACGCCCGTCGCCCTGCGCACCGGCCAAGGCGAGGAATTTGAAGCGATTCCGACCATCAGTGATTTTGGTCAACGCATCCTCGGTGCGGCCGGCAAGAGCACCAACCTCGAGTTCTATCCGCGCATGGACAAGCTCGGCGGCAACGGTCCCATCATGGCCAAAGCCCTGCTCGAACACGGCCTCGCCCTGCGCTACATCGGCGCGCTCGGTCGCGTGGCGATCCATCCGGTGTTTCAGGAGATGGCCAGTCGCGCCGAGTGCACCACGCTCTGCGATCCGGCCTCCACCATCGCCGTCGAATTTGATGACGGCAAACTGATGCTCGGCCAGATGCGCAGCTTCGATGAGATCACGCTCGATCGCATCATCGAGAAAATGGGCGCTCCGGCTTTTGAGCGCGCCCTCTCCGCGGCCGACCTCGTGGCCTTGGTCAACTGGACCATGATCCCCAACATGACCACGATCTTCCGCGAGCTCACCGAGAAGGTGTTCCCTCGCCTGCCCCAGCGCGACCGCGTGTTTTTCTTCGATCTCGCCGATCCCGAAAAACGCTCCCGCGCCGATTTGCTGGAAGCGCTCGAAGTCATCGGGGCTTTCGGACAGTTCGGCCGAGTCACCCTCGGGCTCAATCTCAAGGAAGCCCAACAGGTGCACCTCGCCCTCGGTTTCCATCCGCTGGCCGAAGACGAAGCCGGCCTGCGCCAGATCGCGGCCGACATCCGCGCCAAGCTCGATTATGCCACTGTAGTCGTGCACCCCAAGGAATCCGCCGCCTGCGCCACCGCCGAGACCACCGCCTGGGTGCCCGGCCCCTACACCGCCAAGCCGAAGATCACCACCGGCGCCGGCGACCACTTTAACGCCGGTTTCGCGCTCGGCCAACTCCTCGGTCTCTCCCCCGAGGGTTGCCTCACCACCGGCGTCAGCACCAGCGGTCACTACGTCCGCACCGCCAAAAGCCCGTCCCTGGAAGACCTGCAAAGCTTCCTCGCCAACTGGCAGTAACCTCTTCATTCTCAACTTATGCCCCTGACAGAAACACCCTTGGGTAAACTTATCTCCTTCGAAGGCGCGGAAGGCTCCGGCAAATCCACCCAGATTTCCCGCCTCGCCCAACGTCTCGCCAAGCACTCCGTGGATGTGCTCAGCGTGCGTGAACCGGGGGGCACCGAAATCGGTGAGCAGGTGCGCAACATCATTGTGCACAACTCCAACGGCGACGAGATGTGCGCCGAGACGGAGCTCCTGCTCTTCGCCGCCGCCCGCGCCCAACTCGTCCGCGAAGTCATCGCCCCCGCCTTGCTCAAGGGCACCATCGTGCTGAGCGACCGCTTCATGGATTCGTCCACGGTCTACCAAGGTATCGCGCGCAACCTCGCCTCGGACCCAGTCAGTCTCATCAACCATTTTGCCGTCGGCAACGTCATGCCCTCGCTGACCGTCGTGCTCGACGTGCCGCCGACCGTTTCGAAAAAGCGCATCCGCCAACGTGCCTCCGACGTGCCGGACCGCATGGAGCGCGAGAACATCGATTTCTATAAGAAGGTCCGCAAAGGCTACCTGTTGCTCGCGAAGAGCCTCCCCGAACGCATCGTGGTCGTCGACGGCACCCTGCCGGAAAACAAGATCGAGACCGAGATCTGGAAGCACGTGAAGAAGGTGCTCGGCATCACCAACGGCACCCCGCGCGCCGCCAAAAAAGCCCCCGCTAAAAAGGCCCCGGCCAAAAAAGTAGCGGCGAAAAAGACGGTAAAGAAGGCCGCGGCCAAAAAGAAAAAGGCCAAAGCCTCCCGCGGCTGAGCGCCGCGCTTCCTCCCTCTGATCGCGGATGTCCGCCCTCGCTTGGCCAGAATCGCTCGAAGGCACGCCGGCCGTTGCCGTCATTGAGCGCGCCATCGCGCACCAACGTCTCTCGCACAGTCTGCTGATCACCGGCGACGAATACGAAACGTTGGTCGCCGTCGCGCAGTCCATCGCCGACCGCCTGCTCTACCCGCCTCACGCGCCGACCACGCCGCGTTTCGCGCCGGACGATCATCCCGACTGCTTCAGCCTGCGCCCGGCCGGCAAGATGCGCCAAATCAAGGCCGGCAAAAGTGCCGACGATCCCGGCACCATGCGCGAGTTCATTCGCAAGATGGCGGTGTCCGCTTCCTCCGGGGATCACAAGGTCGGCATCGTGCACGAGGCCGATCGCATGAACGTGGCCACGGCCAACGTCTTTCTCAAAACCCTCGAGGAGCCGCCGGCCAACACTACACTGCTGGTCCTCACCACCCGCCCCTACGCGCTGCTGCCGACGATTCGCAGCCGTTGCCTGAATTTCCGTTTTCCCTCTGCCGAAGTGGGTTTCCTGCCCGACGGCTGGCGCGCGTGGATCGAAGACTATCGCGAGTGGCTCGGTCGCCTCTCCGCTGGTGTGTCCGATCGCAAAGCCGCCGCCGACGCGGTTTTCGCCGCCTACGGTCTCACTGCGCGCTTTGGGCTCATCCTCGACAACGCGACGTCAGAGGCCTGGAAGGCCCAAAAGGGCAACCTGCCGGCCGACCTCGACGACGATGAACGAATCGCCATCGAGACCGGTCTCGCCAATGGCCTGCGGCTGAAACTATTCGCCGGCATCGAACACGCCACGCGCGATTTTGCGCTGGAGCGCATCAGCACCGGCGACGAGTCCTACCGCCGCGCCTTCACGGCCGCGGTGGAAAAATTGGAGCACGCGGTTGGCCTCCTGCGCGTAAATCTGAACGCCCAGGCCGCTCTCGAAAGCTTCATGCTGGCCTCCCTGCGCCTCTGGGCGGCCCGCAAATAAGCGGCGCTTAGGCCGGCACGCTGGCACTGCTTAACAATCTACGGGTAGCGCAACCCGCCGACTTGCTCGGCGCGACTCTTGCATGGCAAGCTGGCAGGTCCGTCCCACGTCATGTCCAAGTCTGTCGTCCGTCCCACACTCCTCGCGCTCGCGATCCCGATTTTTATCGAGAACGCATTGCATGTGCTCACGAGCACGATCGACACCTACATGGTGAGCACGATCTCCGACGGCGCGGTGGCGGCGTTGGGCGTAGCGCACCAATTTGTGGTGTTGGGCGTGATGATTTTCGGCTTCGTCGGCATCGGCAGCAGCGTCGTGGTGACGCACAGCCTCGGCGGTAAAGACCGGCGCGGCGCGCAGGAAACCGTGGCGACCGCGATCTCCGTCAACCTCTGGCTGGGAATCCTGATCAGTCTGTTCATCAGCCTGAACGTCGAGCGGCTGCTCGGCCTCATGACGCTGCCGCCGGAGCTCTACCAATACGCCGTGCCCTACCTCAGCATCGTGGGCGCAACGCTCTGGCTCGAAGCGCACAACGTCGCCGTCGGCGCCATCCTGCGCGCGCACGGCCACGCCACCGACGCAATGTGGGTCACGCTCGTGCAAAACGGCCTCAACGCCTTCGGCAATTGGGTCCTGCTCTTCGGTATGTTTGGCGCGCCGCAGATGGGCATCGTTGGTGTCGCGCTCGCCACCGCCGGCAGCCGCGTCGCGGCCGCCATCATTCTGTGGATTCTCATGCGCCGCCGCACGGGCGTGCACCTGCCGATCCGGGCCTTCATCCGCGTCCCAGCCAAACGCCTCAAACGCATTCTCAGCATCGGCGCACCGTCGGCCGGTGAACACCTCTGCTGGTGGTTGGCGTTCATGACGATCACCTCGTTCACAGCGCGACTCGGCGCCACCGAGCTCGCGATCCAGAACTACACCATGAGCGTGATGCACTTCGTTTTCACGTTCAGCTTCGCCTTCGCTTTGGCCAACGAGATCCTGCTCGGCCACCACGTCGGCGCTGGGGAATTTGACGCCGCCTACCGCCGCCTGCTCAAAACGCTGAAGGTCGGCATCGTGGTCGTCGCCGTGGCCGTCCTGCCCGGCGCGATCTGGGGCGGTTGGTTCATCAGTTGGTTCACCGACGATGCGGCCATCATCACCATGGGCGCCTTCCTTCTGAAGCTCGCGCTGCTCATCGAGCCGGGCCGGCTCTTCAACATGACCATGGTCTGCGGACTGCGTGCCACCGGCGACGTGCGGTTCCCGCTCAAGCTCGGCATCATCGCCATGTGGGGCCTCTGGGTGCCGTTGTCGTGGTTGCTCGGCCTCACCCTCGGCTACGGCCTGCCCGGCATCTGGGCGGCCATGATCATCGATGAAACCTTCCGTGGTTTCCTCATGTTCCGCCGCTGGCGCCGCCGTGACTGGTTGCCCCACGCCCAGCGCAGCCGCGACGGCGTCACCGCCAGCCTCGCCGAGTCAGGCCACTAAAGCCACCTACCTAACCACCTCCCCCGCAGGAGCTAAGAACCCAATGTTCGTAATACGAACATTGGATGAGGCCGCGCGGAGCGAGCGAACCCGAGTGAATGGGGCGGGATTTGACTGATCTCAGGCGGCGAATCAGGCGTCGGCCGTGGCGTCGCGGTGAGCGACGATTGCCGCCACGAGTGCCTCGCGCGCTTCCATGTGCGGGTTGTGACCGGAGTCGGCGATGAACTCGATTTCGGCCGCCGGGAAAAACTGCTGAATCGCTCCCACGTCACCCGCCCCGATGTAGCGGGATTTGCCGCCGGCGGCGAAGAGGGTAGGACCGGCGAACCGATCGCCGTCCTGCAGCGGGTTCTTCTCCAACACCGGCAACGCCGCCGAGATCGCCGGCAGGTTGATGATCCAGCGCCAGCCGCCGTTCGGCTCATCACGCTCCAGGTTGGTCGTCAGAAATTTGCGCATGCTCCAGTCGGCGACGCGCGCTTCCATCTTCATCTCCGCGTCACCCCGCGAACGCACTTCGCTCAGCCGCAGTTCATGCATGGCCGCAAACTCCGCGCGGTGTTCGCGGGACAGGTAATCCTTGGGCGCAATGTCGACCACCACGAGGCGCTTCACGCGCTCCGGTTGGCGGGCGGCGAGCAACATGGCGAGTTTGCCGCCCATGCTGTGGCCGACCAGGTCCACCTGAGGCAACTCGCGTGCATCAAGCCAAGCCACCACGTCCTCCACCATGGCTTCGTAGTTCATCGGTTCGGCGTGGGGCGAGCGACCGTGATTGCGCAGGTCGAGCGCATGCACGTGCCAGCCCCGCTCGGCCAATTCGCGCCCGGCGCCCAGCCAGTTGCGGGAGGAACCCAGCATGCCGTGGAGCACCACCATCGGTGCGCCACCTTCGCCGCCTAAATCTCGTGAAAAAAGTTCAACCACGTCGGGGAGTAGCGAGTAGCGCGTAGTGCGTAGCGAGTAGAAATTCATGTTCGCACGGAGGTTGGTCGGCCGACGCAAAAATCCCTTGGCGGAGGCAGACTCGTTCTTCTGCATTTCCCACTCGCTACTCACACCTGACTCCCCGCTACTTCCCTCCTCATGTGCGCCGCCAAGAAGCTAACCCCGATGATGCAGCAGTATTTCGAGGTGAAGCGTGGACTGCCCAAGGGCACCCTCCTCCTCTTCCGCCTCGGCGACTTTTATGAGATCTTCTACGAGGACGCCGAGATCGCGTCCCGGGTCTGCGGCATCACGCTGACCAAACGCCAGGATTATCCCATGGCGGGCGTGCCTTACCACGCGGTCGACAACTACGTGCCGAAGCTCCTCGCCGCCGGCCACAAGGTCGCCATCTGCGACCAGGCCGAGCCCGCCCAAGCCGGCAAACTGGTCAAACGCGCCCTCACCCGCATCCTGTCCCCCGGCACCACCCTCGAAGCCAACCAGCTCGACGAGTCGCGCAACCACTACCTCTGCGCGCTCCATCGCGACAAACACGGCCTGCACGCCGCCTGGCTCGATCTCTCCACCGGCGAATTCCAACTCGCCACCGATCGCCACGTTGCCGACCTGCTGCCGGTGCTCACCGCCCTCGAACCGGCCGAGCTCCTCCTCATCGAGGGCGACGCCGCCAAGTGGCGCGACGCGCCGCACGAAGACGTCGATGCCCACGCGCTGCACGACTTCTGCCACGGCCGCCTCGTCACCGAACTGCCGGGTTACCATTTCGAAACCGCCGACGGGGCCCGCACCGTGCTCGACGCGCTCGGCGTGCTCAACCTCGAGGGGTTTGGGCTCGATGAAAAACACCCCGGTCTCGGTCCGGCGGGCGCGCTCGTTTATTACGCCACCGAAAACCTCTGCGCGAAGCCGGAGAACCTCCGCGGTCTGCGCGAATACCGCAGCGCGACCACCCTGCTCATCGACCCGGCCACCCTGCGCAATCTGGAGATTTTTCGCTCCTCCCGCGGCACGCGCGGCGGCTCCCTGCTCGCCGCCATCAACCGCACCTCGACCGCCGCCGGCGCCCGCCTGCTCGAGCGTTGGCTGAGCGCGCCCATTCTCGATCTCACCGAGATCCGCCGTCGTTCCAACACCGTGGGCGAACTGCTCGCCGAACCGATGTTGCTGGGCGAGTTGCGCGAAACCTTGCGCCACATTCGCGACATTCCGCGCATCCTCGGCCGTCTGCAAAACCGCCTGCGCAACCCGCGCGAACTCGCCGGCGTGCGCGACACCTTGCTGCAGGCGCCCGACATCCATCGCCTGCTCGCCGACTTCGGTGAAACCCTCGGCCGCGACTACCCGGCGCGCATCGATGAGCTGCCGGAGTTGCGCCAATTGCTGGAGCGCGCGCTCGCCGACGACATGCCCTCCGACATCGCCGAGGGCGGCGCCATTCGCGAAGGCTTCGACGCCGAGCTCGACCGCATCCGTTCGCTCACTCGCGACAACAAAACGTGGTTGTCCGAACTCGAATCCAGCGAACAGGCCCGCACCGGCATCCGCAGTCTCAAGGTCAAATACAACGGCAGCTTCGGCTACTTCATCGAGGTCACCAAAGCCAACCTGCACCTCGTGCCGGACAACTACATCCGGCGTTCGACCACGGTGAATGCGGAGCGCTTCGTCACCGACGACCTCAAGGTGAAGGAAAAGGAAATCCTGCACGCCGAGGACAACGCCCTCGCCCGCGAACGGGAGCTCTTCAACGAGCTCATCACCGCCATCCTCGACGAGTCCATTGCCCTCGCCAAAACCGCCGACGCCCTCGCCGAACTCGATGTGCTGGCCGGCTGGGCCGTGCTCGCGCGCGAGTGGGATTACCACCAGCCGCAACTCGACGACAGCGACGTGCTTGAGATCACCGAAGGTCGCCACCCCGTGGTCGAGCAGATGCTCAAGGCTCCCGACACCGCCGTCATCCGCGGCAACCAGAGCTTCGTGCCCAACGACACCGTGTTGTCCTCGTCGGGCGAACAACTCGCGCTCATCACCGGTCCCAACATGGCGGGTAAATCGACCTACATTCGCCAGGTCGCGCTCATCACGCTGCTGGCCGAAGTGGGTTGCTGGGTGCCCGCCGCCAAATGCCGCATCGGTCTCGTGGATCGCATCTTCTCCCGCGTCGGCGCGAGCGACGATCTGGCGCGAGGTAACTCGACCTTCATGGTCGAGATGAACGAGACCGCCAACATCCTCAACAACGCCACCACCCGATCACTCATTATTCTCGATGAGATCGGCCGCGGCACGTCCACCTACGACGGGCTCTCCATCGCCTGGGCGGTCGTCGAGCATCTGCACAACGACGCCGACGCCGGACCGCGCACCCTCTTCGCCACCCACTACCAGGAACTCACCCAGCTGGAGAAGTCGCTGTCACGACTGCGCAACTACAGCGTCGCGGTGAAGGAGTGGAACGACGAGATCATCTTCGTGCACCGCATCCAACCCGGGGCCGCCGACCGCAGCTACGGCATCCAAGTGGCCCGCCTCGCCGGTTTGCCGCCGGCGGTCATCGACCGGGCCAAAACCATTCTGGGCAAACTCGAGTCCGACGACACCTCGATCGAGCTCTCCGCCCCGCAGGCCAAACCGCGCAAAAAGATCTCGGTCAAACCGACCGACGACGCACAGATGAACCTGCTCTAAGCGCCATGGCGACCTCCCCCTCCGCAAACCAACCCGCCCTGCTGCCGCGACGGATGAACAATCCGGTTGTAGTGGGTCCACAACTACTGGGACTTGATCCAATCGCGCCCGCGCTGCGCCTGCCGGTGGAAGCCCATCGCGGGGATCTCACCCTGCAGCTGCCGACCGAAAGCGGCCAAACCTACGCGGGCCTGCACTGGTGGCAAAATGGCCGTGAGCTGCCGGGGCAGGATCGCCCCACCCTCCAGCTGGGTGAACTCACGCTGGACGAAAGCGACGTGTATTACGCGACGTGGGAGCCGCACGAAGGCGCGTCTGCCGGGCGGTCGCAGTCGGCGCTGGTAGCGGTGTATCCCGGCCATCACCTCGCCAATCAGTCGGCGCGCGGGTTTGTTTCGCCGGCCCATGGCCTGACGGTGAGTTTTGTGGTCGGTCGTTCCGCCGGTCCGGTGCGCGCGAAACGTTACCTGATTCGTGTGATCGGCCCGTCACTGGCAAAGTTTGGCGTCGAGGCGCCGTTGGCCGAACCGCAGATCGCCTTTGCCCGGCGCACCAACGACTGCCGCGCCCTGCTGCAAACGGATCCGGCGCTGGCGGCCGCCTGTTCGCAGGCCGTGGGGGCCTTTGCCCTCGACCCGGCAGCAGGAGATTTTGTGGCCGTCGCCGATCTGCCGCCGGGCGCTTACAACGTCACCGTGACGGCGCTCGCCGAGGCGAATGGCGGCGACGTATTGGTGGAAATCTACGAGACCCGCGCATGACCAACTGGCTCAACGCCCACCTCGAGTCCCTCACCGCCAGCGAGCTCGTTTCGCCGCGCGACGAGATGGTGCAGCCCGGTTTTGAGACGCAGTATTTCACCATCGGCAAACGCGCGCTCGATCTCATCGAGCATGCCCGGCTGCTCTGCGGTCGCCGGTCCTATCGTCGCATTCTCGACCTGCCCTGCGGTCACGGCCGCGTGATGCGTTGGCTGCGTGCCGCTTACCCACAGGCGTCCATCGTGGGCTGCGATCTCAATCGCGACGGTGTCGATTTCTGCGCCGAGCAGTTTGAGGCCGAACCCGTTTACAGCGTGCCGGATCTACGGGAGCTGCCCTTCGACGATGGGTTCGATTTGGTGTGGTGCGGCTCCCTGCTCACCCACCTGCCGGTCGAACTGGCCCGCCAAACCCTCGACTGCCTGATCAAGTGGACCGCCGACGACGGCGTGTTGGTGTTCTCCACCCAGGGGCGCTTTCTCAGCACCCAACTGGCCCGCGGTGAAGGTGACTATGCGGACAACGCCGACGTGGTGACGCTGCTCCATGACTACCGCCGCGACGGCATGGCCTTTCAGCCCTATTTTGAGGATCCGGCCGGTCACTACGGCCTCAACCTCATCAGTCCCGCCTACCTGCAAACCTACCTGCAGGCGCGCACCGACGTCATCACTCGCGCCTTCCTCGAGCAGGCCTGGGGCGTGCAGGACGTGACGGTGCTTTATCGCAAACGCGAGTTCTACGCGCCCCTGCTCGGTTGAGCCGGAGCGCGATGTGAAGCGGCGCCGGCGATCACCGCCGTGTATCCACTTAGCGGCGACGGCGCGGCACGCGCGTCACCGGCTCCGTGCCACTCAGTCGCCAGAGGGCGATCGCCATGCCTACGATGATGGCACCGGTGAAGACGGAGATATAGGTCCAGATGTCGTTCATGATTTTTTTGGCGGGGGTTAAAGCGAGAGAATAGGTGGTGATTCAGGGGCCGAGCACCACGCGCAGGAAGCCGTGGTGCCAGTAGATCCACTCGCTGGTGCTCGCATCCCAGCGGGCGTGCAGCGGGTAGTTGGCGGCAAAGGCCATGGTCATGGATTTGTCGGTCATCCACACCGAGACCGGGTTGGAGGTGTTGCCGACATTCCAGGAGCCCGGGAGGTGGAACACCGTCTCCATGTCGGGCGAAAACAGCATGGCGACGCGGGTGGGGATGACGCCCAAACCGTGGTCGAAGCTGACGTTTTGGTGGTGGCGGTTGTCGATCACCCACCAGCCGGAGTCATAACCGGATTGCGGGGCGAACGGGGCGGGAGTCTTCCGGACCCGAATGCGGGGATCTTCGCGCAGGAGCTGGTTCATGTGGGCAATTACGTTGAAGAGTCGTTGGCGGCACCGTGGTGGCGGCCTCACCCCACCAAGCGAGCTTCCGGCCGCAAAGGGGACATGACCCGGTCAAAAATTATGAGCTGCTGTCGCCGAAACCGCCCCAATATTGCTTAATGCAATCACCTAACGGGATTTGTGCTTTGCGCCCCTCATCTGGCGCTACAGGATTCACCCCACGTGAACGACGGCGAGATGGCACTCCTCTTCCAGCGGCTTGAGCATGGCGATGCCAGCGCCGCGGAGCAGTTGCTGCCCCTCGTCTACGACGAGCTCCGCCGGCTGGCCGCGCACAAGATGGCCCACGAGGCCCCGGGCCAGACCTTGCAACCGACCGCGCTCGTGCATGAAGCGTGGCTGCGACTGGGCGGCTCCAACCAACCCGCGTGGCAAAACCGGGCCCACTTTTTTGGCGCCGCGGCCGAAAGCATGCGCCGCATCCTCATCGACAACGCCCGCCGCAAACGCGCGCTGAAGCATGGGGGCGACCTGGCCAAGGTCAGCGCCGACCAAACCGGCTTCGACCTCGCCCAACCCACCGCGAACGACAGCGAGTTGCTGCTGGTGCACGAGGCGCTGGCGGCCTTTGAGACGCACGACAGCCGCAAGGCCGAGCTGGTGAAACTCAAGTATTTCGCCGGACTCACCCTCGAGGAAGCCGGGCAGGTGCTCGGCATCTCGGAACGCACCGCGAAGCGGGATTGGGCCTATGCCCGAGCTTGGTTGTTCAACGAAGTGCAGCGTCTGCGCGAGACCTGATCGTTTCGACCTCCCCTCGCCTGTCCCCTTCTACCCCTGTTTTTCGCATTGTCGGATATGCCGAAACCCCGTCCCGCTAGCGTCGTTCTCCCGTCCCCCGTTTTCGCCGCATGAATCGCGACGACGAGGTATTTGGTCAGGCGCTCGATCTGACCGGCGCGGAGCGGGAAGCTTACCTGGAGAAGATCGGCCAGGAAGACCCCGCCCTGCGCGCGCGCGTGGAGGCGCTACTCAAGGCCTACGACTCAGCCGACGACTTCATGGACGCGTCGCCGGTGGAACGGCCGCCGCTCGCCCCCGAGGAAAAACTGGGCGATCGCATCGGTCACTACACCCTGATCCGCAAGCTCGGCGAAGGCGGCTGCGGCGTCGTTTATCTCGCCGAGCAAAGCGAGCCGGTGCGTCGGGCCGTCGCGCTCAAGGTCATCAAGCTGGGCATGGACACCGTCGAGGTGATCGCCCGGTTTGAGGCCGAACGGCAGGCGCTGGCCATGATGGATCACCCCGACATCGCTCGAGTGTTTGATGCCGGGGCGACCGCGACCGGGCGGCCGTTCTTCGTCATGGAGTTTGTCGATGGCGTGCCCATCACCCGCTTCTGCGATCAGCAGGCGCTGCCGATGGCGCAACGCCTCGAGTTGTTTGCCCGCGTTTGCGTGGCCCTCCAGCACGCGCACCAGAAGGGCATCATCCATCGCGACATCAAACCCTCCAACATTCTGGTGTCGCTGGTGGACGGCGTGCCGACGCCCAAGGTCATTGACTTCGGCATCGCCAAGGCGACCCAAGGTCGGCTCACCGAACAGACCTTACTCACCTGCCTCAATCAACTCATCGGCACCCCTGCCTACATGAGCCCCGAGCAGGCCGAGGCGCGTGAACTCGATATCGATACCCGCAGCGACGTGTATTCGCTCGGCGTGCTGCTCTACGAACTGCTCACCGGGCGGCCGCCCTACGATCCTCGCACCCTGCAGCAGGCCGGTATCGATGAGATTCGCCGCATCATTCGCGAAATCGATCCGCCCCGCCCGTCCGCCGCCGTCTCGACGCTGACCGCCGCCGATCGCACCACCGTGGCCGCCGCGCGCAAAGCGGTGCCCACTCGCCTCACCTCGGTCCTCGCCGGCGACCTCGACTGGATCGTGATGCGTTGTTTGGAGAAACAGCGCGACCGCCGCTACGGCACCGCCAGCGAGCTTGCCGAAGACGTGCGCCGGCACCTGCGGAACGAGCCAGTCGTGGCCCGGCCGCCGTCATGGGTTTACAAAACCCAACGTTTTGTGGCGCGCAACCAACTCGCCTGCGGCAGCGCCGTGGCGGTGTTGCTAGCCATCATCATCGGGGCCATCGCCGCCACCACCCAGGCCATTCGCGCCACCCGGGCCGAGCGCGTGGCCGTAACGGAACGCGATGCCGCGGAAACCGCGCGCGCGGCCGAGGCCGTGGCGCGCGAAGATGCCCAGCGCCGCCAGGAACAGGCGGAGGATCTATTGACCTTCATGATCGGCGACTTTCGTGCCGGGCTGGAGCAATTGGGCCGCCTGGACCTGCTGGACGCGGTGGGTAGCCGGGCGATGGACTATTTCTCCGAGCTACCCGCCCGTGACCTGTCCGATACCGCCCTCACCCGCCAGACCGCGGCACTGACGCAGATCGGCGAAGTGCGCATGGATCAGGCCAACTACGACGCGGCTCTCACCTCTTTTCAGGCCGCTTTCGACCGGGCCTCCACCCTCTCCACACGGTATCCTGATAATGGAGACATGTTGTTTGAGCGGGCCCAGGCAGAGTTCTGGATCGGTTTTGTCCACCGACGTCGCGGAGGCTTTGCGGCCGAACGCGAATGGATGACCCGCTACCGCGATTCGGCGGTGGCGCTCGCCGCTTTGGAGCCAGAGTCGCTGCGTTCGCAGCACGAACTGGTTTATGGTCACCACAACCTCGCGGTCTTGGATTTCGATCGAGGCGACTACGGGGCGGCGCTGCAGGGATTTGAGGCCGAACACCAACAGATCGTGGCGATGCTGCGGGACCATCCGGAAGACCTCCAATTGCAACGCGGTCACGTGGATGTCTTGTCGTGGCTGGGCCAGATCGCAGAACGCGAAGGCGATTTTGGGGAAGCCGAGCGATTCTTCACCGAGATGGGCACCTTGTTGGAGCGACTCATGGAGGTCTCGGGGCATCCCCGTTGGAAACTGCGCCATGCTCAGGGACTGGCCTTTCTGGGGGATTTGCAGGCCCGCCGAAACGAGCTCTCTGCGGCCCGGGCGACCAACCAACAGGCCCGAAGCGAATTTGGCGAATTGGTGGAGCAGGATCCCGCCAATCAACTGTGGCAGGTTTCTGCCCTCAGCCTGGAGCTGCAGGACGCGGGGGTGGCCCTGACGGAGCGTCAGTTTGCGGAAGCGGAACAGATGGTATCCCGGTGCCTGCCGCAACTGGAGGCATTGGTGGCCGCGGAGCCCACGTCGCGAAAATTTGGATACCACCTGGCCGCAGCCGCGCGATTGGATGCGACCCTTAAGCTGCTCCACCATCAGGACCCGGAGGCGGCGCGCGCTGCCATTCAATGGGCCCAGTCGCTGCTCGCGCCCCTGGCTACTGGTGAGGTCGAGCGCATCGAACGCTACGTGCTTCATGAGTATGCCGTTACCGAACTGTTTGTGGCTGATTTGGCGCGTAATGAGATGGACGCGTCGGCCCACCGTGCCCAAATTCAACGCGTGATTGACCGCCTCTCGCCCCTGCTCAGCACGACCCATGACTGGCGGTTGCTGGTTCCGGCGGCGATGGCTCATCAAGCGCTGGGCCAAACCGACCAGGCGGCAATCATGCAGCAACGGTTGACCGATATCGGCTACCGTCGCGCCTTTCCCTTTTCCTCATTTGATCCTCAGTGAGGAAGTTTCCGAACCCAGATATACATCATCATGCCTTCGTCCGCTACCCTCACCATCTCCGTCGTCAGTTTTAAGGCGGGGACATGCACGTGCTCCCTTTCGTCCAGTGACCCATCCGTGGTTTCGGTCAACACGACCAACCAAGCCCTGACGGTCCAGGGGCATCAAGAGCCGATCAAACTGGCTTTCGTCATGGCCGCCGACTCTCCCTATTCCTTGGTCGATGTGTCCTTTGCCAATGGCGACGCGTCCAAAGAATTTATCAACAAGTCGATCGACGATGGCGTCCTCGTCGTGACGGACGCGAACATCAAGTCCGACGTCGGTTATGACTACGAATACACCATCACGGTGAAGGAAACCGGCGGCACGGAGGCCGTTTTCGATCCCCGGATCGAGACGGAAAACTGAGCGCTTCGCCCACCCTACTTTGTTTCATCCGACCGCCAGTGCATCGCGCCTGGCGGTCGTGTTGTTTTGATGCACTTCAGTTCCGCAATGTCCTATCGCGCTCTTCACCGACTGCTTGTCTTGGCGGTTTGGTGCCTTGTGATTGCGGGGGGCTCAGCGGCGGAGGCTCCCCGCAGCTTCGGTGAGCTGTTTGAGCCCAATCGTGACTTCGCATATTTCACGGAGGGAAACGAAATCACCATGCCGGCAGGCCCCATGCACCCGGCCGCGTGGTCTGTCTCCCGCGCGGCTTTGTTCGCGCAGCTGGCACTCCTGGTTTACGTGCCTGACGAGGGTTTTGTGCGGGAAACCGCGGCCCGCGCCGGCTACGAACACGCCGACTTCTTTGACCGTGGCGACAGTCAGGCGTGGTTGTTTACATCGGCCACCGAGCAGGTGGTGGTGTTTCGCGGCACCGAACCCGACTCCACGGCCGACGTGCTCACCGATCTGCAGGTTTTACCCACTCGCCTTGAAGACGGATCGCTCGTGCACGGCGGATTTGCGCGGGCTTTGGATCAGCTTCGGCCGGAGTTGGACGCAGCCTTGGCCACGGATACGGGCAAAACCATTTGGCTCACCGGCCATAGTCTCGGTGGAGCGCTGGCCCAGCTCTACGGTCGGCTCCGTCGCTCCGACGTCGCGGTCGTTTACACCTTTGGCGGGCCGCGGGTCTTTGCGGAGACGACCGACGCCGATCGCGAGGTCTCGCCACCGTGTTTTCGCGTCACGCTCAACAACGACCTGATCCCGCATCTGCCTCTACCGCCACCCTACGAGCATGTCGGCGAGGAGTATCACATTGATGCCGCCGGCGCGCTGCATCGCAACCCGAGTTGGGATGTGAAATGGAAGGCGAGTTTGCAGGGCCACCGGGATTACCTCCGTCGCTGGTTTCGACACGCGACCGAGACCGGCTCGGTGTCGTGGGTGCCGGGCGATGCGTTGGCCGACCACGCGCCGTTGGCCTACGTCGAGGCTTTGGTCGCGCTCACTCTGACGCCGGTGGATCAATCCGCACGATGACACGTTGGTAACGGGTCAAAGCCGGCTCGCCGTCGTCAGTCACCTCCAACACCACGTGCACGGTGCGCGGCAGCCGAATCTCCGTGCGCGGATAACCGGGGGGCGGAATCGTCAGCGTTGTCTGCGCCTCATCCGCCGCAGCTAGCTCCGGCCAGCCCATATAGTCGCCGGCCTCGCGGTAGATGAACCAGCGATAGTGCAGGTTATCGCCATCCGGATCGCGGCTCGGCGAGGCGTCCAATTGTAGGGAGTTCCCGGCCCGCACCCGCAGCTCACGCGGGTGTGCCAGTCGTGCGATCGGCGGATGGTTCGCTTCGGCCGGCGGCAACACACACCAGTCCATGCGGGCGGCCAACTCGTTTTGGTAAGCCTGCCGCCAACGCCAGATCGTGGCGTAGATTTGCGAATGAGGCTGACCATCCACGCCGGTCACTTCGTCCACCGCGTTGGTCCAGATCGGGCGCGTCTCCGGCGCATGAAACCACGGTCGGGTGCGCGGTAGATAGGATTCGTAGCGCCCTCCCCAGCTGCCCCAATCCGGGTGCTCCGGCTCGCCCAGCCCATTGGGAAAGAGGTAAAGGAAGGACGGCGTGTCGCCCTCCATGAGGTATTCCCAAGCTGGATACTCGGCGCCCAGCGGACCGTGCCCGTCGCGCACGTTGGCGCGGAGCCATTCGTTGGTCACCAGCGACCAATCGGCGCCGTCGAAACGCCCGTGCATGCGGTCGCCAGAGATACCGGTCCACGTCGCGTAGTGGTAGCCGCCGCCGTCGTTTTCCTCGAAACCGGGACTCACGATGTAGAACAGCTCCGGGAACTCCCGGCGCAGCCACGGGCCGCTGTCGTCCTGATCCGAAATCGCGTAGACGCGTAACTGTCTTACCAGCGCGGCAAGTTCCTCGGCCGACACCGTTTCGCGCAGCGTCCACAGAGCCTGCGCCAACACGTTGGTGCCGCCCCAGCCCAATATCCACAGCGGTCGGGCGTCGGGCTTTTCCATCGCGGCGATGAGCGCCGCGGAGGCCGCGCTGTCCTGTTCCGGTCCCACGCCCTGCATCCCCCAGCGCGGCACGCCAGCGCTGATGACCGCGCGCAGCGAGTCCGCGGTGGGGAAACCTTCCTCGTGTTGCGCGAGGTTGTCGCGCACCTGGCCGTAAGCTTGCACGATTTGATCGATGCGATGAGGGGCGGTGCGGTTCGGCAACCAAATCGAGGTGGTCGCGGCGAGTCCTTCGATATCGTAGTGATTGCTGTGGACCAGCAGGCGGACGAGGGACTGGGCATCATCGGGTTCGTTCTCGATGTCGGTGAGCACGAAGATCCGCGGTTTGGCCGGAGCCGCGCTCAGGTTTACCACCAGTCCGACGATCCAGCACCAACGCATCCATGTTCGCATAGCTTCCGAACTTGATCGACGCGGGCGGCTCTGCCGATGCGAAACAGATTCGCTCGCCGGAAAGCCATTCCCTGCGTTGCCAGACCTCCGCTCGGTGTGGAGAGTCGTCGCACATGTCGTCCTTCCATCGCTCCAATCCCGATCTCGCCGACCTCGTCGTGTTGGCGGCTGCCTTGGATCGGGATGAGGGCCAGACGGCGGACGAGCGCGCGCAACGCGACTCGGAGATCGCGCGCCACCTGCCGACCGGCACCGAGAATCGCACCGCCTCGGCACTCACCTGGCTGGAGGCGTGGCGGGAGCAGGAGCCGGAGCTGCAAACGCTGCAAGAGCGGGTCGAAACCGGCACTCGGCTCACCGACGGGGTGCTGGCGGCGATCGGCGTTTTCTTCGGCGCTTCGGCCGCCTTCTCGGCCTTCTACTTTGACGGCACTGGCCGGGTGAACGCCGTGCTGGTGCTCGCTCTGTTGGTGGTGTTGCCCGGTCTCCTCCTGCTACCCTTTGTTGCGGCGGCTCTGCCGGCCTCGCTGGCCCGGCGCGTGCCCGGCGTGGGCGTGCTGGCCGGGTTGGGTCGCGGACTGAGCACGGGGCGGCTCGCCCTGCTCTGCTGGCGCTTCTTTCCAGCAGACCTGCGCGACGCATTGCAACTTGTATCCAGTCGCTGGCGACAACACCGGCAACTCTACGCGCAACTGCAGAAATGGGTGCTGTTGCGATGGTCGCAGGTCCTTGCGGTTTGTTTTCAGATCAGCGCCCTCACCTGCACACTGCTGCTCGTGGTCTTCACCGACCTCACCTTTGGCTGGAGCACCACCCTGACTTCGGGCGAAGCCACGCGGGATGCGACGCGGGTGCATCAAATCACCGACGTGCTGGCGACCCCTTGGAGTTGGGCGTGGCCGGCTGCCGCTCCGGATGAGGTGCTGATTCGTGATTCTCGTTTCTACCGCGTGACGGCGGAGGCCCTCACCGCGACCGAAGCCGCCCGGCTGGGTGGTTGGTGGCCCTTCGTGGTGATGTGTATCGCCGTCTACGGCTTGGGTCCGCGCTTGCTCACGTTCGCGCTGGCGCGCCGACAGTGTGCGCAGGCGCGCCGACTGGCCTTGGTCGAAATCCCCGGGCTTTCCGCGGTGCTGCGCCGCCTGCATCGGCAACAACTCAGCGCGCAGGCCGAGAGTCCGGAACGGGAGGATCCGTCACCTGTAGAGCCACGATCGTCGACGCCGTCCAACGCGCAGCCATCCGCGCTGCAATTGGTGACCGTGATCAACTGGTCCGGAGTGCCGAACGACGGCGACGTCATTGACCGTCACTTCCCGAATACCCCTCAGCAGGCGGCGGGAGGCGGCGCCACGACCGCCGAAGACGATGCGGTGATCGCGCAGATCAGTCCGCAGCTCTCCTCGCCCGATCATGCCGCGTTGATCGTGGTGAAAGCGTGGGAGCCTCCGTTGATGGATTGTCTGGATTTTCTCCGCGCACTGCGGACCGCGGCCCGACATCCGCTCGCGCCCATCGTGGTGTTGCCGGTCGGTCTTGAGGGACTGGATACGTTGAATCGAGCGACCGACGCCCAACTGGAACTCTGGACGCGCAAGTTACGCAGCCTAGGTGACCCGGCGCTGCGGGTCGTCGCCCAGCCCGCGGAGGTCACGCTATGAAACCGCCCGTCTTCGCGCTCGTCGGTCACCCCAACAAGGGTAAATCCAGCCTGGCTGCGACGCTGGCGCGCGATGATTCGGTGCGTATCGGTCCGGAGCCCGGCACCACCACCTTTGCTCGGGAGTATCCACTGCGGGTGGCCAATCAGGTGCTGTATGTTTTGGTGGATACACCCGGCTTCCAACGGGCCCGCGCCGCACTGGCTTGGATGCGCGAACACGAGACCCACGCCGCCGATCGGCCCGCGGTCGTGGCGCGCTTCGTGCGGGAGAAATCCGACGACCCTCACTTCCGCGACGAATGGGAACTGCTGCGGCCGGTGGTCGACGGCGCGGGCATCATCTACGTCGTCGATGGCGCGACGCCCTACGGCCCGGAATACGAGGCGGAGATGGAGATCCTGCGCTGGACCGGCAAACCGAGCCTGGCCGTGATCAATCCCATCGGCGAACCGCGCTTTGTGGAGCCGTGGCGGCGCGCTCTGGAACAGTTCTTCCGCATCGTGCGGGTGGTCGATGTGCACCAGGCGCCGTTCGCGCAACAGGTCGAGTTGCTCCAAGCGTTTGGGCAAATGAGCGAATCCTGGGTGCCCGCCATCAATCAGGCCGTCGCGGCATTAAGTTCCCATCGTCAACAACAGGCCGAAGACGCCGCGCGCGTGATCGCCGAGCTGCTGGCCGACGCCCTCACCCATCGCGAGACCCGCGCCTTGGCCAAAGACGCTGATCCCGCCCCTTACCGGGAGGGCTTGGAACAGGCCTACCGTCGACACCTGCGCCAGCTCGAGCGCCGCGCGCGACGCGAAGTGGAGGCACTCTACAACTTCGACGAATTGGACCGCGAGGAAGTCGATATGGCGCCGCTCGAAACCGACCTGCTCTCGCAGGAAAGTTGGCTGGCCTTTGGCTTGGAGAAGCGCGACCTCGTGGTGGCAGGAGCCGCGACCGGCGCGGTGGCCGGCGGTGTGATCGACGTGGCGCTGCTCGGCGCGTCTTTTCTCACCGGTGCGCTGGTGGGCTCGGCGGTGGGCGGCGCGGCCGTATATTTTGCGTCCGACAAACTCGCCGACCTGAAAGTGCTGCATCAACCCATGGGGGGCACCCGCGCGGTGTATGGACCGACCCGCAACGTGCAGTTTCCCTTCGTGCTGCTCAGCAGGGCGCTGCATCACCATCGTTTGGTCGCGGCGCGCACGCACGCCCAGCGCGGAAAGTTGAGCCTCGAAAACGAGGCGCCGGGCTTCCCCGACGACGACACCCGGCGCTGGGCGAAGTTGTTTCAGCGCCTGCGTAAAACCGAAGCCGGCACCGGCGCACGGGCTTCGGCGGTGGTCGATCTGACGGATGCCATCGCGGCGCTCACGCGCACCGCGGGATAGGTGCCCGAGGACGGCTAGCCCAGTAAGCCGTGCAACCAGCCCCACAGCGACGCGAGGATCCACCAGGCCAAAGCGGCGACCAGCAGGACAAAGGCGATAGCGGCCACCAGCACGCCGGTGGCGATGGCTTTCCGCGAGCGGCTTGGTCGCACGGCCCCGGACCGCAGCGTTCGCTCGATCAAGCGCACGTTGCGCACGTTGGCCTGCCACGCGAAATCGAAGAGGTCACCGGCGATGGGCACCGCGCCCACCACCGTTTCGAGCAGAATGTTTCCGGCCATGCGCCAAAGGTTGCGGCCGGGGACACCAAGACGTGCGCCTTCCCAGAGAATGTAGCAGGAGAAGATCGCGCCGATCGCATCACCTCCGCCGGGAAGCAGGCCGATGATGGGATCCAAGCCGATCCGGCGGCCGCCGCCCAGCGGTATCGAACTATCCAATACCCGCGCCAGCCCACGCACACGGCGCAGACGCGGGTCTTGATCGATGGCGGAGGATTTGGGCATGACGGGAGGCGTTGGCGCGTCGGGACCAACGCCATGACAGACGCGATTCCCCGCCTTCGGTTCCCTGCCCTTACGGTTCGCCCAAATCGTAAACCTCGACCAGCGCGATGCCACCCTCGTCGTTGGCACTCGACAGGGTGACGGTATAGGAACCCGGGTGCAGGGTGAGCAGGAGGCCGGCGTCGAGACTGCCCTGATTGAACGGAAAGGCACCGATCTGCGACCCGCGCGCGCTCATGGATGCCCGTGCGCCTTCGTCCCCCCAATCGAGATTGCGCGCGATTTCCGCTGGGTTTTCGCCGGTGCGGTTCACGACGATGCTGGGATCGGTCAGCGCAGTGGTGAGACCGAGCGCGCGCAGGCTGTCACCGGCACCGCGGATCAGCACCTGGTGCGGCACATTGCCATCGATCACAAAACCGGCAGTAGCCGGTCGGTTCGGCTCCACCCGGAGGCGAGCCGACAGATTGACCAAACGATTGCCGGTGACTGCAGCTGTGGCGTCGTATACCTCAACCAACACAATTCCAGTGCCACCGTCTTCGCCGGTGACCAGCGCGGAGATCGGAACGCCCACCGGCAGTGCCCCGGCAAACACGGCATCACCGCTGTCGGCATCGAGCCCAAAGGCACCAAGTTCCGCCATCAGAGCGGCGTCGGCGGCATCCCAATCGGTATTGCCGCCCAGGGTGTTGGCGGAGGGATCCACCAGCGCGATCTGAGGATCGGTCATTGTTCCGCCCACGTTGAAGTCGGCGGCCAGTTTTTGAGCCACTCCGCGCACCACCAACTGGGCGGCGTTGCCTCCCGTGGTGACAAACCCAGCGGTCAATACGTCGGCGCCGGCGCCGGAGTGTGCGAGGATGGAGAGGTTTTTGAGTTTGCCCGGTTCGGGCGCGACCACACGCACTTCGGCGGGCTGGGATGTGGCGGTGAAACTATTCCCCGTGCTGACGGAGACGGTGTAGTTGCCGGCGGTCGCCGCGGTCACGGCACTCAACGTGAGCGTGGCCGAGGTGGTCCCGTCGATCGCCACCCCGTCATGGCTCCACTGATACGTTAGAGGTGTGGCGGCACGCGCGTCGACTTCGAGGGTGACGGTCTTGCCTGGGGCCACGATGGCGGCAGCGGGTTGACCGTAAATGACCGGCCGGTTGACGGCGACCAGATCGGTGAATTTGCGCCGCATGCGTTCGGTAGCGACGGCGATTTCCGGCAGCGTGCCGGCGCCGTCGTGGCCGCTCGACGACCAAGCCATGACGCCGGCGTAGCCGTTGGCCCAGCCCGCTTGATAGGCATCGGTCACGCTCAACAGCGCACCGCCGGTGGGCGCGGCCAGCCCCGGGCATTCGCCGATGATGACCGGGCGATCCAGCTCGGCGTCGAGAAAGTAGCTTGGCGTGTGATCTTCGTCGAAGGGACTCGCGCCCTGGCTCTGCATCCAGCCGTAGTAATGGACCTGGTAAAAATCGAGTCGGGCATCCGGAGAATCGTAGGCCGCCTGCAGCGACGCATCGCTGTAGAGTCGACCGTTGAAGCCGTTGAGGTCGCTCATCCACTGCCAGCCGGCCGTGCCGGTGGTGACCGGTTTGGAGGTGTGCTGGTTGATGGCGGCGGCGACCCGGGCGTGAAAGGCCACCACCCGCTCACGCGTGGTGCCGCGTTGTTCGGCGCTGCCGGTATACATCCACTCCGGCTCGTTGCAGATCTCCCAAGCGAAGAGGTAGGGATGATCTGGATACGCCTCGACCAACGGGATGACCACGTTGTTGATGTAGGTATCGATCTTGGCGTCGTTGGCCAAGAGATCGCGCCAGTTTTGCCAGGTGTTTTCCCAGTTCTTTTCGCGAGCGTGGTCGAAGGACGTGAGCACCGGCATAATGTAAACGCCGTGCCGCTGGCCGATGTCGAGCAGGCGGCCAACGTCTTCGATAAACCCGTCTACGGTGCCGGTCACGTTGCCCGCGCTATCGTAGCGCAGGACATGGGTGCCGTCGCAGTCGATCCAGATACGGGCGCAATTGATGCCGGCGGCCGCGTAGCTGGCGATCTCCTCATCCCAGCCGCGGGTGGCGCGGTCGCCCGGCACGGTCAGAAACTCGCGGAAGCGGCCACCGCCGAAGTCGTTCCAATCGATCCAGGCGGCGTTGATGCCGTTGAGCCAAATGGGGCGTCCCTCCACGAGGAACTGGGTGCCGGAGATGGTGATTTCCTGGGCGCGCAGGCCGACGAGACACGTCGAGCATACCGCGACCAGCGGGAGGAGCAAGCGAAGGGGTTTCATTCAGGGGTTGGGGACGGGAGGCTGAGCTTAGGTTTAATCCGCCCCCCTGAACAGCGGTCGCCAGCATATTCGTTTTGAGAAATATTGTCCGTCGGTCTTGGCTGCCGGACATGCCCCTGGAGCCTGCCAATCCTCGCTATTTCTATACCCCGGCGGAGTTGCAGGGTTGGTTTCGTGAGCATCACGACGAGGCAACGGAGTTGTGGCTCGGTTTTCACCGCAAGGACAGCGGACTGGCGACGCTCACCTATGCGGAGGCCCTCGACGAGGCCCTGTGCTGGGGCTGGATCGATGGCATTCGCAAACGCTGGGATGCGACCAGCTACGTGCAGCGCTTCACCCCGCGCAATCCGCGCTCGATTTGGAGCAAGGTTAACATCGCCAAAGTGGCGGCGTTGGAGGCAGCGGGCCGGATGCAGCCGGCGGGACGTGCGGCGTTTGAAAAGCGCGACGAAAAACGCTGCGGCATCTATGCATTTGAGCGCGAGCAGCCGGCGAGCTTCGCCCCGGAGCGGCTGCGGGAGTTTAAGGCGAATGGAGGGGCGTGGGCCTACTTCACCGCCCAGGCGCCCTACTACCAACGCACCCTCACCCACTGGGTGGAGAGCGCCAAGCAGGAGGCCACGCGCACGAGGCGCCTGACGAAGTTGATCGAGTATTCTGCCCGCAGCGAACGGGTGCCGTGAGGGCGAGCAATGTCTCGTTCTCCGGAGGCTATACTGTAGCCGGGGTCGTTGACCCCGGACCGGCCTCACCGAGGCCGGCTACAGCACGGCAGGATCCGCCAAACGGATCGTGATGCGCGACCGCTCCACCGACCGTTCAGCTCAGCGCGGCGACTGGCGTGCCGCGGCGCAGGGCCCAGATTTGTTTGGCCTGCTCGAGGGTGGTTTTGAGCACCGCGGGAGTGAGCGCCTGCTTCGGATCGTCGCCGATGCCTTTGCTCGGTTCGGCGTGGGCTTCGATGCACAGGCCATCCGCGCCATAGGCGACCGCGGCCAGCGCACAGGACGGCACGTAGGCCGCGCGACCGACGGAGTGCGAAGGATCGACCACCACCGGTGCCCAGCTCTTTTCCTTGAGCAGCGGCGTGATGCTTTCGTCCGGATGGTTGCGGTAACCATCGAGCCCCGGCGAGGTGCCGCGCGGGCACAGCAACACGTTGGGATTGCCGAAACTCACGATGTATTCGGCGGCGGCGATGAATTCGTTGATCGGGCCCATGTGGATGCTGCGCTTGAGCAATACCACGGTGTCGCGCTCGGCGATGGCTTTGCCAATGGCGCGGAGCAGTGAGTAATTGAGCGCGTTGCGCGCCCCGATTTGCAGCATATGCACGCCGGCATCGAGGGCCATGTGCAGGTGCTCTTCGTCCATCACCTCGGCGTCCACCGGCAGGCCGGTGCGGCGGGAGGCTTCCATGAGAATGTCGAGCGACTTGGTGTCGCCCTGGAAGGTGTAGGGGTTGGTGCGGGGCTTCCACACGCCGCCTCGCAGGACCTGGGCACCGGCTTCCTTCACGGCCTCGGCCGTTTCGTAGAAGAAGTTGGGGTTCTTCGGATCGATGGTGCACTGCCCAGCGATCATGAGCAGCTCCTCGCCGAGCGTGACGCCGCCGATCTTTACCTGGTGGGAGGCCAAATCGGAACGGCGGTCCATGAGTTTGAACGGTGACTGAATACGATCGACGCGCTCCACGTAGTCGAGGCCCTCGATGCGGTTGATCATGAGCTCATCACGCTCATCGCCGAGGATGGCGTAGATGGTGCGCACCGCGCCGATGATGGGCTGCAGGCGGCAACCAAACTCACCGACGATCGCGTTGAGTTCGTCGACTTGGGCGGTGGAGAGGCGGTTGGATTTCGGGAGGATCATGGGAGGAAGGTGGAAACAAAAAAGCCGCCCAAGGGCGGCTTACGACGGAGGAGGTTTTGGGGTAAAAACGTCTTCGCGCGGCCGCTTAGTCAGCAAGGCGGTAGCCAAACCAAAAATAAGCAAAAAAAGCGCGAGCGAACGACATCGTGCATGACGAGTGCGCGAGGAGGTCGACCTTGTCAACGCCGCGGAAACGCGAGCTCGGAACCAGATCGCAGTTCAATTGCTGCGCAGTGATTTACCGCCGGTGCGTGGGGAGCGGCCTTCCCCTGCCCCGGCGGGGGCGCCCATGGTGGAGGCGTTCTCCCTCAGGATCATTCCGTCATGACTACTCCCGCCATCATTCAGGGCGGCATGGGTGTCGCCGTTTCCAACTGGCGATTGGCCCGGGCCGTCTCGCAAGAAGCTCAACTCGGTGTGGTCTCCGCCAGCCTCCTGGCGGTGGTCCAAGCGCGTCTGCTGCAACAGGGCGACCCGGGCGGCCACCTGCGGCGCGCCTTCGCCCACTTCCCGCTGCCAGGCATCGTGAAGCAGGTGCTGGCCGACTATTTTGTCCCGGGCGGCATCCCGAAGGATCAACCGTTTCGTCCGGTGCCGATGCCGTCGGTGCAGCGCAACCCGCGCCTCGAGGGGCTGACGGTATTGTCCAATTTCGCCGAAGTGTTCCTCGCCAAGGAAGGCCACCGCGGACAGGTCGGCATCAACCTGCTGGAAAAAATCAAACTCCCCACCCTGCCGTCGCTTTACGGTGCGATGCTGGCCGGCGTGGACGTTGTCCTGATGGGCGCCGGTGTGCCGCGCGAGATTCCGGGCGCACTCGATCAACTGGCCGCCGGCGAGGCCGCGGAGCTGAAGCTGCACGTCGAAGACCGGCCGGTCGATCAACCGCCGGTGATCACGCGTTTTGATCCGCAGGCCCTGTGGGAGCGCGTGGCGCCCAAACTGCCGCGACCGCGTTTTTTCGCCATCATCTCGTCGGCCACCCTCGCGCTCACCTTGGCCCGCAAATCGACCGGTGTGGTGGACGGTTTTGTGGTCGAAGCACCCAACGCCGGTGGTCACAACGCACCGCCCCGCGCCAGCCACACGCTCAGCGAAAGTGGCGAGCCCATTTACGGTCCGCGCGATGCCGTGGACTTTCCGCGGATTCGCAGCCTGGGCCTGCCGTTTTGGTTGGCGGGCGGCGCCTCGCGTCCGGGTAAGCTGGCCGAGGCGCGCGCGATCGGCGCCGCCGGCGTGCAGGTCGGCACGGCCTTTGCGCTATGTGATGAGTCGGGCATCGTGCCGGAACTGAAGCGGCGCGTGCGCGAGTGGATTTGCGCCGGTCTCGCCCACGTGCGCACCGACCCGCTGGCCTCGCCGACCGGGTTCCCCTTTAAGATGGCTCAGCTCAGTCAGACGCTCTCCGACGCCGCCGCCTACGCGCGTCGTCTGCGGCGCTGCGATCTGGGTTATCTGCGCAGTCTGTTCCAACGCGAGGACGGCACGGTCGGTTATCGTTGTCCGGCCGAAGCGCCAGAAGCGTTCGTCCGCAAAGGCGGCGACATCGCCGAAACGACGGGACGCCAATGCCTGTGCAACGGCCTCGCCGCCACGGTCGGTTTGGGACAGGTCTTGCCCGATGGTTCCTCTGAGTTGCCCATCCTCACGGCGGGCGACGAACTACGTGAGCTCGGTCGCTTCTTCGACCTCTCGCGCGAGTCCTTCACGGTGCGCGACGTCCTCAACGTCCTGCTGGGCAACGCCCCGGCCCTGACCTGACCAAGCCGCGTCGCTTCCCGCCGCTACAGCGGCCAGTTGGGGAGCGTCTGCGTGGTGCAGTGAATGAAGCCCATGTCCTGGATCATCGCATCGCAGTTGATCCAGTGCACCGTGCTGTCGGGCCATGCTTCGCGGTAAACGCGTTCAACCTCCTGTTCCCATTCGGTGATGCGGGGAATCTCCGCGGCACTCCGGGCGGTGAACCGTGGCACCACAAACGCGGTGCGACCATCGGGCGCGTGCAGGAACAAGCTGTTCAGGTAGGAGCGATAGCCGGTGGTGGATTCCGAATACACTTCGAGGTAACGACTGAAGGGTTGTTGCCCGTAGCGCGCCATCACGGCGTCGAATCCGCTTTCGGTCTTCATGTCCGCCTGACCGATTTCTTCGCGAATGACGGCCAGGGTGCGCTCCTCCAACTGCGCCACCGCCGGTCCGTTGAGCTGCATGAGCTCCGCGTGGGTGATGAGTCCTCGCCCCACCGCAATGACGCCGAGGAACTCCGAACGGGCAGCGTTGAGAATCTCAAGGCGAGTGGAGAACGCGATCGGAGGCATGGGCATGCGCAGGACCCGAGCGTCGGGAAAGTGCTTGCGCACGTAAGCTTCGTTTTCGGCGAGAACCGCTTTCACGTTGCGCACCAGTTCGCTGCGGTAGCGGTTGAGCGGCGGTGTCGAGGGGTCTTGGTAGACCGGCACGATGATGGTGCGCTCGTCGACAAACTTCATGATCATGTCGAGGTGGTTGACGGTCGATCCCGGGAGCGCGCGCAGCAGGTGCAGTCGCTTCGCTGCAAAGTAGTGCTGGAAGAGTTTTTCGAGCTCCGCCTTGTCGCCGCCGTTGCGCACCACCGTCTTGCCGGAGACCAACACATTACCCCGGCCATCGTGCATAAAGTCACCGCCATCCATCCAGAGCGGCGGTCGCACCACCTGCACCGGCGTATCGAAGCGATTCTCCAAATACACCGCGACGTCGCCGGGCAGCGCGTCGGATTCGCTGATGCGAAAGCGCCGGCTGTTCTCGGCCGCGACTGAGGTCTGCGTGTCTTCCTCGCGCGTGGCGGGTTTGTAGACGAAATCAATCACCGCCATCTTTTGGTCGGCTTTGAGTCCGAAGATCGGACCGTAGTCTCGCGTCCAACGGATCACATTGCGCGAATCAACGAAGTGCGTCTTGGCGAGGATCGCATCGGCCTCCGGATGCTCGTTCAGCATCGATAGAAAATACGCGTAGGCCCGCGTCTGGTCGTCGTCGCAGAACACGTAAATCTCCACGTAGTGGTGAGCGACCGCCATCAGTTCGATCTGATACCGAGCGTAGCGCTGATCGGCGAACAACTCGGAAAAGGAAAGCCCCACCACCATAGCGCGATGCGGTTCCCATTCTGTCGCCAGCCTCTGCAGCGGTTCCGGATCGGTGAAGCCGAAGTCCGGCTCGTCGGCGTCACGGTTATTCAGGGGCAGGCGCGGCGAGGTGGAGGTGGACGCCACGGAGTCTTCGGCTGGCGCCCAGGCGCTGCCGAAACTCATTGCGGCGACTAGCATGAGCAGAAGCCGGAAGCGGGGCGGAACTCGACGATGCGACGGGAGAAAGCGAAGCTGCATGTTTTCGAAAGGGGCGACCATCAGCTTGGTAAGCGGATCCTGCGTTTTGTTCACGGCCCGTAACGCTTTTTGATCCGAATAGTGTGCCTATTTTACTCAGCGCGCCGGTTTCGTAAAACTCTCGGGTAGCGGGGCTTCGGCCTGAAATTTCACCGGCCTCCCCTGCCACTCGTAGTCGAAGCTGGTGCGGAAGGAATGCAGGAACAGGCGCTTCTCGCCGGTCTGTTTGGCGAAGGCGCGGTTGAGCTTAAAATCGCCGTAGGTGGCGTCGCCCACGATGGGCAGGCGGCGCTTCGCGCATTGCACCCGTAGCTGATGGCTGCGGCCGGTGCGGGGCTCGAGCTGAATGAGGCTGAGCGGCGGGCTCTGGCGAGTGTGCGTCTCAACACAACGCATGAGCGATTCGGCGGGGATGTTACCGCGGCTGGCGGTGCGGATCTGGCCGCCCTGTTTTTGCACCGCGAGTTGGTCGCGCCACGTCTCGTTGCGCGTCAACGGACGGCCAAAAACGAGCGCTGCATACACTTTTTGGATACGTTTGGTTTTGAAGAGACCCCGGATGTAGCGGGCCAACTCCGGATCGGTCGCGACCATCAGGATTCCCGACGTCGCCGAATCGAGGCGGTTGAGCAACCACGCGCGATGCTCCGCGCCGTCGGGCGTCGTCCATGTGTAGGCCTCTTCGTCGAGCGCGTAAGGCGCGCGTAAGAGCGCACGATCCTCCTCGCCGCGATGATTGGGGTGCGAGAGCAGGCCGGCTGGTTTGGCGAGTGCGACCAATCCGCTGGCGTCGGCCCGAATCACCTGCACGTCGCGGCCCAAGGGCGCGGTGGCGGCAAAGTCCTGCGCCGGTGAGCCCATGTTATTGGTAAAGGAAGGTCATGCGGATCGGGGTGCTGTCCCCGAGCACATTGATCATCTCCTCCGGCCATTCGCCGTAACCATCGGATAGGCGTGCCGGCGCCGCGATGGCTTCGACGGCGACCCCATCCCAGAGCGGACCGGCGTTGCCCTCGACCTTGTCGATGGTGGCGGAACCGTCCTTGTGCAGCGTCCACCAGACGGTCACGCGACTGCCGTCGAGCGGGAAACCGAGGTTGCGCTCGATCTTGCCTCTGATGTCGAAACGCCAGCCCTGACCGATGACGCCGAGCATCTTCTGGTAATAAGCGCCGTAGGTGGTCTTGAGCGCGTTGTGGGCGGCGACGCCGATGTTTTCGGTGCCTTCCGGGCGGTTGGCAAAAACGGCCGGGCGCAACTGCGAGGTGGCCAGCGACGGGCGCGACGCGGGCTGCGAGGGATCCGGGCGGTAGTAGAGCCCCTGCCCTTGCGGTGAGGCTTGGTTGGGGTCGGTCACGCCCTCGACCCGTTCCTCGACGTCGGCCTGCGGATTCTCGGGCAACTTTACGACGTTGGTGCCGAAGCTGTTTTCGTTGTCGCCTTGAATGACTTCGGTGCCGCTGAGCGGATCTTGGGCGAGGGCCGGCAAGGCCTGCTCTTCGGCCGGATCGGTGGTCTCCGTGATCTCGGGCGTGGGCGGTGCCTCCGGCATCGGCGGCAAGGGATCGGAGTCAGTGCCGGACACGATCGCGGTGGAGTCGACGTCGTCGAGCCCTTCGGTCGACGGCATGTCACCCTCCTCGGCGGCGGGCTCCTCCTGCGCGAGTTGTTGGTTACGATCGGAAAACTGGTCGGTCTCGTCCGGCACGTTGTCGGGCGCGTCCGGGTTGGCTTCGACGAAGTTCAGCGGCGGCAGGTCTTCCGGCGTGAGTTCGATGTCGAAGAGGCGCTCCTCGGGGCGATCGGCCATCATGCCGGTGGACACCGGGCCGGCCATGAAGTGGTTTTCAAATTTCGGCGCCAACCAGAGCAGCAGCAAATGCACAAGGATCGTGCCGGCGATACCGGCCTGCAGGGAGCGATTGCGCCGCGGGCCCTGCACCCAACCAGCCATCGGCCGCCGGGAGGAGGCGTTGCTGGAGGACAGGTGGGACTTGGGACGGCGGACAGGTGGCATGCGGACGCGAGCGGGTCTCAATCAGTCCATCAGACGCTGCTCCGTCAAAATTTGTTTCAACTCTTCCAGGGGTAACCCGATGATGTTGCTCAACGAGCCCTCCTGGCGGGCAATGATCAGGTCGCCGTGCTCCTGGATCGCGTAGCCGCCGGCCTTGTCGAGGGTGTGCACCCGAGCGAGGTAGGCCTCGATGGTGGCCTCGTCCAACTCTTTGAAGGTCACGTCGCTGGCCACGCCGCGATCGATCGCAATCTGTTTGCTGCGATGACGCAGCGCCATGCCGGTGAACACCGTGTGGGTGCGGCCGCTGAGCTGGCACAGCATGGCGCGGGCTTCGGCGCCGTCGGCGGGTTTGTTGAGCGCTTCACCATCGATGAAAACGGTCGTGTCGGCGCCGAGCACCCACGCGTCCGGATGACGCTCGGCCACCCAATCGGCCTTCAGCGCGGCGTTGTGGGCGACCATCGTGCGCGGATCTGTGGTGCGTTCCTCGTGCTCCACTACATCGGCCACGACGACCGTAAACGGCAGGCCGAGTTGGCCGAGCAACTCGCGTCGGCGCGGCGAGGCGGAGGCTAGAATGAAGCGGGGTAAGGTTTCGCTCATTGGACGGCTTCGTCCAAGATCCCGCGCACATCGCCCGTGGCAAGAGCCAGCTCCACGCGGCTCAGGTTGTATTGATAGGTCGCTTCCAGCAGGTTGTCGCTGGCGATGGCGAGACGGTTCTGGGCCTCGACCATTTCGCGATTGTCGGCGGCGCCTTGCTCGAAACGGATTTGCGCGAGGCGCAGCTCATCTTCGGCGAGCGCGAGGCTGGTTTGGGCGACCTGAATCTGGGCGCGACGGGAGCGCGTGTTCTGCACGGCGAGGCGAACCTCGGCGGCAATGGCGTCGGCCAGATCGTCGTGGCGCAATTGGTTCGCGCGGCGGCGGGACAAAGCCAAGCGCGTGAGCGAGCCAGTGCGCAGGCCATCGAAGACCGGAACGCTCAGCGAAATGCCAGTCGACCACACCTGCGCGTCGTTGCCATCAAAGGCTTCCTCGGCGGCGCGGCCGTAGTTGCCGGTGAGGCTGAGAGTCGGCAGGCGGTTGAACTTGGCAGCGCGCACCTCGAGATCGGATTGGTCGAGCAGGCGTTCGGCGCGGGCCAGATCGGTGCGTTGTTCGAGCGCGACCGTTTCGGCCGAGCCGGCGGCCGGATCGGCCTCGCTCACACGGAGAGAAAACGGCGAGAGCGCGACAGGGGCATCGGCTTCGAGGCTGAGCAGGCGCTTAAAGCGTAGTTCCGAACTCTGCAGCTCGGTCTCCTGCTGCAGGCGCGCTTGCTGGGCAATGGCGACTTGGGCTTGGGCGCGCGTCACGTCGATTTGGGTGGCGACCCCGGCATCACGTTGACGCACGGCGAGATCGAGGAGCGCATCGGCGCGGGAGATGTTGGCATCGATGAGATCGAGGCGAGCCAGATTGCGCAGGTGTTGCAGATAAACGCTGGCGACGGCAGCGCGGACGGATTCGCGAGTGGTTTCGGCATCGAGTTCGGCCACGCTGACGCCGAGCTTGGCGGCCTGGTAGCTGGCGATGTTCTGCGCGTCGAGCAGGTCGAGGCGCCCGTTGAGGCCCATGTCGAAGCGGCTGTTCACACCCGAGCGCGTCACGGTGCTGCCAAAAGAGGCCGAGCGCGAGCGCCGCTGCGTCGCGTCAAAGGTCACGTTGGGCAACAGGTTGGCGCGGGAATTCCGAGCGCTTTCCTGGGCTTGGAAGATCGATTCCTGGCTGAGCAGCACGTCGAAGTTGGCGCCCTCCACGGCCTGCAGTGCGGAAGCGAGGTCGTAGCTCTCGGCCCGAAGACCCGGCGCGTTCAAGCCAGCGAGGCACAGCGCGCCGAGAGCGAGGAGAGACCGGGGGGGCGACCCGACGGGGCGAAAGCGTGAGGAGAACCAGCTCATGGAAAAGGCGGAGCCAATAGGTCCGCGCTGCGTGGCGCAAGACAGGCGATGCGCGCCGCCGGGGTCTTGGTTATATCATGCGGTATTGTCAGGCGCCGGGCGCGAGCCCAGCGTGCCGCCTCAAGCGCATGCGCATCGGACTCGCTCAACTCAACCTCACCGTCGGCGATTTGGCCGGCAATCGGGACCAAATCATTGCCGCGTATCGTGACCTCGTGGCCCACGGCGCCGAATTGGTGATCTTCCCGGAACTGGCGGTGTGCGGCTACCCGCCGCGTGACCTGCTGCGCCAGCGACGCTTTGGCGACGACGCCGAGAGTGCCCTCCTGGAAATCGCCGCTGCCACCGGTCCGGTGCCGGCCCTGGTCGGCGCGCTCGACGCGAATCCGCACGACCCCGGTCGCCCGTTTTTCAACACCGCCGCCCTCTGCCATGATGGCGTCGTGCAGGGATTCGCGCGCAAGTGCCTGTTGCCGACCTACGACGTGTTCGACGAGGACCGCTACTTTGAGCCCTTTGATCGTCCCACCGTGTTTGTGGTCGGCGGCCGGCGCATCGGTGTGACCGTTTGTGAAGACCTCTGGGCAGGCGTGCCGATCGCGTGGCGCTACCGGCACCGCTTCGATCCGGTGGCGCGGCTCGCCGAGCAACCCGCGCTCGACCTGATGGTCAACCTCTCCGCCAGTCCCTGGCACGCCGGCAAACTCGCCCTGCGCCAGCAACTCGTGCGCGATGCCGCGCGGCGCCTGCACGCGCCGGTGGCCTACGTGAACGCGGTCGGCGGCAACGATGAACTGATTTTCGACGGCCGCTCCATGGTGGCCGACGCCACCGGCGAGCTGCTGACCGGACTCCCGGCCTATGCGCCAGCCACGCGCATCGTCGATCTGCAAAGCGCACCGGTCGCCGCCGATCCGTCCTTCGCCGACGACGGCCTTGCGGCGCTGCATGATGCGCTCGTGCTTGGGCTGCGCGACTACGTGCGCAAAACCGGTTTTGAGCGCGTTTTGGTGGCACTGAGCGGCGGCATCGACTCAGCCGTGGTAGGGGCGCTGGCAGTCGCGGCGCTCGGGCCGGACAAGGTGACCGGCGTCGCCCTGCCCTCCGCGTATTCGAGCGCGCACTCGCTCGCCGATGCCGAGGCCCTCGCGGTCAATCTCGGCATCACCCTGCAAACTTTTCCAATCGCGGACGCGGTCGCCGCCACTACGACTACATTGGCCCCGGCGCTCGATCCGACGGCGCCGGGCGTGACCGAGGAAAATGTGCAGGCGCGCCTCCGTGGCGTTTTCATGATGGCGCTCTCCAACCAAACCGGCGCGCTGCTTCTCACCACCGGCAACAAGAGCGAGTTGGCGGTGGGTTACTGCACGCTCTACGGCGACATGTGCGGCGGCTTGGCGGTGATTTCCGATCTCTACAAGACGCAGGTCTACGCCCTCGCCCAGTGGATCAACCGTGAGAGCGAAATGATTCCGGTCTCGACGCTCACCAAAGCGCCCAGCGCGGAGTTGCGGCCCGACCAATGCGACGCCGATAGCCTGCCGCCCTACGACGTGCTCGATCCCATCCTGCGCGCCTACATCGAGGATGGCTGCTCGATTCGCGAAATTGTGGACCAAGGTTTTGCGCCGACGATCGTTAAGGAGATGGTGCGCAAAGTGGACCTCAACGAATACAAACGCCGCCAAGCCGCCCCGGGCCTCAAGGTCACGCCCCTCGCCTTTGGCGTTGGCCGCCGCCTCCCCTTGGCTCAAGGCTATGTGCGTTAATCCCTCTCCCTGTTTTCGAATTTTCCATGTCATCCGAATCCCTCTTTGCCCGTGCCCAGCAGCTCATTCCCGGCGGCGTCAACTCGCCGGTGCGCGCCTTCCGCTCCGTCGGCGGAGCGCCGTTTTTTGTGCAGTCCGCCCAGGGGGCGACGCTTACAACGGCCGACGGCCAGGAGCTGATCGACTTTGTCTGCACCTGGGGCCCGGCCATCCACGGTCACAATAACCCGGTCATCCGCGATGCCATCGCCGATGCGCTCAACCGCGGCACCTCCTTCGGCACGCCCAATCCCTACGAGGTGGAGATGGCCGAACTCATCACGCGCTTCGTGCCGTCGATCAAGAAGGTGCGCATGTGCAACAGCGGCACCGAGGCCACCATGTCGGCCATCCGCCTGGCCCGTGGTTTCACCCAGCGCGACAAGATCATCAAGTTTGCCGGCTGCTACCACGGCCACTCTGACTCCCTGCTGATCAAGGCCGGTTCCGGCGCCCTCACCCACGGCCATCCCGACAGCGCTGGCGTGCCCGCCTCTTTCGCGCAGGAGACGATCGTGCTGCCCTTCAACGACACCGCCGCGCTCACCGAAGCCTTTGCCGCCAACCCCGGCCAGATCGCCGGCGTCATCCTCGAGCCCTACCCGGCCAATGTCGGCCTCATCAAACCGGAGCCCGGCTATCTCAACTTCCTGCGCGAACTCACGGCGCGCGAAGGAACGGTGCTCATCTTCGACGAAGTCATGACCGGCTTCCGTCTCGCCAAGGGCGGCGTGCAGGAGTTGGAGGGCATCACGCCCGACCTCACCACCCTCGGCAAAATCATCGGCGGCGGTCTGCCCGTCGGCGCCTTTGGTGGTCGCGCCGACATCATGGACAAACTCGCGCCGGTTGGTCCGGTCTATCAGGCTGGCACGCTCAGCGGCAATCCGCTCGCCATGGCCGCCGGCATCGCGGCGCTCAAACTCCTGGAGGAGACCGGCACCTACGAACGTCTGGCCGCTCTCGGGCAACAGGTGCAGGCCGCCGTATCGTCGGCCCTGCAGGCGAAGGGCCTGCCCGCCCAAGTGCCGCAGGTCGGCTCGATGTTCTGCACTTACTTTACGGAAACGCCGGTGCGCGACCTCGCTTCGGCGCAGACCACCGACACGGAGCTCTTTGCCCGCTACTTCCGCGGCTGCCTCGAGCAGGGCGTGTATCTGCCGCCGAGCGCTTACGAAGGCTGCTTCATTAGCACCGCTCACGAGGGCGCAGCCATCGATCGTGCCTGTGAGATCATGACCCGCGTCATTCAATCGCTCTGATGCTGTTTTCGCGTATCCAACGTTTCACGACAACGCTCCGGGCCCGCGGTGGCCGCAGCGTAGGGTTGGCGTTGGTGATCGCGTGCTTGGCCAGCCTCGGCAGGGCGCAGCCGGCGCACGCGCCGGTGCTGCCGATCGAAGAGCTGCAGCCCGGTATGACCGGTGAAGTCTGGACGGTGTTTCAAGGCACTGAACCGGAGCCCTTCACGGTCGAAGTCACCGGCGTTATCGAAGGGGCGCTTGGGCCGGGCAAATCGATGATCCTCTGCCGCCTCACCGATCCGCGGGTGCAAAAAATGGGCGCGGTGGCTGGCATGAGCGGCAGTCCGCTCTATGTGGACGGCCGCTTCGTCGGCGCCCTCTCCTATCAGGTGCAGCAATTTGAAACGGAGCGTTTCGCCGGGTTCACGCCGGCCGCGGACTTGCTGGAAGTGCGCCAGATCGCGTTGAACGAAAGCGCCGATAGCAACGGCTCGGGGGCGATGCCTGCCACGCCAGCGCCGGGACCGACTCCGCGCCACAATGACAGTGGTCCGGAAATCACGCCGCTTTCGCCGGTCTTCAGTTTCAGTGGCGTCTCGCCGCTGGTGGCCGGCTTGATGAGTGAGCCGCTGGAAGCGCTCGGCCTCCGCACGCAGGGGCTGGGCGGCGCGAGTGTGTTGTCGGGGAGTTTTAAGGATGAGGCGCAGGTTGAGTTGGCTCCCGGCTACGCGGTCGGAGCGGCGCTGGCGGTCGGCGACATCACACTGGCCGGCACCGGCACCGTGTCCTCGGTCGACGGTTCGCGCGTGCTCGCTTTCGGTCATCCGCTGCTCGGTTTGGGCACGGTGGAAGTGCCGATGACGGAAGCTGAGATCGTGGCCATCCTACCATCCAGCCGCAGCTCCTTTAAGATCTCAAACACCGGCAAGGTCATCGGCACCGTGCGGCAGGATCGACTCTCGGCCATCTACGGCGAAATCGGCCGCGTGCCGCCGCTGCTGCCGATCACGGTGCACACCCCGCAACGCGACCTGAATTTTGCGGCCGTGAAGCATCCGCGCATCACGCCGGTGGTGACGGCGACGGGCATCTCGCAAGCGGTGCTCGGCTCCAACGACGCCGGCCTGAGCGAAGGCTTTGCGCTGCGCGCCGACGTGATCTTTCCCGGTGGCCGCAAACTGCAGGTCGATCAACTCTTCGCCGGCCCGGAGGGCTTCAAAGCCGGGCTGACCGGACTCACCCAAAGCCTCGGCACCTGGATGGATAATCCCGTCGAGGCTGTATTCCCCGAAGCACTACGCTTCACGGTGGAAGCGCTGGAGCACAATCCGACCGTGAGTTTGGATAACGCGACGCTGACGCGGCAACAAGTGCGCCCTGGCGAGACGGTCGACGTCGTGCTGCAGCTGCGCGATTACCAAGGTGCTCCTTTCACCGAGCGGGTGACCGTGCCGATCGCGGCGGACTGGGCCGATGAAAAGCTGGCGGTGGTGATCGCCAACGGCCCCGCCCTCGATCAGGGCGCTGGTGCCCAGCAGGTGTTTGCGGTGAGTCAAATTCGCGACTTCGACGCCTACCTCGATGCCCTGCGCGCCCGGCGTAAGAGCGACGGCGTGTATGTTGCAGTCGTGCGGGCTGCGAAACTCTTTCTCGATCAAACCGCGGTCTCGACCGAGTTGCCCGACTCCCTCTCCCGCATCGCCCGCCAAGCCGATGGCGCACGCTATCAGGAGAAGGCCGCCGTGGAGGTCTTGTGGGAGCAACACCTCCTGCCAGACCGCCTCGTGCCGACGGCGGTGCGTCTACCCCTTTCGTGGGTGGATTGATCCCCTTTCCCTTCCCTGCCCTCGCTTAACCCATGTCTCTGTCCCCCTCCTCGCGTCGTCGTTTTTCGGTCTGTATTCTGAGTGTGCTGCTGGCAGTGACGACGCTGGCGCAATCCTTCACGGAGACGCGCACCATAGATTTTTATCGGGATGTCGCCTCGCGTGATTTGCGCGGGCTCGGCACGCGATCCGATGGACGTTTGGTGCCCGGCCCGACGGTCAATGCACTCGACGGTGAATGGCCAGTCGACGCGTTATTGTGGAGTTTCGCGGCGCGCCCCGATGGGTCGCTGGTCGTGGGCAGTGGACCGGACGCGACGCTGTGGCGGGTGACGCCGGATGCGGACACGATGCGCTTTGAGACCACGCCGCTGGCGACGTTCGGATCCGGGCACTTGCATACGGTCGCGGTGTTGCCCGATGGCACGATGGTGACGGCGGTTTCGCCCTCCGGTCGGGTGGTGCATCTCGATGCGGACGGAGAGATTCTGGGTGAAGTCAGCCTCCCTGTCGCGATGGTGTTTGATCTGCTGCCGGACGCGGACGGTCAGCACGTGTGGGTCGCCACGGGGTCACCGGCGCGGGTCTATCGGATCGATTTGGCCACGATGGCTGACGCGGAACCGGAGCTGTGGGGAGAAGTGCGTGACCGGAACCTGCGCCGTCTGGCGATGGATCGACAGGGCCGCGTGCTCGCGGGCTCGGCGCCGAGTGCGAACCTCTATCGTTTCACGACGGCTGGTGCCCCGCCGGAGATTTTGTGGGACGAGGATGATGGCGAAATCACCGACCTGCACGTGACGGATGACGGCGATCTCTATGTGGTGTGGGTGAGTTCAAGCAATGACTCCACGCAACGTGTCGCACGTGGCAGTGGCGCCCAAAAGAGTGATGAAAGCGGCGAAAATCAAACGCCTCCGCAGCCCGTCACGATCATGGAAGCAGCGCCCTCTCCGGGCGGCTTCAGTGGTCGGAGTTCGTTGGTGCGTTTGCCGGGCGGCGACGGCCTGCCGGAGCTGGTGGTCTCGCGTAACAATGTTTCGATTTATCGCATCGTGCCTCGTGGGGACGTCCTGCTCTTGGCTGGCGGCGACGAAGGCGAACTCCTGGGTTACGACCTGAAGGAGCGGCGCTCACTGACCTTCGCGGGCAGCGAGTCGGCACAAATCAACGATCTGCTTCCTGCGTCCCACGGCAGCACGGACTATTGGGGATTGGGCAACAACCCGGCGGCGCTGCTGCGCATTGATTTTGCCGGCGAAGGTATCCGCTCGGCGACTACGCGGCGGCTGGATTTGCGGACGCTCGGTCGGTTGGGCGCGCTGCGTTTCAACCGGCTGCGCGAACTCGCGGCAGATGACCTGCAGGTCGAGCTGCGGGTCAATCGAGGGCGCGACACGCGGGAAGGTTGGTCGGCCTGGACCGCGGCGACGGAAACGGATGGCGCGTGGCTTACTCCGGACCTGCAAGGCCGCTACGTGCAGGTGCGCCTGACCATCGACGAAGAGATCGACGCCAATGCTTCGCTCGATCGCGCCACCCTCTACCACGCGCCGCAGAATCGGCGTCCGTCCCTGCAGGCCTTTCACATCGCGGCGCCGGGTTACTCGCTGATTCCGCGTGCTGAGTCCAGTTCGGCCAGCCTGCCTTCGCTGAGCGATATTGTGGGCAGTGAAAGCGACAACGACAGTCGTAACAGCAATGGGCTGATGAGCAGTTCGGTGATGCCGGATCCGGGCATGCAGATCGTGGCATGGTCGGTGAATGACTACGATGGCGACCAACTGCGCGCGACCTTCGCGGTCCGCCCGGACGGCGACGACACCTGGCTGAACCTCATCGAAAACAGCGCCGAATCGTGGCTGCAGTTTGATCGGCGCTCGCTGCCAGAGGGCACCTATTTCACTCGGTTGACCATCGCTGAGACCGCGCCGCGAGCTCCGGCGGAGCGGCATGAGATCACGTTTGAAACCGATGACCTGGTGATCGATATGAGCGCCCCGCGGTTGCGTGATGCCACGGTGACCCTCGACGGCGACGCTCTGGTGCTGTCCGTGATGGTGGCGGACGAGCAAAGCCTGCCGGTGGGAATCGAGGTGGTTTTTAACAACGGTTATCGCACCACACTGGTCGCGCCGGCAGACGGGATTCTCGACCAGCTCGAAGAGCACTTCCGTTTGGAAGTGCCGCAGTCGCTCGTGTCCGGCGCGAGCGCAGTGGAAATCTTTGCCGAGGACGCGGCGGGCAACCGTGGTTCGCAGCGTTTGGCGCTGCCCTAGGCGCCGGTTTTCGGCGGGTTGAGCAGACCGATTTCGACGGCGTAGCGCGACAGCTGCGCTACGCGGTGCAGGCCGGTTTTGCGCATGAGATTGCTGCGGTGGTTGACGACGGTGTGCATGCTGAGGCCGAGCTTGGCGGCGATCTCTTTGGAACTCATGCCCTCGGCGAGCATCGTGAGCACGGAGCGCTCGCGGGGACTGAGTTCCACGGTGCGTTTTTCGGTGCGCTTCTCCCGCACCAAATGGCGGAGAAAATCGGAGGCCGAGCTGGAGAAATACGGCGTGCCCGTCATCGCGCTGCGCAAGGCGTCCCGCAGCTCGCTCAGGGGTCCGCCCTTGTCGACGATGCCCAAAACACCGGCGGCCATGGATGAGCGCACCGTGTTGAGAGTCAGGTTGCCGGAATAAATAAGATAACGGGTATCCGGGCTGGAGCGACGCAGCTCATCGATCAGACGCAGACCGGCCACTCCATCGGACAGAACCAGATCCAAGATGACGAGATCCGGCTGGAGCTTCTTACCGGTGTCGCAGGCGTCTTCCAAGGAGGAGGCCCTGCCCACGACTTCAAAACCGCCCAGGGTTTCGAGAAACTGAATGACCATATCCACCACGGACATGTGGTCATCTACAACCATCACACGTTGTGCTTTAACGGTGGAGGAAATCGAAGCAGCGGCGGCCATTGGGTTTTGTTTAAGAGACTGCTAATCAATTTCTACCAAATCTATGGCCAAACTCTAAAAATAGGGTAATTGCCCTATTTTAAGGCGTGGTATAAACAAAGCTTTTCGCAAGAATTTGGCCTCAGCCCATACGAGTGGAGCCGCCCCGCGGATGGGCTTGAGCATGGACTTCCTTTAGCCGCGCCACCGAAACGTGGGTGTAAATCTGGGTGGTCGCTAGGTTGGCGTGACCGAGCAGCTCCTGCACGAGCCGTAAGTCGGCCCCGGCATTCAACAGGTGGGTAGCGTAACTGTGGCGTAGCTTGTGGGGAGTCAAATCGAGCGGCAGATCGGCCAGCGCGAGGTAGCGTTTGAGCATAGTCTGCACTTGGCGCGGCCGCACCGGCGAGCCGTCGTGGTTTTGCACGACGATCGCGGTGGGACTGGAGATCGCGACATGATTCGTTTTCCAGTGCTGCAGCACGGCCATCGCCACGCGGCCCAGCGGACACATGCGCTCCTTGCCGCCCTTGCCCAGGATGCGGGCGCAGCCGTTGCTCTGATCAATTGCCCCGAAGGTCAGTCCGCAGAGCTCGCTGATGCGTAAGCCTCCGCCGTAGAGCAGCTCCATGATGAGGCGATCTCGCCAGCCGTCATGCGGGGTGATCGCCTCGTTTTCCATCAGGCGTTGGGGACCGAGCAGGAGGCGCTTGATCTGGGACTCCGTCAGGAACATCGGCAGGCGCTTTTCCAGCTTCGGCAGCGGGATACCGGTGAAGGGATTGCGCAGCATCCGCCGCCGCGAAATCCAGAAGCGAAAGAATGAACGCAGCCCGGAGACGTGCAGATGCAAGGTGCAGCGGTCGAGCTGGCGCTGGGATTCGATCACAAAGTCGCGCATCTCCCGACGGGTGAGCTCATCAAAGGGTTTGGCTTCGATTCCGGCGCCTTGCAGCCACGCGTAGAAACGCACGAAGGCGTGTCGGTAGTTCCGCACGGTGTGCGGCGAGTAGCGCCGCTCCTTGGCCAGCCAAACCAAAAAGGGGTCCAGCCACGCCGCGCTGACTTCAGCCGGCATCTCCGCGGCTTCCGGCTCAGGAGTTGGACTGGGCGGCGGCTTCGACATCCTGCATGACTTGGTCGGATTGGCGACGCAGGGCGCCCTCGGGATCGAGTCCCCGGGCGCGCGCCGCGGCGGCGAGAATGAACAATTCGCGCCCGAGCGTCGCGTCGTCCAAGGTCGCCGCCTTGGCGTCGATCGCGTCGCGCAGGGTCTCGTCGGGCACGGGCAGGCTCTTTTTCGTCACCTGTTTCCAGATCGATTCCGCCAGCATGGTGGCCGGCAAGCGCGGCGGCTGCGGTTTGAACAAACCCGTCGCGGGCGGACCGTTCTTCTTTTCCTGCGCTTTGATTTCCTCCCATTTGGTGATGACCTCACCGGCCGAGCCGAGCCGGGCATGGTCGCCAAATACATGCGGATGGCGGCGCACGAGTTTTTCGTTCACTTCGCGCGCGACATCCTCGAGGTCGAAATGACCGGCTTCCTCGGCGATCTGCGCGTGGAAATAGACCTGGATCAACACGTCGCCCAGCTCCTCCCGCATGTGCGCCATGTCCGCTCGGTCGATGGTCTCGATCAGCTCGCTGACTTCATCGATCAAGCAACGCACCAGGGAGGCGTGGGTCTGCTCTTGGTCCCAAGGGCACCCGTCGGGCGCGCGGAGGCGGGCAATGGTGGTGCGCAGATCGTGCAGGGAACTCATGGAGGCATGAGCAAACGGTCTTCGGCCCGGGGAGCAACATCCACCGGTCGTCCATCCCGGGAGACAGGCAAATTCGGTTCTGGTTTTCGGTCCCGGCCTGTGTTTCGTGGGCCTTGTATTATGGCAGACAAACTCGACGAAATCATGGCATGGAAACGGCAGGAAATTGCTCCGCTGGTGCGGGAGGTTTCCGTGGATGAACTTTCGGCGCTGCATGCCGAGTTGCCGCCAGTGCCTTCGTTTGCGCAGAACCTGCGCCGGGCGGATGGCGGCTTGGCCGTCATTGCCGAGATCAAGCGCCGCTCCCCGTCGGCCGGCGCCATCGCCACCGGCGTCGACGCCCCGACCCAGGCCCTGCGTTACCAGGCCGCAGGAGCCGATTGTCTTTCGGTGCTCACTGACCACAAATACTTTGGTGGCACGCTGGATGACCTGAGCAGCGTCACGGCAGGTTTTGCACTCAATCCGCCGGCGGTGCCCTGCCTGCGCAAGGACTTCATGGTGCACCCGATCCAAGTGCGCCACGCCCGCGAAGCGGGCGCCAGTGCCATCCTCATCATCGTGCGCGCCCTCAGCGACGCGGACATCGCCCTACTCTATCGCAGCGCCACCGCGGCGGGCTTGGACGCCCTCTTCGAAGTGCACACCCAGCCGGAGCTGGACCGGGCCATTGCGGCCGAGGCCAAGATCATCGGCGTGAACAATCGCGACCTCGCCATCTTCAAAACCGATCTGGCCCTGAGTGAGCAGCTCATTCCGGGCATCCCGGACGGGGTCATTGCCGTGAGCGAAAGCGGCATCCACACCGCCGCCGATGCGGCTCGCGCCAAGGCCTGCGGCGCCCATGCGGTGCTGGTGGGCGAATCGCTGATGAAAGCGGCCGACCCGGCGGCGCTGCTGCAGTCCTTCCGCTGAGTCGCGCTGCCGGCGCGAAAAACAAAAACGCGACCCCGAGGTGGGGTCGCGTTCGTAAAGCGTTGGGCGATTAAACCGCGTTCAGGCCGACTTCGACTCGCTCTGATAGAGGTGGACGTCGCGCTGCGGATACGGGATCGAGCAACCGGCTTTCTCCAGTTCCACTTTCATCTTCTCGGTGGTGTCCATCTTGGTCTGGAGGAAGTCGGGCGAGTTGACCCAGAACCACGCCACGATGTCGACGCTGCTGGAGCCCAGCTCCATCACGCCCACGATCGGAGCGGGATCCTTGAGGATGCGTTCGTCCTCGGCGATCACCCGGTTGATAGTGTCCTTGGCGACGCGCAGGTCGTCGTCGTAGCTGACGCCCAGAGTGAGATCGATGCGGCGGGTGTCCTTCACCGAGTAGTTGACGATGGTGCCGCCCATGATCTGGCCGTTGGGCACGATCACCACCTGGTTCTGCGGCGTGCGCATGTTCGTATTGAAAATGCTGATACCCTCAACAATGCCCTTGGTGCCACCCGCCTCGATGAAGTTGCCCACGGTGAAGGGGCGGAAGATGATGATCATCACGCCGGCGGCGAAGTTGGACAGCGACCCCTGCAGGGCCAAACCCACGGCCAAACCGGCAGCACCGAGGATGGCGACCAGCGAAGTGGTTTCGACGCCGAGTTTCTCCAGCGCGGCCATCACGACCACCGCCAGCATCAGCACATTGGCGATCTTGGTGAGAAAGCCCGCCAGGGTGTCGTCGACCTTGGCCTTCTTGAAGGCCTTCAGGATCAGACCGGTCAGGATCTTCACCACGATGCGACCGATGATGAAGATCGCCAAGGCCAGCACGATTTTGGTCGCCCAGTCGATGCCGGTAGTCGCCAGCCAATCCTGGACAGAGAGTTCGGAGGGAGGTGTTTCCATGTCGGCGCCATGATCTTGCAAAAGATGCCCCGGTCAAGTCGCTGCACCGGTCTGCAATGGAAATTGCCTGCGCCGCGCTATCTGCCTGAATCCCGAAACGTTATGGCACTCACTCCTTCGACCACTCGCGACCTGCTCACGCGCCTGGGGCATCATCCCAAACGGGCCTTGGGCCAGAATTTTTTGGTCGATGCCAACATCGTGCGCAAATCGGTCAGCATGGCCGAAGTGGGCCCCTCGGATCATGTCGTGGAGGTCGGCCCGGGGCTGGGCACCCTGACCTCGGAACTGCTGGCCTCCGGGGCCAAGGTATGGGCAATCGAACGCGATGCTCGGCTGGCGGCGCACTTGCGGGACGAACTGGTGGCACCGGCCGCGGCGGGCCGTTTTGATTTGTTGGAAGGAGACGCAATGGAGCATCCGCGCGCGGGTCTGCCGGTCGAGCAGGCGGAGGCCGGATTTAAAATCGTGGCCAACCTACCCTACGCGATCTCCACGCCGTGGATGGAGGCAGTGCTGCACGCTCCCCTGCCCCAACACATGGTGTTGATGCTCCAACTTGAAGCGGCCCAGCGATACATGGCGAAGCCGGGCACGAAGCAGTTTGGTGCCATCTCAATTTTCCTGCAGGCAGCCTTTGACATCGCGCCGGGCCATAAGGTGCCGACCAACTGCTTTCACCCGCGGCCCGACGTGGAGTCCTACCTGCTCAACCTCGTGCGCAAGCCGACGCCGTTCATCTTTGCCGATCCGGTGCGTCAGCTCATCCGCGCCTGCTTCCAGCAACGCCGTAAACAAATTGGAGCCCTCCTGCGCGGTAAACTGCCCGACGACGGCAAGGCGTGGATCGAGAGCCTGGGGGCTTGGAGCATGGACGCCCGTGCCCGGCCGGAAGCGATCCCGGTCGCGGCATGGCAAACACTTGCGGCGGCTTGAAATCGCGACGCGGAAGGCGGAGGATTCCGGCTATGAAAAGACTGAGCTGGCTCGCCGCTCTCACCCTGCTCGGTGCCACTGTAGGCGCTTCCACTCCTTTGGCAGCGCAGCAAACACCGTTTCTCTACGGCGTGCTGGAGGACAACCGCTATGAAGCGCCGAGTGGCGAATACACCCTGACTCTGCCCTCCCAAATCAGTTTGGGCGGCGAGATTCACGACACGCCGGAAGTCGTGACGCTGCAGGACCACCTCGCGCTGCACGCCAGTGTGGCCTGCTTCGGGCTCAATCTGAACTTGAAGCGACAGGACGAAACTCTCGGTCGCCGGGACTTTCTCGTGGGTTTTTTCCGCGAGCATGTGCAGCCGCAGTTTTTGCAGCGTTTTGCCGGAGCCGAGATCGAGAGTGCGCGCTTCACCCCGGAGCTGCTCAACGGTGCGCTTTTCGTCTACAACCTCCTGCCTGGCGGTTCGATGTTTGGCGAGCGGGTGCCGACCATGGAAGACGGCTCCGCTCCAGTCGCGAAGCGCGGCAATTTGTTGTTCCTACACAACAACCACATCTACGTGTTGAGCCTGGAGCTCGCTGAAAAAGTTCTCGCCCCGGCCAGCTTTGATCTGGGGCCGGAGGAACAAAACGCCTTGCTGCAGAAACGCCTGCTCGAGCTGGTGGGCCGGATGGATTTTCGCGCGCCCCTGCCGTTGCCGGCTCAGCCCGATACCGAGTCCGTGGGGTGAGCCCGGCTACCGACTGAGTGCATCAGCGTCGCACGGCGACTTTGACCACCAACTGGTCAGCCCCCGCGGTCATGTGCTTGATCAGCACGCCCAAGAAAACGAGCACTCCACCCATCTCCATGGATTCCTCGACCGCCGTCCAAATGTTGTAGGGCAAGGTATCGAGTGCGTCGTTTTCGAGGAAGGGTTCGGTCAGCAATTCGATGCCCACGGCCCCTCCGACGTAGATCGCACCGCCGATGCAAAACCCGACCGCCACACCCAGCGGGAGGCGACGCAGGAAGCGCAGGTAGAAGACGCCCACGCCCAGAGCCACGATTCCGCCGGGGATCGCCCAAGACATTTCGGTGACCGAGTTCAGGGTTTCGTGCATGCCGGCAATCTCGTCGATGGACAGAAACAGGAAACCTGCGGCCAGGACGCGCCACGCTATCAGACCCTGATTCTGCGCCTGATCGGTTTGGCCCCACGCGTGGGCCGCCAGCGTCAGCGCGGTGAACAGCAACGCCATCGCGGAATACCACGTGGGGAAACTGTCCTCCTCATCCACGTCGAAGATCTGGCGGAACAGCCAAGGCAACTCGGTGAAGCGGTAATGTATCACCGTAAGTAAAACGTGGATACCAACCAGCACGCCGACGATGAGCCACAGGGTGAGCAGCAATTTACGGCGGCTCAGAGACAGGGAAAGTGCGTTCGAGGAAGGCATGTTGGGGGCTTGGGCGGTGGTGAAACGAACGAAGCGTGCGAAGCGTTCAGAAAACAGTCGCGAGCGGCGGGCGGCAATCGCGGGATTGAGCCAAGAAAAAGGGGCCTCGATCAAACGAGGCCCCGAAAGATTTTACGTTGGGCGGCTGAGGATCAACCCCACCAGCTCCAGATATTCCAGCTGCTGGACTTGGCGGATTTTCCGGACTTGGAAGACTGGCCGGACTTGGAGGACTGGCCGTAATGGTCGGACTTTCCGCCCGTGGAGGAGCCGCTGCTGCAGGAGTGGCCCCATTGGTCCTTCTTGGTGCAGCTGCCCCACCAGTTGATGTCGCAGTTGTCTTTCGAGGACTTGTCCGACTTGCCATACTTGTCGGACTTATTCGATTGGTCGGACTTGCCCGACTTGCCGGAGTGGTCACTGCAGGAGTGGCCCCACTGCCCCTTCTTGGTGCACTTGCCCCACCAATCGAAGCTGCAGCCATCCTTGTCAGACTTACCCGACTTGCCGGATTTGTCAGACTGTCCCGACTTGTCGGATTTGTCAGACTGCCCCGACTTGCCGGACTTATCCGATTGGCCGGACTTGCTGCCACAATCGTGACCCCACTGGCCCTTCTTGCTGCATTTGCCCCACCAGTTGTAGTCGCAGCCTGATTTGCCGGATTTACCGGACTTGTCGGACTTATCGGAGTGGTCGGATTTGCCCGACTTGTCGGACTTGCCGCCGCAGTTGTGGCCCCAATCGCCCTTCTTTTTGCAGTGGCCCCACCAGTCGAAGTCGCAGCCCCCCTTACCGGACTTGCCCGACTTACCGGACTTATCAGAGTGACCCGACTTGCCCGATTTCCCGGAGTGACCCGACTTCCCGGATTTACCGGACTTGCCCGACTTGTCGGATTTGCAGGGATCGCCGCAGTCGGACTTGGTGTAGAAGACCTTGGAGGAGAGGAGCACCATCTCTTCGGAACCGGCATACTTCGGGCGATACACTTCGACACGGTATTCGTTGTCGCCCGCAGCCGTGGTGAAGAGCTTCTGGTAACGGGTGCCTTCGATCTTGTAGGTCAGGCCGGAGGCGGACTCGCCGTAGGTGTAGTAGGACTCCTCGCCGGTGTTCTCATCGATCACGGCGATGATGACTTCCTGGTCGGTAACCGAGGTGCAGTCGTCGCAGAACAAGGTGAACTCGAGGAGTGCATCCTCGCCACCGCAGAACACGGTGCCGCGGGAGATAGCTCCCTTCCAGTAAACCGTGGTCGGGCAGTTCTCATCACCACCCGGATCGTCCTGCTCCACCACCGAAACGGTGATGGAATCTTCCGCCGAACGGTCTTGGTCGGAAACACCGGTCACCGAGATCACGTAGGAAGCGGACTCTTCAGAGGAAATGACACCGCTGCCGGTCACGACGCCTTGGCCGAGGCCGGAATGCGTCACGGAGACGGGCTGGCCGTTTACGGTAACTACGAGTTCCTCGATGGTGCCGTAGGAGACGCTGGTCTCAAAGGTGAAGGGAATTTCGGTCACCGGGTCACTGGCGAAACGATTGACCTCCAAGCCGTCATCCGGCGTGAGGATCGTCGTCACCGGGGCCGGATAGATGCCGACGACCTCGAAGGACGTGCTCGTGACGGCGGAACCGTAGGCGGTCTCGCTGAGCGCGGTGATCGTGTAGGTGCCAGGCACGTCCAACACCAGCGAGGTCAGACCGGTCGCCTCGGTCGTGCCGAGTCCATCGATCGTCAGGTTGAGCGGAGTAGAGCTGCTGTCCGGGCCCAACAAGGTGGCCTCGAAAAGATCGATGGTGCCGAATTCGGTGTCGGTGAAGATGTCCACCGGGACCGTGGCGCCGGGGCCGCCGAAATCGAAGCTGAATTCAGAGCCGTCGACCGGCGTGTTGATCGTGATAGCGGGGGGATCGGCCATCAGTTCATTCACGGAAATCGCGATGCTATCGGTGGCAGAGCCGCCTTCGCTGGTGACGGTCACTTTGATGGTGAAGGTATCCGCGACCGTGGTGCGAATCACGCCCTCGCCGGAAATGGAACCCGTCATGAGCCCCGTGAAGGTGGAGCTGGCGTTGGCCGGCTGACCTTCGCTGTCGAGCACGGTGACTTCGACCGTCTCGATGCCGCCCCAAGAAACGCCACCTTCGAAGGTGAAGGGGATCTCCGTCTCCGGTCCGCCTTGGAAGCGGGTGAAGCTGTCACCGTCGCCGGGGGTCGTGATGGTCACTTCCGGTTCCGGCAGCAGGGCAACCACTTGGAAGGTCGAGGAGGTGGTGGCCGTGCCGTGCGCCGTGGTGGTGGTCGCGGTCAGGGTGTAGATGCCCTCTTCAGCAATCACTTCCGAGGCGGAGCCAAAGGCATTGAGGTCACCCACCGTCCATCCCGACAGTGAAATCGGGGTGCCGTCGCGGGTGAGCTCGAGGGATTGAATACCCTCTACCGGACCGCCGTCTTCGAGAGTGGTCGCGTTGACGAGGTAAGGAATGGAAGCACCGGCATCGACGCCCAACGTGTAGCTGTAGACGTGCACCGAGGGCTTGAGCGGCTCGATGATCGAGATGGTAGGCGGCGGCACCACGCGAATGATGCTGAAGTCGGTCGTGGCCACGGCTTCGCCGATGCTGTTGGTCGCGGTCGCGGTCACGGTGTAGAGACCGGCTTCGGTGTAGCCCAGATCGGCCACGCCTCGCGCGAGGATCGTGTTGAGATCGGTGTAAGTGATTTCGCTCGGGTTGAGCACGCCGCGGTCGCTGACCGAAACGGTCAGGTCGGTGACCTCGTAGCCTTCGATGGCCGCACCGGTGGCTTCGATCGGCACGATGACCGGAGGACCGCCCACGGTGTAAACGTATTCGGCGCCGTCACCCGGGGAGGCTATGGCCACCGTCGGGGGCTCGCCGGAAATCGGGTTGATGACGAACACATTGATGTAAGTGGCGTCATTAAGCACGGTGCCGGTGCCGCCCGGCTCGGAGGCCTCGCCCGGGAAGCCTTCAAAACGCAGACCGTAGGCGTAGTCGCCCGCGACGGCATCTTCCGGGCCGCGGAAGTAGATGCCGACCGCCAAGCGCTGCAGCGGGGCGGTGAAAGAGAAAGGCTCGGGAGCCGGACCGCGGAGCGCGATCTCGTTGTTGATCCATTGCTCGACCTGAGCCTCATCCCGGTTCTGACCGGTGGCAATCCAGCTGGCCGGCAGAGCGGACTCGGAGGGCAAATTGATCGTCGAAACGTAGCTGAGCGCCGTCGCGTCATCGACGCCCTCGGGGGCCGAAATCACACGCCACACCAGATTCGGTTGAACCTCGGAGGTCAGGCGATTGGGAGCCGTCACCGTGACGGTGTGGAACCAGAACAGAGGCGCATCACCCTCCACCGTTTGATCGTTCGGGTTGTAACCGACAGTGGGGAAACGCTGCGCGTGAGCGTCACTACCGCTGCTCGAAAACACCAAGGCGGCCAGTAAGCCGGTGAGGAGCAAGGAGGTTAGTTTCTTCATGATAGGATCAGTCTTTCGCCAAGAAAAGGCATCAAGCGGGTAAAAGTCTAGGTGATTATCCCTATGCATGCGCCTTTTTAAGGCCATTCGGGTCTAGTCGCTCAAGCAGGGAAACTACTTAGTTCGATAAACCAAAATGCGCCAAAAACTTAGCAGAGGTGTCATGGGGGGTATCAATTTCTGCGTCAGAGAGGGGTAAACTACGCAATCCGACCCCATCATGAAAGAACCATAATGTGTCTGAGGTGACATGCACCCCCAACGCGGTATGGCACCCTCCCCCGAGTTGCGTCTGGAACGCGCGCTCCAATTCGACCCGACGGGACGTCGTCGGATGGAAGCACTTCGCCCACGCCGCCCCCTCCCCGGCGCGGCATTGCACGGCGATCGCCGCCTGCGCGACGGCCGGCACCATCGATTCGAAACCGAGCACCCGAAACTCAAGCCCTTCCCAACCGCCGATGCCGAGCCGCCCAAGTCCGGCCGCGGCGAGGACGGTGGCGTCGGCCACGTGATCATGGGCGATCTTGCGCAGGCGGGTGTCGACGTTGCCACGGATCTCGGTGAATTCAGCATCCGGATACAGCATGCCCAATTGCAGGCGACGGCGCGGGCTGCTGGTGGCAATGGTCGCCGGGGCCTCGATTCCGTCGCGCACGATGAGCACGTCGCGCGGATCGGCCCGCGGCAGGTAGCCGGCGATCTCGAGGCCCTCCGGTTGGTCGCCGGGGAGATCCTTGGCGCTGTGCACCGCGAGGTCGGCGCGGCCTTCCAGCAGCGCCTGCTCCAGCTCCTTGGTGAAAAGCCCCTTCCCGCCCCGCTTTTCCAGTGACCAAGCCGTCTGTTTGTCGCCGGTGGTGACGATCGGCATCAGCTGGATGTCGAAACCGAGCAATTCGTGCAGCGCGGCGGCGACCATGTTGGTTTGCGCGAGCGCGAGTGGGCTCTTGCGGGTGGCAATGGTGAGAGTCGGCATGTGGTGGTCGGGAAACTGAAAGAGAAAGCCGGGAACCGAGCGGCGAAATATCCAGAAACAACAAGGCCACGCCGAGCAGCAAGAGCAACCTGCTACCCGGCGTGGCCGGAAGTGTTTACGAACGGGGAGCTAGGCGCTTAGTAGCTGGCCGCGACACCCTTGATGTTCTTCTTGGCCATCCAGGGCATCATGCCGCGCAGGCGGGCACCGGTCTTCTCGATCGGGTGCTTTTCACCGGCTTTGAGCAGCTTGTTGTAGTTCTTGAGGCCGCCCTTGTATTCCTTGACCCACTCTTTGGTGAACTTGCCGGTCTGAATCTCCTTCAGGATCTTCTTCATCTCGACCTTGGTCTTGGCGTTGATCACGCGCGGGCCGCGGGTGATGTCACCGAACTTGGCGGTCTCGGAGATCGAGAAACGCATGCCGGCGATACCGGACTCATACATGAGGTCGCAGATGAGCTTCAGCTCGTGCAAGCACTCGAAGTAAGCCATCTCGGGCTGGTAACCGGCCTCAACGAGGGTCTCGAAGCCCGCCTGCACCAGCGCGGAAGCGCCGCCGCAGAGCACGGCCTGCTCGCCGAAGAGGTCCGTCTCGGTCTCTTCCTTGAAGGTGGTCTCGAGCACACCCGCGCGGGTGGAACCGATGCCCTTGGCCCAAGCGAGGGCGGTCTTCTTGGCCTTGCGGGACTTGTTCTGGGCGACGGCGATCAGCGCCGGCATGCCCTTGCCCTCTTGATAGAGGCGGCGAACCATGTGGCCCGGACCCTTCGGGGCGACCATGATGCAGTCGACGTCCTCGGGGAGCTTGATGAGGTCGAAGTGCACGGCGAGACCGTGCGAGAAGAGCAGCGTCTTGCCCTTGGTGAGATTCGGGGCGATGTCGGCCTCGTAGATGTCGGCCTGCTTCATGTCCGGCAGACCGACCATGATGACGTCGGCCTGGCGCACCGCCTCGGCGGTTTCCACGACCTTGAAGCCCTGCTTCTTCGCCACGGCGGCGGACTTGGAGCCTTTGTAGAGGCCGATGATGACGTTTACGCCGGAGTCCTTCAGATTGAGGGCGTGCGCGTGGCCTTGGGAGCCATAGCCGAGCACGGCGATCGTCTTGTCTTTGAAGAGGCCAAGATCGGCGTCTTTGTCAGTGTATACTTTGGCGGGCATGGTTTGGTTTTTTGGGAATGGGTGTGGGGTTCTGGAAAATCAGCGGGTGAGCGCGAGCTGACCGGTGCGGGCCAGTTCGGTGACCTTGAAGGGTTCGATCAGGCCGAGGAACGCGGCCACTTTGCCTTCGTCGCCGGTGAGCTCGATGATGACCTCGTGGGTCGCCACGTTCACGATCTTGGCGCGGAAGATGTCGCAGATCTGCATGATCTCGGAGCGGACCTTGGCGTCGGCCTCCACCTTCACGAGCAACAGCTCGCGCAGGACGGCTTGGTCCTTGGTGAAGTCGGTGACCTCGACCACGTTGATGAGCTTGCGCAGCTGCTTGATCGCGAGATCGAGCGAGGAGTCGTCTCCCTTCAATACTACCGTGATGCGAGACAGGGCCGCGTCGTGGGTAGGCGCGACGTTAAGGGAGTCGATGTTGAAGCCGCGGCCGGAGAACATCCCGGCAACACGAGCCAAAACACCGAACTTGTTCTCAACGAGGACAGAGATCGTGTGTCGCATGATTGGAGGTTTGAAGTGGAGGACTGTGGAGTAGAAACGGTCGAGAACAGCCTGTCCGCCATAGGCGAAACCGGCTGGTGGACGCCGAGGGACTCGAACCCCCGACCCTCTCGGTGTAAACGAGATGCTCTAACCAGCTGAGCTAGGCGTCCGGACCGAAGGATGAGCTAAGCGGGTCGATGGACTGACTGACAAGGGTTATTTACACAGGTAAAGCCCGGGCCACCGATCGCAGGTATATCAATTGGCAGCCTTGGGTTTGAGCCAACCGCGCTCGATCATGAGCTCGGCGTTCTGCACCGCGTTGAGCGCGGCGCCCTTCCAGAGGTTGTCGCCGGTGACCCAAAACGACAGGGCGTTGTCCATGGCGGTGTCGATGCGCAGGCGCCCCACTCCGCACTTCACCTTCTCGGCGAAGTCGAGCGGCGTCGGGTATTTGCGCTCGGCCGGTTCGTCAACCAGCTCCGCTCCCGGGAACGCCGCGATGGCTTCACGCGCCTGGGCAAGGTCGACGGGGCGCTCAAACTCAGCACACACGGACACCGAGTGTGCCCGCACGACCGGCACGCGCACGCAGGTGGCGGACACCTTGAGGTCCGGCAGCCCCATAATCTTGCGCGACTCCTGCGCCATCTTGGTCTCTTCGCCGGTGTAGCCGTCCTCGCCGAAGGTATCGACCTGCGGGATACAGTTGTAAGCGATTTGATACGGCGCGTAGACCTTGCGCTTGATCGGGTCGCCATGGACGGAGGCGAGCACTTGCGACTCAAGTTCGCGCACGGCCTCGGCGCCGGAACCGGAGACCGATTGGAACGTGGAGACGATGATGCGCTTCACGCCGAAGAGTTGGTGCAGCGGCCAGAGGCCCATGAGCATGACGGCCGTCGAGCAGTTGGGGTTGGCAATGATGCCCTTGTGGCCGGTGAGTTTCTCCGGGTTAATTTCCGGCACCACCAGCGGGATGTCGTCGCGCATGCGCAGCGCGGAGCTCTTATCGATCACGAGGCAGCCGGCCGCCACGGCATTTTCCGCGAGGGCGCGGGTCACGCTGCCCCCGGCGGCGAAGAAGGCCACATCGACATCGGCGAAGACGCCCGGTTTGGCTTCCTCGATCTCGATCGTTTCGTCCCCGACCGTCAGCTTTTTGCCGGCGGAGCGCGCGGAAGCGAACAGGCGCAGCCGCGACAGGGGAAAGTTACGCTCGTGCATTAGCCGCACCAGCTCTTGACCGACGGCACCAGAGGCACCGACGATTCCGACAACATAGCTCTGATTATTCAAGATGGAGTCTCCTTGGGAACTAGCCACACAAAGTGCCGACGCGCTCGGCATCAAGCCCGCAGAACGTTTGCTTCACGTGAGCATTAACAACCAGTCCATGCACCTATACCAAGGGGCCGACTGCATCAAACGCTACACCGTGTCGACCAGCTCGCGGCCTCCCTCCAACCAGAAGGACTCCCTCGGCACCCCACGCGGTCTTCACCTCATCGCCGAGCGAATCGGCGCCGGACAGCCGCCGGGCATGGTCTTCAAGAGCCGCATCCCCACCGGGCACCATTTCAACGAACTCAGCGCCGCGGAAAACGAAGGCAACCTCGTGACGACCCGCATCCTCTGGCTGCGCGGCCTCGAGCCGGGTTACAACTCCGGGGGCAAAGTCGATTCCTACGACCGCTACATTTACATTCACGGGACCAATCACGAAGACCGCCTGGGCCGTCCCGCCAGCGGTGGTTGTGTGCTCCTGAGCAACCTCGAGATGATCGACCTCTATGAACGGGTGCGTCCCGGCGACTGGGTGAACATCGTCAACTGATCCGGCGAGCGCACCGCCGCCCCGAGTGCGCCAATCGGAAGCTAAGGATTGCCGCGCTGATCCGCGCCGGTCGGTCCCTCATACCAAGCGCCCGTAGCGCGGCGTTTGGCTTCGGCCGTTTTAATCGTCGCACGTTCGTCCGGGTTGGTCAGCGAGACATAAGCCCCGCGTTCGCCATGGACGATTTTTACAACGTCGCCGGTTTCGAAAAAACCGTCCTCTGCACCCTGGGTGACGACCACAATGGATCCGTCCTCCAGTCGCACCATGACCTCCTGCCCTTCCCGCATGGTCATCATTTCCTCGTATTTCCGACCCGCGACCGCGCCGGTCACGGTGCCGGCGACGGCGACCACCAGATCCTTTGGTGCCGCCGTTTTGGGTCGCGCCGCGATCGCCCCCGTGAGCGCGCCACCCATGGTGCCGTAGCCCGTGTTGGTGCCATCGATGGTCACTGGGCGGGACTCCACTACCCGCCCAAAATCCACCTTCTTCGTGCCCCGCCCGTCCCAGTGCTCCTCGGCCAAACGCGCTCGATGCGCCGCTTCTTCGTCAGTCACCGTGCGAGCGACCATGGGCGACGCCGCCTGATTCGAAGCGCTCGCCTTGCCGCTGCTGCTGTTGCCGGTGGTGCTCTCGCAGCCTGCCCCCGCAAGCGCGACGACCGTCGCCGCTAATCCGAGCGCCAAACCACGGGCTCGCCGCGGATCGGTTTTGAACATGGTCCGATGCATGGGGCGCAACGTCCGTGGGCTTCGGCTCAATTGATCGCGATGCGCACCGTGGCTTGGCCCCAGCCGCCGCTGTTCACCTGCACCCGGTCGCCCTCTTTAAAGACTCCGTCCTCGGTTTCTTGCACCAGAATGACCGTCGACCCGGAATCCAACAGGATGGTCAGCTCCTGGGCCGGCTTGCGCGTGGCAGCCTCCTCCACCGCCGAACCCGCGACCGCGCCCACAATACCGGCGGCAGCTTGCACCACATAATCGCCTGCACCTGCTCCAGCTCCCGGATAGGTCGCAGCAGCCCCCAGAGAACCGCCGCCCGAAAGACCCAGAATCGTGCGCTCGCCATCGATCACCACGTTGCGCACCCGCACGACTTTGCCGAGATCGAGCGTTTGCACGACGCCTACCTGGGCGCGATCGACCATGGGTTGACTGGAGGGCAAGGTGCAGCCGGTGCTCAGCACGGCGCTCAAAACGGCCAGGCTCACAACGATCGATTTCATGGGTAGAGGTCCTCGGTTAGAGACTATCGGAGTAGAAGGAGTGGCCAGCTCACCTCTTTTGTTCCGCGCCAGACCGGTTAACTCAAGCTCCGATATCCGGGCAGCTACCCCGAATTTCGCCCCAACAACAGGCGCAGCGAGTTGAGGCACACCACCACCGTGCTGCCTTCATGCGCGGCCACACCAACACCGAGCGGCACGATGCCTGCGATCGAGGCGAGCGCCATCAGCACCACCACGCCGAGCGAGATGGCGAGATTTTGCCGGATCACAGCTTTGGCTCGCCGGCTCAAACGCATCGCCGACAACACATTCTCGATGCGGTCCTCCATCAGGATCACCTCGGCCTGCTCCAGCGCGGCGTCGCTGCCGCGCGCGCCCATGGCGACACTCACATCGGCCGCCGCCAAGCTCGGGGCATCGTTCACGCCGTCGCCGACCATGGCCACCCGCCGGCCGCCGGCCTTGAGTTCACCGATCGCCGCCACTTTGCCCTCCGGCGAAAGCCCGGCGCGGATTTCGCCGATGCCGAGCGTCTCGGCCACCTTCTCGGCCGTCTGGCGTCGATCGCCGGTCAACATCACCGACTTCAGCCCCATCGCATGCAGCCGCGCCAGCACCTCTCCCGACGCCTCGCGAATCTCGTCTTTGAGCAGCACGCGACCGACCAAGTCGTCGCTCACCACCCACACTTCCGCAAACTCCGGTGGGGCCGGCGGCAGGTCCTGCGCCCATTGTGCCAGCGGACCCGTATCCAATAATTCACGACGGCCGAGCAGCACCTTGCTCTCGCCCAGTCGACCGCGCACGCCCTGCCCGGTCAGAGAGTTGAACTCGTCCACCTTGCGTTCCTGCACCCCGCGCTGGCGGGCATCCTTCACGATGGCCCGCGCGATGGGATGTTCCGAGTTGGCCTCGAGCGCCAGCGCCAGTTCCATCACCTCGGTCTCCCGTCCGGCAGGCAGACTCTCATAGCCGACAACGGTCAATTCGCCAGTGGTCAGCGTGCCGGTTTTGTCCAGCGCCACCGTGCTGACTTCGGCCAGCTTTTCGATCGCGCCGCCCCCGCGGAACAACACGCCGTGTCGCGCGCCCCACGCGATCGCCGCCAGCACCGCCGACGGAATCGAAAGGACCAGCGCACACGGGCTCATCACCACGAGCAGCGTCATTGCTCGATAAAACGCCGAGGTCTGTTCTCCCATGTTCACAAAGGGGCTCAGCCCAAAGCCGAGCCACCACACCAAAAACATCACGGAGCAGATCCCCAAGACCAGCAGCGTGTAGGTGCCGCCAAACTTGTCGGTAAACCGTTCGCTCGGCGCCCGTAGCTTCTGCGCCTTTTGGATGAGGCGGATGATCTTCTGCAGCGTGCTCTCCGCCGGCAGTCGCTCCACTGCAAACACGACCGATCCCCACAGGTTGAGCGTGCCGCTGAACACGTCGTCGCCCTCGCCTTTGTCGACCGGCACCGATTCGCCGGTCAGCGTCGACTCATCACTGGCACTCTTGCCCGACAACACCCGACCGTCCGCCGGATACGCGCCGCCCGGCTTCACCCGCACGTGATCACCGATGGCCAATGCCTCGACCGGCACCTCGACCTCACGGCCGTCGGCCTCGACGCGCAATGCCTGCTTCGGCGCACTCTTCAGCAGGGCATCCACCTCCCGATGGGTGCGATCCATCGCAAACGCCTCCATCGCGCCCGACGCCGAGAAGAGAAAGAGCAACAGCGCCGCTTCCTCCCAAGCCCCGATCGCCACCGCGCCCACCGCCACGGCGAGCATCAGAAAGTGGATATCCAATTTCTTGTGCCGGATGTTCTCCCACGAATCGATGGCCGCATCCCAACCGCCGGTGATCAGCGCAATACCAGCCAACACCCACACCACCATCGGCGAAGCTTCGACGACATGCTCGGCCACCCAGGCCGCGATACCAAACACGCCGCAGGCTCCGGCCAACCCCGCCAGCAAGCGCCAGTCCTCCTCGTGGTCGTGACCATCATCGTCGACTTCGCCATCCTCGGCGGGCTCCGGCCAGGCAAACTCTCGCCACCGCCAGAAGCGCGGCGCAGTCGAGCAGGTCGGCCCACTCATCTGCGTGCCCTCCGCGGTCTCCTCCACTTGGAAGGCCGTCGGCACCACCGCCCCCGCCTCGCTGGCCCGCGCATCCTCGGCCTCCCATTTGGCTTCCAACGCCTCCATCACGGCGCGCAGTCGCTCTCGCAAAAGACCTTCATCCACCTCGCCCAAGGTCGCGACTGCAACCTTGCGGGCATTGCGATCGACTCGCAATGCCTCCACCCCGGGCGTGCCGTGCAAAAACTCGGCCAACGCCTCCGCCCAACTCGGTGAAGCTGTGGACTTTGCCATACATCCTAAAGTCTTCAATTCGTCGTAGTCGGCAAATCCGAATTGCAGCTCTGCTCGCCTTTCGTGACGGTCCCCGATTCCTCCGCGTTCGCGCATGATCGGCCTCTCCGAATACGACGACTCCCTGCCTCCGCCTCCGCCGCCTTCCCACGCGCCGGAGCTGGTGCCGTATTTGTTCTCCGAGGACGGCGTGCTGACCTCCGCGCTCGAGCTCGAGTATCGCCCCCAGCAAGACAGCATGGCCCGCGCGGTCGCCGCCGCCCAGTCGACCGACGAACCGTTGCTCTTCGAGGCCGGCACCGGCGTCGGCAAGTCCCTCGCCTACCTCCTGCCCGGCATCATCCAAGCAGTCGACCAACAGCGCCAACTCATCGTCTCCACCCACACCATCGCGCTGCAGGAGCAGCTCGACAAAAAGGACCTGCCACTCTGCCGCCGCGTCTTTTCGAGCGACGAGCGCATGGAGCCATACGCCAATTTCAAATCGGCCGTCCTCGTCGGCAAAGCCAACTACCTCTGCACCACGCGCCTCGCCAGCGCCTTGCGCGACAAACAGGAACTCTTCGCCAGCACCGAACACAGCGAACTCCAGCGCATCGCCGTCTGGGCCGGCTCGACCGAAACCGGCCTGCGCCACGAACTCACCCCGCCGCCGTCGCCCGACGTTTGGGAGATGGTCAACGCCGACTCTTCGTCCTGTTCGCGCAAATACTGCAACCACGAGTCCTGCTTCTACCAACGCGCCCGTCACCGCCTGCGCGAGGCGCACGTCATCATCCTCAACCACTCGCTGCTTTTCACCCACATCTCCGCCGGTGCCGGGGAACCGAGCGGGGCGCGCGGCGTGCTCTTCCCCGATGATTTTGTGGTGCTCGACGAGGCCCACACCGTGCCCTCCGTCGCCACCGAACACTGCGGCCTGCACCTGAGCTCCTACGGCACCGACCGCATGCTCAAACAGCTCTACAATCCGCGCACCCGCAAAGGCCTCCTGGTCAAACACGGCGGCCCCGCCGACCGCCAGCTCGTCGAGGACGCCCTCGAAGCCGCCACCCAGTTCTTCGCCTTCCTCCACGACAAACTTCTCCTGCAACAATCCGTCGTGCGCGTTCGTGAGGAAGGTTTCGCCGAGCCCTGGTTGGAGGGACCGCTCGGCGCGCTGCATCGCTCCGTCCGCAAGCGGGCCGACGACCTCGATGATGGCCGCGAACGCGACATCCTGCTCGAGCACGCGCGTCGCATCGGCACCTACCAGACCAGCATCCGCCGCTTCCTCTCCGTCGCCGATTCCGATCAGCACGTCTATTGGCTCGAGCGCTCCGGTCGCCGTCAAACCATCATCACGCTGCGCACCGCGCCCATCGACATCGCGCCTTTCCTGCGCGACGAGTTGTTCGGCAAAGGCACCTCCATCACCTGCACCAGCGCCACCCTCGCCCTCGCCGGTCGCATCGATCCGTTTAAGAAACGCATAGGGGCGGACAAGGTGCCCGGCGCGATTGAACACTCGCCCTTCGATTACGCGCGCAACTTCCGCGCCTTCGTCGCAACCGACATCCCGCTTCCCACGCGCGACCAGGCCCGCCTCGCGCTCGATGTGCTCACCGACTACATCGCCTATTGCGTGCAACGCGTCTCCGGCGGCTCGCTCGTGCTCTTCACCAGCTACGCCGACCTGCGCCACGTCGCGACCGCGTTGGAGCCCATCCTGGCCAAAGCCGGGCGCCCCCTGCTTTGCCAAGGCGCTCAACTCTCCCGCACCGCCCTCGCCCAAGAGATGCGCGACGCCGGCAACGCCGTGTTGCTCGGCACCGACAGTTTTTGGACGGGCATCGACATCCCCGGCCCCGCGCTCTCTCAGGTCATCATCACCCGCCTGCCCTTTGAAGTGCCCACGCATCCCGTGCTGGAGGCGCGCACCGAATGGATCCGCGACCGCGGCGGCAACCCCTTCAACGAACTCACGCTGCCCGAAGCGTTGATGAAGTTCCGCCAAGGTGTCGGCCGCCTCATCCGTTCCGCCACCGACCGCGGCATCGTCACCTTGCTCGACGCGCGCATCGTGCAAAAGCCCTACGGACGCTGGTTCATCGAAAGCCTGCCCATGCACGACCTCACCCGCATGGACCGCACCAACCGCGACCACCGCTTCCTGCCCTTCGAATAGACCGCAAGGTCCAACCGCAGCTCACGCAGGAAACATCGACGTCGAGTCAGCTCAAAGGTGGACGCGGACGTCCCCGGCCGTGTCTGGCAGTGGATCGGAGGCGGCAGCCCGGTCTCCGACCATCTGCGTGATCTGCGGTTAAGAAAAATCCCTGTAGCACTCTCTCCTTCCGCCGCAACACCGGCTTGCCCAACCAACGCAAACCGTCACTATCCGCCGCCGTGCCGGAAACGCCCCCCATCGCCTTGCGCACTGCCGCCATCACCGACATCGGACGCGTTCGCCGCCAGAACGAGGACCGCTTCCTGCGCGATGATGAGGCCGGCGTCTACGTCGTGGCCGATGGTATCGGCGGACTCCCCGGCGGCGCCGCCGCCGCCCAATCCTGCATCGACGCGATCGAGGCTCAGCTCCCCGCCTTCGCCTCGCTCAAAACCGCCGCCGATCTCGTTCCGGTTCTCCACGAAGCCAACCAGCAGGTGCTCGATCTCGGCCGCCGCGTCAGTCCCGGTCTCGGCATGGGCACCACCGTCGTGTGCACCGCGATCAAAGGCGACCGCCTCTTCCTCGCTCACGTGGGCGACTCCCGCTGCTACCTCGTGCGCAACGGCGAAGCCCAAATGCTCACCGAGGACCACTCGCTCGGCAACGACCTCGCCAAATCCGGGGCCCGGCCGCCGATGGATTTTGACGAGCATCAACTCTCCGCACTCACCCGCTGCATGGGCCAACCCGAACCGCCCGAAGTCGACGTCGCCGAGGAAACCCTGCGCTCCGGCGACATCCTCCTACTCGCCACCGACGGCGTTTCCCGCGTCATCCCCGACACCGAACTCCCGGGGCTGCTCAACGGCGAGGAACCGCTCTCACAGCGCCTCGCCAACCTCATCGAATTCGTCAACGACCGCGGCGCCCCCGACAACTCCACCGCCGTGCTCATCGCCGTCGATTGAGCGCCCCTCACACCTTTTCATGTCCGCCGATCGCATTGCCCGTTTCACCACCCTCGTCGAACAACAGCCGGATAACGTCATGTTCCGGTTCAGCCTCGCCCAAGCGCTCGAAGCCGGTGAAGACCCAACCCTCGCGATCCCTCATTATCAGACCTGTGCCGCAGCCAAAGCCGACTGGATGATGCCCCGCATCCTCCTCGGCAAACTCCTGCTCAAACAAGGCGACATCACCGCCGCCCGTCCCGTCCTCGAAAACGCCCTCCAACTCGCCATCGCCCAGGACCACGAAGACCCGGCCATGGAACTCCAAGCCATCCTCGAGGACCTCCCCAAAGCCCCCTGACAAGGAACGAAACCGCGGGCAATAACCGCAGATCACGAAGAGCGGCGCAGATACTCATCCACCGGCGGTGAGGCAGTGAGATCATAACCACAGATTTCACAGAAAACTCCGACCTGTAGTCGCCACAAAAGGTGGACGCGGACGTCCCCGGCCGCGTCTTGCAGAGAATCGGAGACGGCGGGGTGGTCTCAAATCATCACAGCATCAGAGCCCCAAGCGGGTCGTCCTGATTCGCTGCTGGATCTGCGACCATCTGGGTTATCTGCGGTTAAGAAAAACCCTGCCCATGCACGAGCTCACTCGCATGGACCGCTCCAACCTCGCTCACCGCTTCCGCCCTTCCGAGGAGACCGCGAGATTTAACCGCAGATCGCGCAGATAAGCACAGATACCGATCCACCGGCGGAGAGGCAGTGAGATTCTAACCACTGAGTTCACAGACCGCTCCACCGCCGCCGACCCACCGCAACACGCGGCCGAGGACGTCCGCGTCCACCTTGCTATCCAGTCCGCCAATCTGTGGAATCTATGCAAACTGTGGTTCACTCCCCCCCCATCCACCCACCCCGCATCCTGATTTAGGATTTAGTGCCTAGGATTTAGGATTTAGCCGCGCTCGCCGCGGCATATGCGTCACGCAAAAGTAACTACGCTCGCCTCGCCCCCGGACCTTCCGTCCGCCAAGCGTCGGTCATGCGGGTCATCCTCACGTCCCACGGCTCCACCGGCGACATCTACCCGGTCATCGCGTTGGCGGTCGCCATGCAACGCGCCGGCCACAGCGTGCGCTTCGCCACCATCCCTCACTATCAGGCCGACGTCGAAGCCGCCGGCATCGAGTTCCTGCCGCTCTGCCCCGATTGGGAACAGGCCGACCTCAGCTACTGGATGGGCCGCCTGCAAAAGATCCGCACGCCCATCTACCAGCTCCGCGAGCTCTACGTCGGCGCCCACAAATACATCCCCGAGATGATCCGGCGCATGGACGCCGCCATGCCCGGCACCGACCTGGTCGTCTCGTCCTACCTCTTCCCGATGAACAAAGGCATCGCCGACCGTCACGGCGTGCCCTTTGCCACCCTCGCCTTCGCGCCCCACGTCATCCCCTCACCGGATTACCCGCCCGAAAACCTCCCCTCTCCCGCCTGGCTCGGACGCCGCACCCGTCGCGCCTGGAACCGCTGGCTCTGGCAATCGGCCAACGCCATCGTCGATCGCGTCATCAACCGCACGGTTGCCCCCTCCCTCCGCGCCGCCGGTCTGCCCAAGGTGCGCAACTTCTTCTCCAAGCCCGCCGATCGCGTAATCGTCACCCTGCCCGACGCCCTCTTCCGTCGCCCCGACGCGCAGATCGACGACCGCTTCCGCTTCACTGGCTACTGCCGCTGGCAGGCGCCCACCGACGACGCCCTCGACGCCGAAGTCGCCGCCTTCACCGGCGGCCAGCCCGTGCCCATCGTCTCCTTCGGCAGCATGGTCTACGAACACGCCGGCGCCTTCATGGAGCGCTTCGTGCGCCACTGGCCGAGCGACCGCAAAATCATCGTGCAGCGCGGCTGGGCGCAGTTCCCCCGTCTCGGCGACGAGTCGCACATCAAAGTCATCGGCAAGGTCTCGCACGACCAACTTTTCCGCCACGCCAGCGCCATCATTCATCACGGCGGCGCCGGCACCACCGCCAGTGCCCTGCACGCCGGCAAACCGCAGATCATCGTCCCGCACATCGGCGACCAAACCTTCTTCGGCATGGAAATGGAACGCCTCGGCGTGGGCCAGCGCCTTGGCAAAACCTGGTGGCCGGAAAACCTCCACCACGCCCTCGACAAACTTTTGGCCGATCCCACTCGCGCCGAACGCGCGACCGAGATAGCGACAAAACTCCGCGCCGAAGACGGCCCCGCCCAAGCCATCGCCGAACTCGAAGCCTACGTCGGCACCAAGGGGCTCCAGGCGGTAGGCGCAAAGCGGTAGGCGGAAGCTAGGGGCTGGGGACTGGTCGCTAGGTGCTGGCCGTAAGAACCAGAACTTAGGATTTAGTCCCTAGGATTTAGGATTTAAGGCAGGGCAAGTCCTGCCTCCTCAATACAACGGAATCCCGTATTTCGCGGCCATCTCCTCGCGCACATCCTCGGCGTCCCAGACGATGCCGGTGTGCGGTGTGGCCGTCGGAAACGTTGGGTAGCACTTGATCCGCAGCGTGAAGACCGGAAATGCCATGGGAGTGGCACCGGTTGTGGTCACGGTGGCGGTGGTCGGTTTTGCTGAGGCAGAGCCGCCACTCGAACCGCTGCCGGAGGACGAGGACCCAGACGACGATCCCGCTGCCGGCGGCACGGTGACCGTGGTGGTGCTCGTGGTCGGCATATACTGGGTTACCTGACTGTAGAGCTCTCCCTCTACCGCGAAATGGGTGAAGCCATACTCGATCGCCACCTCCGCCGCGCGCAGCATGCAGTAGTCATGCAGCTGGTCCTGGTAGAGCGACGTGTTCGATTGGTAACTCACGTCGAAAGTATCGGGGCCGGTGCGGCTGAAGGAATGTCCGCCGTTCACGCCATGGGATTGGTATCCGACCATACAGCCGGAAAGCAGCAACAAGGGTGAAAGGAACGAGGCGAGCAGCGCAGTCTTTTTCATGAGGGGTAGGTATTGAGGTGGTTGGCCAGCCGATCGAAGAACGACCCGTTGGGACTTCGCTTCCCATTGTTAGGTTCCCTGATTCAGTTCGTGTCTGGGACGAAGTGCGGAGCGCGCCACCCCAATCCGGCGAGGGTGAAGTAGCCGCGTTGGAGGGCCTCGACAACGTGGTCGCCTGCAGGACCCACTCTCCGCAGATGCCCATCCTCCACCCGTGAGGCAGCGCGAACAGGACCCCATCACGAAAAAACACAGATCCTCCGGGGTGGACGCCGACCTCCGGGCGGCGTCAGCGTCCTTCTGGCTCGTTTATTGCCGTCTGTCTGGATGTAGCAGCGGCCGTGTCGGCCGCTCCCGGTTGCCTCTCAGCATCGACGCCGGCAACCCGAGCGCGCCCCCGGGGCCGATCCGCCTCTATCGCCTGGCCACGCTCAGCCCTCCTCCGCCAAAGCTTCGGCGGTCATTTTCCGCCCGTTTTCGGGCAGAATTGCCAGACACCCGCGATCGCGGGTGAAAATCCCTCTTACGGAGTTGAGCGGCCTCGGCCGCTTCTGAAGTCAGCATTTTTGCCTGCGGCAAAAATGGTGGCAGGGGCGGGATTTGAACCCGCGACCAAAGGCTTATGAGTCCTCTGCTCTACCCCTGAGCTACCCTGCCGTTCAGTGGGAAGGCGGAGGCAAAATCCCCGCCCCGCCCTTGTCAAGCGCCTGACCCGAGGAAATTTCCCCGCTTCAATCCCCTCCCGGCGTTTTCGCGAGCCGGTTGCCGCCGGTGGCCGACCCCCATGCGCCTCCTTGGAAGCAAATTGGGGCGATGCGCGCTGCGCCTGGCGATGCGCCAAACCATCGGAATGCGACTGAGTGACTGCGGATTGCCGGCTATCACCTGGATCGGGCTAGAATAGGCGAGCGCAGAGGCGGTCGAAAGACCGCTGTTGCATAATGTTGCACTGCCAGCATCCTCGCCCGCCATGCGCGATTTACCCCTGTCGTCCCCTCCTCCGTTTTGTGCTCCGGTCGGCTCTGCATTTGTTTGGCTTTGCCGACTTTCGTTGCTGCTCGTCGTAGTCGGGAACCTGTCGGCGCAGGACACGCCGATTACAGTGAGGGGATCGCTCAAGACGCCGGTGCCGGCGGAGTTGCGTGGACTCCTGATCGATAACCCTTACGTGACCTTTTTCATCGATCTGGGCGAAGACGGCACAGTTTTCGACCTGATGGCCGTGGCGAGCAATCACCGGGACCTGATTCCTACCGCCACCGAAACCTTACTCGCCGCCGAATTGGAACCGGCCCAGCAGGACGGACAGCCGGTGCGTAGTCGGGCGACAGTCACGGTGCGTTTTTACGATCCCGAGCAACGGGCCTGGCAGATGGGGCTCAGTGTGCGGCCGTTCGGCAGCTCGGCCTCCGATGCCGCCGACCGTCGCGTTTACGCCTCGTCGGCCTCGTCGTTTGAATATGGCGAAAGCCCCCGGGAGCAGTTGGACGAGCCACTCAAAGGGCTGCCGCCCACCAGTCGCATCCGCGCCGAAGGCACGGTGTTGGGCGCGACCGGGCGCTGTCTGCTCGAGTTCTACATCGATCCCACCGGCAAAGCCCGCTTCCCCTCTGCCCTCGAGCGTGACAACGACGACGTCGCCATCAATGCCACCCTCCTGCTCACCCGCAGCCGCTACTCCCGACCCACCCGCGACGGCCACCCCACCTTCGTCAAAGTCCAACAGGAATTCATCTTCCAGTAACCCGAGCCAAAGGGGTCAATCTTATATCCTTGCGGTCCAACTGCCTCCCCGCACCCCAATTGATATAGTCGCCCGACTCTGCCTGCGGTGAGCGGTCCCGCAGCCTCTCCCAGTCGTTTTACGTCTCATGGGATTGGATACTTTTCTGCAGGATATTCGCATCGGGTTGCGCGTGCTGCGCAAGGAACGGGGATTTTGCTTCCTCGCCGTCGCCGTGCTCGCGCTCGGCATCTGTGCCGTCACCACGCAATTTGCCGTCGTCAACGGGGTCCTGCTGCGCGGGTTCTCGTTCCCGGACGCCGACCGCTTGGTGAGCGTGCAGATGGTCGATCCGGCCACCTTTACGCCGGCGTCGTATCAATCGCGCTTCACCACGGCCGACTTCGTTGATCTTCGGGAGCAAGCGCAGTCCTTCTCCGCCATGACCGGGTATCTGGGCAATACCACCGTCAACCTGAGCTTCGGCAACGACGCCCCGCGACGCCTGCAAGGCGGCTACGTGCCTTGGGACTTCTTTCGTGTGCTAGGGGTGTCGCCGGCGCGGGGCCGCGACTTTGAGGCTGCCGACGACCGCCCCGGTGTCACCGCCGCCATCATGTTGAGTGACGCGTTCTGGCGTTCCGCCTTTGGCGCCGACCCGCAGGTCATCGGCCGTCCGGTGCGCATCAACGGCCGCGCGGGCGAGATTGTTGGCGTCATGCCGCCGTCTTTTGCCTTTCCGAGCTACGAGCACGTCTGGATTCCCTACAACGCCGAATACCCGGTGCGCCCTCGCCACGATCCGCAGGCCAACCACATCTCGGTCGTGGCCCGCCTCCGTCCCGACGTCTCTCTCGATCAAGCCGAGGAGGAGGTGTCGGCCATCGCGCGCCGTTTTGCGACCGACTTCCCCGCGACCAATGCCGACTACACCCTCGGTTACGTGCAGCCGCTCATCCACCTCTTCACCGGAGCGGAGCTGCCCACCCTGCTCTACACCATGCTCACGTTTTGCGCCGGCGTGCTACTCATCGCCTGCGTGAATGTGATGAACATGCAGTTCGCTCGCGCTACGTTGCGCGCCAAGGAGCTCGCCATCCGTTCGGCCCTCGGCGCCACCCGCTGGCGCCTCATTCGGCAAATGCTCACCGAGAGTCTGCTGCTCGCCGCCCTCGGCGCGGTCTTCGGTGTCGCCGGCGCCTACTACGCCACCGACTGGCTCAACGTCGCCAAGGCCAACCTTACCAATCCCCTGCCCGGCTGGATGGTGTTTAACCTCGATCCCGTGGTCCTCGCCGTCGTCGTCGGCACCACCGTGGTCGCAGCGCTGGTCGCGGGGTTCGTGCCGGCGTGGCTCGCCTCCCGCGCCACGACCGCCAACGTCCTCAAAGACGGAGGCCGCGGCAACACCGGCCGCTCCGTGCGCATCGTCACCCGCGGCCTGGTGGTCGCCCAGATCCTGCTCACCACCGTGCTGCTGATCGGCGCCCTGCTCGAGCTGCACTCGATTCGCCGCCAGCAGACGCTCGACTACGGTTACGACACCACCGGGATCCTCAGTGCGCGCTTGGGCCTGATGAAGGGCGACTATCCCGACGGCCCGGCCAAGACCCGCTTTTACGAAGACCTGCTGCGCTCGCTCCAGGCGTCACCGCAGTTTGAATACGCCGCGCTCACCAGTCGCAACCGCATGTCGCTCTCGCGCTCGGCCCGGATCGAAATCGAGGGTCAGGATTACCTGCGCAACACCGACCGCCCTGTGGCTATCGTCGAAAACGTTTCGGCGGGTTACTTCGATGTGCTGGGCCTCAACCTCCTCGAAGGCCGCGACTTCACCGAACTCGACACCGACCAGCGCGAGCCGGTCGCCATCATCAACACCACCTTTGCCCAGACCCACTTCGGACGCGAGGGCCCGGTCGGACGTCGCATCCGCACCATCCACCCGACCGGCGAAAGACCCGGTCCGTGGCGGCGCATCATCGGCGTGAGCCCCGCCGTGCGTATGCACAGTCCGCTCGATCGCGAGAGTGATGGCAGCGGCTTTTTCGTGCCGTTCTCGGCCACCGCAGTCGGCCCCACGCCGGCCACCGCCAATCCCGCCAACTTCTCCACCATCATCGTGCGTCCGCACCCGGGCCAGCGTCCGCAAAGCCTGGCCCTCGCCGTGCAGGAAGCCACCGGTCGCGTGGACCCGCACCTTCCGCTCTACTATTTCCTCACGCCTGAAGAGGCGCTCGCCGGATTCCTCACCCAGAACCGCTTCATCGCCGCTATGTTTGGCCTCTTCGGCCTTGTGGCCGTGACCCTCGCCTCCGTCGGCCTCTACGGCATCATGTCCTTCTCGGTGAACCAGCGGCTGTCGGAGTTTGGCATCCGCATGGCCTTGGGCGCGGATCGTCTGCGCATCCTGCGGTTGGTGCTCACGCAAGGTGGGAAACAACTCGCCGTCGGCCTCGGTCTCGGCCTCACGACCGCCTTCGTGATAGCCACCATCGGGGGCGACACCCTGCGGGCCGCGCTGTTTGAAACCAGTCCGCGCGACCCGCTGGTCTATCTGTCGGTCGCCGTGTTGCTGACCGTGGTGGCCCTCCTCGCCCTCATCGTCCCGGCTCGCCGCGCGACGCGAGCAGATCCTATGGTCGCCCTGCGCGAGGAGTGAGGCCGGGACGGCGGGTCGGCCGGTATTACTTCCGGTAGTCGAGCGCCGGCGGACGATCCCCGAGCATCGACTGATAGTCGAACGACGCGCCGCGACGCTCTTCAAACTCGGCCTTGGCAGCGGCGATCAGTGCCGGATCCTCAAACAAATCCATGGCGGTGAGCGCGAGCGTCTTGGCGGCAACCTGCATGCCCTTGAGGCCGATGGTCGTGCCCCCCGCCGCGACGGCCTGCCAGCTGTGGGCAGCCGTGCCGGGCACCCACGTGGCCGTGCGCACACCGATGGTCGGCACCGTCCAGCTCACGTCACCCACGTCGGTGGAACCACCGCCGGTGCGCACGTAATCGAACGGCAGAATATCCGTGGCGAGCTCGAGCGCCGCATGCCGGCCACCGGGGAGCGAACGGCCGAGCTTGGCGGCGAAGGCCTGCTCCGTCTCGTCGTAGTCGACGCCGCCCACCAGCACCATGTTTTCATGAGCGACCTTGGCCAGGGTGTCGTTGGGCAACAGGTCGTAAACCCCACCGGTGAGTTCGAAGTCCCAGGTGGTGCCGGTGCCGAGCGCCGCGCCTTCGGCGGCCTTTTCGAGGCGGGACCAGACGTCCATGACGACGTTACGGTCGGGACTGCGCACGTAATAATACACCTCGGCAAAGGCGGGCACCACATTGGGGGCTTCGCCGCCGCGCGTAATCACGTAGTGGATACGAGTGCTGTCCGGCACGTGCTCGCGCATCATGTTCATCATGTAATTGAGCGCCTCAACCGCATCGAGGGCGGAGCGACCGCGCTCGGGTGCGCCGGCGGCGTGGGACGCGATGCCGTGGAAACGGATCTTGCCGGACTTGTTGGCCAGCGAAGGCGTGTTGGTCACGAGGTTGCGGTCACCGGCGTGCCAGTGCAGCGCGACGTCGACATCGTCGAAGAGACCTTCGCGCACCATGTAGACCTTGCCCGAGCCACCTTCCTCGGCAGGAGTGCCGTAGAGGCGGATGGTGCCGCTGCGGCCGTTGCTGGCCAACCAGTCCTTCACGGCGATGGCGGCCTCGACCGAACCCGCGCCAAAGAGATGGTGCCCGCAGGCGTGCCCGGCGGTGCTGTCTTCGCGCACTTCGCGCTCGGGCGTCGCGGTTTGGGAAACACCCGGCAAGGCATCAAATTCCGCGAGGATGCCGATGACCGGTGAACCGCTGCCGTAGCTGGCCACGAAGCCCGTCGGCATGCCGGCTACGCCAGCTTCCACGCTGAAGCCCGCCGCGGCCAACGTGTCCTGCAGCGCGCCGGAGCTCTTGGTTTCGAGGTAGCCGAGTTCGGCGTAGTCCCAGATCTGGAGCGCGAGCTCCTCGTAAGGCGCGCGGCCGGCGTCCATTTCGGCGATCACATCGCTCTTGGCGGCGTGCACCGGAGCGCCGGCCAGAAGCGTGGCGCCCAATAGCGCCGAGAGTTTGGAGGTGTTTTTCATCATAGAATCGTAGCGACGGAGTTCACCTGGATCGTAGGTCGAGGCACCCGCTCGTCCCGGAAGCGCCTTATATCAATCGGTATAGCTGCAGCCTCCCCGCGGGCCGCTTACCGCCTCCGCCACTGTCCCATTTCTGGGACGGGCCCTTCCCAGCTTCGCCGTCGCGCTGGAAGACGGAAAATTGGTCGAAATTTTAAACCACTGTTTTCCAACAACTAACACCTCTTCAACGAGGCTGGCACGCCCCTTGCAAAGTAAGGCGCAACTTCAATCTCATGGATATTCCCCGGCCCAACCAAGCAGCTGCCAAACGCAAAAAGCGTCTCACGATGATCATCGTGAGCGTGATCGCCCTCGCCGCGATCACCGTTGGCCTCTCCACCCTCAAGCCCGCCGCGCCGTCGGTTGATCGCAACCTCGTTTGGGTCGACACCGTGCAACGCGGCCCGATGGTCCGCCAGGTCCGTGGCCTCGGCACGCTGGTGCCGGAAAACATCCGCTGGGTCGCCGCCCGCACTCAAGCCCGCGTCGAGAAGATCATCCTGCGCCCCGGCGCCATGGTCACCCCCGACAGCATCATCCTCGAGCTCTCCAACCCCGACGTCACTCAGGCCGCCGAGACCGCCGTCTCCTCCCTCCAGGCCGCGGAGGCCCAGCTCGCCAACCTCAAGGTGCAGCTCCAATCCCAACTGCTCGCCGCCGAATCCGCCGCCGCCAACGCCAAGGCCGCCTATGAGACCGCCCGTCTCCGCGCCGAAGTGAACGAAGAACTCTTCGCCGACGGCCTGGTCTCCCGCCTCGAGCTCCAACTTTCCAAGGTCACCGCCGAAGAGGCCGCCACCCGCAACGGCATCGAGCAAAAGCGTTTCGCCTTCGCCCAGGAGTCGATCAAGCCGCAGCTCGCCGTGCAGGAGGCCGAAGTCGCCCGCCTCGAAGCCCAGGCCCGCCTCCGCCAAGCCGAAGCCGACGCCCTCAAGGTGCGCGCTTCCATGGAAGGTGTGCTCTCCGCCCTCCCGGTTGAAGTCGGTGCCCAGGTCCAGCCCGGCCAGAATCTCGCTCGCGTCGCCGATCCGTCCGAACTCAAGGCCGAGATCCGCATCGCGGAAACTCAGGCCAAGGACATCACCATCGGCCAATCCGCCAAGGTCGACACCCGCAACGGCATCGTCGAAGGTCGCGTCGTTCGCATCGATCCGGCCGTGCAAAACGGCACCGTGCTCGTCGACGTCACGCTCGAAGGTGAGCTGCCCCGCGGCGCTCGTCCCGACCTCTCCGTCGATGGCACGATCGAACTCGAACGCCTCGACAACGTGATCTTCGTCGGCCGCCCGGCCTTTGGCCAGGAGCGCTCCACGGTGGGCATCTTTAAACTCGCCGAAGACGGCACCGCCGATCGCGTGCAGGTCCAACTCGGCCGCAGCTCCGTCAACACCATCGAGGTCATCCGCGGCCTCCAACCCGGCGATCAAGTCATCCTCTCCGACATGTCGCAGTGGGACTCCCACGATCGCGTGCGGCTCAACTAACAATCCGCGTCCGTCGCCAACTTTTCTGCAACTCCGCCTCCCTCTCCGGGTTATCACCACCAACACCCGCCGACCGATGCTCACCTCGCACCTCATCCTCGCCGCCCTCGCGTCCTTTGTCGCGATCGATGCCGGCTCCACCTCCTCCGAATAACTTTCCGTTACGGTCCCTCCAGTTTCGAACCAACAACCACCGAACTCACAAATCCTACCAGCCATGTCCGAATCACTCATCAAACTCGAAGGCGTCACCAAGGTCTTCCTCACCGACGAAGTTGAAACCCACGCCCTCTCCGGCATTCACATGGAAATCAACCAGGGTGAATACGTCTCCATCGCCGGCCCGTCCGGCTGCGGCAAGTCCACCCTGCTCTCCATCCTCGGCCTGCTCGACACTCCGACCGATGGCACCTACCTGCTCAACAGCCGCCCCGTCCAGGGCCTCTCCCTCCCCGAGCGCGCTCGCATCCGCAACCGTGAGATCGGCTTCATTTTCCAATCCTTCAACCTCATCGGCGACCTGACCGTTTACGAGAACGTCGAACTCCCGCTCACCTACCGCGGCATGCCCTCGGCCGAGCGCAAGGAACGCGTCCTTGAGGCCCTCGAGAAGGTCGGCATGGGTCACCGCGCCAAGCATCTCCCGTCGCAGCTCTCCGGTGGTCAGCAACAGCGTGTGGCCGTCGCCCGCGCCTTGGCCGGTCACCCGGCCGTGCTCCTCGCCGACGAGCCCACGGGTAACCTCGATTCGAAGAACGGTGAGGCCGTCATGGACCTCCTCGCCGAGCTCCACCAAGGCGGCGCCACCATCGTCATGGTGACGCACGATGCCCGCTTCGCCCGCAACGCCGACCGCACCATCCACGTGTTCGACGGTCGCGTCGTTCAGGAGCAGGTGGAGACCGATCCCACCGCCTGATCGATCCGCGCCGCTTCCATCCCTTTCCGTCGCCCCGTCCGCGGGGCGGCAGAAAACTAACCACCATGTTAGAGTTATTGTAGTCGTGTTGAAAAGAAACGGCCGGTCAGCAGTGACCGGCCGTCTTCATATCCCACCTCGCCTTTTTTGCCGTCATGCTCCGCCGCGCGTTCCGCAAAGTTCTGCAGCAGCCCTTCTTCACCCTGCTTACGGTGGCGACTCTGGGCATCGGCATCGGCGCCGTGGCGACCTGTTTTTCGTCGGTCAACACCCTCCTCTTTCGCCCGCTGCCCGCCTCGCCCATGAGCGATCGGTTGGTGTGGCTCAGCCAAACCTCGGCCTCACCGTTCGACGCCGACGTGCAGCGCAACCTCGGCTTTAATTACGTCGACCAACACGAGGTCGCCCAACGCGCCCAGACCCTGTCCGACATCTGGGTCTTCACCAGCCTCACCGTCATCGTCGACGACGAACAGGGCCCCTGGCGCGTGCTCGGCACCAGCATTTCGGTGCACGGTTTTGACGCCCTCGGCGTGCATCCCCAGCTCGGCCGCAACCTGCGCGCGAGCGATATGGCGGCCGATGCGCCACCGGTGGCGCTGATCTCCGACGAGATCTGGACGAGCCGTTTCGACCGCGACCCCGAGATCCTTGAACGCTCACTGGAACTCAACGGCACCCTCACTCGCATCGTCGGCGTGGCACCGCCCCAGTGGCGCTACCCGGAAAGCTCCGATGTGTGGCTGCCGCTCTCGCCCGAACGCGATGACACCGCGCTTTCGGGCTTCGACCAACGCGGCTATTTCGCCTTCGATGCCCATGGCCTGCTGGCTCCGGGCGTGACCATGGCTGAAGCCCTGACGGAACTATCGGCCATAGCGAGCGACCTCGCCGCCGAGTATCCGAAAACCAATGACGGCGTGGGCCTGAGTGTCATGTCGTGGCGCACCGAAGCCACGCGCGACGCCCGCTATTTCACCCTGCTGCTCTTCGCCGCCGGTCTCGTCATCTTCTTCATCGCCTGCGCCAACATCGCCAACCTACAGCTCGCCCGCGGCAGCGACCGTGGCCCGGAGCTCGCAGTGCGCGTCGCCCTCGGCGCGACGCGCTGGAGCCTGCTGCGCCAGTTGCTGCTGGAGAACATGGTGCTCGGCATGCTGGGCGCCATCGCCGGCATGGTGGTCGGCCTGTGGGGCGTCGACTGGGTGCGGACCTCCCTGGAAACCGAACACCCATTCTGGCTGCGCTTCGATCCGGATTGGCGCGTGCTCACCTTCACCGCCGGCTGCGGCCTGGTGGCGAGTTTTGTATTCGGCCTCGTGCCGGCCCTGCGCGATTCGAAACCCGATGTCGCCGCAGGCCTCAAGGAAAGCTCCCGCGCCGGTCTCGATCAGGGCCCGTTCGGCCAACGCCTGCGCAACGGCATCGTCATCATCGAAATCGCCCTCGCTCTGGTGCTGCTGGTAGGCGCGGGCCTGCTCACACGCAGCTTCTTCAAACTCATCGACGTCGATCCCGGCTACGACGCGAAGCAGGTGCTCACCTTCCGTGCCGGCTTCCCCAAGGGCTACGCCGCCGACGGCAACGAAGCCGCCCACTTCTTCGAAGAACTGCCCCGCCGCCTCGAACGCCTGCCCGAGGTCGAACATGCCGGTGCGATCAGTCACATCCCCGGCACGCCGATCTCCACGGTGTCGGCGGAGCTGCGGGCGGATCCCGCCGACGCCAATGCCACGGCCGTAAAACTGGAACGCACCCTCAGCCGCTTCACCACCGCCGGCTACTTCGAAACCATGCGCATCCCGCTGGTGGCCGGTCGTGATTTTGCGGAGAATCAAATGGGCGAGAATGACCCCGTGGTGATCGTCGACACCGCCTTTGCCGCGGCCGTGGGCGTCGCGCCGGCGGACCTGCTCGGGCGTCACGTTTACGCCGGCAAAATGGCCGAGGCCGGCCTGGCGATGGACGGCATGAAAATCATCGGCGTGGTCGGCAGCATTCAGCACTTCCTCCAGCAAACCGACAGCATCCCCACCCTCTACCTGCCGCACCTGCAGGAAGGCGCCAACTTCATGACGGTCACGGTGCGCACCACGGGCGACCCCAAGCAGCTCGCCGATGTGATCGGCAACGAAGTGCTGGCGGTGCATCGCGGCATGCCGATCTACGACGTGTTCACGATGGAGCAGGTGCTCCTGCGCTCGGTGTGGCAGCCGTATTTCTTTTCCCGCCTGTTCTTGTCGGCCGGCATCATCGCGGTGCTGCTCGCCTGCGTCGGCATCTACGGCGTGATGACCTTCAACGTCTCGATGCGTCGCCACGAAATCGGCCTGCGCATGGCCCTCGGCGCCCCAGCCTCAGAGGTCGTGGGCGACGTGGTGCGACGCGGCCTTTACCTCGTGGTCGTAGGCCTCGGGGCCGGCACCATCGCATCGGTATTGCTGGCCAACCTGCTTTCCGGCACGCTGCACGGCATCACTCCGCACGACCTGCCCACCTTCCTGTTGGTGCCGGTCGTTCTGGCCGCGGTCGCGCTGGGTGCGTGTTTTCTGTCGAGTCGACGCGCCACTCACATCGATCCGATGGCCGCCATGCGGGTTGAGTAGGCTCTTCCATTTTTTCTGTTATGAACGATCTGCGTTTTGCGCTTCGCAGCCTGTCGAAAACTCCAGGCTTCACCCTCATTGCCGTGCTCACGCTGGCCCTCGCCATCGGCGCCAACACCGCCATTTTCGCGATCGTCAACGACCTCCTGCTGAAGCCGCTGGTGCCGGCCGGCGACCGTCCGGTGGTGAACGTGTTTCACGGTGAAGGCGACGCGGGCCGCGCCTACCGCGGTTTCTCCTGGCAGGAGCTGCAGGAACTCCGGCAAGAGAATCCGGTATTCGAAGATGCCGCCGCGGTCGACTTCGTCCTCGCCGGCGTGGGCGACGGCAACAACGTCCGTCGCACCTTCGCCTTTTTTGGCACCGAGAATCTGCTCAACCTCATCGACCAAACACCCGTGCGGGGTCGCTTTTTTGAGGCCGCTGAATCGCTGCCTGGCGCGAACATTCCCGTGGTCTTCGCGAGCCACTCGCTATGGCAACGACTGGGCGCCAAGGAAGATTTTGTGGGCAGCGAGCTGCGCATCAACGGCCACCCCTACACCGTCATCGGCGTGGGCGCGCGCGATCTGTCGTTGGGCCACGCCCTCATCACGCCGGAGATCTGGTTGCCCTTCGGCATGCACGATACCTTCCGCGGCAATCTTATCCAAAACACCGAGGCCGACGCGGCCGTCGCCCTCGACAATCCCCGCCGCCATAGCCTGAACGTCATGGCCCGCCTCCGCCCGGGACTCGGCTTGGCTGGCGCGACTGCTCAGTTGCCCGTGCTCGATCAGCGTCTCGACGCCATTGATACGGACCCGGGCGAGGCACCGCGCCGGCTGGAGATCGAAGCCCCGTCGCGCATCAACATCAGCTCCGTGCCCAGCGGCGACCAAGGCGTGGGCATATTTGGCGCGCTCTTGCTCGGCATGGCCGGCGTCGTCCTGCTCATCGCCTGTCTGAACCTCGCCAACATGTTGCTGGCGCGAGGCGCCGCGCGCACCCGGGAGTTTGCCGTGCGCCTCGCCCTCGGCGCGTCGCGGGGCCGCATCATCCGCCAGTTGCTGGCCGAGGGGCTCGTCCTCTCCCTGGTCGGTGGGGCCGCCGGTGTCCTGCTCGCGCTGTGGGCCAACGACCTGCTCATCAACTCGATCTCCGGCCTGTTCTCCTCCATGAATTTCGCCGTGCTGGTGGAAGCGGAGCCCGACCCCGCAGTGCTGCTCGCGACCCTGGGATTTTGCGCCATCGCCACCATCTTGTCCGGTCTCGGTCCGGCCCTGAAAAGCTCGCGCGTCGGTCTCGTGGAAGACCTCAAGTATCAAGGCGCCGAATCCACCGCGACCGGCAGCTGGAACCGTTTCTTCTCGGCGCGTCACCTGCTGGTCATGGGACAAATCTCGCTCTCCCTCGCGCTGATCTTTGCCGCCGGACTTTTTCTCCGCGGCGCCCTCAATGCCGGTGGTCTCGACCTCGGTTTTGAGAAAGACCACGGCCTGCTGGTGGAGTTGGATTACGCGCTCACCGACACGCCGGCACCACTCGCCCGCGAACGTCTGCTCGCCCTCCACGACGAAGCCGCTTCCCGCCCCGGCCTCACCGCCGCGCTGTCCACTCAGGCGCCCTACAGCAACACCACCGCCGACGATCGCTACAAAGTCGCGGGATCTGCTGAGGTCGATGCCGATGGCGAGCCGACCGGCGTCTCCGCGATCTTCAATGCGATCACCGGCGACTACTTCGATGCCATTGGCGTGCCCTTGCTGCGCGGCCGCAAATTCACCGATGCCGAGGTGCACTCCGCCGACGCACCGCCCGTCGCCATCATCGACGAACGCATGGCGCAACGCCTGTTCCCCGAGGGCGACGCGTTGGGTCAGCGCATCTCTCGCACGCAAGGCCCGGCCTCCGGCGAACCGCCGGTCGAATATGAGATTGTCGGCATCTGCGGCAGTTTCCGCCACGACGTGTTTTCGCCCGATGGACCGCGGCGCGTCTTCTTCCCCTTCGCCCGGGAATCCGTGCCCAATACCTTTCTCCATCTGCGTGACGCCCGAGCCGGCCGCGATGCGGCGGTCGCGCTGCTGCCGACGGCGCGCGCGCTGATTTCCGCGGTGGACGCCAATGCTCCGGTGATCGATGCGATCCCCTTGGCCGACTTTGTTGAACGCAACATCGGCCTGTGGATCGTGCGCGTCGGCGCGGTGCTCTTCGGCGTCTTTGGCGGCGTTGCACTGTTGCTCGCGGTGATCGGTGTTTACGGCGTGAAAGCCTACGCGGTCACTCGTCGCACCCGGGAGATCGGCATTCGCATGGCCCTCGGTGCGCGTCCCGGCGATGTGTTTGCTTTGATCATGCGCCAAGGCACCGCGCAGACCGCGCTCTCCATCGTGGTCGGCGCATTCCTGTCCCTCGCCATTGGGCAACTGCTCTCCCAGATGCTCTTCCGCGTCGACCCGCTGGATCCGCTCGTATTGGGCAGCGCCGCGCTGGTGCTCGCGGTGGCCACGCTGACCGCGTGTTTCCTGCCCGCTCGTCGGGCCGCCAAAGTCGAGCCTATGCGCGCGATCCGCACCGAATAGCGCCAGCGGCTCTTCTCTCTCCTGCTAAACTGGAGGCGCGAGTCTCCCCGATTATTTACCCCATGAACACGCTGCGCCACGCCCTGCGGCAACTGCTCCGCACGCCCGGATTTTCGCTCATCGTAATCCTCTCCCTCGCGCTGGGCATCGGCGCCAATACGATCGTCTTCAGCTGGATCGACACGATCCTGTTGCGCCCCTTGCCCGGCGTGCGCCATGGCGAAGACATCGTCGCGCTGCTGCCCACCATCGATGGCAACCAAGTCGGTGGGCACACCATCTCGCTGCCCGACATCCAGGCTTACGATGAGATGGATACGGTGTTCGCCGGTGTGATCGGTTCGCAAATCACGCCGGCCAACGTGCGCATCGGCGACCGCCACCCTTGGTTGTTTGGGCAGATCGTGACTGGCAACTTTTTCGAGGTGCTCGGCGTGCAGGCTCTGCCCGACCTGGGGCGGGTGTTGCACCGCAACGACACGACGTCCCCGGGCGGCAACCCGGTGCTCGTGCTCAGCGAAGCGACGTGGCGCAGCCAGTTCGGCGCCGACCCCGCCATCGTGGGGCGCGAGATCGAACTCAACCAGCATCCCTTCACCATCGTGGGCGTGGTGCCGGCTAACTTTCGCGGCACCATGAGTGGACTGACCGCCGACTTCTGGGCGCCGGTTACGATGCATCGTGAAGTGGCCAACTTTGGTTCGCTGGAGACCCGCACCGACCGCTGGTTGCATTCCCAAGCCCGCCTCCAGCCCGGCGTATCCATCGACCAAGCACGCGCCGCCGTCACGGTGCGCGGCCAGCAACTGGCCGAGACGTATCCCGAGAACCGTCGTCACGGCGCGGTGCCGTTGCCGATGTGGCAGACGCCATATGGTGGCCAAGCCGTGTTTCTGCCCGCGCTGCGCGTGCTCGCGGTCGTCGGTCTCGTCATCCTGCTGCTCGTCACCGCCAATGTTGCCAACCTGCTCGTCGCTCGCGCGACCGCCCGCCAACAGGAGACCGCCATTCGCCTCGCCGTCGGCGCGGGTCGCCGCCACCTGGTGCAGCAATGGCTCACCGAGAGTCTGCTCTACGCCGTCCTGGGCGGCGCCGTGGGGCTCTTGGTCACCGTCTGGGGGGCATCCTTCTTTGCGATTTTCCTGCCGGAGTCGCCGCTGCCCGCGGGCTACGAGTTTGCCATCACTGGGCGGGTGCTCGGAGTCACCCTCGCCTTGAGCCTCCTCACCGGGGTCGTGTTTGGTCTCGCTCCGGCCCTGCTTGCCATCGGCACCTCGGTGCTGGAGGCGCTGAAAGCCGGTGGGCGCACCGGTAGCATGAGCGGCCGTTCGCATCGCTTGCGCAATGCCCTTGTCATCGGTGAAGTCGCCCTCGCCCTCGTGCTGCTGGCCGGTGCTGCGCTCTGCATCCGCGGCTCGCAACAGGCGCGCCAGATCGATCCGGGTTTTGATCCGAGCGGCGTATTGGTTTCGGGCCTGCGCATCGGTATGAACGGCTACGACGAGGAACGTGGTTTGGTGTTCTACCAACAACTGCGCGAACGTCTCGCCGCGACTCCGGGTGTGGAGGCCGTGGGACTCGCGAGCTGGTTCCCACTCGGTTTTGAAGGCGGCCCTTCCATCGGCATCACCGTGCCCGGCTATACGCCGACCGAAAACGAAAACATGGCCGTGCCCTACGCCATCATTTCGGCCGGGTATTTGGAAGCCATGCGGATCCCTCTTCGAGCGGGACGCGACTTCACCGATCTGGACGATGGCGAACATCCACTCGTGATGATCGTGAACGAGGCGCTGGCCGAACGCTACTGGCCCGGCCAGGACGCGGTAGGCCGCAAGGTGCAAACGTGGCGTGGCGAAGCGACGGTGGTCGGCGTCACCCCCACGGGACGCTATCGTTCGCTGAATGAGCCCGCGCAGCCCTTCCTCTATTTCGCCGATCGCCAAGGAGTCGCTGACCTCAATCTCGGCATCGCCCTGCGCACCACGGGCGGCGACCCGCGCCAACTTTTACCGACACTGCGGCAGGCGGTGGCGGCGCTGGACCCCAACGTCGAGCTGTGGGCCACCCTGCCGCTGAGCGAATACATTGAGGCCGCCCATCTCGTGAATCGCGTGGCGACCACCCTGCTGACGGGCCTCGGCGTGATCGCGCTGCTGCTCGCCTCGATGGGCATCTACGGTGTGATGGCCTTCATGGTCGGACGCCGCTTGCCCGAGTTTGGCATCCGACTCGCTCTCGGCGCGGCGCCCAAAGACGTCGCCGGTTTGGTGCTGCGTGATGGGCTGCGCCTGGTGGCGCTTGGTCTGCTCGTGGGCAGTGTCGGCGCGTGGGCGGCGGGAGTTGGTCTGGCCAGTGCCTTGCCCGGGGTTTCGAGTCACGATGTGAGTGCGATGATCGGCGTCGCATTGCTGCTCACGGGCATCGCCTTGCTCGCCTGCTGGCTGCCGGCTCGTCGCGCCATGCGGGTCGATCCCATCCAGACGCTGCAGGCGCAGTAAGCCGCGCCGCGCAGGCTCGCTGTCCCATTATTGGGAATCGCACATTCCGGCACCGGGTTGCCGGATATCCGACGCGATGAGGAAGAGTATTTTAATACGCTCACCATCTGCGTGTTACGAAAGCCTGAGTAAGCTGGCACGCCCATTGCAAAGACTTCGGTCAACCAACCTTGCCGCATGCTCGATACCTTTCTTCAAGACCTTAAAATCGGTTTCCGCGTTCTTCAAAAAGAGAAGTCCTTCTGTGCTCTCGCAGTCTTCGTGCTCGCTCTGGGCATCGGTGGCGTGACCACCCAATACGCCGTCGTTAAAGGCGCGCTCTTTCACTCCTTTGATTTCCCTCAGACGGAGCAATTGGTCGATGTCCAGATGGTCGACCCCGAGGGCTTTCAGCCGACCAACTTCAACTCGCGCATGACCACGTCGGACTTTGCCGACCTGCGCGACAACCTCACTTCGTTTAAGGCCTTCACCGGTTACCTGAACGGCTCGACCATCAACCTCACCTATCAGAACCTGCCGCGTCGCTACACAGGCGGTTACGTCTCGTGGGACTTCTTCCGCACCCTCGGCGTCTCGCCCGTGATCGGCCGCGACTTTTTGCCCGAGGAGGACCAGCCCGGCGTCAACAAAGCGGTCCTCATCAGCGACAGCCTCTGGAAGTCTGACTTCGGCAGCGACCCCGGCGTGATCGGTCGCGCCGTGCGGGTCAACGGCACCCCGGGTGAGATCGTCGGCATCATGCCCCCGGGCTTCAATTTCCCGACCAACGAGCAGCTCTGGATCCCGGTCAACTCCTCCTTCCCGGTGCGCCCGCGCAACGATCCCAACGTCAACTTCATCGCCGTGCTTGCCCGTCTCGCCGACGGCGTGACCCTCGAACAGGCGCAGACCGAAGTCACTGCGATGGCCCGCCAGTTCGCCGCCGATTTCCCCGACACCAACGAGCAGTTCACGCTCGGTTATGTGCGTCCGATGGGCGACGCCTTCACGCCCAATGGTATCCGCGGCATGCTCCTCGCCATGCTCGGCATCTGTGTGGTCGTGCTGCTCATCGCCTGCGTGAACGTGATGAACATGCAGTTCGCCCGCGCCACCCTGCGCGCCAAGGAACTCGCCATCCGCTCCTCCCTCGGTGCCACCCGCAGCCGCCTCATTCGCCAGATGCTCACCGAGAGCCTGCTCCTAGCCGCGCTCGGCGCGACCGTGGGCATCGGCATCGCCATGTGGGGCACCGACGCCATCGACACCTTTGTGCATGCTGGCACGAACCCGATCCCGTCGTGGATGACCTTCCATATCGATCCCACCGTGCTGGTTGTGGTGGTCGCCGTGACCGCGTTCTCTGCCGTGATTTCGGGTTTCGTCCCGGCTTGGATGTCGTCCCGTGCGAGTTCAATGGAAGTCCTCAAGGAAGGTGGCCGCGGCAACACGTCACGCGGCGTCATGCTGATCACCCGCGGTCTCGTCGTCGCCCAGATCTTCATGACCTGCGTGCTGCTGCTCATCACCGCGCTGCAACTGCGCTCGGTGCACAACCAGCAGTCGATCGACTACGGTTACGACACCAACAGCGTCCTCGCGGCGCGCATGGGTCTGATGGAGGGCGACTACCCGACCTCCGCCGAACGTCAGGTATTTTACGAGCGCCTCGTCCGTGAGCTCGAAGCCTCCGGCCAATTCGAATCCGTCGCCCTCACCAACCGCTTCCGCATGGTGTTCTCCGGCAACGGTCCAGTGGAAATCGAGGGCCAGGACTACCTCGACGACTCCGATCGCCAACGCGCCAACTTTGAAAACATCAGCGCCGGATTTTTTGACACCGTGGGCCTGCGCATCCTCGAGGGGCGCAACTTCACCGAGATGGACAGCGATCAACGCGAGCCGATCGCGATCGTAAACTCCTCCTTTGCGCGGAAGTATTTCGAGGGTGAATCCGCCGTCGGTCGCCGCTTCCGCACCATCCAGCAAAATGGCCAGAACGCCGGCCCGTGGCGCCGCATCGTCGGTGTCGTTGGCGACATGCGCATGCAGGGTCCGTTCAACACCCAGATCGATGAATCCGGATTCTACGTGCCCTACTTCGCCAGCGCCTTTGGCCCCATCGCCGACGCGCCCATTGCCCAGCAATTTGGCACCGTGGTGGTGAAACCGCGCGGCAACCAACGTCCGGAAGCCCTCGCCACCACCCTCCAGAATCAGGTCAATCGCGTCGACCCGAACCTGCCGCTCTACTTTGTCGAAAGCCCGCAAAGCAGCATCGATGGCTACACCGCGCAAAACGCCGTCGTCGTGACGATGTTCGGCCTCTTCGGCATCATCTCGGTCTCCCTCGCCGCCGTCGGCCTCTACGGCGTGATGAGCTTCTCGGTCAACCAACGCACCCAGGAGTTTGGCGTGCGCCTCGCGCTCGGCGCCAGTGCCCGCGATGTGCTCGGCATGGTGATCCGCCAAGCCGGCATCCAGCTCGCGATCGGGCTCGGCATCGGCACCGCTCTGGTGCTCGGCGTGGCGGTGATCGTGCCTGACGTCCTCAACCAGATCCTGCAGCTCAACAACGTAAACCTGCTCGCGGCCGACATCTACCTCGGCGTCGGCGCACTGCTCATCGTGGTTGCTGCGATCGCCGCCTTTGTCCCGGCGCGGCGCGCCACCCGCGTCGACCCGATGATCGCGCTGCGTTCCGAATAAGTCCCCGCCGCTCCTCCTCGTTTCCGCACGATGCTCAACCTCCGCTTCGCCCTTCGCCAACTCCTCCGTTCACCCGGCTTCACGCTGGTGACCGTCGTCTCCCTAGCGTTGGGCATCGGAGCCAACACCGCGATCTTCAGCCTGGTCAACGGCATGCTCCTCAAAAAGCTGCCGGTGCCGGAGCCGGAGCAATTGGTGCTCTTCAACTGGGCGGCCAGCGAAGGCGTCGGCCCTCGCTCACACAGCGGCTATTCCGAGCCGATTCCCGCCACTGGCGAACGCACCAGCACGTCCTTCTCCCTGGCGACCTTCGAGCACTTCCGCGCGCCTTCGGAGAGCCTGCGCGACGTCTTCGCCTTCGCCCCGCTGTGGCAGCTTAACGCGTCCTGGCAGGGCCAGGCGGAAAACCTCCGCAGCGCCGTCACTGTCTCCGGCAACTACCACCAGGCCCTCGGCGTGCGCATCCCCCTCGGCCGCGGCCTGCGCCCCTCCGACGATACCGCGGACGCTCCGCTCGTCGCCGTCATCTCCCACCGCTATTGGCAAAAGCGCTTCGGCGGTTCGCCCCAGGTCCTCAATGAAATCCTCACCCTCAACGGCGTGCCCTTCAGCATCGTCGGAGTGACCGCGCCGGGCTTCAACGGCACCGGCCAGGTAGGTGAGGTCAACGATGTCTACGTCCCTTTCTCCGCCTACCGGCTGATCGAGCCGGGCAACACCGAAGCCACCGAACCGTGGGCTTGGTCCATTCGCATCATGGGCCGCATGGCCGACGGCGTCACTCGGGAACAGGTTAATGCCGAGATGGCCGGCCGCTTCGCCGCGTCCTACGACGGTCACCTGAATCTCGAGGAGGGTGAACACATCCGCCTGCGCACCGCCAGTGGCAACACCGGACTCAACGAGGATCGCCGCCGTTACTCGTCCTCTCTTCGCATCCTCGCCGCCATCGTCGGCCTCGTCCTCCTCGTCGCCTGCGCAAATGTCGCCAATCTCCTCCTCGCCCGCGGCGCTGCCCGCGAACGCGAACTCGCCGTGCGCATCGCCCTCGGTGCCAGCCGCGCGCGCCTCCTCGCCCAGTTGCTCACCGAGAGCCTCCTCCTCAGCGTCTGCGGCGCCGCCCTCGGTTTGCTCATTTCGCTGTGGGCCCGCGATGCCTTCCTTGCCCTCCAACCATTCGGCGGCAGTGACTTCACGCTCAATCTCGCGCTCGATTGGCGGGTGCTCGGCTTCACCGCCGGCATCGCCGTCCTGACCGGCGTGCTCTTCGGCACCCTACCCGCCCTGCGCGCCACCCGTCGCGATGTGGTCCAGGGTTTTCAAGGCGGACACAAGACCCTCGGCGCCCCGCGCTCCCGGCTCGCCCAGACTCTCATGGTGCTCCAGATCGCGCTTTCCCTCGTGTTGCTCGTTGGCGCCGGGCTCTTCAGCCGCACCCTCGCCAATCTCGCGCGCAGCGACCTTGCCTTCGAGCGCGACCACCTCCTGCTCTTCGCGCTCGATGCCATGCCTGCCGGCTATGAGCGCAACGAACTCGATGCTGCCTATGGTCGCGTGCGCGATCGCCTCACCTCCTTACCCGGCGTTGAGTCCGTCGCCTTCTCCAGCGTTCCTTTGTTGTCCGGTCGCCGCTGGACCAGTTCCCGCGCCATCGAAGGTCATGCCGATCTCCCGGAGGATGAACGCACCATCGTCATGAACGGCGTCTCCCCCGAATTCCTCGATACCGTGCAATGGCCGCTTCTCCTCGGCCGCAACTTCACCGTCGCCGATTCCACCGACGCCCCTCGTGTCATCATCGTCAACCAGGCCTTCGCCGACCGTTACTTTCCGGGCGAAAGCGTCATCGGCCGCCGACTCGGCACCAGTGATGACAATTTGGATACCGAGATCGTCGGCGTGGTGACCGACGGCAAGACCACCAATCTGCGCGAGATTCGCCGCCCCGCCGCCTTCGTCCCCCACGCCCAGCTCCCCAACGCCCGCGCCGGCCACTTCGTGCTGCGCTATCAGGGTGCTCTCGCACCCCTCCAGCGCGCGCTGACCGCGGCCGTGCAGGAGATCGAGCCCACCCTGCCGATCATCGCCCTCCGCACTCAGAACGAGCAGATCAACCGGCTCCTCCGTGAGGAACGCATCTTCGCCTTGCTCACCTCCTCCTTCGGCCTGCTCGCCCTTCTGCTGGCCGCCGTGGGGCTCTACGGCTTGCTGGCGTATTCGGTCGTGCGCCGCACCGGTGAGATCGGCCTGCGCATGGCGCTCGGGGCGCTGCCTTCCGGCGTGCGTTGGCTGATCTTGCGTGACTGTCTGCGCCTCGCCGTCCTCGGCGTGCTCGTCGGCGCTGGCGCCGCGGCGATGCTCACCCGCCTCGTCACCAGTCAACTCTACGGCCTCTCCCCGCTGGATCCTGCGGTCTACGTCTCGAGCAGCCTGGTGCTCCTCGCGGTGGCCCTCGCCGCAGCGCTCATTCCTGTCCGTCGCGCCACCCGGGTCGATCCCATGGTCGCACTGCGCGCCGAATAACTGTTTTTTCCCTCCGTCATCATGATCCGCCAATCCTTCCGTCGCCTGCTTCGCGAACGCGGTTTCACCACCACTGTCCTGCTCACCCTCGCTCTCTGCATCGGGGCCAACGTCGCCATCTTCGCGGTGGTCGACGCTGTGCTGCTCCGCCCGCTGCCCTTCCCGCACGCCGAGCGATTGGTGAGTGTGCGCAACTCCTACCCGGGTGCCGGCGTGGCACGCAGTGGGGCGTCGGTGCCCAATTACTACGACCGCCGCAACGGCGCGATCCCGGGCTTCGAATCGGTTTCGATCGTGCAATACGGCAGCGCCATCATCGGCAACGCCGGTTCGCCTCAACGCGTGAGCCGCGGCCGCGTGTCGCCGGAGTTCTTTGATACCCTCGGCGTCAAACTGGCACGTGGCCGCACCTTCACCGAGGAGGAATTGGACTACGCCAACTCCAACGTGATCATCATCACCCACGAGTTTTGGCAAAGTCAGTTCGGCGGAGCCGAGGACATCCTCGGCCAGCAGATCGTGCTCGATGGCCAGACCAACACGGTCGTCGGCGTGCTGCCGCCGGGGTTCCGCTACCTCGACATGAACGCGCGGTTTTTCATCCCCTACGCGTCCAGCGAGGATGATCGGACGGATACCGCTCGTCACTCCAATGGCCACGACATGGTGGTCCGCCTCGCGCCGGGGGTGACGGTCGAACAGGCCCAGCAACAGCTCGATGCCTTTAACGCCGCCTTGTTGGAAACCGACCCGTTCAAAGACATTCTGATCGATGCCGGCTTCACCACCATCGTGACGTCCCTGCACGATGACGTCGTCGAAAGTGTGCGTGATGTCTTGCTGCTCCTGCAGGCTGGCGTGTTGGCGTTGCTCATCATCGGCGGCGTAAACCTCGCCAACCTGCTCCTTATCCGAGCCCATGGCCGCACCAAGGAGTTCGCCGTGCGTCAGGCCCTCGGTGCTGGCACGGTGGATCTCGCCCGCCAGATTCTGATCGAGACTGTCATGCTCGCCCTCGCCGGCGGCGTGCTGGGCGTATTGGTCGGCATCTTCGGTATCGATCTTTTGGCCGCCTTGGGCACCACCGACCTGCCGCTGGGCGCCAACATTGTTTTTGATGCCCGCGTCAGCGTGGTGAGCCTGGTCGGTTCGGTGGTGGTTGGCGTGCTGCTGGCCGTCCCCGTGCTGCTGCTGGGCCTCAAGCAAAACCTCGCCCGGGCCATCTCCAGCGAATCGCGCGGCGGCACCGTTTCCCGCGCCGCCCAAAACGTGCGCCACGGCTTCATCGTCCTGCAGGTGGCTCTCGCCTTCACCCTGCTGTGCGGAGCCGGCTTGCTGGGAGTTTCCCTGCGCAACGTGCTCAAAACGCCCACCGGATTCCGCGCGGACAACATCCTCGCCGCCTCCATTTCGTTGCCCTACGAGGGCTATGCCGAGACGCCACAGCGTTTGACCTTCCTCCAGCGCTTGCGCGAGTCGATCACCTCCCAGCCCGGGGTCTCGAGCGTGGGCTTCACTGATTCCCTTCCTTTCTCCGGCAACAACAGCGACAACGCCACCGTCGTCGAAGGCGTCGAACCCAAACCCGGCGAATCCATCCGCACCCACTATACCGCGTCCGCTTACGGTGACTATTGGCAGACGCTCGGCATCGGTTTGGTGCGGGGACGTTTCCTCAACGATGGCGACCAGGTCGAAGACGCCCCGCGGGTGTGCGTGGTCGATCAGGTGTTTGTGGATCGCTACTGGCCCGATGGTGCCGACCCGATCGGACGCCGCATCGCCACGGGCGTGCAGCTGAATGACGAAAACGCTATCCGCATCGTCGGCGTGGTTGCGCCCGTGAAACACCGCAACCTGACCGAAACCGATCCGCTCGGCACCATCTACCTGCCTTATCCGCTGCGCGCCAATCGCATGTTCCACCTCGCCATCCGCACCGAAACGCCGGCGAGCATGTTTGCCCCGACACTGCGTAAACTCGTGCTGAACATCGACCCGAACCTTCCCGTCGACGACATCGAGGTCTACACCCAACGCATCGACGACAGCCTCGTGCTGCGTCGTTCGCCTGCGCTGCTCGCCGCCGTATTCGCCGCCGTGGCGCTGTTGCTCGCCGCCGTCGGCACCTACGGTGTGCTGGCTTACGCCGTGAGCCAACGTCGTCGCGAGATCGGCGTGCGCATGGCGCTGGGGGCCCTGCCCGGCCAGGTGCTGCGGCAGTTCTTCAGTCTTGGCGCCAAACTGCTGCTGATGGGGCTCGCCCTCGGCATCGGCAGCGCGTGGATCACCGGTCGTATGATCCAGAGCGTGCTCTTCAACACCGGCACCTTCCACATCGGGGTGGCTCTGCTCACCGCCGCAATCATGGGTGCCGTGGTCATGGTCGCCATGCTCCTGCCCTCACAACGCGCCGCGCGCATCTCGCCCACCGAAGCCCTGCGCGACGACTGATATTGTCCCGTCCCTCAAATACCCTGCAACTCTGCCCCGCCTCCCCGGGTTGTTCCTTTGTCATGAAATTACGCCCCTTCCTTATCGCCCTCTTCGCCTTTACGCTCAGCCTCAGCGCGCGTGCCGATTGGGGCAGCAAAGTCACCGAGCCTTTCGAATTTGAAGGTTCGTTTTCGCCCGACGGCATCGTGCAGGTCGAGAACGTGAACGGTCGCATCACCATCGAGGCCTGGGACCGCGACGCCTACGCCATCAGCGGCGAAAAGCGGGCCAAGAACGACGACGATCTCGAACTCATCAAGATCGAACAGGAGATCGACCGGGACCGTATCTACTTCAAGGTGAAGCTCGGCAAAAAGAAGGGCTGGTTCAACTGGGGCAACGTCAACGGCTCCGTGAACGTCACCCTCCACGTGCCGGCCACCGTGACGGTGAAGGAGGTCTCCACCGTGAACGGCGACGTGCGCATCAGTGGGCTAACCGGCCGCACGCACGCCAGCACCGTCAATGGCGGCCTGGAGGCCTACAATCTCGCCGGCGCCACCCACATGAGCACGGTCAACGGCGGCATCCGCGCCGAGTTCACCCACGTGGATCCCGATGCGCGCCTGGAGTTTAGCACCGTCAATGGCGGCATCCGCCTCTCCCTACCGGCCGACGCCGGCGTTCACGTGTCAGCCTCGGTCGTGAATGGTCACGTCGAAGCCGACCTGCCCATCACCATGAAGGGCCGCATCGGCAAGAAATCGATCAACGGCACCATCGGCGACGGTTCCGCCAGCCTCAAAGCCAGCACGGTCAACGGGTCCATCCGTATCTACGGAACGGATACCTGATCCGCCCCGCCCATCTTCGCCCCGGCCGCGCGCCGGGGCTTTTTGTTACCCGCGGCCCTCCGCCTCCACCCACACCTGACCTCCGCTCCTTGCCATGCTCACGCTTCGCCACGCCCTGCGCCAGTTGTTCAAATCCCCCGGCTTCGCCGCCCTCACCATCCTCACTCTCGGTCTGGGTATCGGGGCCACCAGCGCCATGTTCACCGTCGTCAACTCGGTGCTGCTGCAACCGGTCAGTTATCCGCGGTCGGAGGAATTGGTGGTGATTCGACAAAACAACCTGCCGCGCTTCCCGACCTTCAGCCTGTGCCCGGCCGACTACCTGGATTTTGAGCGCGAGGCGGACCAGTTCTCCGCCATGTATGCCTCCCGCTCCCGCGCCCGGATTCTGACCGGCAACGGCGATCCCGAGCGCGTCTCCACCCTGGCGGTGACCGATGGCTATTTCGACACCCTACTCGTGCAGCCCATCCTCGGGCGCGCCTTCACCCCGGAGGAAAACGAGCCCGATGGCGGCCGCGCCGTCGTGCTGCTGCATCACTACTGGCAATCCCATCTCGGCGGTCGCGCCGCCGTGCTCGGCGAGACGCTCACGCTGGATGGCGAGGTCTTCACCATTGTGGGTATCATGCCTCCCGATTTCCGCCGCGACGCCGGGTTCGACATGCTCACGCCCATGGCGTTCTCCGCCGAAGAACGCACCAACCGCGGCGGGCATTACATCAGCGGCGTGGGCCGTCTCGCGCCCGGTGCCACCGCCGAATCGGCGCAGGCGCAATTGGTCGCAATCTCCGCCCGACTCGCGACGGATTTTCCAGACACCAACACCGGCTGGAGTGCCTTCATCGTGCCGATTCTGGAGTGGAACACGGGTAACGCCCGGCCGACGCTGCTCACCTTACTCGGCGCCGTTGGATTTTTGCTCCTCATCGCTTGCGCCAACGTCGGCAACCTCGTGCTGGCGCGCGCCACCGATCGTCATCACGAGCTCTCCGTGCGCGCCGCGCTTGGTGCGGCACGCTCCCGTATCCTGGGCATGCTGCTCACCGAAAACGTGCTGCTGGGTTTGTTCGGCGGCGCCCTCGGCTTGCTCGTCGCCTATTGGGGCGTCGACCTGCTGATGGCGCTGGGCAGCGAGGAAATCCCCCGCTCGATCGAGGTCGGCCTCGACTGGCGCGCGGTGGCTTTCACCACCGTGTTGTCGATTCTCACCGGCATCTTCTTCGGCCTCGCGCCAGCCTGGCAGGTGCGTGACCTCAACCTCGCCGACGCGCTCAAAACCGGCGCGCGCGGCGGCGGCGCGGATCGCTCCCGCCAGCGTTTTCGCAACACGCTGGTCGTGGTCGAAATCATGCTCGCCCTCGTTCTGCTCAACGCCTCCGGTCTGATGGCCCAAAGCTTCCGACGCCTGCTGAATACGGATCCCGGCTTTAACCCGACGCACACCTGGATGGCGCAATTTGGCATCCCCCAGGGCCGCTACGACACGCCGGAAAAACGTACCGATTTTGTGCGCCAAGCCGAGGCCGAACTTGCCGCCATTCCCGGCGTCGAGGCGGTCGGCACCACCGTGATCATGCCGATGACCGGGAACGATTACGTGCTGCAGATTTCGTTCCCCGATCGGCCCGTTGTGCCCGGGCAGGAAGTCTCCGCCGACTATACCGCCACCTCTCCCGGCTATTTCAACGCGATGGGGATCCCCATCCTGCGGGGTCGCGCGTTTACCGAACAGGACCGTGCGGACGCACCGCCGGTCGCCATCGTGAGCGAATCCTTTGCCCGACAGTTTTTCCCCGACGGGGACGCCCTCGGAGAACGCTTCAGTATCTCCAATCGTCCCGAGCCCGTCTGGCGTGAGATCGTTGCCATCGTGCCCGACATCAAGCAGGCCGGCCTCGATCAAACGGCCACGGCCCAGATGTATGAACCCTTCGCTCAATCCCCGCATGGCTTCCTCAGCATGGTGGTGCGGACCGGCAGCGCCGCTGGCACGACGGGGCTGCCCCAGGCGATCCGCCAAGCCATTTTCAACGTCGATCCGGCACAACCCGTGTTCCGGCTCGCTGACGTGGAATCACTCATCGCCGACTCCGTATCGCGGCGTCGCTTTGGCCTGACTTTGCTCGGCGTATTCTCGGGCCTGTCATTGCCTCTCGCGGCCCTTGGGATCTACGGCGTGATCGCTTACGCAGTCATGCAACGCACCCGAGAGTTTGGCGTGCGCATGGCGCTGGGCGCACAAGGGCGCCAGGTCCTGGGCTTGGTGGTGCGCGACGGGCTTCGCCTGCTCGCCTGGGGCGTAGGCCTCGGCTCATTGGTGTCGCTTGCCGCCGGCGGTTTGCTCGCCAGTCAGCTCCACGAGACTTCCCCGCGCGACCCGCTGATTCTCGCCGCCGTAGCGCTCACGCTCAGCGTCGTGGCGCTCGCCGCGTGCCTGTTGCCGGCGCGTCGTGCCACGCGGGTGAATCCGGTCGAAGCCTTGCGCGCGGAATAAGCCGCGCATCCCCCGCCCTCTCGGCGCCCGCCACCCTTTAGTGTCGGCATTCGACAACAAAGGCTTGCTTGTTGTCGGATGCCGACATCATGATCCGGCGCATCATGGCGAAACCACTGCGCAACGAATTGCTGCAAGGCACCCTCGACCTGCTGGTCCTCCAAGTGCTTTCGCAGGGCAAGTATCACGGCTGGGATGTGGCCAAGCGCATCTCCCTGCTTTCCTCCGACCGACTCACCCTGAAGCAGGGTTCGCTCTACCCGGCCATGCACCGCCTCGAGGCTCAGGGATGGATTGCCGCCGACTGGGGCGTTTCCGAGGCCGGCCGCAGCGCGAAGTTTTACCACCTCACCCGCAGTGGCCGTCGACAGCTCGAGGCCGAACGCGCGCATTGGGAATCGTTTGTTGATGCCATGGGCGCGGTGCTTTCCGGCCAGGAGGCGTCCGAATGAAAGGCGACCTCTACCGCCGACTGCGTTCGTGGCTCAAGCGCTGGGTGTTTCGCGGTCGCCAGGAGCAGGAACTTGCGGCCGAAATGGAGTTTCACCGCGAGCAACTCATCGCCCAGTTCCGCGCGGAAGGTATGACGCAACGCGAAGCGGAGCTGGCCGCCCGGCGCGAGTTTGGTGCCTTTGCCGACGCTTACCAAGAGGAGGCGCGAGACGCGTGGCGCCCCATGTCGCTTTCGGCCATGTTACGCGACCTGCGTCTGGCGTTTCGCGCCATGCGCCGTTCACCCGGTTTCAGCGTGTTGGCGATCCTGACGCTCGGGCTCGGTATCGGTGCCTGCACCACGATGTTCAGCGTGATCCAGTCCACCGTGCGCAGCGCCCTGCCCGTGGCGGAACAGGATCGGCTCTTTTTCTTCTGGGAGGACAATGCGGCCTTGGGGATCGATCAGTTCTCCCAGTCCGTGCCCAATTTCGTCGATTATCGCGAACAGACGACCTCCTTCGAATCGCTCATCGGCACCAGTAGCGGTAACGTCAGTTTAGCTACGGGGAATCAGGCGGCTCGCCACGCTCAAGCGGTGCAGATCAGCGCGGGGTTCAGCCGCACCTTTGGTTGGCCGATGTTGGTCGGCCGCGACTTTCTGGCCGCCGAGGATGTTCCTGGCGGCGAAGCGATTGCCATCATCAGTGAACGGCTTTGGCGCGACGCGTTTCAGGCCCGCGAGGATGTGGTGGGTCGAGAGGTTTTGATTGATCGCACGCCGCACCGGATCGTCGGAGTCGTGGGTGCGCAGGCGGACCTGTATGGCGAAACCGATGTCTTTCGGCCGCTCCGTCCCGACGCCAGCGCTGGGGATCGTGACAATCACTGGCTCACGGTGGTCGGGAAGCTGAAACCCGGCGTCACGGTCGCGCAAGCCGAGGCGGAAATCGATCTGATCGCGGCCAGTCTGCGTGCCCAATATCCGGATACAATGAAGGGTTGGGATGCCCACCTCGAATTGTTGGCCGATCAACTTATTCCGCCGGCTTGGCGGCAGGGGCTGAACTTGTTGCTCGGCGCGGTGGGTCTCTTACTCCTGATCGCCTGTGCCAACGTGGCCAACCTGCTGCTTTCGCGCAGTCTGATGCGTGAGCGCGAGCTCGCCATCCGCACCTCGCTCGGCGCCACCCGCGGTCAGTTGGCGCGGCAGCTTCTCAGTGAAACCTTCGTATTGGCCGCCGCCGGTGCAGTGCTCGGAGTGGTGCTGGCTTACTGGGGGCTGGAGGCTGTGCGGGCACTCGCCCCCAGCGATCTGCCGCGCATCGATGAGATCGCGATCAGTGGCCCGTCCCTCGCCTTTGCCGGCTGCGCCTGCGTCGCCTGCACCTTGATCGCGGGTCTGCTGCCGGCCCTGAAAGGCTCCCAAACCACTCCCGCCCCCAACCTCGGCGGCACGGCCAAGGCGGCCGGTGGCACGCTGCAACGCAGCCGTTTGCGCGACACGCTCGTGGTGGTGCAGGTCGCCCTCTCCCTCACCTTGCTCGTGGGCTCAGGCCTCGTGTTGCGCAGTTTCGCTCGACTGAGTCAGGTGGATCCGGGCTTTGATGCGTCCGGGGTGCTGACCTTCCAGATCGCGCCTGACGAGGCGACATATCGCACTGGCGCCGACATGGTCAGTCTCTTCGAGCGCCTGCATGACAAGCTGTCGGCTCTTCCCGGCGTCACTGGCGTCGCCCAAACCAGTGGGCTGCCGTTTGGCGATGGCCGCACCAGCCTGAATGTGTTCCCGGTTGATCCAGCAGCCGTGCCCGCCGAGGAATCGGTGCAGGCCTCGTGGCGTATCGTCGACGCCGACTATTTTGACGTGCTGCGTATTCCGCTGACCGAAGGACGAGCGTTCACGGCTCGCGACAATGACTGGGAGGCACCGACCATCATCATCAGTCGTCGCTTGGCCGAACGCTTCTGGCCGGGCCAAAGTGCGCTCGGCAAACGCGTGAACCCCGGCGGAGGCGACGCCCACTACACTGTGGTCGGCGTGGCGGAGGACATTCGACTCCGCGACCTATCCGGTGCCTCCGAGAACCCTCAGATGTATTTCCCAACGCCCCTTTGGGCGGGCTGGCGCCACCAGTCATTTGCCGTGCGCACGGTCGTGCCTCCCGAAACGCTGGGCAACGCGGTGCAGGATGCGGTGCGCACGATCGACCCGGCTCAACCCATCTTCGGCCTCAACACGCTGGCCTCGCTCGCTCAACGCGACCTGAGGCTACCGCGCCTGAGTGCGTGGCTACTGAGCATCTTCGCGACACTCGCGCTGTTGCTGGCCGCCATCGGACTCTACGCTGTGATGAGCACGGCCGTGGCGCAACGCACGCGGGAGATTGGCGTGCGCATGGCGCTCGGCGCCCAACGCCGCGCCGTAGTGGCTATGGTGCTCAGTCATGGTGGCCGCTTGGTGGTGCTCGGCACGGTGGCAGGGCTGTTGCTCTCAATGGGAGCGGCTCGGGCGCTGTCCGCCGGCCTCTATGGTTCGCCGACGTTCGATTTGGTGGTCTTCGGCGTCGCCGCGTTGGTGCTCGTCGGCACGGCCGCGCTGTCGTTGCTGCTGCCGGCTCGACGCGCGGCGGGAGTCGATCCGGTGGTGGCGTTGCGCAGTGAGTAAGCAGATCGCGCCGCGCCGTATGCGCTGATCATTGTAAGTCGTTGGCACTTCCTACTGTCCGCGCGGGTTAACTGCATGGACAGTCCACCCCGGGCTTGTTTCCGGACGACGTCCGACTGATAAACGCGCTCCCCGATCGTCGCGGACTGCTCCGGCGGCGTTTCCCTGAAGCCCCCTACCCGCTCCTAGTCTATGGCTGCTGAACCCACTACCCCCGACGTGGTTGAATACGAACGTGAACCCGTGCCCGCGCACGCTCAGAAAGGCCCTCGCTCCTTCTGGGGCATGTATGCGGGTGAGCACACCGCCGGCACCGAGTTTATGATCGGTCCGCTTTTCATCGCCTGGGGCGTCGGCGCCAAAGACCTCTTGCTTGGCTTGCTCGTCGGCAATCTCGTCGCGGTGCTCTTCTGGCGTTTCCTCACCGCGGAGATCGCGACCGGGCTGCGCGAAACCCTTTATTTCAAACTCGAGAAGATCTGCGGCCGGAGCCTCGTCTCGATCTACAACGTCGCCAACGGTATCCTCTTTTGTTTCCTCGCCGGCGCGATGGTGACCGTCTCCGCCACGGCGGTAGGCGTGCCTTTCCCCGGATTGGAAATGCCGAGCTTCGGTGATCTGTTGCCCTCCAGTTTCGCCTTCGCCGCCGTGTGTATCGTGGTTGGCGCGGTCATGACGGCGGTCGCCATTCGCGGCTACGGTGTCGTGGCCCGGGTCGGCGCCCTCGCCGCGCCGTGGATGTTTTTGATCTTCGTCGCCTGCGGCGTGGTGACGCTCAAACGCCTCGGCTCGGCCGATATCATGGCGCTGATGGAACCCGCTCCGGGCACCGATCGTGCGATCGGCTTCTGGGGCGTCGCGTTCTTCTCCGCCTTCTGCAACGCGGCCATGCACATCGGCATGTCTGACCTCTCGGTCCTGCGTTATGCGCGCAAGCCCTCCTCCGGTTGGGCGGCCGCTGCCGGCATGTATCTCGGCCACTATGTCGCTTGGGTCTGTGCCGCGCTGCTGCTGGTGTATTGGACGCGGGCTCGCGGGGCCGATCCGGCCTCCGGCGTGCCGGCGGGCATCATGGTTTATGACGCGGTCGGCTGGGCGGGCACGATCTGCGTGATCATTGCCGGTTGGACCACCGCCAACCCTACCATCTATCGTGCGGGTCTCGCGTTTCAGGGCGCCTTGCCCCGCGTGAGTCGGGCCCACGCGACTTTGTTGGCCGGAGCGGTCTGCACCGTGGCTGGCGTCTTCCCGGCCTTTGCGATGCAACTCATCGATTTTGTCGGTATCTACGGCACCATCCTGGCGCCCGTCGGTGCGGTGATCGTGGTCGACTACTTCCTCGCCAAACGCTGGGGCGTGCAGACGGATCCGGCGGTCGCGCGCGGCACACGGTTTAACACCGATGTATTGATTGCGTGGTTACTGCCGGTCGGCATCGGCCTGTGGCTTCACTTCGGCCAAGGCGTGCAAGCGCACTTCCTGCCGCTCCCGTGCTGGATCGCCTGCGGCCTGATCTACGCCTTCCTCACCAAACGTCATGCGTCGTCCGCGACGAACGTTCCGACCGCTGCCACCAACCTCTGATCCGACCGCCATGAAAGCCCTTGTGAATCTCGTTTCGATCCTCGCCCTCGTGGCCACCGCGGCGGCGCCGGTGTTGTATTTCAACGACAGCCTGAGTGAGGCCAGCATGCGCACCACCCTGGTCATCGCCATGGTCGCGTGGTTTGTCAGTGCCTGGTGGCGCGACCGTCAGAGTGCCGGTAGTTAAGGCGATCCCATTTCTGGGATTTTGACATCCCATGTTTGGGGCCGCGTTAGCCGGAAACCGGTTCCCCACCTAGCATTAGTCACTGCCTGACATCGTGTTAAGGCCACGCGCAACCCGTGGCACGTGCCTTGCAGGACGCGAGAGCAACCTATGCGTCTTGCTTTCCGCTCCCTGCTAAAATCCCCGGGCTTCACGGCTGTGGCGGTGCTCACCATCGCGATCGGCATCGGGGCCAACACCGTGTTGTTCAGCATCTTCAACACGGTGGTGCTGAGTCCGCTCGATTTCCCGCAGTCCGAACGTCTGGTGCGGGCCTGGATCGATGACCCGACGGGCACGTTCTCGGCTCCGGCATCCTCCTGGCCAAAGTATGAACGCTACCGCGATGAAGCGACCTCCTTCGATGGGATCGCCGCCTCCTCCTCACACAACGCCACCCTCACGGACCAAGGCGACGCCGAGCAACTCAACGGCCTCGCCGTCACCTCCAACTTCCTCACGGTGCATCGGCTGCCGGTGGCGCGCGGACGCGATTTTGTGGCGGCCGACGACGTGGTGGGTGGACCCAATCACATCATCATTTCCCACGAACTGTGGCAGAACCGCCTGAGCGGTCGCAGCGATGTCATCGGCACGATCCTCAACCTCAATGATGTGCCCAACGAGGTCATCGGCGTGCTGCCCCCCGCGCTGCCTTTCCCTTACAATCAGGTGCAGTATCTGGTGCCCCGCCCCGACGAACAGGCGGGCATTCCATTGCAACAAGTCCACCAAGGCGGAGCCATATACTTGCAGCTCACCGGTCGCCTGCGCGACGGAGTGAGCCTCGAGATGGCCGACGCCGAGCTGCATGCGCTTTCCGCGGGCTACAACGCCGATTTCCCGGAGCGCATGGACGCCAACAGCGATCACCTGCTGCGCTCCTTTGCCGACGAGCTGGTGGGCAACGTGCGCCCCACCTTCTACATGCTCCTGTCGGCCTGCGCGCTTGTGCTGTTGATCGCGTGCGCCAACATCGCCTCGCTCTTTCTTGGACGTCTCTCGGCCCGCCACAAAGAGATCGCGGTGCGCCTCTCCCTCGGCGCGTCACGACGGGAGATCATCCGTCAGTTTCTCACCGAGAGTTTGTTGTTTTCGCTCATCGCCGGCGCGCTCGGCGTGTTGCTCAGCCTCTGGACCATCTCCGCGGTGGGCAACCTGGCCGCCAACCAGCTCCCCCGCGCACACGAGATTGGCTTCGATGGCACGGCCCTGCTCTTCTCCTTGGGCGCCGCCCTCTGCACCGCCTTGCTCGTCGGCGTCGTGCCGGCGTGGCAAGCGTCCCGCGCCGACCTCACCGAAGCGTTGAAAGACACCGCCCGCTCCGGCGGTGGCGGCAACGCGGGGCGACGATTCCGCGCCACTCTCATCGTCGCGGAGGTCGCCCTGTCGGTCACGCTGCTGGTGGGTGCGGGACTATTGATGACAAGCTTCTGGAAGCTGCTCACCACGGATTCCGGTTTCAACGCCACGGGCGTCGCGTCGGCCGTGGTCACCCTGCCGCAGCAACGCTACGACACGCGCGAAAAACGCATCGCCTTCTACGACGCGTGGGCGGCCGAGTTGAAGCGCCAGCCCAGCGTCACCCACGCCTCTCCCATCATCGGGTTGCCGTTGTCGGGCTTCACCCCGATCTCGCCCTACATCATCGGCGGCGAGCCGGTGCTGCCGCCGGCACAACGTCCCTTGGTCGGATTTCGACTGGCCGGCGCGGACTACAAAGCACTGCTTGGCCTCACCCTACTCGAAGGCCGCTGGTTCAACGAAAACGACCGCGCGGACACGCCTCCGGTCATCGTCGTGAACGAGTCCTTTGCCCGGCGCCTCGCCCCCGGCGGCAGCGCCCTCGGCAAGACGGTGCTCACCGGCATGAACGCCGACGTCGTCAACGAGGTGGTCGGCGTGATCGCCGACGTGAAGAGCACCGGTCTGAATCAGGATGCACCGGAGGAGTTTTACTTCGCCACCAGTCAGCGCGCCAACAACACCATGGCCTTTGCCGCGCGCACCACCGGCGATCCGCAAGCCCTGCAATCGGCCATGCGCAGCGCGCTGCACGCCGTTGATCCCACCGTGGCGCTCTCATTCTTCCAAACCATGGAACAGCTCACGCTCAACTCGCTGGGCGTGCAGCGCGTGGCCGCGTGGCTTATCGGCTGTTTCTCCGGCATTGCCTTTCTGCTCGCGATCGTAGGGCTGTATTCAGTTCTCGCCTACAACGTGACCCAGCGCGCGAGCGAGATCGGTATCCGCATGGCGTTGGGCGCGCTGCCCGGTCAGGTCGTCACCATGATATTGCGCCAAGGCCTCTCTCTCGTCGCGACTGGCGTGGTGCTCGGGCTGATCGTCGCCGGCGTCGCCACCCAGTTGCTCGCCAGTCTGCTCTACGACATGGGCACCGTGCATCCCACCATCTACGCCGCGGTCGCCGCGAGCTTCGGCCTCGTGGCCGCCTTCGCCTGCCTGCTCCCTGCCCGCCGCGCCTCCAAGGTTGACCCCATGATCGCGCTGCGTGCGGAATGATCCACGCCCTTGCCCCTTTCTTCGATGATGCACGACCTCCGACTCGCCTTTCGCGCGCTCTTCAAATCCCCCGCCTTCACCTTTGTTGCGATCTCCACGCTCGCACTCTGCATCGGGGCCAACAGCGCGATCTTCAGCGTGGTCAACGCGGTCCTGCTGCGCCCGCTGCCTTATGCCGATTCCGACCGACTGGTGCAGGTCTACAACAGCTACCCCAAGAGCGATCTCGAATATGCCGGGGTCTCGATTCCCGACTACCTCGATCGCCGGGATCGGGCGCCGTCCATCGAAGATGCCGCCATCTACACCTGGGAGAGTTTTAACCTCGCCGGCGCGGAGCAACCCACCCGCACCCTCGGACTACGCGCCTCGCCGTCGCTCTTCAGCACGCTCGGTGTATCCGCGCAGCGGGGACGTCTCTTCACGGACGACGATGCCCAAATCGGTCGTGAGCAGGTAGCCGTGCTCAGTCATGGTTTGTGGCAGGATCAATTTGGCGGCGACCCGCAGGTCATCGGCCAGACCATCCGGTTGAACGGATTGGCCTTTGAGGTCATCGGCATCATGCCCGAACACTTCTCCTTTCCGCAACCGCACGTGAAACTCTGGGTGCCCTTTGCGTTCACGCCGGAGCAGATGAGCATGAACGAGCGCGGCAACGAATATTCGGAAATGATCGCGCGCCTCAAACCCGGCACCACCGCGGCCATGCTCACAGCGGAATGCGCGGCCATCATTGATCAAAACCTGCAGCAGGCAGAAGCGTTCCGCCCCTACGTCGAGGCGACGGGCTTTACCGGCATCGCGCGGCCCCTGCTCGATCAGAAAGTCGGCAACGTGCAATCGATGTTGTGGCTGCTTCAGGCCGGTGTGGTCGCGGCGTTGCTCATCGGCTGCGCCAACGTGGCCAATCTGCTCCTGGCGCGTGCCCTCGCCCGCCAACGGGAGCTGGCGATCCGCAGCGCGCTCGGCGCCAGCCGCTGGAGCATCGTGCGGCAACTGCTCACCGAAAGTGTGGTCCTCTTCGCTCTGGGCGGACTGCTGGGGTTACTCGTCGCCACCTGGGCACTCACCGGTATGAACGCGCTGGGGGTCGACGACCTGCCCCGTAGCGAAGCCATCGCGCTCGATATGCCGGTGTTCCTCTTCACCTTCGCCTGCGCGCTCGGCAGCGGACTGCTCTTCGGCCTCGTCCCGGCGCTGCAGGCCTCCCGCGCCAAAGCCAGCGAAGCCCTCAAAACGGCCGGCTCCCGCACCACCGCCGGCAAGCGCCAACGCTTCGTGCGCAATACCCTCGTGGTCGTCGAGTTTGCCCTCGCGCTCATGTTACTCTCCACGACCGTGCTGCTCATGCGCAGCCTGCATCACCTGCAGGCGCAGCCCGCCGGTTTTGATCCGGCCTATGTGCTCAGTGGTCGCTTCACCCTCCCTGAAGCGGCCTACGCGGAGGATGCGCAGCGCGTGGCTTTTGCCGACAACCTGCTTCGCGAGTTCGAAGCCGTGCCGGGGGTGACGGCGGCCGCCTTCACCAGCAACATCCCCTTCGGCTACAGCAACTCCCAAGGCACCTACCACATCGATGGGCGTGAGCTCCCCGAGGGCAGCCCGCCGCCGCATGGACAGTTGCGCAGCATCTCCCCCGACTATTTTGCCACCATGGGGGTGCCGCTGCTGCGTGGTCGACTCTTCACGAACGCCGACGGGCCCGACGCCGAAGCTGTCGTCATCATCGATCGTGTCTTGGCCGATCGCTACTGGCCCGGCGAAGATCCGATCGGCAAACGCATCTATCGCGGTGCCGTCAACCCCGACAACTTGCGCACCATCGTCGGTGTCGTGGCGGCCGTGAAGCATTCCGGCCTCGATGATGAGACCCGCAAGGAAACGATCTACTACCCGCTGGCGCAGCGCCCGGTCACCGGCCTGAACTTTGTCGTGCGCACCTCGGTGCCGCCGTCGACCTTGATCGCGCCGCTGCGCGAGGCCGTGCTCCGGGTCGATTCCGATCTGCCGATTTACGACGTGCAGACACTGGCCGATCGCGTGACCGGCTCACTCAGCACGCAGCGCACGCCCATGCTGCTTCTCGGCATCTTCAGCGGCATGGCGCTGCTACTGTCCGCGCTCGGCGTCTACGGCGTGCTGGCCTTCAACGTCAGTCAGCGCACGCAGGAAATCGGCATCCGCATGGCCCTGGGCGCGCTTTCCCGCGATGTGCTCAACCTCATCCTGCGCCAAGGCCTGCAACTCATCGCCGTCGGCCTTGCGTTGGGTTTGGCCGGATACTTCGCGGTGAGCCGCCTGCTTCGCAGCGTGGTCTATGAACTGTCGCCGCTCGATCCGCTTTCGCTCGTCTCCGGTGGCCTCACCCTCGCCCTCATCGCCCTGGCCGCCTGTTGGATCCCGGCGCGCCGCGCCGCCAAGGTCGACCCCATGGTCGCTCTGCGGGACGAATAACCCCACCCGCCACCGTCATGCTCACACCCCGCCCACTCCGGCTTCTCGCCCTCTTCGTCCCCGGCCTGTTTTTCACGTTCGCCAACGCCGCACCCGCCGACGACCTCGACGCCGTGGCCGATCGCTACCTTGCGGCCTATACCGGACAGCACCTCGACGAACTCGCGACTTACTACACGCCTGAGTCCGTTTTTGATGACCCCACCTCCGAGGGCTATTGGCGGCAACGCTTCCGCGTCACCGGCGGCGAGCAGATCGTCGGCGCGATGCGCAGTGGTTGGACGCTGCTGCACGGGTTTAATTTCGAAGTCGAAAAACGTATCACCTATCATGACCGAGTGGTGTTGATCGGCACGTCCCACCTCACCCTCGATGGCGCCATGTTCGGCGCCAAACCGGGCGTTGATTACACGGTCGCGCTGCAGGCGGTGACGATCCTGCGAATCGTCGACGGCAAAATTCTCGAGCACCTCGACCACTACGACTACGCCCCGCTCGGCGTCATTGCCCGCGAAGCCCGAAACTGAACAAAGCAATCAGCGCGCGGTCTCAAGCGGTCATGCCCCTGTTCCGCTTTCGCATTCTGGGCCTGCTTGTTGCCACACTGCTGCTGCCCTGTCTCGCCGTCGCCCAGAGCGACGTTATGCCTTACGCCGTCGAGCAACTGAAAACCAATGGTTCGCAGAGCTTCGCGAAGTTATTACCTCCCGATGATATCGAGGAAAGCCGCCGACTGGCTGCGGCCTTGGACAAACTTCGATTTCATGCCGGCAACCTGATGGATTGGGAAGTCATCGACTCCCGCCCATTGTCCACCCGCCTCACGCGACAGATCATGGTGCTGCACTACGAAGCGTTTCCCATCTTCCTGCGGATCGATGTTTACGACTCGGCCCATGATACGCTCTACCTGTCGCCCAAGTTGTCTCGGGAAATTGAGGACCTGCTGCCATTCGGCAGCGAGAACTTACCCGTTCGGCAGCTAAGCAACCGGTAACATTGCCACCAAGTCGGGAGCGCGCACCATCGCGAGCTCCATCATGCCGCTCACCCTCGATCTTTCCTCCCGCATCGCAGTAATCACCGGCGCCACTGGCCAACTCGGCCGTGTCATGGCGCTGACCTTGGCCAAGGCCGGCGCCGACGTCGCGTTGCACTATCACGGCAATGCGACCAAAGCGGCCGAGTTGCAGGCCGAGATCGAGGCCCTCGGCCGCCGTGCCTGCACCGTCCAGGCCGATGTGGCTGATTTGCCCGCGATGCTGAAAATGCGTGACCAAATTGAAGCAGCACTAGGCACGCCGGATATCGTGGTGGCTTGTGCGGTCGCCCAAGTGTGGCCGTGGTCGACGGTTTTGGAGGAAGATCTAGCCGACTACGAATCCCAGTTTCGCTCCTGTGTGCTGCATAATGTAAATCTCGCGAAAGCCTTCCTCCCGGCCATGCAGGCCCACGGCACTGGCGGCCGTTACATTGGCATCAACACCGAATGTGCCATGCAGGTCGCCGAGACTCAGTCGGCCTACACCAGTGGCAAACGGGGCATGGATGCGGTGTTGCGCGTGCTCGCCAAGGAAGTGGGTCCCGATCAGATCACGGTCAACCAAGTGGCCCCGGGATGGACGATCTCGGAACAGGATCGGATCAATGGCACGGAGGCCAACGAAGCTTATGCGGCCACCGTGCCGTTGCGTCGCCGCGGCACGGACCAAGAGGTCGCCAACGTGGTGGCGTTCCTCGCCAGTGACCTGGCCAGCTACATCACCGGCGCCTTCATTCCCGTCTGCGGCGGCCACGTCATGCCGACGATCTAGGAGCGCTTGCGTTTTTCGCTATCGCCGCATCCGCACGGCACACCACTGCTTGAAACGATTCCAGGTGGCCAGATGATCCGGGACCTCGGGGATGGCATCGCAATACGCCTCGCAGGCTTGACGATCATGCCAAGCGTCCGCCCCCGAGAACAACTGCGCGGGCTCTCGGGACGCCACCGCCTCTTGTAGGCAGGGTGGATCGGAGTCCATCGGTCGCGCATAGATGATGTTGTAGTTCACCCAACGCCTGAATTGGCGCTGGACCGGAAAACGCGCCCGCCGAAGGCGTTGGCTTAGCAGGCGCTCTGGATTGCGGCGGGCACGCAGATATTCCTTCACTAACCGTTCTCTCGACCCGAAATCCCACACTGCGGCAAAATCCTCCATCGGGCCCAGCCAGAGATGGTCGCAAATCCAATTCCGCGGCAGCACGGGGTTGTCGGCGACCAAGTTCACTGCGAAGGGCCATGCGGGCAAATCCCAGTCGTGGATCAGACAATCGGTGCGGATGCGCAGCACATGCGTGATGGGCGGTGACTGCTCCCGCGCTCGCTGGATGAGGTGCATGATCGCCAAAAACATGCCCATCGTATTGTGCGGCGGGCTGCCCGAATTGGAGCCGCCTTGAATCTCCGGGAAATCATCCCGTCCATGACCCGGTTCTTCGACCAAATAGCAGATCTCGCTTCGCGAGCGCAGCGTCTCCACCTCGAACGAATAATTACCACGAGCCTTCGCGCCGTGTTCCTCCCGCCAGAGATGCACCAGCACCTCATAGTCGACCGGCAGCTTTTCGCGCAGGCGGTCCAGCACCAACGGCGCGTAGCGCCGCGGTCCACTCATCAATACGGCCAGCCTTGGTGTCACGCTGCCCCTCCCCACGGATGCCGTAACGCCCGGCCCAGTGCGCGATTGAACGTGCGCTGACTCGGCACGGCCAGGGGCAGTAGTGCCGACATGAATACGCGCGCGGTGCAGGTGGCGGCGGCTGCGCCCATCACCCCGTAGCGGGGAATGGCCCAAGCATTCAGCGCGATATTGGTCAGAGCCCCCACTGCCGTCGTCCAGACTCCCAGTTTGGTGTCCTCGACCAGCGAGATATACTGACCACGCACCAGACCCACGAAAACGAATACTTGGGCAAAGAGTAGCAACGCCATCGGCCGCCCCGCCTCAGCGTAGTCCGCACCAAACAAAACACCGATCAACCACGGCCCAGCGAAAAACATAACCAAAGCCAACCCCGCCAAGCCCCACATTCCCGGACCTAGCAAGCGACTGGCGTGGTGAATAAAGGCGGTTTCACCCCGCCGAAAGACCTGCACCAAATCACTGCTCATCATGCGCACTGCAATGACCATGACCATGGGGACCAGATCCACCAGTTGCACCGCCACCGCGTAAACCCCCACCGCGCGCTCATCCGCCATCTTGCCGAGCATTACCATGTCCATGCGGGTCAGAATCAGCACGGAGATGCCCGTAACCGTAAGATTGACACCATCCCGTCGGATCGCTCGGCCGACCGCCGGCAGATTCGCGTCCGACGGGGAGGATCGGTTCTGCGAACGTTGATTGGCCCACAGCTGTCCCTTGGCCCCCCACCAATTGACCGCTCCCTTGACCAGGGTTTCAGCCGTAGGCACTGCCAGCAGCCACCCCACGGGCCCGCCGATGAGCACCACGCCGAGACGCGTAAGCAAATTGACCGCGGAACCCAGCAGGCCGCCCGCGACCAAGTTGCGGTTGTTCTTGGCGAAATACATCCACTCTTCCGCCGTGGCCAACCACGACAAAAGGAACATCCCAGCGAACAGCCAAACCTGCGCCATTGGCAGTGGATCGTCCGGCGACATGAGGCGGTAAACCCACGGAAAAGTAACGAAACAAACTGCTCCCCAGAACCAACGCCAATACATCGCAAGGCGGACCGCGTGAGCCTGCTGATCGGTGCCAAAATACCGCAGCATGACGTTGCCCAATCCAAAGGTGCTGATCGGCGCAAAGAACGCTCCCAACGCGAACACAAAACTCAAACGGCCAAACTCCTCTGCCCCGAACCAGCGGGCCACCACGACAAAGCCGATGAATGCCAAGCCTCGCGAAGAAACCCGCTCGAGCAGCACCGCGAGAATCTTGGCTCGATTGGACGACTCGGGGGCCGGCATCGTGGTCAGTAAGCGAAGAACTCGTTCTGCTGCGAATTAGGCAGCGGTAACTGCCCCTCGCCGATAAGGGTGCTGGCGTAGTCGATGAACGCGTCAGTGACATCAAAGGCTCCTTCGGCCACCCACTCCGGCTTCAAACGGCGATGCATGTTCGTCGGCAATTCCGCGAAAGGCAGACTGGTGAACCCAATCCCATTCAGCGCGGCCGGCATGCGACACACCGACGCGAAGAATGATCGCTCGCCGTCCGACAGGCTCTTGGCGGTGTGTAGACCGACGCCGTAGGCACTCTCCAAATCGATGGTTGAAACAAAACGGCTGTCGCTGCGCTGGTCAAAGCCAGGCAGAAAGACGCGGGCCCGCAACCCGGCTTCGAAACACGCCGCCATTAACAACTGGGCATTGGTCGTATCCGTCGATCCATACATGATCTGACCTGAGGCATCGTAACGCTTGGCAAAATCGGCCACATCGTAGCCTTCGGACATCACCACGATCGCGCGGCCGTGTTCCGCCACCATCGCCTGCAATCGCGCGACGACCTGCGACTTCGTCTGCAGATCCTCCGGCAACAGCAGCATCAGCGGCATACGGCGTTCAGGATCCCCCAGTCGGGCGCAGGCCGCAAGAAACCCGGTTTGTCGACCAAAAGTCTGGGCGATCAGGATCTGATCATGGCTGCAAGCGCCCAGATTCTCGAGGTTCATGATGTGCGTCTTGTGCCGCCAATAGTTGGCACAGCTCGGGAAACCCGGAGTGAAGTAAGTGTCCACGAAATCGGGATCGCCAAAATCGTTGTCCACCGTCTTGGGCACTGCTGCGATCGCGACCTCTTCTCCCACTAGGTCACCAATCTTGCGCGATTGCTGGATCGTGCCACTGCCGCCGATATTTACGAAATAGCCCACGTCGAATTCGGCAAAGCGTTCTTGCAGCGGCTGCCGCCAGGAATCGTCGACCGGCTCAACCCGCGTCGTGCCAATAAACCCCGACGCCGGAGTGCGGTAGAGGCGCCCTAGGTCCGCCGTAGACAGCCCGGTAAGATCCCGCACCTGCCCGGCCAAGAGGCCCACGATACCGGGATGCCCCGCCAGAATCCGACCACCGGCGGGCAGATGTTTACGAATCCCGGTAATCAGGCCGCAGAGGGTCGCGTTGATGACCGAAGTCGTGCCCCCCGACATCGTGATGAGAACGTTGCGACGCATCAGAAAACGACTGGCTTTTTCTCGGGGTCAAAACGACAGCTGTTGTGCCGCAGGCGGTGGCGGAATCCATCAATGCCAGACAGGTTGCCCAAATCAAATTTGGCCAGTGTGCCGGCTGGATAAACCGGCACGCCATCACGGATGAGGTGGTTGTAGGCCGGTCCCACGTAATACTCCCCTTTGACGGTTTCGCCGGACGCGAAATGGGTCTGCAGCATGTGGTCGAGCAGCGTGACTGAACTAAGGCCGTAAACCCCCGCACTCGCCAGGTTCGAAATATTCTCCTTTTCCACCACGCGCGTGATCCGTCCCGCCTCAATCTGGGCGTAGCTGGCTTTGCTGGTGAACTCCGCATACAAGGGCATAAATCCGCTGTCTCCATCATCTGGAGACATGCCCACCCCGGCCGGAATTTCGAAGTGAACGTATTGGTCCACATTGACGACCGTCACCATGCCGAGAACTCCCCGCAGCGCCTCGACCGCAAAGGCCACCGACTTCGCCGGTCCTTGCGGAACGTCGGGAGCCAGCACCACCTCAAAAGGAGCTTGGATACCGCAGCGCGCGAGACTGCGCCCAATCGTCTCTTCCACTTGAAACTCCCGCTCAAAGTCCTGGGTGGTTACGAAAACAAAACGTGAGGATTCGGTGACGTGCACGCTGAGCGACAGCAGTAACCACTCGAGGATCGATCCTCCGTTTACCGGGATGAACGGTTTAAAAAGTCCGAGGTCGCTCGTGCGAGTGCCGCGGCCTGCCATGGGGATGATCCAATTCATATCGAGTGCGCAAGGGGCGCGAGCGCGGATGGAAACCACTCCAACCGACCTTGGCGAGTCCACATCGACTCCATAACTCCGGGCAACTCGATCTTGCTGCTGATCAAATCAAGCTCGCTCGCTCCAACATGTCACTTTGTGCTCCGCGCGTGACTCCCGTCGCCCCCACGTCATCCCCCTTCCGCATCATCGAGCTCGGCCTCATGATCGCTGGATTGGCAGGACTGGCGACAATCAGTTTGATGGAGCCGGCCACCTCGCTGATGCACGCCTCACCTTGGCGCTCCGTCTACACGATCACCTTACTCACGCCATGGCTCGGTTTGATCGTAAATCTCTTACGAAATCGGCTCTGGCGACCGCCCTCGATCGCGTGGTCGATCGCCTTCGCATTCCTGATCGCAGTCGTGCTCACAAGTGCGGTGCTCAGCCCCTTCACTCGCATCGTATTGTGGTGGTCCGCTCCGGTCCTGTCCGGTGTCGCCTCGGTATTGTGGATTCACTCCCACCTCGTCACGGACTCCAACGGCCGGCTGCGGCAACGATTGGTAGAGGGCCTCGCCGTTGCTGCGGGCATCATGGTGCTGCGAAGCTTTATGCCGTGGGCGCGGGACGCGATTCAGCTCTCAGCTGCCGGCATGGATTTTAGCTCATTGATGAGTCTGCGCAACGCCCACCCACTTGGGCATTCCAACTACACGGCCGGAGCCACGCTGCTCGGCCTACCGTGGCTCGTGCACGCTGTCGTGGTGACGCGCGGCTTTCAGCGAGCCGTCTGGATAACTCTCAGCTTATTTGCACTGGCGGTGCTATTCAGCACCGGCAGTCGGGGCGGAATTCTCGGGTTCGCGGTGCTGCTGGGGGGCGGAGTGCTCGCGCTGCGACTCTCCCGCCGAAACCTGATCCTGGCCACCGGTGCCGCGTTGCTGCTGGGGTTGGTCTTTGCGGCCGGCAATCCGCGCGTGCGGGCCGCTCTGGCAACTGCTGATCCAGCTTCGGCGCCACACGCCAGCTCAGTGCAGCGCTTGGCGATGGCGGAGGCTGGCTGGAAACTGGGTCTGGAGCGCCCCTTGTTTGGATGGGGTCTTCATGCCACGCCCTTGGTTTATCCACGGGTCCGCGCACAACTCGGCGGTGGGGCCGAGAACGTGCTGCAGTTGCACAATACACCGTTGGAATGGTGGGCCGGTTTGGGAGTGGCCGGCATCATCGCGATGGGTCTCCTCGTCGTGCTCGCAGGCCGCGATTGGTGTAATTCACCGACCGCAGCGGTCATGCTCGCAGGGTATGCTGTGTTCGCCCTCACCGACTACCAGTTGGATGTCCCCATCATCGTCGCCTTCATCGCGGTAGCTGGCGCGCTGCTCATGCCCAAACCTGCTACAGTCTCCAGCTCGAAGTCGCGCGGGGCGGCCCTGGGCGGCTGCCTTGTCATCGGGCTGATTGTGCTGCTCGGCGGACGGCGCGATCCTACGCCGGAAATGAATGCCCGTGCCCTGTCGATCGCGACCGAGCCGACGCGCGCAGCGGAAGCAATTGAACTCCTGCAAACCTCTCTGCTGCTAAACCCCGACCAAGAAATCGCCCACTTCAATCTAGGCTGGTTGCTCGTAGTCCACGATCCCGTCGGCGCCGCCGGCCATTTCCGTCAGGCGGCCCAACTCGTGCCGGACAAGGGAGGCGTTTATTTCGGTCTGGCACTCGCCAGCTTGAATCAGGGCAAGCCGCCGCAGACCGCCCATTTCCTCGCGCTCGAGTGCCTCAACAATCCGCGATTCCTCAGCTCGCCTTGGTGGTCGCTGGAGGCTATCGCCGAACGACGGTTCGATACGCTGGCGCGGTTTGAGCAACTTCTGCAGCAGACGGATCAGCGGCTGCCGGCCAACGAACTCTGGCGTCGCAATCAACTTATTGCCCTGGGAGAGGTGGCCCCTTGGTTGGGGCGCGCTGATCTGACTCGCCAATCGGCCTATCGCCGCGAACGCACCGGATACCCGATCCTCATGCGTAATCTGGATGTCCGCCCCCCGCTCGATCTCTACGACGTGCGCGAGAGCCCGCTGCCGGACGACGCCCCTGCCATGGACCTTCCGCCAAAAGGATGGTTGCCTGCGCCCCTGCTCCTGCAACTTCTCAGTGACAGCTCCACACCGTCGCCAAACTGACGGAAGAAGTCATGGCCCAGTCCTCCAACAATCCGCTGCGCGATTCTCTGCTACCGTCCATCCTCCTGGTCGGTGACACGTTGGTGGCGTTTGGCGGTCTCTCACTGGCCTATTGGCTGAGATACCACTCCATGTTGGCTACATTGGGCATAGACGTGCCGTGGGCCTCGTATGGCCAGTATCGGCCTTTGTTGCTTGTGGGCGTGATCTTCCTCGTGGGTGCCTTCGCCCAACGCGGCCTCTACGATGGCCGTGTAGTGCTGCGAAAGCAGTTCGCGCTCAACCTGCTGGCGCGGGCGACCGTGTATTGGGTGGTGGTCTACCTGGCCTTCTCGTTGGTCGTGAAGTTCGACCCGCCGATCTCGCGTCTTTTCGTGGTCTTCGGAGGTGTCACCACCCTGTTGCTGCTGTGGCTCTGGCGAAACGTTTTCTACTACGTCGCAACGCGGCCGCGTTGCCTGCCCCACCTGCAAAGACGAGTGGCGCTCCTGGGATGGAATGAGTCGGCCGCGTCGTTACTGCAGGAGATCCCCCCGGGCGGTTCCCATCCGTATCAGCTTATTGGATGCGTTACTGACGACGATGCTCCGCTACCGTTGCGTCGCCTGGGCCCCGTCCACGACCTCGCCGCAATCCTCAAGGCGGAGAAGATAGACGTGCTGCTGGCGACCCGCTTGGATTTCGGCAGTGACGAACTCGCCCGGATTACAGCGACCTGTGAACAGGCCTACGCGGAATGGAAAGTCATGCCTACGGCCTTCCCCATCTTTCTCAGCGGGCTCCGGCTCCAAACCGTCGGCCGTATCCCCGTTGTCGGCGTTGAAGACCTCGCCATCAACCGTTTGATGAATCGCATGGTGAAGCGGATCGTTGACCTGGCGGGTGCGACCGTCGGCCTGATCGTTTCGGCCCCCGTGATCGCCGTGCTGGCATGGCTAATCAAACGCGAATCGCCGCAGGGAGACATCCTCTTCCGCCAAACACGCATCGGGGCCGACCACCGCCCCTTCACCCTCTACAAGCTCCGGAGCATGCACCCGGATGCTGCTAAGTCAGACTCGACGCACCAGAGCACCCGCCAAGGGGACACTCGCGTATTGCGCGTCGGTGCCTTCATGCGGCGCTGGAACCTCGATGAACTGCCGCAATACTGGAATGTCCTGCGCGGCCAGATGAGCTTGGTCGGGCCCCGCCCGGAGCGTCCCCATCACGTCGAACAACTGGCCGAGCGCATCCCCCATTATCTACCGCGACACTTGGTCAAACCCGGCATGACCGGCTGGGCCCAGGTCAATGGACTGCGTGGCGCCACCGATCTCGCCGAACGCATCCGCTACGATATTTTTTATATCGAGAATTGGTCGTTGTGGTTCGACCTGCAGATCATCGGGTTGACCTTTCTGCGCTGGCGAAGCGGAGCCGTCTAACTAGGCCGGCCGCACTCGGCGGGATCCACGCCGACTGGCACGCCAGAGCGCAAGCCGCTTCCACATCCCGAATAAGCAACGCCATTTCCAACGCGCGACGGGCGTTTTCCCGAAGTGCTTCAGATAAACGTCGCGATTCGCGTCGAAGATCGCGACGGACATTTTGTCGTAATCCTTGGCCACGCTTTGCCCCTTCAAGTGGACCACGTCATAACGGCCGTCGTAGACCAACTGAAAGCCTGCCTGCGCCACTCGCACACAGAGATCGAGGTCGTCGCCATACATAAAAAACGACTCGTCAAAAACCTGCGGCACCATCGGACTCGCCACCTTTGCCAACACCGAGCGGCGACCGAGCATGAATGCTCCATTGATCGCACCGACGGGGTAGGTTTCGCGTTCCGGCAAGTAAGTCAGGTTATAGCCGGCGAAGCGTTTCGACCGCGGGAAACGGCCCGACAACCCCACCCCGCGACAAAACCCATCCCAGGCCGTCGGAATTGAGCGACGGCAGGCAAGGTCCATCTCTCCGTCGGCCTGCACCAGCCGCGGCGTAATCAACCCGATGGCGGGCTCACTTAAAACCCGCGAAACGAGGTGCTGCAGGGCGGGCTGATTGCAGATCGTATCCGGATTGAGGAAGAGCACACATTCACCCCGCGTTGCCTCGAAGCCCAGATTGTTGGCCGCGCCGAAACCCAGATTTTCTCCCGGATCGAGCAGCGTGACCCATGGAAAGGCCTCCCCCACGAATTCGCTCGTGCCATCGGCCGGATAGTTGTCGACCACGACCACCTCCACTGCTCGGTCGTTCAGCACTTGCGGCAGCGACTCCAAACAGGCCCCGATTTCATCCCGCGACTTGTAGGCCACAATGATCACAGAAAGGATAGGCGCAGGGTTTCGCATCGACAGGATCGAACCTGTGGACTGATTCACCCGATGCAATGCCCGCCTCCGCTCCATTGATCAGTATTGTCGTGGTCTGCCGCGACCCGGGACCGGACTTACCTCTCTGCCTGGATAGTGTCTGGAGTCAGGACTGTGAAAGCGGCACCTACGAACTGGTCGTAATCGACGGCGCGTCCCGCGACGGAACGGCAGCGTGGCTTTCGCGCCAGGCAAGTCGCCTCGGGCATCTGCTTAGCGAACCCGACGACGGTGTATACGCCGCCATGAACAAGGGCGTGGCCGCCGCCCGGGGGGCGTGGATTCTGTTTCTCGGTGCCGATGATCGCTTGGCTGACGAGCATGTATTGCAGCACATGGCGACGCACCTGCGCTCGAGTGAAGCGGGTTTGGTCAGCGCGCAGGCGCGATACTCCGACGGGCGTCTTTACGCCAGCTGCCTGCCCTTGCGACCGGTGCAACGAAACCCACTGCACCACCAATGCACCTTTTATCGGCGCAGTATGCTACCCACCCCAACCACCTTCGATCCCAGTCTTCGCATCGCTGCCGATTACGATCTTAACCTCCGTCTTCTGTTGTCGGAGCAGTCGGTCGAGACCGTGCCGACCTTGATCTCGCATTGTCGCTCGGGCGGTTTGAGCGACGCTGGCCATTGGATCACCTATCGCGAAGAAATCACCGTGCGGCGGCGCCATTTCCCCTTCGGCCAACGCCTGCTCTGGGATATCTTCTCCGTTCTCCGCTTTCTGCGTAAAAAGGTGCATCGCCTCCTCCGCCCTGTCTAATCCCGCATCATGGCTCGCTCGTTTCGCACCCGCCTCAAAGCCTTCGCCAATACCCTGCTCGCCCCGGCGGGGCTGTCGTTACAACTCACGCGAGACGTTTTTGATATGCCGGGTCTTTTGGCGCGCGCGGCTGCACGAGGGCTTCGTCCGGGCAGCGTAATCGATATTGGCGCCTCTGACGGATGCTGGTCCCTGTTGGCTCGCCCCTATTTTCCTCGGGCTACCTTTGTGCTTTTCGAGCCGCTCACAGAACGAGCGCCGGAGCTGGCTCAACTGGAGCAACGGTATGGTTTCCGCCACATCGCGGCAGCCGCGGGTGACGAGGTGGGTGAAACCAGATTCGCCGTCGAGGACGACTTGGATGGCAGCGGCGTCGTCCCCGCCAACAGCGACCACGATACCCGCGTGGTGCCCGTCGAAACAGTCGATCACGTGGTCGCCACGCACCAGCTCAAGGGGCCCTTCGTGCTGAAGCTCGACACCCACGGTTTTGAGGTTCCGATCCTCTCCGGGGCGATCGATACCCTCGCGCACGTTGAACTCCTCATCATTGAGGCCTATAATTTTGAACTACAACCCGGGTGCCTACGCTTCCACGAACTATGTGCGTGGCTCGAGCCCCACGGCCTGCGTCCGTGCGATGTGGCCGATCCGATGCGGCGCCCCGGCGATGGCGCGCTTTGGCAAATGGATCTGGCGTTCGCCCCGAAAACCAGCCTGCTGTTTAAATCCAACAGCTTCCGCTAGCCCCTTCGGTTTCGGTCACTCGACCTTGGCGAGCACCTCACCAAAACCGATGAATCCATGGCGGCGAATCCTCTCGAGATACACGCCAAGGTTTCCGACTAGAAAGACGGCCCGAGCCAAGCGATGACTTAAACCCAGTTTCGCTGCCGGCAAACGGTGCTTGTCGTAGAGCTTATGGTGCTCCGCCAACATGACCGGCAAATTCTTGGTGAGCTGCCCTGCCCGGAGCCGAAATGCCGCCACCACCCCAAAGGATGCTCGCCGAAACCGGACGCCGGATACGCAGGCCCGCGCCAGGATTTCAGAGTCACCGCAGAATTTAAGATCCGTATCAAATCCACCAATACGGTCATAGACCGCGCGCGTAAAAACAGTCCCATGTTGATACACCGGCTCCACCCGTTGAGCGTAAAGTCGACGGTTGAGCCTGCTCCAAGGCGAAATGGGAATGGCCCCGGTGCGCTCTCCCCGGGTGTTGATCAGTCGCACTCCACCGTAGAATACCGCGGCTTCACCCGATTGGGCGGCCTTGGCGACCTTGGAGAATCCGGGCAGCAGCACATCGTCGTCATTGATGTAGGTGAAAGCGCCCCACTCGCCGGCCGCCGCCAAACCCGCATTGATCGCGGCATACATCCCTCCACCGGGCTCCGGGTAAACCTCGGTGCCGGGAAAACGTTGGCGGAGCGCAGAGACCTTTTCGGGCGGACATACCAGAACGTGTCGGCATGGCATCGTTTGCGTCGCCACACTGTCGATCGTTTCCTCCAGCCAAGGCGAGTCCCCCAAAGTCGGGGTCACGACCAGAATGGGGAACGCCTGCACGGGCTCCGGTGCGTGCACCAATCGCTGCATCAGGCGCCCCCACCAAGGCAACACATACCGACGTTTGACGCGCTCCCATTGGTCGCGCCAGGATCTGCTGGTATTCAGTCGTTCATTACGGAATGCGGGCATGATCCCAAATCGCCGCAACTCCGCCTGACGCCGGGCCAACCGCTCCAGATACGGAGCATAGAGCCAATGGTGCAGCTCATCCGTCAATTCGGTCCCATAGGCTCTGAGTCCAGGTTCGAACCACCCGGGAGCAACCTCCCGCACCCCTTGAAAGTGGTAAAACAGCAAGGGCTCACCACCGATGTCCAAACCTTGCCGCTCGTTAAGTTGCAGCTTGTATTCGCGCACGTTCCACGGCGCCGCGTTGATTCCGGGCGACTCCAGCACGGTGACACCGGAAAAGAGTTTCCCAAAGGAATTGAGATATCCTTGATCGGCAAAGCGCTCACCGTCGACCGCATCCTCGCACCATTCGATGCAGCGCTCGCGCCACCAAGCCAGACACGCCAAACCGGCTTCATTCCGACGGAAGGAAACCCACGCGACGTTATAGATGCCATATTGCTCCCTGACCTTGAGCCGTGCTGGAAAGCGATGCGGCACGATCCCGATGGAAGCCTCACCTTGTTGCGCCAACACTTCCGAAAACGGCCCGGTAAACCACAAATCGGCATCGAGGTAAGTTACGGCCTCGGCTTCAGTTTCCAGGCGAAAGCAGTGATTCACCCACGCCGGCGTTGTGGTAAAAATGAACTCCACCGGACTTCGCGTTGCCTCGGTCGCCGCATAATCGGGATCAGCCCGCTTCAGTTCCTGCCACGAAATCGCGATGAGGCTGTGCGACCGCTCCGCCTGCACCACCCGCATCGTCGGCTCATCCATGCACAACACATAGAGTTTAAATGGACTCCCATCGGTCGCGAGCGAGTCATGCAGGCAGAGCATGCGGGCCGCGTAACCCTGGTCGCAATACGTGCAGAAAATCGTCATACAGGCTCGGAGTTCAAGACGCGCTTCCTCGCGACCACTACGTGATCGAGAAAGAAGTCTGTGTTTCGCGGAAAAACGCGTCCGATAAGCATTCCCAGCAAGGTGACCGGTGCCATGAAAACAAGGGTGCACAGCTGATTGAGGCGCTGGTGCCGGCTCAGCGTCACTTTGAACAGGTAAGCATTAAAAAGCTGAAACAGCACCCTGAGGTCAGAAAGCGTTCGACGGTGTTCAATGATCTCAAAACCGGCCCTTTCCAAAAGTGCGCGAAGCCCGAATGATGAATAGCGTGCGAAGTCGTGCGGCTGCTCATGCTCATCCCACACGAACGGCACCGTCAGCACCAAATCACCCGACGGTTTCAGCACACGCGCGATTTGCTGTAAAAACTCGTCGGAGTTGAACACGTGCTCCAACACCTGTGAACACAGCACGTGATCGAACTCCGCGTCGGCAAATGGGAATACCCCGCCATCGTAAAACACATCCGCATCGCCGGCTCCCCGTCGTAGCGGCGTATCGTAATCGAGCCCCACGTAGCGATGCGCCCGGATCAACGCTCGATAAGGCTTGGTCCCACAGCCCACATCCAACAAATCGCCACTTAGGCGCGGAAGGATTTCCTTCAAATTCCGATGCAGCGCCCGACGCGCCAGATAAAACGGATTTACCAGCCAGCCCCACGCCCCCGGCTCGTAGTGCTGAGCCGCATACCATTTGGCGAGTCGCGTTCTCAAGCCGGAGTCCTCTGGTTGCGGTTGGCGCGCTGGAATAACATGCCGCGAAACTCAAACCACTCCCCCCCTTCGTCAATGGTCCCCCACTCGTCCCGCAAGACCCATTCGGCGCCCAAAAGCCCGATCACTCTCTCTCGATCCACAAACCAGCAGGGATAGCTCGCTCGATAGATTTCCCGGGGCACCTGTTGCACGGTCAATCGATCGCCTCCTCCGCGCGTGAACCCACAGCGGTCTAGAATAACCCACTCGGTGCCACTTCGAGCAACGCAGGCGAGGGCCTCGTAGGGGTCAGGCAAATACGCCAACACGGCCGACATCAGAACCACGTCGGGCGTGGCCTCAGCGCAGCACGCCGCCAGACTGGAATAGAAATGCAGCGATTCGTTGCTGAATTCCTGCTTCCCGATCTCCGCCAAGGTTTCTTGTTCCACCACGTGCCACGTTACTTCACCGAGCTCTGTCAGCTCGCGCCGGTGCTGCCACCAGACACTGCCCAACGCGCCACCAAAGTCCACCACGCGCAGAGTGCCTCGCCTGGAGGCGGCCGCACGCTGCAGCGCCGCCAGAAGAGGCTGATTCACCGCCGGATGATCGAACAGGACCGTATCGCGTTCCCACGCCGCCGCTCCATCCCGCACCGCCCGCGAGGCAGCCACGACCCGCTGGCGAATTGCATCCGTCGCGTATCCGCTCGATGCCGCTCTCGCCGCCGGATAGTCCGAGTAGTCCCCGTAGAAGCCGGCAACGCCTCGACGACGGCGGATCGTTTCCACCCAAGCAGCGGGCATTCGCGCACGAAGGCGCCGTCGCCATTTCTGCGTCCACGTTTCCCGCGGGCAGGCCTTTTGCCATAGACGCCTGCAATCGGGGTGTTCCGCAACCTCTGGCCACTGCGTCGGGAGTTCGGCATTCGGCGGCAACGAATCGTTGCGCCAAGCCGTCGCCGCCGCCGCATTGGTGGCGGATTCGTCGAACCCGATGTGCTCCACGAATGACCGTGTCGGCCGCAGGCACAGCCCGTTGTGTTGAAGATGATGATACAGCCACCGCGATGCCCACGTGCGTTTCACTGCTTCGTCACGCGCCATGATCGGCAAATCAGCCCCGTAGTCGGAGGAGCCCCAACCCATTTGTCGTGCCGCCTGCATCTTGGCTTCCGCGACTTCGTTTGGCATACCCGCCCAGGCGCGGGCATAGGTCCCCCAGACCCAACACTCCGCCCGACGATCGAAATACGAACCCTCCGCAACATGTTCCGGGGTCACTCGGGGATGGTTCCAGGCGGTGACGCTCATCACGCTCGGATTATCGGCATAGCGTTCCAGAGCGGCACACAGCCACGCATACGTCCCTGGCACACAGATCAAATCATCCTCCCAGACTACGAATGCGTCATACTCCGCCGCCGCCCTGGTCACGCCGTCCAGCACATTGGGACCGAGCCCCATGTTGTTATCCCGCTCGATCAACTTCAGCTCCGTCCAGTCAACCGCACGTAGCAAACGTCGGACAGCTGTGACGTCTTCGGATTCGGAAGAATCCGTGGATTTCGCGCCATCTGCGAAGGCGAGAATCAGCGGAACCTCATTCTCCCGTAGACAACTTAAGACCCGCTCGAGGTGTTTTGGGCGGGCGTAAGCGAACAAGACTACGGGGATGCGTTGGGCCATCAGCGGAGCGCGGAGATAAGGCCATCGTCACTAAGGGCATAGCAAGTCTCGGATTGCCGCTGGACGCGCTATTTCGTTTGTATCCGCGGAGCAGATAAATTGCCCTCCCGCCTATGCCATTTACCTCGCGCGGACCGAACTACGCCGGTCGCCGTGTGCTCATCACCGGCGGACTGGGCTTCATCGGCTCCAACTTGGCCCGCGCGCTCGTGCGGCAGGGCGCCCGGGTCACCATCGTTGATTCACTGATTCCCGAATATGGCGGCAACCGGCGCAACCTCCACGGCATTGCCTCCAAGGTCACCGTCAACATCTCCGATGTGCGCGACCGCCATGCCATGCCGGTGTTCGTCAAAGACCAGGACGTGCTCTTTAACCTTGCGGGGCAGACCAGTCACATGGACTCGATGACCGATCCTGACACCGATCTCGAGATCAATGCCCGCGCCCAGCTCTCCATCCTCGAGGCCTGCCGCCATCACAATCCCGACCTGCGCATCGTTTTTGCCTCCACGCGTCAGTTGTATGGGAAACCTCAATACCTGCCGGTGGATGAAAAACATCCGCTCAATCCGGTGGATGTGAACGGCATCAACAAGCTCGCCGGCGAACACTACCATTTGCTCTACCATCAGGTTTACGGCCTCAAAACTTCGGTGCTGCGCCTGACCAATACAATCGGTCCGCGGATGCGTATCCGCGACGCCCGCCAAACCTTCCTTGGCATTTGGATCCGCCAGGCCCTCAAAGGGGAACCGTTTGAGGTGTGGGGCGGTGACCAGCTGCGGGACTTTAGCTACGTCGATGATGCCGTATCGGCCTTTCTACTCTGCGGTGCCTCCTCCGCCGCCGATGGACGCGTCTTCAACGTTGGTGGTTGCGCCCCGATAGACCTCAAGGATTTGGCCGATCAGCTTGTGGCCTTGGTTCCCGGTTCGAGCTACCGCCAACGTCGCTTTCCCGCCGCGCGCAAAGCCATCGATATCGGCCACTACTACGCCGACGACTCCGCTCTGCGCGAAACACTCGACTGGGCCCCCCGCACCAATCTGAAAACCGCCCTGCAACGCACGGTTTCCTTCTTCCAGCGCGAGCTCGCTCACTACGCATGACAACCGCGAGCTTCATTCCCGTCGCCAATCCTCAAGCCGGCTTGGCGCCGCTCATGCCCGAACTGCAGGCGGCGATCGAGCGAGTCCTGCAAAGTGGCCGCTACGTGCTCGGCGCCGAGGTGACGGCGTTCGAGGCAGAATTTGCGAACTTTATTGGTGCCGAGGCCTGCGTCGGTGTCGCCAACGGCACCGACGCTTTGGAACTGGCTTTACGCTCCGTCGGCGTCGGCCCGGGAGACGAAGTGCTCACGGTCGCCAATACCGTCACCGCTACCGCCAGCGCCATCGCAGCTATCGGCGCGCGCCCTCGTTTCGTCGAGGTGGATAAGTCGACCTTTAACATGTGCCCAGATGCCCTCGCGACCGCGCTCCAAAGCGGTTCGGCCAAGGCCATCGTGCCCGTGCATCTTTATGGTGGTCCGGCCGACTTGACTGCCATCTGTGATTTAGCCGCCCGCTACGGCATCCCCGTCGTGGAAGACTGTGCCCAAGCCGTAGGCGCAACCTGGGCGGACCGCCCCGTGGGAAGTTGGGGCCAGGCCGCCGCGTTCAGCTTCTATCCCACCAAAAATCTCGGTTGTCTCGGCGACGGCGGAGCGATCGTCACCCGCGACCTCACCGTGGCCGAACGCGCGCGCGCGCTGCGGCAATACGGCTGGCAACAGCGCTACGTCGCAACCGATTCCGGCGGCCGCAACAGCCGCTTGGACGAGATTCAAGCCGCGGTTCTGCGCACGCTTTTGCCCCATCTGCCGGCGTTCAACCAACGCCGTCGCGAGATCGCCCAACGCTACCTCGAGCAACTAGCCGAGGTCTCGCACTTGGTAACGCTACCGTCGGAGCTTCCCAAGGCACATCACGTTTATCACCAGTTCGTCGTGCGCGCCTCTGAGCGAGATGCGCTGCAAACGCGCCTAGCCGCAGCCGGCGTCGGGACCGCCGTGCTCTACCCCGAACCGATCCACCGCCAGCCCGCCTTCGCTCAACCTGATTTGTCGCTGCCCGTCACCGAACGCTGCTGTGCGGAACTCCTCTGCCTGCCAATCTATCCGGGGCTCGAAGAAGCCCACGTAGATCGAGTCAGCCGCGAGCTTATCAGCGCGCTGCAGGCCTGAGCTGCCTCATCAACAGCCCTCATCCATGATGCAAAAAGCCGGTTCGGAAAAACCGAACCGGCTTGAGTTGTTTAAATTGGGTTCACTCCCCTCAGTCGCTGCCTCGGCTCAGGTCCGGGCGGGCGGAGTGATCTTGCGCTTCGGTGCCCTTTTCCAACTCGTTGCGAAACTCTCGCATCCGGCGCTTCTGCTCTTCGGTCGAGGACACGTCTTTCTTCGGGTGGATTTGTTTTTCAGAGGCCATACCTGCACTGAACAGTTTCCCGCCAAACGGTTCCCGCTTTCCGGGTAGTGAGGCTCACGCCGCCAAAGCGTGGCCTTGGCTGGCCGGGGCCACCGGACGAGCCGCCGCCTCGTGATGCTGCCAGAGGATCGCACGCACTCGCGTCAGATCACGCACCGGCAGGTCGGGATCGAGTCGATCGAGATGATCGAGGCAGGCGCGAGTCGACGGGAAACCGAGCCACTCCAGCACCGCAAACATCGTGCCGCGCTCCCGCACCGCGTTGAGCTCGGCCCACTCCGGCAGGCTTTCGCGCAGATCGGCATGCGCCGCGACCAGCAGCGCGATCACCGGGTTCTCCAGAAAGTCCTCCGTCAGCGCCGGGGTGTAAGCCAACGCCGCCAGCGCATGCAGGCGATGGAAGCTGAACCGCTCCACCAGCTGCCCCCATTCGCTCGGACAGAACTCCAGGTAGGCATTCCACTGGCGCTTGGTCAGCGACACCGCCCCGTTGCAGAACGAGTCACTGCGCGGGTCCGGCGTGTAGGGGCGCCACAGGCCCGGGGCGATTTCCTTCTCAAACGCGACCTCGGGCCACATCGTCACCCGATGCCCGACCCCGTGGTGATACCACAACAGCTCCGGTCCGTGGCGCGGCGGCACGGGTGCGTTGCTCGCGCGACGGCGGTTTTGGGAGGAGCGGGACGAGGAAGAACGGCGGCGAGTGGTGAAGTTCATGCCGCGCATCCTACGCGTGGGGGTGAGACATAGGTTGTCCCATACCAGAAAATTCCTCAAAAAACTTCCATGCCTCCCGATTCCGCTGCCGGCTTCCGCTCCCGCTTCTCTGTCGAACGTATGCTTCGCATTCACGAACGGCTTCGCGATGGCGACGCCGTCAACTGCACCCAACTGGCCCGCGAGATGGAGGTTTCCCGCAAAACCATCCAGCGCGACATCGACCACATGCGCGACCGCCTCGGCCTGCCCCTCGAGTATGATCGCGCCGCGCACTCCTACGCTTACACCGCCCCTGTCGAAGCCTTCCCCACCGTGCAGATGAGCGAAGGCGACGCGGTCGCCCTCTTTGTTGCCGAGCGCGCTCTGGAGCCCCTTCGCGGCACCCCGCTCTTCGACCGTCTGCGTGCGACCTTTGATAAGCTGACCGCCAACCTCAAAGGCACCGTCGACATCACCGCCGACGATCACGATGCGGTTTCCTTTCGTCACTTCGGCGAAGGTCGCACCAATGCCGCCGCCTTCGACGCCCTGCAAAAAGCCCGCGACCAACACCGCGAAGTGACCTTCAATTATCGCAAGCCGGGCGCTGAATCCGCGACCGAAGAGCGCCGCGTGCGCCCCTACCATCTCACCCATCGCGACAATCTCTGGTATCTCGTCGCCTACGACTGCGCGCGCGCGGCCCTGCGCACCTTCGCCTTGCCTCGCATGAGCGAAGTCAACCTCACTCGCACCCGCTTCGAACTCCCCGCCGATTTCGATCCGTCCGCCTTTTTCTCATCGGCTCTGGGGGTCGTGGAGGGTAAAGGTGATTTCGCGATCCACATCCGCTTCGCCGCCACCGTCGCCCATCGCATCGAGGAACGCGACTGGCACGAATCTCAACGCCTCGAACGGCGCCGCGATGGCTCGGTCGATCTGCACCTGCGCCTCAGTTCGCTCGTCGAGATTGAGCGCTGGGTGCTCGGCTGGGGCGACCAGGCCGAGGTGCTGGCTCCGACCGAACTCCGCAACCAACTCGCCCAAACCACCGCAGCGATGGCCGCCCGCTACAACTGAAGCGCCCCCTTGTCCCCATACCGTTTCGTCCCCAGGCTCTCGTTTTACCCCACCCCATGAAACAACTCCGCCTCGTCTGCGGCCTTCTCGCCATGTGCGCCGCCCCTCTTCCCCATTCGCTCGCTGACTCTCCCGTATCCGACCCGTGGGCACCGCTGGATGCCCGGCCCAACCCCGCGTGGTGGTCCGACGCCAAGTTTGGCCTCTTCATCCACTGGGGCCCCTACGCCGTGCCCGCCTTCTCTGCGGAGAAACAATACGCGGAATGGTATTGGATGGCGCTCCGAGACCGCAGCCGGCCCGACCACGCCGCCGTCAAAGCCTTTCACAACGCAACCTACGGTCCCGACTTCGACTACCGCGACTTCGCGCCCGATTTCACCGCGCAGTTTTTTGATCCTCAAGCCTGGGCCCAGCTCTTTGCCCGCTCCGGAGCCCGCTACGTTGTGCTGACCTCCAAACACCACGACGGCTTCGCCCTCTGGCCCAGTGCCGAGGCCTCCCGCACATGGGGTCGCCCGTGGAACGCGGTGGAGGTCGGTCCTCAACGCGACGTGCTCGGCGATATCGCGACCGCGACACGCGAAGCCGGACTGAAATTCGGCATCTATTTTTCGCTCTACGAATGGTTCAACCCACTCTACCGCGAAGACCCCGAACGTTACGTCGCCGAACACATGATGCCTCAGTTCAAAGACGTGGTGACGCGCTACGCACCTGCCGTGATTTTCTCCGACGGCGAATGGGATCACCCTTCGGCCACCTGGCGTTCGCCCGAACTCCTCGCGTGGTTATTCAACGAGTCCCCGGCCGCCGCCGATGTGGTTGTAAACGATCGTTGGGGCTCCGAAACGCGCCACGCCCACGGCGGGTATTATACCACTGAATACGGTTCCGGCATGGCCGACGCCACGTATCCGTGGGAGGAGAACCGCGGCATGGGCCATTCCTACGGCTATAGCCGCACGGAGAACCTCGCGGATTACACGACCGGACGTGAGTTCATTCTCATGCTCGCCGACATCGTCAGTCGCGGCGGAAACTTCCTGCTCAACATCGGTCCCACCGCCGACGGTCGCATCCCTGTCATCATGCAACAGCGCCTCACCGATATCGGCGACTGGCTCGCGATCAACGGTGAGGCGATCTACGGCACCCGCCCGTGGATACGCTCAACCCAATGGAGTGCGGGCACGGTGCGCGACCAGGAACGCGGCCAATACAAATCCGGTTACGACATCCTAAAACTGACCGTCGCCCCCGAAGCCGGCATGGCCGTCAAAGAACTCATGTTCACCCGCCAGGGCTCCGACCTCTTTGCGATCTGCCCCGCGCTACCGCCGACCCAGCTGCGCATCCGCGATCTCACCCCGGCCACCGACACCCTCGTCACGCTTCTGGGCTATGCCACGCCGCTCGCATGGACCACCGAGGGCGACGATACCCTCATCACGCTTCCCGATCTCGATGTGAGTCGTGACGGTGGTCGCGCGGCCTACGTCTTCAAACTCGCCGGCGCGCTGGAGTGATTCCCCAGCACCGCCCACAAAAAACCCGCGCCGACTGGGGCGCGGGTCGCAAAACGAATCCTGAGAACGGATGATTAACCGTAGATCTCCGACTCCTCGAAGAAACGAGCGAGTTCGATCTTGGCGTTCTCGTCGCTGTCGGAGGCGTGCACCACGTTGACCATCATGTCGGTGCCGAAGTCACCACGGATGGTGCCCTGCGGGGCCTTGGTGGAATCCGTCGGGCCGAGGAGCTCGCGCACCTTGGCGACCACGCCTTCACCCTTGAGGGCGGCGACCACCACCGGGCGAGAACTCATGAAGTTCTCAATCTCGGGGTAGAACGGCTTGTCCGCGACGTGCGCGTAGTGCTCACGGAGCTTCTCCGAAGTGAGCTGGATCATCTTGGCGCCGACCAACGAAAAACCGGCCGCTTCGAAGCGAGCCAGCACTTGGCCAACGAGACCCTTTTCCATGCAATCGGGCTTAAAGATAATGAATGTCTTGTCCATAAAACCGCGGACTGAACCAAGCCAGCACCCATAAGGCTAGCTCATTTTCACGGCTTAATAATCAACTACACCCAGCGCAGGATATGCTCCGCGGTGCGCCGTCCGCTCTCCATCGCTCCCTGAATCGACGCGGTCGAACATGCATCTCCGCAGCGCCAAATGCCTGGCGCGATCGGCCCTGTTTCAATTCGGTTGAGCTGTTGGCGCATCGGCAGCGCTTGTGGCACCCATGAGTGACGCAGCAGCTTCCACCCGGCGACCTCACGCTCGCCAAACCACTGTGCCAGCTCCGCGCGCGCCGCGTGTTCGATATCGGTCTCATCGCCCTGCACCGAGGCCTTGATCCCCGCCATCAGTAGCGAGCGGTTCGCGGGCGCGTAATCCGGGGCGATCGCATCCATCCAAGCGGCATGGTTCACAATGCCCTTCGACGTGCCGTTGAGCATCAGCAACGGACTACGCTCTTGGCGTCCCTCCACCGCAAAATACAAACACCGCGCACCGTTCCATCGTGCGGGCATGTCCTCCACTCCGAGCTTCGCCGCCGCTCCGGGTTCCAGCGCCAAAACAATGTGATCTGCCCGCCACGCACCGCGCGACTCGGTCCAGACGCGTCCCGGTTCAACCGCTGTGGCGCGTTCATTCAGCGTGATGCCTCCTTCCGGCAGGCCCCCCGCCAACTGGCGCGGAATCTCGCCCATCCCCTTAGCCGGCACCGCCGTGCCTCCGCGGGCAAACATGCCGAAGACAAACTCCAGCATGCGACTGGACGTGCTCAATTCATCCTCGAGAAAAATCCCTGACAACCACGGCCGCCAAAACGCGTTGATCATCTGCGTGCTGAAACCCCGACGCTGCAACGCGGCCAGCGCCGTCGTCTCCGGCTGCGTCCAGTGCGAAGTTTCGTCGCCCTGCGCCGCCTGCAACGCCCACTGCACCACCTTGAGTTTGTCGCCAGCGCTGCCGATATCGGCCGAGAGGCTGCGAAACAGGTCTGTCCAACGCCGCCGCGGATCCGCCACCGTCGCCCAATCAGAACCATTCCAGACTTTCGCCCCCGGCCAGAATTCCTGCAAATCCAGCGCCTTCAGGTCGAGCCAGCGCTGCACCTCCGGATACGCCGTCAACAACACCTGAAAACCGCGATCCAAGCGAAAGCCGTCCACCACATCGGTGCGCACGCGACCTCCCACGCCGTCGCTGGCCTCGATGATCTGACAGGTTACACCCTCGACCTGCAGACGCCGAGCGCAGGTCAAACCCGCCAAACCTGCGCCCACGATGACAACGTTTTTCATTACACCTCCAGCGATGCCGCAATCGTGCGCGCCAAGGCAAGGCCCGATATCGCCGCTCCCTCCACTCGAGGTCCTCCAAACGCGTCGCCACAAAACCCAAGACCGAGTTCCGGCAACCAAACGCAACGCTGCCGATGCTGCGTGCGTGGCTCACTGAAGCGCCAGCGATGCAAAGCGCGCGACTCCACCAGCGCGTCACCCAACAGCGGGCGCAAAGCCGGCAACACTTGCTCAAAAACCTCCGCCTCCGAGTCGCCATAATGGTCCTCAGAAAAACTCCGATCCAAGTGCACCGTGATAGCCGCTTTCGCGCCCTGCTTGATGCCCTTGCTCACGTTATCCACGACCCAGCGAATTGGCCCGTCAGTGAGTTCGAGTCCGTTCTCCGGCACGTTGCTGGGACGATCCAAAACCAGCATCAACGCGAGGCAGGGATAATAATCACAGCGCTCCAAGTCCTCCCGCACGCCGGTCGGCAGCATCACGCCCCCGGCATCCAAAAGCGCCAGACTTTGCGGCACCGGGGAACTCAGGATCAACCGATCTGCGTGCAGCATGCCCTCGCCTTCCACGTCGATTTCCCAGCAACCGCAGTCATGGCGTTTGAGTGAAGAGACCTTGTGGCGCATGCGCACTGGCAGGCACTTGGCCAACGCCTTGGCGAGGCCAGTCATGCTCGGTCGCGCGACCCAACGATTGGAGTCCTCGCCGCCCCAGCGGGCCATCGCGCCGTGTCGCCCCCAGCATTCGACCAATGCTTCGAAATACTCATCCCGCACGTTGAAGAACTGTGCGCCCTGGTCGAAGACCGCATCGCCAATGCGCTTCGTCGACATGCGTCCGCCCACGCCACGACTCTTCTCCAAAACCTGCACGTTCGCCCCCCGCGACTTCATTTCGCGGGCAAAGAGCAGACCGGAAATTCCGGCGCCAATGACGATCGTGCGGTTTCTCATAGACCAGTGTTCCTACCGAGCACATGCCGCAGGGCTTTCTCAAGCGACGGATGCAAAAAGTTGAAACCGTTTTGTGACAGAACGGTCGGGTGCACCCGCGCATCGGCCAACAGCGCTTCATCAGCAATTTCACCGAGCGCGAGCTGCAACGGCCAACGCGGCAACGGTAACACCGCCGGACGGTTCAGCACGCTGCCCAAGGTATCGGCAAACTCCTCCTGTGGCACCGGCCAAGGCGCGGTGAGATTCATTGGCCCGCTAATCGCGTCGTTCTCCAGCGCAAAGGTGCAGGCCCGCAGCCAATCGTCCAAACTGATCCAGCTCTGGTCCATTTTGCCGCCCGCCATCGGACCGCCCAGTCCCAGCCTGAACGGCAGCAGCATCTTCGCCAGCGCGCCTCCCGCCGGACTCAGCACCACGCCAGTGCGCAGCAGAACCAACCGCGTGCCCAACGCTTCCACCGGCCGAGCCGCCTGTTCCCACGCCGCACAAACCTCCGCCAAAAAGCCATCTCCTTGCTCGCTCTCTTCGTCTTGCAGCTGTCCCTGACCATCCGGCCCGTAGTAGCCCACCGCAGACCCACTCAGCATCACCTGCGGTGCGCGCGGCAACCGGGCGAGCGCCTTCACCAACGTCGTGGTTCCGTGAATACGGCTGCCACGAATCGCGGCTTTGCGCGCGCTCGACCAGCGTCCGCTCGCGATGCCAACGCCGGCGAGATGAATCACCGCATCGCAGGCGAACCCTTTGGGCCACTCCACGTCGCCGCCCTCTGCCGGCTGCCAGCGAATCTCGTCCGGCGTTCGCGGCGCCCGGCGCACCAGCGTGTAAACCGTCCAGCCCTGCGTGCGCAGAAACGGCACCAGCGCGGAGCCGATGAGCCCCGACGCCCCGCTCACCACGACCACCCCGCAATCACGTTTGAGCGCCCCCGCAAGGTCAGCCGCCGTCACCGCATGGCGATACGTGAACATGCGATCCAAACGCGCTTCCACCAATCCCTCCGCTACGCCGGAAAACGGTTCCAGCGGCAGCCGGTATTCGATGTGATCGGTCAGCCAACACCCGCCGCCTTCCGCTGGCTCAAAGCGATGGGTGTGCTCCCAAAACGCGAAAGGCCCAGCCAACTGCCGGTCGCAAAACTGGCGGTCCTTTTCATAACCAAAATGCTCCGCCACCCAACGCACCCAGACGGGGCCCATGCGCGAGCGCAGCACAGCTCGCTGTCCGTCGTGCTCGCCCTCGCCTTCCTGCTCCACCTCCACCTGTTCCCACGGCGGCGTGAGGCGCTGGAACGCGCCCCGTCGTTCATGCCAGGCGAACGCCTCGGCGGCGGTGCACGGCAGATGTATCCGTCGTTCAAACACGCGTGTTTTCACGTCACGCCCTCCTTCCCGCTCGTCTTGCGGACGCGCCGACAACGTTCCGAACAGGTCAGGACTTCATCCCACACACGCTCCCATTTCCGCCGCCACGTAAACGGCCGACCACAGACCACACAATCCTTGGTCGGCAGATCGGCTTTCTTGCGCATGCGGGACATGAACACAAAGGATTCACGCTCGCTGCGAACGCAAGTGACCGGCCTTCTAGCCATCACCACGGCAACTCCTCCTGCTTATCCGGCGCCGGCACCGCGCCGCCGGCCTTACGGATGACCGCGGCGCGCTCGCGAATCGCCCGACGGCGTTCATCCGACAAGCGATCCAAATTACGCACCTGAAACTGCATGCGCCGATTCCCTCGCAGCAGCGTTTCATGCCGCTCCAGAAAGTCCCAATACAACGTCGTAAACGGACACGCCTTTTCGCCCACCGCCTCCGCGGGATCGAAGGCACAGCCCGCACAGTAGTTGCTCATGCGTTGGATGTATTTGCCGGTCGCCACGTAGGGCTTCGAGGCCATGCGCCCACCATCGGCAAACTGCGACATGCCCATCGTATTGGGCAGCTCCACCCACTCCACCGCGTCCACGTAAACGGCCAGATACCATTCGTGCAGTTTTCGCGGATCGATGCCGAGCAGCAGCCCGTAGAGCCCGGTCACCATCAGGCGCTGAATGTGGTGTGCGTAACCCCGTTCCAGCGTTTGTCCGAGCGCGTCCCGCAAACAGCGCATCTCACATCTCCCCGTCCAATAAAACTCCGGCAACGCTTCCTTCGCGCGCAGTGCGCTACGCTCCACGTAGTCCGGCATCTCCAGCCAATACAGCCCGCGCACATACTCCCGCCAACCCAGGATCTGTCGCACAAACCCTTCGGTCGCCGCCAACGGCGCATCACCGCGTCGATAAGCCTCCACGGCCGCGTCCACCACCTCACGCGGCGGCAACAGCTTCAGGTTCATCGCCGCCGAGATGCGCGAGTGAAACAACCACGGTTCCTCCGTCCACATGGCATCCTGATACCGCCCAAACTGCGGCAGCCGGTGTTTGATAAAATCCGTGAGCGCGCGGCGCGCCTGCTCTGTCGTGACCGGCCAATCGAAGTGCGACAGATTTCCCGGATGATCGCCAAACCGGCGCTCCACCAACGCGATCACCTCCTGCGTCACCGCGTCCGGTGCAAACGACATCGGGGCTTTCATGTCCGCCGGCGGACCGTCTTTGCCGAAGCTTTCCCGGTTGTCCGCGTCGTAGTTCCACTCGCCGCCCTCGGGTTTGCCTTCGTCGTCGATCAGCACGCCGTGACGCTTGCGCAACTCCCGGTAAAAATACTCCAGCCGCAGCTGCTTCCGTCCCTTGGCGTGGACGCGGAAATCCTCCCGACTGCTGAAGAAGTGACGGTCTTCGCGCAGCTCCAATTCAACGCCCGCGCGCTTGGCCGCCGCCTGCAACTGCTGCTCCACTCGCCAATCGCCCGTCTCCACCGCGATGAGTTTCTGAGCGTGGTGTCTCCGGACCAAGCGCTCCACTTCCGAGTCCAGGGCCTGCGTATTGGCCCGGTCATCGAGCTCCACGTATTCGACCGGCCAGTCGTCCTTCTCCCGCAGCCGATCGCGAAAATGCCGCATGGCGGAGAGAAACAGCGCGATGCGAATTTTACTCGACCAAACGTGCGTCGATTCCGCCGCGACCTCCATCATCGCGACGCCATCCTGGTCTGCATCGAAACCGTCGAAAGCAGCCGACGCTTCGTCCAGCTGGTCGCCGAGCACCAGGACGAGATGACGATAGTGACGCACGCCCATCGGCCTCAGTTTTTCTTCAACTCTTGATACGCCGCGAGCGCCGCGTCTCGCGCCTGTTTGTGGTCAACGACGGGCTCCGGGTAGTTTCCGCCGAGATCCACTCCGGCATACTCCAGCACCTCCGCCGGTGCTTCCCACGGGGCCTGCAGGTATTTGTCGGGCAGCTTGGCGAGCTCCGGCACCCAGCGCCGCACGTAGTCGCCGTCGCCGTCAAATTTGTTGCCCTGCAACACCGGCGCAAAGATCCGAAAATACGGCGCGGCGTCGGCCCCGCAACCCGAGGTCCATTGCCAGCCGAGGGTGTTGGCGGCGAGGTCCGCATCGACCAGGGTGTCCCAAAACCACTCCGCGCCCTTCTGCCACGGCCGCCGCAGGTGTTTCACCAGAAACGACGCGACCACCATGCGCACGCGGTTGTGCATCCAGCCCGTCGCCCACAACTCACGCATGCCCGCATCGACGATCGGGTAGCCGGTCTGACCGCGCTGCCAGGCCTTGAGCTTGTGGCCACCCGGATCATCCGCCCACGGAAAGTCGGCAAACTCCTCGCGCAACGGCTGCGTTGGCGTGTGCGGGAAGTGATAGATCAGGTGGTAGGCAAATTCGCGCCAGCCCACTTCCGATAAAAACACCCGCGCGCCCTTGCTGGTCGGAAACACGCCCCGGCTGCGGCCCTTTTCCTCCGCCGCCGCCCAAATCTGGGCTGGCGAGATCTCGCCGAAATGCAGGTGCGGCGAAAGCCGCGAGGTGCCATGCACACCCGGAAAGTCACGCTGGCCGTCATAGTCGTCCACGGCGTCGCCCATAAACTCGCGTAGCGCCGCCTGGGCCCCCGCTTCGCCCGGTGTCCAGCGATCGCCGAAGCCATCCGCCCAATCCAGTTTCGGCAACAGCTTCAGGTCGGCCACCTCCAACGAGTCCGGCCACTGCCCCGGCCGCGGCCACTCTTTCGGCGCGCCCGGCCCCACCTTCGGTTGGTCCATATCGAGGCAATGCCGCCAATACGGGGTGAAAACCTGGAACGGTTTGCCCTGCTTGTTCTGCACGGTGTGCGGCTCGTGCAACAGCGCCCCGTTGAAGCTCCGCACCTCGAGTCCGTCGCGCGTGAGGGCCTCTTTGATATGTTTGTCCCGCTCGATGATAGCCGGCTCGTATCGTCGCGTCCAATACAGCGCGCCAGCGCCCAGCTCTTTGATCAGTTGCCCCAACACCTCCGCCGAATTGCCCTGCCGCACGATCAGTCGCCCGCTCCGCTCTTGGATTGCCGCCGCCAGAGCCGTCAGCGAGTGATGCAGCCACCAGCGTGAGGCCCCACCCATGGCCCACGCCCCTTCGGCCGCGTCATCGAGAATATAGACCGGCACGACCGCCTCGCCGCGATCCACCGCTGCGGCCAACGCCGCGTGGTCCTGCAGGCGCAGGTCTTGACGCAACCAAACGATCGTAGGGGCAGCTTTGGACATGGCGGCACCGAAACCAAACCGGTCTGCAGTGCAAGTGGCGGACGAGATTCATCCGCCAACCCGAACCGCGACCGGCTCACGCGCCCAATTCTTCGTAAAACGCGTCGTAAACCTCAGCGGCCTTTTCCCAACTGAAATCCCGCCCCATACCGCGTTGCTGCACCGCATCGTAGGCGGCGCGGTCCATGCGCAGATCCAGCGCACGTTCGAGCCCGCCGGCCAATCCCGCCGCCGTCGGCTCGATCAAAATACCCGTGCCGTCCGCCGGCTCGTCGTCGATGTCCGTCACCGTGTCGATGAGCCCACCGACCCGCGTGACGATCGGCACTGCACCATAGGCTTGGGAATACATCTGGTTGAGCCCGCACGGCTCGAAGAGCGACGGCATCACAAAAAAATCGCTGCCGGCTTCGACGAGGTGGCTGAATTTTTCGTCGAGCACCTTGCGGAAATACACCTTGTCCGGCAACGCATCGGCCAGTTCCTGCATGCCTTCCTCCAGCAGGCCGTCGCCACTACCCAGCACGATCAGGCGCACGTTCTCGCGTTCGAAGAAGGCCCGGTTGGCCAGCAGCAACTGCACGCCCTTTTGTTCCGTCAGACGGCACACCATGCCGAAGACCGGACCACTGAACCGCGGGTCAAACCCCGCCTTCTTCAGCAACTCCGAACGGCACAGCTTCCGGCCGCCCAAATCCGCCGCGCTGAAGTTGCCCGGCAGCAAAGCGTCGGTCGCGGGGTTCCAGGTGTCGGTATCGATGCCGTTGAGGATCCCCAGCAGGTCATCGGCCCGCAATTGCACCACGCCGTCCAAGCCGCAGCCGTAGTCGCTGGTCTGGATCTCCTCGGCGTATTGCGGACTCACCGTGGTGATCCGATCCGCGAAGAGGATGCCCGCCTTCATCATGCTGGCCTGCCCGTAATACTCCACGCCATCGATGCCCATCAGCTCAGTGGGCAGATTGGTGCGGTAAAACGACTTCATCGGGAACAGCCCCTGGAAGGCCAGGTTGTGAATCGTGTGCACCGTGTGCATCGCCAGATTCACCCGGTGCCGCTGCTCGGTCGCGCGCAGCAACAGCGGCAGCAAGCCGGTCTGCCAATCGTGCCCATGCACCACATCGGCATCGAGATTGGTCAGCCGCATGACCTCCACAACGGCCTTGCAAAAAAAGATAAAGCGGTGGTGGTTGTCTTCGTAATCCCGCTCGCCGTTGCCATACGGCGCCTTGCGGTCAAAGAACTCCTCGCGGCAGATCAAGTGCACCGTGAGGTTGGGAGCGGGAGAAAACACTCGCACATCTCCTGTCATAAACATATCCCCCATCTCGATCCGCAGCCGCCGTGTGCGCCGCAACAACGGTTCCACCTCCGGATGTTCGAGCACCGAGCGGTAGCCGGGGAGGAATACCGTCACCTCGTGATTCTTTCGCGCCAACGCTCGTGCCAGCGACCCTACCACATCGGCCAATCCCCCGGTCTTCACGTATGGGAACATCTCACTGGCCACGTGAACAATTTTCATCGTCCACGGATCGGACGAACTCCCCGCGGTGTCCACCGCAAAACACCACTTCACCCCCTGTCCTATCCCCCCTTTTTTGAATGAAACATCGTGATTCGATCCTGAAACTTTTGCGCCAACCCGGCTACCGGCCCGTCAACGAGGCGGGCCTTTCGCGCCAACTGGGTCTCGACAAAAAACAACGCCGCCTCTTCTCCCACGAACTCCGGCTCCTCCTTTCCCAAGGCGTGCTGACCCAAGTCCAGGGTGACCGCGTCGCCCTACCCGACGCCCACGGCGGCGGCCGCGGTGACGGCACCCTCACCGGCACCCTCAAGTTCCGCGCCGGCGGCTCCGCCATGGTCATCATCAACCGCGCCGGCGAACCCGCCGACGTGCCCGAGGTCGTCCAGATCGCCGCCGAGGACGCCGCCAACGGTTTCCACGGCGACAAGGTCCGCCTCCAGCTCGACCGCCGCCCCAACCAGCGCCGCAATGCCCGCAACCCGCGCGCCAACGAGCCCCGCGGCCGCATCATCGAGATCCTCGATCGCGGTTCCGACATCGTGGTCGGCACCCTGCGACGCATCCGCCGCCGCTACTACGTTTCCCCCGACGATCCGCGCTTCGTGCACGACATCGGCGTGACCGACCCGGCCGACGGCAAACTCTCCCCGCCGCCCGACGAAGGGGACAAGGTCGTCGTCAAACTCCACGAATGGACCAACCCCAATCGCCCCCCGGAAGGCCGCGTGGTCGAGCGCCTCGGCCGCCAATGGGAACCCCGCGCCGAGCTCCTGGGCGTCTACCGCAAGTTTGACCTGCATCCCGAGTTCCCGGCCGACGTCCTCGCCGAAGTCGCTCGCCTGCCCGACCGCGTGCAACCCCGCGATCTCACCGCGCGCCTCGACTATCGCCAGATCCCGACCTTCACCATCGACCCCGATGACGCCAAGGACTTCGACGACGCCCTTTCCATCGAGTTCCTGCCCGATGATCTCATCAAGATCGGCATCCACATCGCCGACGTCTCGGCCTACGTGAAGCCCGGCTCCAACCTCGACAAAGAAGCCCAGCGTCGCGGCAACTCCACCTACCTCGTCGGCACCGTTGTGCCCATGCTGCCGGAGAAGTTGTCCAACGGACTCTGCTCGCTCGTCGAAGCCGAGGACCGTCTCACCAAGACCGTCTTCCTCACCTTCGACCGCAAACGCCGCATCGTGGCCACGGCCTACGCCAACACAGTCATTCGCAGCCTCAAGCGTCTCACCTACAAGCAGGCTTACACCCTGCTCAAGGAGGACGACATCCAGGCCGCCCGTGACCTGCCGCTGCCCCCGAAACACCAGACCGGCTCCACCGGCCGCGCCCTCAGTTCACTCAAGGACCGCGAGCTATCCGACCTGCAAAACTGGATCCGCACCCTCTGGTCGCTCGCGTCCAAGCTCCGGCGCGATCGCATGAAGCGCGGCAGCCTCGATCTCGACATGCCCGAGACCAAAGTCTTCGTCGACGAAGACGGTTACGCCGATCGCCTCGAACTCATCGAGCACGACGAGAGCCACCAGCTCATCGAGGAGTTTATGCTCGCCGCCAATGAAGCCGTGGCCCGCCTCACCAAGCAGCACAAACTGTGTTCGGTCTATCGCGTGCACGATGACCCCGACGAAGAGAAGCTCGGCGAATTCCGCCAGGAACTCGCCGCCCACGGCATCCGCGTCGGCGACCTCACCCTGCGCGAGGAAGTCACCAAACTCCTCGTCATCCTCAAGGACCACCCGCAGGGCCATACCCTGCGCACCACCCTACTGCGCTCGCTCAAGAAAGCCGCCTACCGCGCGTCTCCAGATGGTCACTACGGCCTCGCGAAGAAGGACTACACCCACTTCACCTCGCCCATCCGCCGCTACGCCGACTTGCTCGTGCACCGTGTCGTCGATCATTACCTGATCACCTCCGGCGGTTGGCCCATGCCGGCCGGCTACAAGTTTGGCTACACCCAGGCCAAGATGGAGCGCCTCGGCGAACACATCAGCGAAACCGAAACCAACTCCCAGGAAGCCGAACGGGAGAGCGTGAAGATCAAGACCCTGGAGTTCTTCGAACGCGAACTCGCCAAACGCCACCCGCGCAGTTTCGAAGCCGTCGTCACCGACGTGCGCCAACACGGCCTCTTCATCGAACTGGTCGAGTCCATGACCTTCGGTTTCCTGCCCACCAGCGAACTCGGCAACGACTTCTACCAACTCGTCGACGACAACACCGCCATCGTCGGTCGACGCAGCGGCCAGCGATTCGCGCTCAACACGCGTCTCAGCGTGAGTGTCGCCAAGGTCGACCGCGTGAAGCGCATGATCGATTTCCAGATCGTGCCCGACGCGCCCATCCACACGCCCAACGCCCCGCAAAGCCTCGCCGCGCCGGTGCAACGCCGACCGCAACCCAAGTCCAAACAAGGGGCCAAACCCACGGGCCGTCCCAGCGCCCAAGCCCACCGCAAAGGCCCCAAGCCGCGCGGCAAACGCGGTCGTTAAATAACGGTCTAGCCAACAGTGTTTTAGACGGATTGACCTGAAGAAAACACCGTCTTACCGACGTCCCGCATCAGCACGACCCGTCCCCCATTTTTCCTGCGCCACTCGCCCCGCGTCATCGCCGCTTTCGGCGGGCTGATCTCCGTTTTGGTGTCGGTTAGCGTCGCGACCCTCTACGTCGGCAGCATCGGGATCGATCAACTCGACTGGCCGGCGGTCTTTGGACTGGCGATCCTGTGTCCGAGCATCATCGCGCCGCCGATTGTTTATTTTCAAAGTCGCGCCTACCACCAACTCGCGGAGCAGCGCGAAAAGCTGACCGAAACCAGATCGCGCCTGGAGCAAGCGCTGGCGCAAGTGAACGAGCTGACCGACCTGCTCCCCATCTGCGCGTGGTGTCACCGCGTCCGCGACGACGAAGGCTATTGGGAACACGTGGAGGAGGTGCTGGCCCGCAACACCCGCCGCGCCATCACGCACGGCGTCTGCCCCGACTGCAGCACGCGCGAAATCGCCTCCCTGGAAAAACCCCGCGCCGACCGGGTGCGCTGATTTTGTCTTTTTGACCCAATCAGAGCGCTCGGACTTTACCTCCGACCGAGTTCTGACTTGGTTCCGCGCAACAACTTCGGCGCTGGCCTCGCCCCGGTTGAAAACCGCATGAAAAAGCAGGACCAGACCAAGGCGAAAAGCCGCTGACTCCGGGACCTCATTAATCCCCGTTCCCATGAGCCAGAAGTTTTCCGCCAAAGAACTCGAACGCGCCCGCCAAATCGCCAACGCCGTGCGCAACACACGCTCCGACATGGAGCTGATTGAAGGCGCCGGCGGCGGCCCCAGTATTATAACCGTCACTATACTGTTAATTGTAGGTATTGCGGCAGTAGCCGGCGCGTCATGGTGGTGGTTAAGCAAACCGGATCCGGCTAATCACCTCGTGTTCACGCCTCCCCAAGCTGAGGTCGCCCAACCGCCCCTCGCTCCACCATCTCGGCAGCCGACAAACCAAAGTTCGACCAAGAAGGTCACTGCTCCCTCTCCTCGATCCACCGCCAAGAAGGAGTTCAACCCTTACGTCACTCGCACGCTGCCAACAAAGCCCCAACCTAAGGCGCGGCCGGCTTCTGGATCTTACCAATCGTCCGTAAGCCTTGAATCGCATCGCCAATCAGCGGCGGACTACGCCGAGTCCTTCTTTCTTCATGATTATGTTCTCGGATCCGCCGAGAAGGTTGTCCGAAATGTAACCGTTTTCCCGCGACAAACCGAACGGATGGTTGGGTGGTCCCAGATACGAAGCACCGGCAATGTTGAGATCGAATACTACAACCGGAACACCAGGGCCTACGGAACGACTCGTCGCGGATACGAGGCGATCACGACCGAAAGCGACGGTGATTTGCGTGTCGTGGAATTTGCCCCGAAGACCGCGGAATACAAATAGCCTGATCCGAGTCCCCCTCGTCGCTCGCTTTCTCCAAATGAACACCACACCGATTCTTCTGTTGGCTGTCGTCGTAGCTGTAGTGCTGGTCGCGTTCGCGGCAGTCGCTCTCAAGTCAAAGGTCGGCGAACCGAAGGCGGACGCGGCTCTCTACACCCTGCGCCCTTCGATATACTCTCCGGCCGAGCGGTCGTTTCTCGGCGTCCTCGACCTCATTGAGCTAGGTGAACTGACCATTTCGAGCAAAGTGCGCTTGGCTGACATTTTTGAGGTCAAACCCGGCGTCGATCGCCGCGAACGGCAGGGAGCCGTAAATCGCATCACCTCCAAACACGTTGATTTTCTGCTCATCCAAAAGTCGGACGGGAAACCGATCCTCGGCATCGAACTCGACGATAAATCCCACCAGCGCGGCGCCCGCGTGAAACGCGATGAGTTTGTCGACACGACCTTCAAATCGGCCGGCCTTCCACTCCTGCGGGTGAAGGTCCAAGCGACCTACGATCCTCGCCTGGTGCTTAGCGAGATCGAGAAGGCGTTGATACCGAGTGCTCCTACTTCCCCTGATACGCAAAACGTCTGACCCCAAACCCCATGCCCCTCCCCGCGCCATCGGCCAACATTGCCTTGTTCATCGACGCCGATAATGCCCCGGCGGCGAAGATCAATTTTATCATCGGCGAACTCGCGAGCTACGGCGTCGTCAACATTCGACGCGCCTACGGAAACTGGAAAAAACCTGAATTGGCGGGCTGGGAAAGCGTGCTGCACGACAAAGCCATCCGCCCGATTCAGCAGTTCGATCTGATCAAAGGTAAAAACGCGGCCGACATGGCGCTGCTGATCGATGCCATGGACACGCTCTACACCAAAAACGCCGAGGTGTTCTGTATTGTCTCCTCCGATAGCGATTTCACCCCGCTGGTGACACGTTTGCGGGCCGAGGGGAAGACGGTGATCGGTTTCGGGACCAAGAAGGCTGCGGAACCTTTCGCCAACAGTTGCTCGAAATTCCTCTATCTGGACGAAGAGCCTGCCAGTAAGGACGAAAAACCACCGCGGGCCAAACGCCCCGGGAAAGAGCTCAAGGGGGACACCAAACTCATGAACACGCTCAGGACCGCGGTCCGTTCAGCCATGGGTGAAAGCGATTGGGCGAACCTCGCGGTGGTGGGCACCCACATCGCGAACCAGGGTTCATTTGACCCGCGAAATCATGGCTACAGCAAACTCAGCGACCTCCTCAAAGCGATAGACGTATTCGAAACCAAATACGTGAAGGACGACAATGGTGGCACCCACTTCGTTCGGCTCAGGAGCAAGGGCTAGAACGAGCTGTTTCGTTCGCTGATTCAGGCACCATCCGCCACTCGCCCGGGGGCAGGTCTTCGGGCAGCACGTAGTCGCCGATGCTTTCGCGGTGGAGGGCGGTCACGCGATTTTGGATACGGTGGAACATGCGCTTCACTTGGTGGTAGCGGCCTTCGTGCAGCGTAAGCCGAGCGGTGTGGGCCGTGAGTATCTCCAGGTGCGCCGGCTGGGTGGTGAGGTCCTCGGTGTGGAAATAGAAACCCTCCGCAAACGCCGCCACCGCGTCTGGCGCGATGGGGTCGCGGGTCGTGACGCGATAGACTTTCGCCACCTTTTTGTCCGGGTGCATGAGCGCTTTGGACCAGCGGCCGTCGTTGGTGAGTAGGACCAACCCCGAGGTGTTGCGGTCGAGCCGACCGACGAGGTGCAGGGTGTCCTTGTCGGGGTCATCAATGAGGTCGAGCACCGTGCGATGCTCGGCGTCGCTCGTTGCGCTCACCACCCCCACCGGCTTGTGCAGCATCAGGTAAAGCCGTCGCGCCGCCGGTTGAACGATTTCATCGTCGACCAACACCGCGCTGAAGCGGTCCACCTCGGTGTCGAAGCGCGTCTCAATCTCGCCGTCCACTCGCACGCGTCGCGCCAGCAACAGGGTCCGCGCTTGGGTGCGGCCCATGAGGCGGTGTTTGGCGAGAAGGCGGTCCAGTTTCATCGCGTCCACGACGCGGCGCGGCCGGCGCGGTTGTCAATGACGGACCCGACTAGCGGTTCCCGGCCACTGCCACGGGCGATGCCTGGCTGCCCAGGCTTTCGCGCAGGGCGAGAATCATTCCGCGATCCAAAGGCACGTGCCCAACCATCAGTTCACTGGCTTTGAGGCTTTGCTCCGGGTCGGTTCCGCCCAGGTATTCACCAAGCAATGACGGCAGATGCCGCCCGGTCCGCCGACGGTAAGTCTCCGCCCAAAATCGCACTTCGCCTTCGAGCCCGTGACGCTGCGCCACCGCCCAACACGCGCCGGTCGTTTCGAGTGGCAACGCGCTCGCGTCGCCATGCCAGGCTTGCAACGTTGCGGCGGCGAGATCGGCGTGCACGGCCTCCAGCAAGTGGGTGCTGACGATCGTTCGCCGCGCCGGCGTATTGGCCACCCGCAACAACGCCGACCAGGTGGACGTCTCGGCCCAGCTACGGCGCCGCGACTCCAGCTGCCATTCACAAAGCGCACGATCAAACTCACTCAAACGATGCCCTTCACGAAGAAGCAGCATTTCGGCCACGTGGGTGCCCGCCAACTCGAGTTGCGCGGAGAATACCAAGAGCATCTCCGGCGGTGACATCCGGTCGCTGGCGAGCCCGGTTAATGTCTCAATCACCGCGTCCATTCCTGTTCCGGAAAGTTGCGCGTTGTGCGCTTCCAGCAACGCTCGCGTCGCTGGCGAATAGCCGCAATCGAGCGGGAGCGGCAGCCGTGCGATGCGAGCAGAGACCAGCAGGTCGCGGAACCAACGGTGCTTCGTCGCATCCTCGTGTGCTGAAATCTGCTGGCCACAGAAGACCGCCAGTTTGGCGAATTCGCGGCGTAGCAGCAGCGCATCGAAGACAAATTGTTCGCCCGACGCTCCGCCGCGGTTGGGCAGCGCCTGACTCAGCGCCAACGCCCCGGAAAAATCGTTTTCGTCAAGGCAGGCCTGGATCGCCCCCACCCGCGCGGAAAAGCGCTGCGGGTCCAGCCTCAAGGCCGATTGGTAGGCGGTGCGTGCGGTCCGTAATTCACCGTTCGCCCGGGCCGCGTCGCCTTGTGTCACAAATTCTTGAATACGCCGCTCGCGCAACCGTGGGGTGAGCGTGCGTGCCACGGTGATGCTCGCCGCAATCGCGACAGCCAGCAGGCCGATGATCTTGAGAAAGCGAATGGACATGGGGCAGTGAAATGGAGGGGCCGCACCGCCAGCCGGATCAGGCTTGCACGGGAAGCGATGCGCGCAGTCGCTGCCGGCGGCGGCGCCAGAAGAGCGCACCGGCCACCAGCATGAAGCCGCCGATCTGGGCGTAGGTCGCGGGCTCCGGCACCGGCGTGCCCGCGGCGGTGATCGAAGGCGTGAGCGTGCCGAGGTCGGCGAAGGTCATGCCGCTGGAAATGTCGGCCTTGTTGGCGCCGAAGAGGTCCTGGTTGATCGCGTTGTCCTGCGTGGAGGTGTAGGCGATGTAGGACACCTCGCTGTTGGCATCGAAGGTGAAGGTCGAAAAGGAGCCTTTGGCGTAGGTCTGGATCGCGGCGGTGAAGTCGGTGAAACTGATGGCAAAATTGACCCAAGCGTCGGGCGTGCCGTTGAAGGCGGAACCGTCGCTGGCCTGAATGAGGCTGTAGGTATCCCCGACCACGAGGTCGATCGGGGTCTGCGTCTGGAAAGTCCAAGAGGTCGTGCTGGGCGCATCGTTGGCCCCGCTGCCAGGTGTGCCGAAGGTGATGGTGCGGCTGCGATTGCCGACGTTGCCGGAGCCTTCTGCCATCATCATGATGAGGTCGATGCTGCCGGAGTTGTCCAAGTCCATACCGAGGCTGAACCGACCACCGTTGCCGCCAAACTTGTTGTCGACGTCGTAGCCATCCATGCGGGCGCGGAACATGATGTATTCGTCGCTGCCATGGCCCGCGAGCGTGCCGGTTTTCTGCGCCATACCGTAGAAGATGGTGCCGCTGCCGTCGTCGCCGCCAACGAAGTCATCGGAGCTTTGGCCGGTTTGCTGATCACCCAGCGGGTCGGCAATCGTGTTGCCAGTCGAGGCAGCCTTCCACCCCGACCAGCCGGTCGCATCGGAAACCGTGACCTGCGCGTGCAGCATCCGGCCCCCGCAGAGGCAAATGAAAGCAAGAAGAGCCCAACGTCGGAACGAAGAAAACATCCGCCTGTTATTCGTCCCCGGCGCAAAGGCGCTGAAGCGCTATCATGGGCGCAGAAATACTCATTTTCGATCGGGTAAACCTCCTAGGTGGAGTATTTTCCGGAATTTCCACCGGACAGGTTTTTTACGCCTATGCATCAAATTCCGCTCCGGCCCAGGCGGGTGTGTGCCGAAGAACCGCTCACCTTTAACGGCCTTAACTACCATGGCTTACTCCCGCTCCTCTCGTCGGGCTGCGCTACGCCGCAGTTCTCCCCTTCTGGCATTGTGTTTGTTTGGAATGGCCGTGGCGCCGCACGCCCTGCCCGCGGATACCACAGCCAAGGCCGCTCCCGCAGACGTGCCCAACAACTTCGCCCGCGGCTTCTCCGGAGCCCACATCTTCGTCGAGTCCGGCAACGGCATGGGCTTCGTGCCTGGCCAGGCGCTGCAGGCGGTGATCGATGACGATGCCGCCTCGGGCTGGACGCCGCCCGTCGGTCGCACCCGCTTGCTGATCCAACTCACGCAGGACGCCACGCTCGAAGACCTGTCGCTCTTCGCCCCGCAGGCCGAGGGTTCGTTTAAGGTTTGGACGGCCGCTTCCGCCCCCATTCTCGGCGACTCCGACCTCACCCTCGCTCACCCCGAGCACGCTCTGAATGACGGCCAACGCACCGCGCTCAATCTCCCTCAAGCGAGCGTCGTCGTGCTCGAGCTCAACGTATCCGCCTCAGCGCCGATCCGCGGTGTGAAGATCGGCGGACGTCCCACCGGCGAACTGAGCATCGCCACGATCATTTCTCCGGCGGCGGGTAGTGACGATAACGCCCCGACCCAGAAAGGCGAAATCGCCGAAGTGAACTTTGCCCTCAAGGCCCTCGGCGGCGCCATCAGCCGCCAAGACGTGCCCGGCGAGGCCGATACCATGATCGACGGAGACACCGCCACCAGCTTTCCGCTCACGCCAGGCGCCAACGCCAAAACGGCCCACTCAGTCATTCAGCTGGCCAGTGTAGTGGACATCGACCGCGTGACTCTCGCCGTCGGACCGGCGCGCGGCACCTTGCGCGTGCAAACCTCCGATGAGGAAGGCTCGGCGGGTCGCGAACTCGCCGCCATGGAGCTCGACGGCGGCACCGAAGCATTGTCCTTCAGCACAAACGGCGTGCGCGCCGCGCATATCCAACTCGACTGGACTCCCAGCGAAGGCGAAGCCCTCGCGGTTAAAGAAGTCGGCATTTTCGCGCTTGCCCGCATCGAACGCACGCCGCCCCCGCCCGGGTCCAGTGGTCCGGTCGTCGTGAGTGTCGCTCCCGCCTTCAACGCCGTGGCTACCGCCGTCACGCCGGTCACCCCCACCCGGGTCACGGAGGTGGAGGAAGAGGAGCCGGTGGTCGAAGAAGAACCGGTGGTCGAGGTGGAGCCCGAAAACACGGCCTCCGCCAGCGTGCCGGATGCCGACCCGGTCGAACCCAGACCCGTCAGTTCGTGAGTCTGCCGCTTGGTCGCGTTTGCATGGTGATCGGCGCGATCCTGTTGCCGATTGTAGCCTGCTTCGTGCCGACGTTTCTGGGCCCCGGCGCGTTGCTGGTGGGTTTGCTGCTGTGGGGTCTCCCACGAATCCACGCCGACCGCAACGCAACGCCCCTCCCGATAGCCTCCGGCCGCTTTGAACTCACGCTGTTGGTGGGTTCCGCGGTCCTCCTGCTCAAAGACCTCGCCCCGGCTCCGGCTACACTCCGGGCCTCGTGGGCCTGGCTGGATACGCTGCCCGGCGGCGACGCGCTGGGGAACGGCCTAAACCCGGCCCCGCTGACGTCGGTGCATGCCGTGGTGCTTTTGGCTACCGTGCTGATCGGCGTGCGACTTTGTCAGCAGCTCTTCACCCAAACCGACTACGCCGAGACTTGGTTGGCGACGACTGCGGTTCTCGGTGGCGCAGCCGCGTTACCCTTGTGCTTGAGTCCGCCCGATCTCACCCCGGGCGCACTCCGTTGGGGCACGCTCACGAACGTGAACGGCATCGCCGGCGCCCTCGCCTTGAGCTGCTTGGCGGCGGCGGGATGGGCGTGGATCGCGTTTCGGCGGCGCCACACCGGTGCCATGGTGACGGCGGTCTTGGCCACATTACTGGCCGGGAGCGCCTGCCTGCAGCTCGCATCGCGCGGAGCCACCGCGGCGTTGGTCACGGGCGTGGCGGTCGGTGTGGGCGTGAGTTTACGTTCCCAGTTTCGCTTTGGCCGCCGGTTCACCCTGCTCTATCTCGCGGTGGTGGCGCTAGGTGCCCTGTTACTCGCGCCCGCGGTCGTGGCAGAGCAGCTCGACGTCGGCGTGGGTTCGCGCGCGGAAATCTGGCGCTCGGCGCTGCACATTTGGGCGCAAACACCTTGGCGCGGTTTGGGCCTCGGACTCTTTGAACCCCAGTTTGCCTTGCTGGGCGGACTCTTGCCCTCGCTCGGCGCGCAGTTTGTGCACCCCGATTCGAGCTGGGTGCTGCTCTTGTTTGAGTTTGGCCTGCTCGGTCTCGCGGTCCTCGCGATCTGCCTCGCCGCGCTCGCACGGGATCGCCACCGCCACCTGCGGGAAGACGGCCAGGTTTTGCGCGCCATCGCGTGGGCGGGCACCACGGCTTGGGTGGTGCCCGCCATTGGCGATGTGAGCCTGCATCGACCGGCGCTCCTCGTGCTCGGTGTGCCGATGGTAGGACTGCTTCTTCGCGGTCGAAGCGCCTCCGCGCCGGCCCGGCCCCGGGCGTGGCCCGTCTTTGCCACTGGGACGGTCGCACTGGCAGCACTTTTCTTTTCGCTACGCCCCTATCTTGGCCGCGCAGAAGAATCGGAGCAGGGCGTGAATGCCTACGCGAAAGACCCAAACGGTCAGGTCTCACTCACCGAAACAGGACGGGCGTCCCTGCGCATTCACCCGCTGGACGCTGTGTCTCACCACCAACTAGGTCGGGCTGCCCTGCTGCAGGGAGACCTGAAATTGGCCAGCCGCCACTGGCACTTTGCGGCTCAATTGCAGCCGGCCAACTACGCGATGTTGCGGCAATACGCGGTCGCGCTCCAGGCGCGGTCGCCGGAGCTGGCGTTGCCGCATTGGCAACTGGCATTGGCCGGCGCCCCGGAGATTCGCGCCGGCGAGCTTTCACGTCTGCTCACTGAGTATCCGGAACTTAACTACGACGTTGCCTGGCAGGCGGCCGGCGAGGATCCCGCCATGCTTATCGTGCTCGCCGGTGCCTTTCCCACGACGGCCGGACAACAGGCTTTTACGGATTGGCTGCAGCAGCCCGCCGCCGCGTTGACCACGCCCCTGCGTCTCAGCGATGTGGTGGCAGGGTTTGCCCGTTGGGGCTCCCGGCGGGACTTCGCTCGCTGGCTGGCAACGCGGTCGCAGGAGCCGCGCGCCGTGGGTGACGCCGCCCAACGTTTTGTGAGAGTGGGTCGGGCGGATCTCGCTTGGGTTTTATTGGAACAACTTCTGCCCGAACCCAGCGCCCTGCCCGCTTCTGCCGTCACCGCGCGTTCGGTGGCGCGACTGGATCCCGCCGACAAAGTGTCGCTCGGTCACCGCATCGCAGCGCTCGACCCGAGTTCGGATAACTACCTCCAGTTGCTGCAGGATGCGGTTCAGGCCCAAGACATCGCGCCGTGGTTTCTCCTCCGTCATGCGCACGCCGAGGCTCGCTCGGGAGATTTCGCAGCAGCCAGCCAATCCGCCCTGCGGGCGCTCGCCGCTCAGCGGTAGTGGCGAAGGGAGCAAAGACACCGTCTCCTACACGGATGATTGCGCCTTGGCCCCCCTTGAGTGGCTGCGCTTGAACCGAAGGTGAAAGCGTGGCCCGAAGGCGACTACGTTCTCGCTGCGCTCGAACGCTGCTACCGTTCGACACGCCCCGGCGACAGAGGCACAACGCCATGGCCCCCTCGCGAACCTCTCAAAGCAGAGCTCAGCGGTAGTAGTTGTAATACTTGGAGGACAACTCCGCCTTCACGCCGTTGAGCACGATCTGCGGTTGGGCCACGCCCATGTCCTTCAAGCGGCCAACGTTTTGGGCCACGGTGCGCAGGGAGGTGCTGGCAGCCCGCACAACAAACAACACCTTCTCCGCCGAGGCCAGAATGCCGGCGGTGTCATCCACCGGACCGATCGGCGCCGAGTCGATAATGATCACATCAAAGCCCTGACGCAGCTCGTCGATGCGCGCGTTGACCCTGGACAAACTGAAGAGATCTCCCCCCTTGCGGGCTTCGAGGCCGCGGGGCAGCACGCTGAGATTCGCGTCACTGGTGGATTGCACGACGTCGCTCGCGGGCAACTTGTGCTCCAGGAATTGGGCAAAACCGTGCGGCGCTTGATCCATCCCGGGGAACAGACTCGCGATGCGGCCGCGGCGCAGATCTGCGTCGATCAGCAATACGCGTTTGCCGGCCGCGGCAAAGGCTCGCGCCAGGTTCACCGAAACCTCGGTTTTGCCCTCCGACGCGAGGGAACTGGTCACGAGGAACACCACGCCGGTGTGATCCTGCCGGTCAATCATCAGCAGCGAACGCAGGCGACGAAACGCCTCGTCGAAAGCCGCTTCTTCGTAGCGTGTCCGGCGCATGGATACACGATTGCGCGAACGCAGCGGCACTTCGCCGAGCCCCGGACACCGCAGAAAATCGACGGTCGTCTCGAGCGAGTAAGCGCGGTCATCCGAACGCACCAGCAGCCAGAAAATCAACCATCCGGCTAGGCCTCCCACAAAGGCGCCGTTGGCAACGGAGGTGCGCACGGCCGGCATGATGGGATGCGCCGGCGTGGCGGGTTGGAGGACTTGCACGAGTTCCTGGTCCATGCCCCGGCCCACATCGAGGTTGCGCAGGGAGCCCAGCATGCGGTCGTAAAGGTCTTTGGTGCGATCGCGGGCGTCGCTGAGTTTCTGATACTCGGCTTCGATGCGCGAAGATTCGAGGGCCTTGACCTCCCACTCGGCGATGGCGGCCCGCACGCTGGCGAGTTCGGACTCCAATGCAATCTGGCGTTGGTCCCCCACGCGCGCCAATTCCTTTTCCATGGCGGCGGCGAGCATCTCCTGCTTCTCGATTTCAGCGCTCAGCTGTTTCACGATCGGGTGAGCCGGTCGCAGCACGCGTAGTCGCAATTCGCGCTCCACCTCCAGGCGGCTGAGCTCGTGGCGCAGTGCGTTCAGCTCCCCCATCATGCCGCCAGACGAACCGTTAGCGGTGCCGGGGCCAGCGGCAGTCATCAGGCTCGGAGGTAGCTCCTGTTCGGAGCTGAGACGGCGCCAGTTGGTCATAAGCGAAAGCTCAAGTTTGAGGTTGGCCTCGCGGGATTTGAGTTCGGTGAGGTAGCCCGCGCTGGCGGCAGACTGCTGTTCCCAGAAGCCGATGTTGTTGTTTTCACGGAATGCAAAAAAGGCTGCTTCCTGCTGGGCAAGGTCATCCTCCAGCCGCGCGATCTCGCCTTTGATCTGCTCCAACGTGTTCTGCGAAACGGCGAGACGCCGATCGCGCTTAAACTCCATAAATTCCTCCATCACCGCATCGAGGTAGTGCCGCGCGTAGTCGCCGTCGGCACTCACACAGCTCAGATCCAGCACGGTGGTGCGCTCGGCCACACTCACTAACAGCGTAGCGGGGACGGAGGAAGTCTGCCCCGCCAATGCGAGACGTTGCAGACTGCGTTGGTGAATTTGCTCGCTGCGCATGATTTCGATCTGCGTGCCGAGATAGTTGGCCACTTCCTCCGCAAAGGCAGAGGGGGTGTCGGCCATGACGACCCGGCCGGTCACATACATCTTGGCGTCGGACTGAAAGTCGACGTGCTGCCGACGCAGCTGGAAGTAACCGTAGGCTCCGCCCAATACGACGAAGAGCACGATAATCCAACCATGGCGTCGCACGACGGGCGACAGCAGCGGGTTGTAGCGTTTAAGATCCTCGAGTTCCACGGTGATTGGCGGGGTTACCAGTTGATGAGTTTTTCGCCCACGATGACGAAGTCACCGTCCTGCAGCGCGACGTCCTGCTCCAAACGGCCTTGGTCGAGCACAGCGCGCAGATCGACCGTAATGGTGCGCGTCTCCCCGCCCTCGTGTTGACGGACGATGCGCACATTGCGCTTGTCGGCAAAATCGGTGAGGCCACCGGCCGCGAGCAGCACCCGACCGAGGAAATTCTCGCGAGAAAGATCGATCTCCACCGGCCCCACCTGCCGCACCTGGCCGGACAAATGCACGCGGCCGCGGCTGAGGTCGTCCATGCGATACTCCGCCACGGTCAGGTTCACCGTCGCAGTCACGTAGAGTTCGGTCTCGAGCGCGGTTTTGATGCTCGCGCGGAGTTCTGGAATGGTGAGCCCGGCCGCGTCCAGCGGACCGTAAAACGGCAGCTCAACCGCGCCCGTGTTGCCGACCACCAGTTCCACGGTGGGTTCGCCATCCTCGGTCACCCGGTAGCGCAGACGGTCGCCGACGGCGAGGGGGCGATCCGGTCGCACCTCCGCACGCAGCGGGCTGACCAGCGAGCCGGACAGCAGCACAACCGTAGCGAGCGCGAGTTGGATGATGGCGCGGGCGTTCACAGGCTGTATTGCACGAAGATCGCGATGCGATTGCGGGTGTAGGAACGCGCGGCGATGTCGGAGCGTTTGTCGACCCAGCGCCATTCCAGCGAAGCCTCGAGGCGCGAGGAAAGCGGACGTTGCAGGCGAGCCTGCAGGGTCTGGCGGGTGGCGGATTCGCCGAAGGAGCCCGACTCATGAATCCGTTCCCACAACCACATGCAGTCGAGGTGAGACTGGCGCCAGAGCGCGAGCTGCGGGGCCACCCGGATCGAACGGATCTCGTAAAAGTTGGTGCCAATGCCGTCCTGCACTTCCTGCGCGGCGATGACGGTGTAACGCAGGGCACGACGCACCTGGTGGTCGAAGCGCAGCGAACCGTAGGCGCCGGAAAAATCCTCGTTGTCGTTGATCGAGCCATCGCGATCGAAGCTCGAGCGTTGCACGCCAGCTTCGGCCATGAACCGCATCTGCCGAGAGATCAAATGCTGTAAAAACACCCCGACGCTTTCGGAGTGGGAGTCGTTCTGCTGGGCGAGATCGTAGTCGAGATCCGACGCGCTCAGCGAGACGCCCCAGCCGCCGCCTTTGCCGAGCGGGAAGTAAGGTTGCAACGATACCGCCCGGCGCTTGGCGTCGAGACCATTGCCTCCGGCGGTCTGATCCTGCCAGCCGTAGAGCACCATGCCCTGAAGCACGACCCGGTTCATGTCCCAGTCGAGCTGCGCGCCGGCATCGATGTTAAGCCGCCCAAAGCGGTCGGTCTGGCTGATCACGACGGATTCGATGGGGTCTTCCTGCAGGCTGGCGCTGACGAAGGTGCGGATCTTGGCGCGCCCCACAAAAACGTCGAAACCGAGGTCGGACCCCGGCGCGATGCTTTGGTAACTGTGCAGGCCGTCCGGACCGTCCAGGTAGATGCGGCGCGTGCCGGCCACCTGGAGGTGAAATTGGTTTTGCTCCGTCAACGGCATGTCGAGGCCCACCTTCAGGCCCAACACCAGCGCCAATGCGTCTTCGCCGTCGGTCGTGAGGCGGGCGTTGTCGGTGTATTCCAAGCCGACTTCGGCCGACAGTGTTCCCTGCAAGCCCGCCGGGCCACGGTCGTTCTGCGCCGGTGTGGCCACCGCGGCCGTGACCGCCGTCGGATCCCGCATGGTGTCACGCACCCAGGTTTGGGCGCTCGCGGTAGCCCCGACGAACGCAACCGACCAAATCAACGCCATGAGCAGGCGGAAACAAGCGGTGACGGGCGAACGGCTCGCTCGAACACCGGAGAGGGAAAAGGTGCAAGTAAGGGGACAACGCATGCGGTTGAAATCCCGTATCGGTGCGGCCTGCAGGGACTTGAAGGCGAACTGTCGCCGATACGGGGCAATGCGTAGGGACTCCCGCCTACGCCTGAGGGGCATCACCTATAACGCCGCGACGTATTACCTAATCTCCCCTCTCTGCATGCGCTTATCACACCGTTGATCAAAATTGCTAACCGGTTCGTGACCGGTCTTTCGCATTGAAGCTTCACGAATTTGCATGAGGTAGATCACCCATGCGGCTCTCCTTATCTGTGCCCGCCTTGTTCTTCGCCTGCGCGGCCGTAGCCGCCGCGGACACGATGGTCATTCCCCTCACCACTGCCAACGACGGCATCTCCATCGAGACACGTCGGCCTGACTTTTCTTGGCAGCCCCAGCGCTTCGACGAGGCCGCCCCCTCGCTGCCGGTGGGACGCACCTGCAATCCGGCCAAGGGCGAACGCACTCGGGCCTTCCTGCAAGTTCCGCTGGCGAACCTCCCCGACTCCCCCGCGATCGAACGCGTCACCCTGCACCTCTTTGTCGAAGCGCCGGCCACCACGCCTACGGAGACCGACGCAGCCCCCTGTGCCACTCTTCAACACGTCTCCTCGACGACCGCCGACGGCCAAGCCGGACAACAACTGGATCAAGCGATGGGGGGCGCATATCCGCTCGGCGCGACCCAAGGCGGTTGGCTCAAATTCGACATCACCGCCGATGTCGCGCGCGACCGCATGGACGGCGCGGCGGCGAGCGCCTTCGTCATCCCTCCCTGCGCTGGCGCCACGGCCGGCATCCGCTCGGCCGACTTTGCCGATCCCGATTTCCACCCCTACCTCGAAGTCGACTGGACCAGCGCCGAGGACAACTGGAGGTGGGGCGTATTCGTGGGTCTGGGCGTGTTGTTCCTCCTGACGATGAACACCTCCAGCCGCCGCCGGATGGAACCCTGAGGCCAATTCGGGTTTCAGTAGGCGCCATGATCCGACGGGTTCGCGCTCGGTGAACGGCCCACTTCCACTCAACGAAAAACAAACCCGAGGTTTTGCGTTCTGGGAGGTCCCCCCTACGGTTCGCCGCGATGTCGATCACGCACTTCGCCTTCCCTACCACGTTCCGCGAACTTTACGATCACGCCGTCCAAGCCTACCGGGCTGGGGCCAGCTCCTCTGCCGAGCTTTACGATGAGGCGCAAACCGCCTGGCTGGCCGCCAACGGCATCAACGCCCAGGCGATGTTTGACTACGCCGAGGACGACGTCTCCGGCGGCGCACCGGGCTTTGAACACGCCCTTGCGATCGAAACCATTCGCCGCGACTACTTCCTCAACGTCCAGAAGGGCGTGCCGTCGACCGTTGTGGCCGATCCGGATACCTGGGCGGGCAAAGCCGAAGCCATCGATGGCATCGTGTGGCTTCCCCGCATCCTCCCCAAGGTGCGCGCCAAGCTGCGTGGCGAGCTGCCGGCATCGATGATGTATTGCTGCGGCGGCGACCGAAACTTTTTCCGCACGCACGACATCCTGCCGGCCGAATTCCTCAATCTCGCATGGCGGCACTTCGATGACGACGATGCCATCATTGCCTGGGTGAAAGCCCGCTCGGTCGCGGTCTGACGCCACTTTCCCCCGCGCTCCTCCCGCTTCTTCTGCCTCGAACCCTTAGCTCCCCTCCCCACTCATGAGCAGCTACACCCTAAAGGTGAACGGCGAAAGCCACACCGTCGACGTCGCCCCCGATACTCCCCTCCTGTGGGTGCTGCGGGACCACCTCAACCTTGTGGGCACCAAATATGGTTGCGGTATGGGACTTTGCGGCGCGTGCACCGTGCACCTCAACGGCGCGGCCATGCGATCCTGCCAACTGCCGGTGTCCGCCGTCGGGGCGCAACCCATCACCACCATCGAGGGGCTCGATCCGGCCGGCGTCTCCGCCGTGCAACAAGCTTGGGATGAGGTCGACGTGCCGCAGTGCGGCTACTGCCAGTCCGGCCAGATCATGAGTGCCGCCGCGCTGCTCGCCTCCAACCCGCAGCCGACCGATAGCGACATCGACTCGGCCATGGCGGGCAACCTCTGCCGTTGCGGCACCTACGTCCGCATCCGCCAAGCCATTCACCTCGCCGCCGAAAAGACCGCGGCCAAAGCCTAACCCCAGGAGGACGACACCATGAACACGGAACTCGCCTCCCGCTTCGCCGATCGCAACGCCGCCGCAACCGGCGTCAGTCGCCGCGGTTTTATCAAAACCACCGGTGCGGCCTACGCCGGCCTCAGCCTCGGCCTCATGTTGCCGGGCCGGTCTGCCGCCGCCGACAAGAACCCGGCCTTCCCCGCCCCTGACGACGGGGACTTTGCGCCCAACTTTCACCTCCGCATCGCTCGCGACGGCAGCGTCGTAATCGTTTCCCAAAACCCCGAATGCGGTCAGGGCGTGAAGACCGCCCTGCCCATGCTGATCGCCGAAGAACTCGAGGTCACTTGGGACAGCGTGCAGATCACCCAAGCTGGTCTCGACAACCGCTACCAACGCCAGATGGCCGGCGGTTCGGGCGCCACCCCGGCGCATTTCATGGAATTTCGCCGCCTCGGCGCCACCGCCAAGGCCATGCTCATCACGGCCGCCGCCCAGAGCTGGGACGTGCCGGAGTCCGAGTGCCACGCGGCCGCCAACGCTGTGCACCACGCCGCCAGTGGCCGCTCGCTCGGTTACGGAGAACTCGTCACCGCCGCGTCTGCCCTCGAAGTGCCGGACGCCGAGTCCGTGCAGCTCAAGGACCCGCAGGACTTCAAGATTCTCGGTAAACGTATCCCGGGGATCGACAACCCCGCGCTGTTTACCGGCAAACCACTTTTCGGCATCGACCAAACCGTCCCCGGCATGGTCCACGCCACCTTCATCAAGTGTCCAACCTTCGGCGGCACGGTGAAGAACGCCAACCTCGACCACGTGAAGCGCCAGCCCGGCGTGACCGACGCCTTCGTCATCGAGGGCAATGGCAAGATCGACGAACTCTTACCCGGCGTCGCCATCCTCGGCGTCGACACCTGGTCGGTGCTCAAAGCCGCCAGCCGCGCCCTCATCGTCGAATGGGACTACCCCGAGGAGACAGCCGGCCAAAGCACCGATGGTTTCTACGCTCAGGCCGAGAAACTCTCCGCCGGTGAGCCGCAGAAAGAGCTCCGCGCCGACGGTGACGTCGATACCGCCCTCACCCAAGCGAGCGCGTCCCTCGAGTCGTATTACACCTACCCGTATCTGTCGCACGCCACGCTTGAGCCACAAAACTGCGTCGCCGTGGTCACGGCCGACCGCGCCGAAATCTGGGCACCGACTCAGCTCCCGAGCTGGGGCCGCGGACTCATCGCTGGCAATCTCGGCATCCCGGAAGAAAACGTCTTCATCCACATGACTCGCATTGGCGGTGGATTCGGCCGCCGGCTCATCAGCGACTACATGGTGCAGTGCGCCGCCATCGCGCAACGCGCCGGCGTGCCGGTCAAGATGACCTGGAGTCGCGAGGAAGACACGCAGCACGACCTCTACCGCGCGGCGGGTTGGCATCGCTTCAAGGGCGGCGTCGATGCGGCCGGCAAACTGGTCGCCTGGCAGGATCACTTCGTCACCGTCGGCCAGCAGAGCGATTCCGAGCCGGGTCGTGGCGCCGGCATCAGCAGCGACGAGTTCCCCGGCCGCTTCGTGCCGAACTTCAAACTCTCCCAAACCGTCATCAACACCGGCATACCGCTCGGTTGGTGGCGTGCCCCGGGTTCGTGCGCCATCGCCTTTGCCACCCAATCCTTCCTCGACGAGTTGGCGCAGGCGTCCGGCGTTGATCCGGTCGAGTTCAAACTAGCCGTCTTGGGCGAAGAGGCCAAACCCGCCGCCGGTGGTCGCGGCCCCGAATACCACGGCGGTCGCATGTCGACCGTCGTGAAGGACGCCGCCGCCAAGATCGGCTGGGGCAAAACGCTCCCCAAGGGCGAAGGCCTCGGCGTGGCGTTCCACTTCAGCCATCTCGGCTACGTTGCCATCGGTGCCCATGTGCAGGTGAGTCCTGCCGGTCAACTCACGGTCAAACGCGTCGTCGCCAGCTGTGATGTGGGCGAGACCATCATGAACCTCAGCGGTGCCGAGAACCAGGTGCAGGGCTCCATCGTGGATGGCTTGTCCTCCGCCCTCGGCTTGCAGGTGACCGTGGCCAATGGCGCCGTCCAGCAGTCGAACTTCCACGACTACCCGCTCATGCGTATCAACGGCACGCCGGAGAAGATCGAGGTGCACTTCATCTCCACGCCTTTCCCGACCACTGGACTCGGCGAACCGGCCCTGCCGCCGCTCGCGCCTGCCATTGGCAACGCTATCTTTGCCGCCACCGGCAAACGCGTGCGAAGCATGCCCTTCAACCAAGTCGACCTCAGCTGGAGCTGACGGTCGTCTTTGCCCGTGAAGTTAACAGGCGTTGACCGACCGCAAGCTGCGGTCGGTCTTTTGCAATATCCAGCCGGACAGAACCTGATTCAGACAGATATAAACACGACGCCTTCGCTTGGCATTGCCTCGGGAACACGGCGCGTTAACGGTCATGCAATTATGTGCATACCGGTGAGGTAACCCCTTTCCTCCCGGCCGGCCTATCTCCCCTCTTTCTTATCCCCCCATCATGCAACTCGACCCCAACCTCTCCCGCCGCAGTTTCCTCAAAAAAACCTCAATCGCCTCCACCGCCGCCATGGCGTTTCCGGCGATCATGAAAGGCCAGGGCGGCGCCGCTTCGCCCAATTCGAAGCTCAATCTCGCCATCGTCGGCGTCGGCGGTCGCGGTCGCAACGCCATCGAGGCCCTGGTGGGCGAGACCTTCGTCGCCTTCTGCGACGTCGACGACAAGATGGCCGCCGAGGCGTATCAGAATTATCCCGACGTCCCTCGCTTCCGCGACTACCGCGAAATGTTCGCCACTATGGGCGACAAGATCGACGGCGTGGTCATCTCCACGCCCGACCACATGCACTTCCCGATCGCGATGACCGCGATCGCTCACGGCAAACACGTTTACGTCGAAAAGCCGCTCACCCACACGGTTGAGGAAGCCCGCCTTCTGACCGCCGCCGCCAAGAAAGCCGGCGTCATCACCCAGATGGGCAACCAAGGTCACAGCAACGAAGGCACCCGCCTCCTCAAAGAGTGGATCGCCGCCGGCGTGCTCGGCGAGGTGCGTGAAGTGCACAGCTGGACCAATCGTCCGATCTGGCCGCAGGGCCTGCCGTGGCCCGACCACAGCAAGATGCTTCCCGTGGTGCCCGACACCCTCGATTGGAACCTCTGGCTCGGTGTCGCGCCGGAACGCGCCTACGACCCGGCTTACGTGCCCTTCGCTTGGCGCGGTTGGTGGGACTTCGGCTGCGGCGCCTTTGGCGACATGGCCTGCCACATCATGGACGCGGCCTACTGGGGCCTCGAACTTACCGCGCCGACGGCCGTGGAAGCGTTCTCCGCCAAGATGACGGAACACGCCTGCCCGGTCAGCTCGGTGGTGAAGTTCGACTTTGCCGCGCGCGGCAACATGCCCAGCGTGAAGTGGACCTGGTATGATGGCGGTCTCACCCCCACCCTGCCGCCCGAATTCGAAGCCGGCCGCCAACTCCCGCGCGACGGCTCCGGCAGCTTCATCATCGGCTCCGAAGCGAGCGTGCTGAGCACCACCTACAACAGCTCGATCCGCATCTTCCCGGAAACCAAGATGCGCGAGATCGCGCCGAACCTGCCGCCCAAGACCCTGCCGCGCGTGCCGACCAGCAACCACCACGAAGCTTGGGCCATCGCCATCCGCGAGGGTTATCAGCCGGCCGCCAATTTCGACTACGCCGGCCCGTTCAGCGAGACCGTGCTGCTCGGCAACGTGGCCATCCGGGCCAACCGCCGCATCGAATGGGACGCCGCCAACATGAAGATCCCCAACCTGCCGTCGGCGGAGCAATACCTCACCAAGTCCTACCGCCCGGGCTTCTTCTAAGCCTCACGCTCCGCAATCCGATCCCGGCTGATTCACTTACCTCCACACCATGTCCAACCCTGACCAAAACCTCGCCTCCACCTTCGCCTTCTGGGTGCTGCGTCTGTGGCTCGGCGTCCGCGCCGTGTTCACCGGCCTCGAAAAATACGCCGGCACCGTCACCGAGCAGCAACCGTTGCTCGATGAATTCGGTGAACCCGACATCAACGGCGCCATGGTGGAGGTGTCCAACAAAGTGTATGGACTCGAGCACTACCACGGCATCCCGGTGCCGCTCGCGGACAAGTTTGCCGCCGAACCGCTGCTGCCGGGCTGGGCGCTCGGAATCTACGACACGGTGCTGGGTCCTCTGCTCATCGCCATGGGCATCACGCTGCTGCTCGGCATCGCGCCGCGCATCTCGCTGCTGGTGCACGGCCTAGTCTATGTGAGCCTCACGGTGGGTCTGATCCTCATCAAGCAAGACGGCGGCATCGCGTGGCTCGGCATCCACGTCGCGCTGGTCGCCCTCGCCCTGCGCCTCGTGCAGCACGACCGCTTCTCCATCCTCAAGAAGTGGTGACGTGCATCGACTGCGCTGGAGGGAAACCGCGAGCCGCATTCGCTGTCTCCTTCCGACCCGTCGCTCTCCGCCTGAACGTTACGCCCTCGGATATTAAGAATTTATGACCGACTCCCCTTCCCCTCAGTTAAACCCCACGTCCTGGTCCCGCCGCGGCTTCCTCAAAACCGGCCTCGCTGCCGGCGGCATGGTGCTCGCCGCCCCGGCCGTGCTCCGTGGCCAACCGTCCGCCAACGCGATCAACATCGCGCTCGTCGGCGTCGGCTCGCAGGGCCGCGTGTTGCTCGATTCGATGCTCAACATCCCTGAGCTCAACTTCGTGGCCGTCTGCGACATCTGGGAACTTTCCCAACGCTACGGCGTGAACCGCCTCAAGAAGGCTGGCTTCAACCCCAACGGCTACACCGACATCGAGGACATGCTCGCCAAGGAGCAGAACCTCGACGCCGTCATCATCGCCACCCCCGACTTCTGGCACGCCCCGCACACCAACATGTGCCTCAAGGCCGGCCTCCACGTCTACTGCGAGAAGATGATGGCCCACACCGTCGAGTCGGCCCGCTCGATGGTCCAGACCATGCGCGAAACCGGCAAGCTGCTGCAGATCGGCCACCAACGCCGCAGCAACCCGCGCTACCTGCACGCGCTGCACAACATCATCGAGAAGGCCAAGATCCCCGGCCGTATCACCAACATCAACGGCCAGTGGAACCGCGCCGTCTCCGAAGATCTCGGCTGGCCCAAACGCTACGAGATCCCGGCCGACACCTTGCAGCGCTACGGCTTCAAGGACATGCACCAGTTCCGCAATTGGCGCTGGTTCAAAGACCTCTCCGGCGGCCCCATCTCCGACCTCGGCGCCCACCAGATCGACATCTTCAACTGGTTCCTCGGCACCGGCCCGAAGAGCGTCATGGCCTCCGGCGGCGCCGACTACTACGACACCCACGAATGGTATGACAACGTCATGGCCATCTTCGAATACGACACCGCCCAGGGCCCGGTGCGCGCCTTCTACCAGGTGCTCACCACCACCAGCGCCGGCGGCGGATACTTCGAGCAGTTTATGGGCGACGAGGGTTCGGTGAAGATCTCCGAGAACCCGAATCTCACCAAAGTTTACCGCGAAGACCGCGCCCCCGATTGGGAAAAATGGATCGAGCTAAACTACCTGCGTCGCTCCGCCGGAGCCCCCGCCCCCAAGGAAGCCGCCACCGTCGACGTGCGCGAAACCGCGCCCCTCGTCGCGTATGATCTCCCCGTCGTGCTCGACAAACCGCTGCACCAACCCCACCTCGAAAACTTCTTCGCTGCCGTGCGAGGTCAGGCCAAACTCAACTGCGACGCCGCTCACGCCTTCGAAAGCGAAGCCGCCATCTTCAAGGTCAACCCGGCCGTCGCCGCCCGCAAGGCCCTCGACTTCACCCCCGAAGACTTCAAAGCCTGAACGTCCCTTCCCCTATTATGATTCGTCCCCTGATTTTCACCGCCCTCGCCACCTGCGCGACTGTCGCCCTCGCCGAGTCGAAGCTTGAGCTTGAGTTTCCGCCGCCGAAGGTCACCTCCACCCCGGCGCCGATCAAGCTGTCCAACCTCGAAGCCCCCAACACTCCGGCTCCCGACATCATGGTCCCCAACGACGTCACCAACGTCGCCGCCGGCAAGACCGTCACCTCCTCCGACCCGTGGCCCATCATCGGCGAACTCGATATGGTCACCGACGGCGACAAGGAGTCCGAGGACGGTTACTACGTCGAACTCGGCGAGATGCAGCAATGGGTGCAGATCGACCTCGAGTCCGAAACCGAGATCTTCGGCATCGGCCTGTGGCACTACCACGCCCAGCCGCGCGCCTACCTCGATGTGATTGTGCAGGTATCCAACGACCCGGAATTCGCCTCCGGCGTGACCACCCTCTTTAACAACGACAACGACAACTCCTCCGACATGGGTCGCGGTGAGGACCCGGCGTATCTGGAAAAGAACTACGGCCGCCTCATCCCCGGCAAACAGGCCAAAGCCCGCTACGTGCGCCTCTATTCCAATGGCAATACCAGCGACGGCCTGAACCACTACATCGAGGTCGAAGTCTTCGGTCGTCCGGTCGAATAAACGTTTCGATCCCTCCCCCTTCTCCCAACGGCCTCACCTTTGCGTGAGGCCGTTTTGCTTCCGGCCTTGTCGCCTCCCAGCCCACCTGAAACCGTAACGCCGATGGCGCGCCCTCGCCCTACCCCCGACTCCTCCAGCCGCCGCCAGACGGTCTGGCTGCTGCTCGCGTTGGCGGCGGTGTTTCTCGGGCTTTTCTGGCGCGGTCAGCACCTCGACAACCGACCGCTGCACGCCGACGAAGCCGTGCAGGCCTGGCAGACTTGGAACCTCCTCCGCGGGGAAGGTTATCGCTACGATCCACTCGATCGCCACGGTCCCTCGCTCTACTACGGCGCAGCGATGTATCATCGGCTGTTGGGCGGCGATGCGGCCACTTTTGACGACGTGGCGGCCCGTCGTTTTGTCCTACTCGCCGGCGCGCTCACCCTCGCGTTGTTTGCTTTAGCTCCGCTTCGGCGCGGCTACGCACCGGCCCTCGGCGTGCTGGTCGCCGGACTGCTGGCGTTTGAAACCCTCAGCTCGCTCTACCAAACCTACTTCGTGCAGGAGGCATGGCTCGCGCTGTTCGTTTGGAGCTTCGTGTTCCTGCTCCTTGCACCGCGGTCGCACAGTAATCTTTTCGCGCTCGGCTTGGTGGCTGGACTCGCCCAAGCGACCAAGGAGGTCGCGCCGCTCTACCTGCTGCTGGCGTGGCTGGGGGTGCGCCGGTTTCGCGAGCCATCGACCACGCTGACGTGGCCTGATCGCGTTTGGACCGTCGTGGGATTCCTCATCCCCTTCGTCGCGCTCTACTCCAGCTTTGGCAGTCACTGGGGCGGTTTGGTGGACGCCTTCCGCACCTACGCGCTGCAGGCTCAACGCATCGGCGGCGACGCCCATCATTACCCGTGGTGGCACTACCTGCGCACCTTCGGTGTGCTCCCAACCGGCGGACCCGCGTGGGGCCAATACCCGTTACTATTGCTGGCCTTGGTCGGAGCAGGATTGGCGCTGCGCCGCTCAGCGGCCCCACTGCACCGCGCCGCCACCGTGCTGACCGTCGGCCTGTTGGTGATCCATAGCGCCATCCCCTACAAAACGCCGTGGCTCATGCTGACTCCCATGCTGGGCCTGTGCCTGCTCGCGGCCTACACCTTGCTTGAGCTCGGCCGGCGCGGCCGCTGGTTCGCCGCGATCGCAGCGGTGCTGCTGGTCGGCACGATGGCCCAATCCGCCCATGTCGGGCGTCTCGCCCTCGACCGCTATCCGGGCGACGCACGCAACCCCTACTTCTACCAACAAACGCCGCGCCCGTTCTTGCGGGTGCTGGATCGTATCCAAGATCTGGAGCGTGTGCTCGACCGTCCTCTACGTATCGCAGTCGTGAGCCCCGACCATGCCTGGCCGCTGCCGTGGTATCTGCGGAACCGCGAACAAGCAGGCTTCTTTGATCAGAAGCCTCCCTCCAACCTCAATACGTGGGATGTCGTGATCTGGGACAGCCAGCTCGGCTCGTTCGCCGAGGGCCAACCCGACGGCGCGCTCATGGTCGATTACGTCGGGTTGCGTCCGAATGTGCTGCTCGAAATCTCGGTGCAACGCGGGTTGTTTGACCGCACCTACGCCACGCCATGAGTAACCCGCCCCCGCTTGTTCAATTGCTCGAACTCGAAGGCCTGCAGCGCTTCGAACACGAGGCCATGGCGACTCAGTTTGTGCTGCATTTGGCTCCGCCGCCTGGCGGCTCGGTCCGGCAGGTGGCCGCCGAAGCGTTTGCCTTACTCGACCGCCTGGAGGACCAGCTCAGCTTTTACCGCGAAGGCAGCGACGTCACGCGGATCAACCGCGCGTCGCCGGGCGAGGTCGTGCGCATCAACGAAATCACCCACCATTGCCTGCTCACCGCGCTGGAAGTGTCGGCCGCCAGTGCAGGCGCCTTCGACCCCTTTGCCGGTGGTGCAGCCCTGATCGCCAAGGGTCAGCCGCTACCGCCGCACTTGCGCGACGTTCCTTCGCCCGAGCCCGACGATCAACGTCCGGCACTGGCGCTGGATCCCGCGCAGCCGCTGATCACCAAACTCGAGGGCAGCCGCTGGCTAGACCTCGGCGCCGTCGGCAAAGGCGCCGCCCTCAACGCGATGGCTGCGCTGCTGCAGGACTGGGATATTCCCACCGCCGTGCTCGTGGCCGGCGGCTCCAGCATCAAGGTGTTCGGCCCACCGCCGCAAAGCGACCAAACCACTTGGACGCTGCGTCTCGCCGCGCTCCCCGGCCAACCGGAAGTTGAACTCCCCGCCCCCTTCGCCCTCGGCGCCTCCGGCGGCGGGTTCCAAGCCGGCCACATCATCGCACCAAGCGGTTTCACTTCTCGCACGCAATCGCTGGTGCTGGCGCCGGACGCCGCCCTCGCCGATGCACTTTCAACGGCTGCTTACCTGCTATCCGACGACGCCCTGCAACGTCTGTTTGCCGAAGCCGAAGATTGCGCGGTCTTGGCGACGCGCGAGAGAGCGGCGCCGCTGCGCACGGGTGTATTCGCCACGTGGAGACGAGCGGCTCCGCAACTCTCGCTGGTCATTCCCTGTTGGCGTGAACAGGAACGCCTGCCGCCGTTTCTTGAAGCCCTCGCAGCAGCCATCGACACCGCTGCGCTGCCGGTGGAAGTGCTCGTCGTCGACGATGGTTCACCCGCCGACGATGCTGCCGCCACCCGCGAGGCGGTGCGACGTATCAGCGAACGTTTCCCGCAAATCCAGCCGATGATCGACATCGATCGCCACCGCGGCAAAGGCGGGGCGGTGTATTGGGGTTGGCGCCACGCCGCCCCCTCCGTGCAGTGGCTGGGTTTTGTCGATGCCGACGGCGCGATTCCGCCCGAAGAAGTCGTGCGCGGCATCCAGCAGACGCTAGCTCAACCCGACGACGCGTCACCGCGCCTCATCGCCGCGACACGCTACCACCGCGATTCGACGCGACGCGTTCAGCGTGGATTCTGGCGACAACGCACCGGCGGCTGGTTCGCCAACTGGGCCCGCACTCAGTTGCAACTCGGCGCCGCCGACAGCCAATGTGGTTTTAAGGTGGTTCCCGCGGCGTGGTGGCGTGATCGCGAGCCATGGCAGGTCGACGGTTATGACTTCGACCTCGAGCTCTTGCTGGCCGCACGTGACGACCAACTCACCGTGAGAAACCTTCCGATCACGTGGCGCGAAATCCCGGGATCCCACGTCGGCGTCGGCGACGGTCTGAACCTGGTCAAAGTCGTCAAACGCCTCCGCCGCGAACGGCCGCCAAGGGGCTAAAGCAACTCGCCCTGCTGCTCGGTCGGACCGAGTTTGGCTGCGTCCAGAAACGGTTCGTAGCGCGTCACCCAGTCTTCGAGCTTTTTGAGATAATACTTGGGATCGTAGGGGGCCTGCAGCGGGTCGTATTCACCGACTGGATTCGCGCGCTGCCAGTCACTGGTCTGACCTTTCTGTCGCGGCAGAATGTAATAACTCACCCGATCGCCCATGCGCGGCGGTGGTTGCATGCGCAGCGACACCTCGGCCGAGGCTCGGCGCGGTTTGCCCCCGCCGGCGATGAACCGTTCGTAGGCGTCGGGATTCTGACTGAGCACCTCCGTCTTGGCCAAGTCGGCGATCGCCACCTTGCCCGCCGGGATCGTGTCGCGATACTGCACCACCAGATCGGCCGGAGATTCGCCGCCTGCGCCCAGCAAATGCGAAATGAGGCTGTCGCTGAGGCGCTTGAGAAAGGGCTCCATGCCACGCGAACGCAGGGCGCTGCCTTTAAGCGTGATGCGTTCACCATCGTAGATCGCGTAGTTCTTGGCTTTGTAGCAGAACATCGCGTCGTAACGACCGTCATACTCCAACTCGATGCCCTCCGGCAGAATCGCGGACGCTTTGGCCAAGAGCTGTTCGGGTTGCTCGAAGTAATCCGGCGCGGACAGGTAGATGCCGTCGGTATCCGCTTCTAGGATCGTGGCGCCCTGCCGCTGCAGTTCATCAATCAAACCCTGCAAGAGCTCGCGGCCACGACGCGTCACCTCCGCAGCCAATTCGCCGTCGCCAAACCGGGCGCCGGAAAAGCCGAGGTAGCCGTAGAACGAATTGATCAAGATCTTAAAACTGGCCTGGCGCGCGGCGGCTTCGGCTCGTTCCTCGACATCGTCGCTCTCCCGCGCGAGCCGCTTGTAGCGCAGGCGGTATTCGCGGAGCTGCTTGAGAAGTGGAATAAAAACACCCAGCGGATCATTCACCGGGTTGCGGCCGATGTTCAGCAGCAGGCTCGGATAGAGCGACGCGACGTCGAAGTGTAGGACGTGTTTGAATACGCCGGTCTCAAAGCTACGGGTGAAACCGCCTTCAAAAGGACGCACTTCGGGCGGCACCGGCGTCGCCCGACCGGCATGAAAATAGTGCTCGAGAAAGAGCAGATCGATCTTGCCTGTCGTGCCGCGCAGCGTGGCTTCCTGCAACGTGATCGGGAACGTTTTGACCTGCTCGAAATAGGTCGGGAGCAGGCGATCGGCGATGCCCTTGGTCTCGCGCAAGTCATCGGCCAGGTAAGCCAAAAATGTCGGCCGATCATCGGTGTAAGCCTGGTGGATTAGGTTGCCGGCAAGGTAAGTGCGATCACCGCCATCGGCCGGCGTGATGCCGAAGTGGATGGCCACATCCTTCAGGCCGAACGCGGTGAGCTCGCGCGTCGAAATGTCGTAAAGCTGCACGAGCAGGAACGTGTCGACGACCGTGCGGCCTGGCAGGTCGCAGCGCGGAAAATCAATCCAGCGCTCCGCCACCTTTAGGCGACTGCTGCGAAACTTGGCGCGCTGCCCAAAACGGCCCCACGCACACGGCACCTTGAGGCGCTTGGCCCGACGGCGCAGGTAATCGAGGTCGAACTTGAAGATGTTGTGCCCTTCGAGGGTGTCGGGGTCTTCCTCTGCCAGCACGGCGTTGAGCTGTTCGAGCAAGGCCTTTTCGGCGGCGTCGGTTTTTTCGGCCAGGACGAGCGTGCGATCGCGATCGCCAAAACGCAGCCCGATCGCCAGCACGCGGTCCTCCGGTTTGTCCGCATCGCTGAACGAGCCATCCGGCGAATCCGTTTCGATATCGAGCTGGCAACGACGGAGCTGCCCGAAACTAACGTCTGCAAACAACCGCTGGCGTTCGCGCAGCAGATGCTGGCTCTCCAGCGGCTTCACTGCATCGCAAGCCCACCCACCGCGTGTCGACTTGACCAAGGCGTCGTAGGTCGAAAGCGACTCAGCTTCGGCTATCCAGGTGAACGCGCCCTCGCCTTCCAAGGGCCGCACTTCCACACCAGCGAAAGCACCGTCATCCGGAGCCTCGGCCAACCACGCAAACGGCCGCAGCGGCACCGATGACGCCAGACGACCGCCGTCGGCGGTGCGATGGGATAGATGAACCGTGCCGTCGCGATCGACCCAGATCCCGCAGAGAGAACCAGCGGCCGGCGCAGTCATGGCGCGGAGTTGTGCTAGACGGTCCTTAGAACGGACGTTGGTAAACCATCACCAACGCCACAAACACGAGGGCCAGGATGATGGTCATGAAGAGACCGGCTTTGTCGCGTTTGCGGTAGCCGATGCCCGCGAGACCGGCGAGACCGAGCCAGCACACGATCTTCACGATCGCCCAGCCGGGAAAACCATAGCTCAACTTGTGCAGCAAACCGACGCCGCTGATGAGCATCAGCAAACTCGCGATACCGGTGAAGATCATCACCTTCTTACGCGATTCCGCCGGACCGGCGAACCCGTAGAACGTGCCTCCCGTGAGGACGATGAGCGAAAGGAGGTGGAGGACGTGGTAGAACGCGGGCGACATAAGAACTTGGGTAAGGAAATTGGTCACCCCGCACTGTGCCGTATGCCAAAAGGCTCGAGACCTTTTTAGGTTAAGGTGGGCACCTTCCGCAGCAGTTTCAGCCTTCCGATTTACGGCCCGGCATCGACCACCACGTCACGGTTCCCGAAGTATATCAAAGGCGAAGAGCTGTATAGAAGCACCTCGAACACGGCAGGGTGAAGGACGACGGTAGAGCGGGATAACGCCCCGTCAAACGCCAAAGGCATTTCAATTCTGCAAGCCGCTGGCACCAGTGCGTCCCCGCCGCGGGCGCAACCAACCGCGGGCACTCCAAACCAATACCGCCAAGGTTCCAGCGACCGCGCAGAAACCCGATCCCATCGTCCCTCCGATGAGCAATAACACCGCACCCACCAACGCGATCGCCACGTCGACCCCACGGCGCGCGCCGGAACGTTGTTGGGCATAAGTCGTCAGGGCCCACGACAGCACGCCAACCGCCAGCGCGCCCCACCACAGCCGGTCGCCCAGCTCCCCTCGCCCGTCGCTGGCCACGATGCCGCTCAGCAACAGCAGCAGAATTTGGTTAAAAGCCGTGAACCCCGCCAGTAGCGCCAGGACCAACTCCGGGGTGACCGGAAACTCGCCATCGCCGGTGCGCACCCGGTCGGCCACGGCGCATCCGGCGCAGCAATACAGCTTCTCGCCGGGCGCCACGCGCCGGACCTTAAACGGCAATCCGCAGTAGTCGCACTCGACCGCTTTCATGACTGGAATTGGAGACCGAGCGACGATGGCTCAGTCCTCCTTACCGAAGGGGAAATCGTTGTCCTCCTCGTCGTCATCGCGATCGTCCTCGTCGTCCTCGTCGTCGAACTCCTCCGGCGCCTGAGCAGCCTGAGTCGATCGCGATGCGTTGCCGCTGAGATGTTCGATGATCAACTCCTGCACGGTGGCTAGGAAAAGGTAGCACATGAAGGCGCGCTGCGTGTCGTCCTGCAGTTCCTCGAGATCGATATCGCCGCTCTCGAGCTCTTCGTCAGGCAGATGCTGCAGATACCGCTCGCGCAGACGCAGGCGAACCGCCGAGCAGGCGCGCAGGATCGCATCGCCGTTGTCTTCGTCGAAGTTGACGATGCCGTTGGCAAAAAAGTCGGAGTCAAACAACGCGAGCAGCGTCGCGACGTCGCCATTTTGCCCCGCCACCAATTCGCTGCGCCAGGTGTCCCGCAACTCCGCATCAACGCGCTCGAGCGCCTGCGGCGCGGCGAGGCTGTCGTCGAGAGAATCGGCGACAGATTTGATCACGTCGAGCAGCGGGGCCACGACGCCCAGACTCAGCTTTACCTCAATCCGTTTCATTGCGTTCGAGGATGGCGGTCAGGTGCCATTGCTGGAGCACGAAGGCATAGTGTTCGGCCTGTTCGCGCAGGCCGCACCACACGATGGAGCGGCCTTGTTCGTGCACCTCCAACATGTGTTTGCGCGCCACGCTTTTGCTGAAGCCGAAGACCCGGCGAAACACCAGCACGACATAGCTCATCAGGTTCACCGGATCGTTCAGCACAATCACCTTCCAAGGGCCGGCCAGAGCCGTGGCTTCCTCGGCTTCGATGGTCGGCGTGGGGGCGGTTTGGGCTTGGTCGATCGTCATTTAAGAGAGTGGCAGGCTGCGGGTCGCGGCGCCGCAGGAAATCGCAGCGGCAAGCTACGCAGTGGCACGGGTGGGTCAACCACCCGCGCGCAGACCGGCGGAAGACGTTCTCAGCGGGCGGCTTGTTGCTCCACAAGACCAGCAATGTGACTCGCGGCTTCGGCCACCGGGATCGAGGCGACGTCCTTTTCGTGACGCCACTTGACCTCGACGATGCCGTTCTTGAGGCCGCGACCACCGATGGTGACACGCAGCGGAATACCGATGAGGTCCGCGTCCTTAAACTTCACGCCCGGGCGTTCCGCGCGGTCGTCGATGAGCACATCGGCGCCAGCCAACTCAGCGGCGACACCGATCGCCTTGGCGAGGTCGGCGGCCTCTGCGAGCTGCGGATCGAGGTTGCAAATGAGCACCTGGAACGGCGCCACGGCCCACGGCCAGACGATGCCGTCCTGGTCGTGACCTTGCTCGATCACGGCCTGGAGCGTGCGGCTGATGCCGATGCCGTAGCAGCCCATGACCATCGGGTGCGTCTGCTTCTGGTCGTCCATGTAGGTCGCCTCGAAGCAGTCGGAGTATTTGGTGCCGAGAATGAAGATGTGACCGACCTCGATGCCACGGCGGCTCTTGAGCGGCTCGCCGCAGAGCGGGCACGGTTCACCGGCCTTGACGGTGCGGAAGTCTCCCCAGCCGGTGATGGCGAGGTCGCGCTCCACATTCACGTTGCGCAAGTGGAAGCCGTCTTCATTGGCGCCGGTGGTGCCGTTGCCGATGAGTTTGATGGCGTTGTCGGCGTAGATGCCGTCGAGCTTGTCGGGCTGGGCGATGGTGCCCTTCACGGCGCCGAGGCTACCCGGCTTCGCCCCCATGATGGGCGCGATCTCTTCCGGGGTGGCCGGACGCACGAGCGTGTAACCGAGGGCGCCGAGCTTGGCCTCCTCGAGGTCGTCGCTGCCGCGCAGGATCACGAGGAAGGGTTTGTCGTCGCCCACGTAAACGAGGGTCTTAAACTGCGCGTCAGGCGCGACGCTGTAGGGCTCCTTGGCCAGCGCCGCGATGGTGACCACGCCGGGGGTGGCGAACTTTTCGGTTTCGGCGGTCGGCGCTGCGACCACGAAGTCGGCCGGGACGAGGCCGCTGGTGGCTTTTTCGCGGTTCGCCGCGTAGCCACTGGTTTCGCAGTAGATGACGTCGTCGTCACCCACTTCGGCCGGGACCATAAATTCGTGCGAAAAGCTGCCGCCCATCACGCCGGTGTCGGCTTCGACGGCGATCGCGAGCACGCCGACCCGCTTGAAGAAGGCTTCGTAGGCGGCCTTCATCTTGCCGTAAGCAACCTCGGCGCCGGCTTCGTTGGCGTCGAAGGAATAGGCGTCCATCATCACGAACTCACGCGCACGCATGAGACCGTAGCGCGGACGGATCTCGTTACGGAACTTAGTGGCGATCTGGTAAAAATTCTTCGGCAGGTCGCGGTAGCTGCTGATCTCCGCCTTGATGAGCGGCGTGATCACTTCCTCGTGAGTCGGCCCCAGCACAAACTCAGGGTCGGGGGAACTCTTCTTGCCGTCACCGGCGTGATCAGCGCGGAACATGATCTCGCGGGCGGCGTTCCAGCGCGGACCCTTTTGCCAGTTTTCCGCCGGATGCACGTGGGGCATCCACAGCTCGATGGCGCCGGACTCGTCGAGTTCCTCGCGGCAGATCTGGGTGATCTTCTGCAAAGTGCGCAGTCCCAACGGCATGTAGGTGTAGAGGCCACCGCTCAACTTGCGCACCAAACCGGCACGCACCAGCAGCTTGTGGGAAGCGATTTCTGCATCGGCCGGGCTCTCTTTGAGCGTCGGAACAAAGAACTGAGACCAATATTTCATGGGGAAAAGCGCCACCAGAGCACTGCGCCCGCCCTCGGGCAATCGTAATTCCGCGCCCAGGACCGGCCTCGCGTGCCATAGGGAGAACTTCGCAAAGATTGCATTGAAAACACCTCTACCCGGAGCATGTTGGCGCCCTATGACCAAAACCAAGGCCGCCGCACTTTCCTTCGAGGACGCTCTGGCGAAACTCGAAACCATCGTCGAGGCGATGGAGGATGGCGATGTGCCGCTGGCTGAACTCCTGGCCAAATTTGAGGAAGGCACCAAGCTGCTCAAGCAGTGCGAAAGCCGCCTCCAACAGGCTGAGCTCAAAATCGAACAACTTAAACAATCCAAGGACGGCGAGACTGAGTTCGCCGCTTTTGATCTGCCGGAATCCGAGGACTGATCCTCCGCTTCCTGCGTCACTTCATACTAGATGAGCACCCCCGCACCAGAAGCGGCATCCTCCCTCCCTTCCTCGCCCATTTTGCCCACCATCAAGGGCCCCGACGACGTCAAGGCCCTGCCGGCTGCCGCCCTGCCCTTGCTCGCCCAGGAGATCCGCGACGAGATCATCGAAGTCACTTCGGTCAACGGCGGTCACGTGGGCCCCAACCTCGGCGTGGTGGAGCTCTGCCTCGGTTTGCACCGGGTGTTCTCGACCCCGACCGACCAGTTTGTCTTCGACGTCGCCCACCAAGGTTACGTGCACAAGCTGCTCACCGGCCGCACCGGAGAGTTCTTCCGCGGGCTGCGCAAGACCGGCGGCGCGAGCGGCTTTCTGAATCGCGAGGAGAGCGAACATGACTCGTTCGGCGCAGGTCACGCCGGCACCGCCCTGAGCGCCGCCCTCGGCATGGCCACCGCCCGCGATTTGCGCGGCACCGATGAGCATGTGGTCGCCGTCTGCGGTGACGCGGCCTTCACCTGCGGCGTGACGCTGGAGGCGCTCAACAACGTCGTGGAGTCGACCAAACGCCTCGTGGTCATCCTCAACGACAACGAGTGGTCGATCGCCAAGAATGTGGGTGCCATTTCCCACTACCTGAACCGGCTCTCCACCAACCCGACTTACAACAAGATCCACCACGATCTCGAACGCTTCTTCACCAGCCTGCCCGGCGGCAACGACATGCACCGGGTTTACATGAAGTGGAAGCGGGAGACGAAGGACTTCTTCATGGAGTCCTCGCTGTTCGAGAAGTTCGGCCTGCGTTATCTCGGCCCCGTCGATGGCCACGACATGGACGAACTCGTGAAGAATCTCGAGTTCGCCCGCGACAGCGACACCCCGATCCTGCTTCACGTCGTCACCAAGAAGGGCAAGGGCCTCGCCGCGGCGATTCGCTCGCCCGAGAAGTTCCACGGTGCGAGCCCCTACGATCCCAAGACCGGGGAAAGTCGCGGCGGCAAAGGCGGCGCGCCTAACTACCAAGACGTGTTTGGCCAAGCCCTCACCCGTTTCGCCAAGGCCGATAAGAAGATTGTCGGCATCACCGGCGCGATGCCGGCCGGCACCGGCCTCACCCATCTGGCTGAAGGCTGCCCGGGACAATTTTTCGACGTCGGCATCGCCGAAGAACACGCCGTGTTGTTTGCCGCCGGTCTCGCCACGAAGGGCATTCGTCCGGTCTGCGCGATCTACTCCACGTTCCTGCAACGCGGCTACGACCAGATCATTCACGACGTCGCCCTGCAGAACCTGCCGGTGACCTTCTGCATGGACCGCGCCGGTTTGTCGGCCAATGACGGTCCCACCCACCACGGCCTGTTTGATATTTCTTACCTGCGCTGCGTGCCGGGCGTGACGGTCATGCAACCGAAGGACGAAGACGAACTCGTCGACATGTTGCACACCTCCCTGCAGCTCGACGGCCCCGGTTTCATCCGCTACCCGCGTGGTGCCGGTGAAGGCGTGACGATCAAAGACGAGCCGGTCGCCCTGCAAGTCGGCAAAGCCGAAGTCCTGCGCGATGGCACTAACCTCATCATCTGGGCACTCGGTCCGATGGTGGTGGAAGCTCAAAAACTCGCCGATCGCATCGCAGCCGAAGAGGGCCTCTCCGTCGGCGTGGTGAACGCGCGTTTCGCCAAACCCCTCGACGCCGAACTGTTGCTCGAACAGGCTGGCAAGGTGCCGCTCATCGTGACGATGGAGGACCACGTGGTGACCGGTGGCTTTGGCTCGGCGGTGTTGGAAACGCTGCAGGATGCCGACCTGCGCACCTCGGTCGAACGCATCGGTTGGCCCGACAACTTTGTCGAGCACGGCAGCGATGTCGCGACGCTGCGCGCTGCCCACGGCCTCTCGCCTGATGCCATCCACCAACGGGTCATGTCCCGCTGGCGGCGCATCGCATCGATCCCGGTCGAAGCCGACGCCTGATCGGCGTCGGCCAGCGGCCGTCGAAACGTCAGCGGATCTCGTAGACCTCGACCAGCGTCGCCCCCGTCGCGCCGTCGACGCCTTCGACCGAAGCGGTATAAACCCCCGGATCGACCGTGATGAGCATTGCCGCATCGGCCGTGCCGTCCGCGAGGCTGAACGCGCCCACGTAGCTGGAGGCGGCAATGAGATTCTCACGGTTGGGCGCGTCGGACCAGTCGTCATTCACCGCGACTTCGACCCCCTCGCGGCGCAGAATCAGGCGCGGATTATCGATGGAGCCGGGGACCTGAAAACTTGCCAGCGTGGGACCGATGGCACGGATGAGGAGGCGTTTGCGTTCGTTGCCTTGCACGACAAAACCCGCCACTAGCGGATCATCTTCGCCCCGCACGGAGCCACGCACCGAGAGGTTCAACACCGAGCCGATATCGTTCTGCTCGTAGACTTCGAGCAACCCCGTGCCGCCATCGCCGTCCGCGCTGGTAAGATGCACTGTGTAGTTGCCGGCCGGCAACATCGCCAAGGTCGCAGCGTCAGCCGAGCCTTCGTCGAACGGGAAGGCGCCGAGTTCGGCCGCGAGCCCAGGCAAGAGATCCGCGGCGGCGTCACTGCCCCACCCTTGATTGGACGCAATCACCTGCCCGGCCTGATTGAAGATTTCCAAACGCGGAGCAGCGATCACCCCGTTGATATTGTAGCGCCTGAGAGCCGGGCCCACACCGCGAATGAGCACCGGCTTCCCATCGCTTTCTTCGATGACCAAACCGGCGATCACGGCATCGTTGCCCGCAGCGAGTGCTGCCCGCGTGGATACGTTGGTGAGACGCGGATGCGACATGTAAGGCGCCCCCACTTCGCCGGGCACTGCGCCGCTCCAAGGGCTGCTGGGAAACACGCCGATCCGGCTCTCGTCGTAGGTGCGCGCGCGGAAGTTGCTGTCGGCCGGCAGCGTGACGGAGCCGATGACATCAATCGCATCCGGCGCGATCGCACCTCCGCGCAACCGTGGATCTGCGCCATCGAGGGTGTAAATGGTGCGCGTGCTGTCGGGCGGAGTGAGCGTAATGGTGCCATCGCCGTTATCGGTGATGCGCGGTCGGGAGGGGAACTGCAGATCAATCCAATAACCACGGGAGACCAACCACGTTTCCATGTAGTCCATCTCACTCGCCCAGTCCCCAAATCGGGAGGCATTCTCTGGCCATTTGGCCGCATCGCGAGCGGCGGCATCGGTCGAAACGAGACCACGAAAAGCGTCAAAGCGGCGGCGGATTGAGCCTTCGCCCAACACCCCTACGCGCAGGCTTTGCCAGCGGTCCACCCACGCCTGCATGAAATCGGGATCCTGGGCCAGCATCCCCCACCAACCGAGCCCCCAATAATCCACCGCCTCTCCTTGCGAAGTCGACGGCGTGGGCCGCCACGTGTTCCACTCGCCGTCACGGGGATCGAATGAATCCATCGAGCGCTCCATGTCCCAAATAGGACCGGCGGCCAGTCGCTGGCCGCGATCCTTGTGGTAGTAGGAACTGCGCCAAAAGGCGTCGGTGTTCTTGAAAAACACATTCAACATGTGGTGATCGATCCACGAACCGCGGTCGAGATACTCCAGGTAGTGGCGTCGGCGCCAGTTGTCGGCGGCGTCGGCGTAGAGTGCGTCCTCCATGCGCTGCACGTAATCAACGATGTAGGCCGATTGTTCGGGCGTGATATCGTCCAGCTTTGGTGTATCGACGTGGAGCTCGGAATTGAAAATATCCGGGAATCCGCGGTCCGTTCTCCAGTGAAGCTTCTCGGGATCCGGTTCGTCCACGAGCAAGAGGTAGCCGCCCGTGACGGCATTACCTTCGTTGTCCTCGTCGTCGAGCCTTTCCAGATCGATGCGACCCGGCTCGACGTCGGTCTTGTCGACCATGATGACCACGCCGTGGTAATCCGCCATACTGAGACCGTCATCATCGGTATTCAAAAACACCTCGGCCAAGCGCGTCTTGGCGGCCCAGCGACCGATCGCGTTACTCACTTCGTAGGAGTAAGCGTTCCGGATGTAGGCCGTGTCCCAAAGGTAGGGTGATACCATGTTCCATTCGTCGAACGGCCCCATGCCCAAGAGATCAAACGGGGTCTTTTCGCCCCAGTCATTGCGCATCTCGAATTTGAATCCCTTTTTTGGATACATCGACGAAGTTTGGCCGCGCACGCGAAAATCCACCATGGTGCTGGCGGTGGGCCCGTCGGAGATCCGGGTCAGGCCACCCGCCGATGGTTCGAAGGTATAAAGCCATCCGCGACGCTCCGCCCCCCCCTCCAACCAAACCGGGATCATGGGACCGGCCCCATGATTATCCACCACGACCACTGGCATGCTTGTGGAAAAGCTGCTCAGACCGGTGCCTCCATCGCCATCGATCTCCACCAATTGAATCGTCGAGATCACACCATGGCTTTGCCCGTTGCTCGAAAATACCGTGGCGCTGAGCACCGTGGACTCGGTGAGCGTGAGCGGCGCATTGTAAACGAGGGAATCCTCGTCCGGGTCCGGCGTGTCACCGCCATCCTCGGACGGCGAAGACAGCACGTAACGGATCACTTGGTCGCCCGTGGCACCGCTTAGGGACACCGTGATGGAATCGGAAAACGTAGTGGATCCGGTCGAGAAAACCACACTCTCATCGAGCACCACATCTTGGGTGCCGCCATTGCTAGCCCCCGGCGTGGCTTCCGCCAGATAGCCAATTACGTTGGTCTCGCCGTCAGTTGTGATGCCGTAGGAAATGTCGGTAATCTGTGGCGGGAACTCCGGGGCATACTGGTAGGCAATCGTAGTGCCATCGGGCTGCACTAAACCGAGATACTCCCCCCCCGCGCTCAGACTGAAACTCGCATGCAAAACGCCGGCCGGATCCGTCCGGTCTTTGCCCGAAGTAAACACCACCAAGTAGCCATTGGCGGGAATCGTGACCGCCGGAAACATCCACTTGGTCAGGTTATCCGCGCGGTCGGTGAGGAACCAACCGGACAGCGACAGAGCCTGATCGGACGGGTTGTGAATCTCCACCCAATCCTCAAACTCGCCATCTTCATCAGCATAGGTCTCGTCGTTCGAGGCCATGAACTCCGAAATCACCGGCTGGGCGTGAGCGCTCACCGCGCCCAAGACGAATACGCAAATGCAGTGTATCCAAAACCGACGCACACGCGCCGACTGCTTTTGTGAAACGAATGCAGGAAGAGTCATAGGTAAATCAATTGCGACAGCACAAGCACCCCGGACACTGGGTCTGGAACGCTGCAACAAGCAGAAGGGACAATCATCGCGACAGCGACCACCACCCGTGGTTTAAAAAAATACCCAAAAAGAGGGAAAAATCGCCCTACTCAGAGAGTTTCGGCCAATACGTCGAACGCGTGGGGCGCAAAAAAGAAGGGCTTCACCGCAAGCCGGGTGGAGCCCCCTGAATCGACCGCGCAGGGAACCGGTTCAACCGGGCATTTTGATCGGGAAGTCGCGTCCCGGCATGGCGACGTATTCCGGCTTCCGCCAGCCCGGCGCGAATTCGTCCAGCTTGACCGGCGCGCCGGTTTCGAAACAGCGGTTAGCGGCCGCCCCGACAAGCACCGAGGCCGCCCCACCCCGCTCATCCGACGCCCGACCGTAGGGATCGTGCGGTGGGTTTGCCAGGAACAGGTCGTCGAGCAGAACCTTGTCGCCGCCGCCGTGGCCGCCGGAGCTGACCCAGGGCTCGTGATCTGTGGCCGGCCCTCGCAGCGGGATCACCCGAGTCGAGATTCCGCCACGAGAGATACCGCCCTGCACGGCGTCGGTGCCATTCACGTAGATCTGCTCGACGATCTGATGCTCGATGCGTCCCTGCGTGCCGTTGAAGGCGATCTGGTAGCCCTCCCATGAGTTAAAGGCGTTGAGCGAGTAGGACAGCGTCACCTTGTTGTCGTAGCGCACGATGACGTTCATCGTATCCTCGATGTCGATACGTGGGTTAAAGACGCATTGATCGCGGTGGTAGCCGTCGTATTTTTCCTGGTCCAGATAGAGCGCCTTCAGGCCCGCGTTGGCGGCGAGATCCATCTTGAAGGTGCACTTGTCTCCTTCCGGACAGGTGTGGCAGCGCTCATGATGGCTTTCGAGACCGAGCCGGCGCGCCATCTCAGGCGTGTAAAACTCGCGCTTACCCATGGCTGTGACCTCGACGGGATTCGAACCGAGCCACCAATTAACGAGGTCAAAATGGTGAGTGGCCTTGTGGACCATCAGGCCGCCGGAATTTTTCTTTTCCCCGTGCCAGCGGCGGAAGTAGTCGGCGCCGTGGTGCGTGTTGAGCAGCCAATGGAAATCGACCGACAACAGGTCGCCGATCGCGCCCTCCATGAGGAGTTGTTTTACTTGGGTGCGGGCTGGTGAGTAGCGGTAGTTGAAGGCCACGCGAACGTTTCGCCCGGTGCGTTCGACCGCGTCCTGCACCCGCTGCACCTTGGCGGCCGTCGTGGTCATCGGCTTTTCGGTTACAACGTCGCAGCCAGCCTCCAAGGCACGCACGATGTAGTCGTCGTGCGTCGCATCCATGGTGGTGACGATCACGATGTCCGGCATCGTCTCGCGGATCATCTTCTCGAAGTCAGTGTGGGCGTAGGCGGGTGGTGCCTTGGCGCCATTGGTCACCGAACGCTGACGGGCGAGTTCGAGACGGCCGGCGTTAAGATCACACAGGCCAACCAACTCACAGGTGTCGGCATAGTTCTTTTCGATGGCACCTTGGTAGAAGCGGGAACGTGAGCCGGTGCCGACGATCGCATACCGCCGACGACGACCGCCAACTTGCGCGGCCAATCGCGGCGCGAGGGCGATGCCCATGCCGGCGAGGGCAGCAGTTTTAACGAAAGCGCGCCGAGTCGACGCGGAGGACGAAGAGGAGGGGGTATTGGTCATGGGGAGGGAGAAAGAAAACCCCGCCATCAAAACGACCAGCGACCCGGTTGTCGAATACCTCGCGATGGTGCATTGACTGTCCACCTCACAAAACGCCCTCACTTGCCTCTCGCTCACTTTGGTGCGCCGAGAGGGAATCGAACCCTCCTCTCAAGCTTGGGAAGCTCACATTCTACCGATGAACTACCGGCGCGTTTCCAAAGAGTAAGACCGGATATGAATCAGCTGACCGTCGCTGCGCAATCTCGAACTACGTGTAGGATCGTCGGCCATCGAGCGCGCTCTTCAGGGTCACCGAATCCGCGTAAAGCACGCCGCCGCCACTGGGCAGTCCAAAGCCGATTCGGCTCACCGCAATCTCCTGCCCCTCCGGCATCAGTTCGTCGGTCAGGTAGTGGCACGTAGCCTCGCCCTCGACGTCGTTCGACAGCGCCAGGATGAGTTCCCGCACCTCCCCGGATTCCATGCGCTCACGCAGACTCTGCAGGTTGAGTTGCTCCGGTCCCACCCCGTGAATCGGCGACAACTTACCGTGCAACACATGGTAGCCGCCCCGATAGGCGCCGCTGCGTTCGAGCGCGACGAGATCGGGCACCTGCTCGACGATACAAACCACACCATGGTCCCGCGCGTCATCTTCACAAACGGCGCACAGAGCGCCCTCGGCGAGATTACCGCAACGGTCACAGCGGCGCACCGTGGCCGCGGCGTTCTGCAACGCGTCCACCAGTTCTGGCAGGCGCTCCGGCTTCTCCAGAAGGAGATGCAACGCCACGCGCTCGGCCGAACGATAGCCGAGTCCCGGGAGGCGCTTCAGCAATTGCTGCAGATGTTCCAGCGATGGCGTCATGGGAATTTCGATCTCTCGGATGAGGCGGCACGCCGCTCCCAATCCAAAATCGAGATTCAAAAACCAAAAATCCTTACATGAAGCCCGGCATCTGGAAGCCGGAGGTCACGGCCTTCATCTGCTCGTCGTTGTAAGTCTTGGCTTGTTCGGCGGCATCCTGCACCGCAGCGAGCACGGTCTCGTTGACAAGGGATGGCTCTTCCTTGAGCAGCTCGGCATCGATTTCGAGCGCGAGGAATTTGCCCATGCCGTTGATCTTAATCTTCACCGCGCCACCACCGCTGGTGATGTCGAGTTCCTTGGCTTCAAGCGCGGCCTGAGTGGCCTCGACCTGACGCTGCATTTTCTGGGCTTGTTTGAGAAGTTTACCGACACCGGCCATGATGGATAGGGATTGGGTTAAAGGACTGCGTGTGAGTGAAGAAAGCCGCTATGCCTCGTCATCAGGCGACGATCTTCAAGCCTCAAGTATCGCGGCGTAACCTTCGCGAAAGGAGGCATAGCGTGGTCGCCAGCCGAGCACGCGCTTCAGTTTGGCATTCGAAATGATCCGATCCGGCATGTAGGCCCGCCGCCCCGGGGCGCTCACTCCAGTGAAATCGGGCACGGGGCGCCCGAGTGTGCTGGCCAGATGGGCCACCACGTCACCCTTGGTCGCCGCACCATCATCGGCCACATTGAAGGTCTCGCCGGCTGAATACGACGGCTGAGACCACGCGACCAGGATCGCACTCACGATATCGTCACGATGTGCCAGATTGAGGTGATAATCGCTCCGGCCCGGCACGGTTGCATGACCGGCACGCAAACCATCCAACAGGTAATGACGGCTTGGCCCGTAGATACCGGCCAGCCGCATCACCGTCCAATGACCAGGCCACGCGCGGACTGCTTCCTCGGTCGTGGAAAGCACCACGGCGCGCTCTTCGGACAATTCCAGCGCCGCGTCTTCCTCGACCCGCACACCACCATCGGCGGCATACACGGACGTGCTTCCCGTATAGATCAAATGGGCGGACGAATCGTGCTCTTGCGCCCAACGACTCAGAGACTGCATCCCGGCCAGGTAGCTGTGGCGATAGCCCGCCACTCCGCCGCCCCCTGAACTGACCGAAAACAGGACCAGGTCGAACGCGGGGGTCAGGCGGTCATGCCAATCGTCGGCCGCCACGTCCGCGACGACTGCGGCACAACCGCGCGACTGCCAGCGCGATCCCGTGGCCTCGCTCCGCGCCAAAACAGTGACTTCAGCGCCGCGACCGAGCAACGCCTCGACGACCGCTCCACCCACGTAACCTGGTCCGCAGACCAAAGCACGTTTCCCGTCGAAAAAACCATCGGCAAGTGAAGCAGGCATCGCGTAATCTGCCCGCACCATGGCCACTGTTCTGACAATTTTGCCAGAGGGATTTGAAGAGATCGAAGCCATCACGCCCATCGACCTGTGGCGGCGGGCCGGACTGACCGTCAAGGTGGCTGCGCTTGGAGCGAACAAAAAGGTCACGGGTAAGAACGGTATCACCGTGATCGCCGATCAGCTCTTGGGCGCCGTGCCGCCGGAGGCGACCTTTGACCTGCTCTTCCTGCCGGGCGGGCCCGGAGTAAAACACCTGCGCGCCTCGCCTGAAGTGCGGGAACTCCTCGGTCGTCAATTCGCCGCCGGTCGCCGGATTGCAGCCATCTGTGCCGCCCCGCTCGTTCTGCACGACGCCGGACTCCTCAGTGGTCGCCGCTACACTGCCCACCCCACCACCGAAACCGAACTCTCGGCCGTGATCGCCACTGAATACGTCGTCACCGACGGCCCCCTCACCACCTCCCGCGGCGCCGGCACAGCGCTGCCTTTCGGCCTCAGTCTGATCGAACAACTCCTCAGTGAAGAGAAGGCAAAAGAAATCGGGCTAAGTATTTGTGCGAAAAGTCTTTCTTAAGGTTCGCGCCACGCGTCCGAACGTTTCAACAATCCCGCCCTCACGTCTAGGGGATTCCCCCCTATGCGATTTGGGTCCGCCCCATGGTCCGCACCGGCACATCGCTCGAATCAGTCACATCCCCGGGAAGTGACGCGGCGAAGCCATCGCCGGAGGCTAGAAATTTCCACCCTAATCGCTGGATCCTGCTGGCCCCGGAGATCTTTAAGCATCAAGGCGGAATATCCCGGGTATCGAGACACTACCTGCAGGTCGTCAGCGAACTCTCCGATCCAGTTCCCTTGGACCTGATCGTGTTGAATGACGCGGACGCGCCGAAAACGGAACTTGCCCGCTATGGTGCGACCAACGCCCGGCTCCACCTGTGCAATCGCTCCAAGTGGGCGTGCTGGAAAGCAGTTTGGCGAGCCACCCAAAAGCCGGGGGCGCACGTGGTCTGCACCCAAGTCTACCTCTCGCCCCTGCTCTGGATCGCCCGCAAGCTGGATCGGTCGTTGAGCTACGAGATTCTGTTGCACGGCGTTGAAGTGTGGAAGCCGCTTTCGTGTTCCCTGCGTCTCGCGCTTGGCGGCGCGCGCAATGTTTTCAGCGTCAGCCGATATACCAAAGACTACGTCGGCGCACGTTATCCGAAGATCGGCGACAAAATTACCGTGCTGCCGAATGCTTTGGACCCGCAGTTCGCGGCTCGATTGCTGCATAAAAGCGACGAACCCCACGAATCGACCACAATACTCGCGGTTTCGCGCATGGCTGCCCACGACCAAAAAAAAGGCATCGATCACCTCATCGAGGCGATGCCAGCCATCCGCCGCGCGATCCCCGCAGCGTGCCTTCGAATCGTCGGCGACGGTGCTGATCGAGCCCGGCTGGAGGAGCTCGCCCGGCGAAGCGAAGCCGCGGCCAGCATCTCGTTTCTGGGCGCGGTCGACGACGCATGCTTACAAGAGGAAATCCAAGCATGTCGGGTCTTTGCGTTGCCCAGCGCCAAGGAAGGATTCGGTCTGGTTTATCTCGAAGCCATGGCCGCGGGTCGCCCCTGCATCGTCGCGCAGGCCGGCGGCGCCCCGGAGGTGATTGACGAACACTCGGGTATCCCGGTGCCCTACGGCGATGTCACTGCGTTGGCAAATGCGACGGTCCAAGCACTCACCAAGATTTGGAACCCGGAGCGCATCAAAGCTCGCGCCCAACACTTTTCCTACGCCGCGTTTGCCGAACGTTGGCGCCAACTCGTTTTGCATTCCGCGTGAGCTCTCCCGAACCAACCGCATCGATTGTCATAGAAGCCGGGCGATCCGAGCGCCACTACTGGAAAGACCTGTGGCGCTATCGCGAACTGCTCGGCTTCTTGGCGTGGCGTGACATCAAGGTCCGCTACAAACAAGCCGTGCTCGGCGCCGCCTGGGCGCTGATTCAACCGGTCATCACCACAGCAATCTTCACCATCGTGTTCGGTCGATTGGCCGGAATGCCGGACGGCGGCATTCCCTACCCCCTGCTGGTGCTCTCTGGCCTAATCGCTTGGCAACTATTTTCCACGGCGTTGAGCGGTTCGAGCGGGAGTCTCGTTTCAAACGCAAACCTCGTTTCCAAGATCTACTTTCCGCGGCTGATCGTTCCGCTGTCTGCCATCGGTGTTGCGGTCGTCGACTTTGCAATCGTGCTGGGATTGTTCACGGTGATGGCGATCAGCTTCGGCTACTACCCCACATGGCATTGGTTGCTCTTGCCGGTCTTCATCGCTTTTGCCCTTTTGACGGCGCTGGGAGCAGGCATGTGGCTTACGGCGCTCACGGTCAAGTACCGGGATTTTCGCTTCATCACGCCGTTCTTGATTCAAATCGGACTCTTCGTCTCGCCTGTGGGTTTTCGCACTGACTTTTATCCCTCTTGGCAGCCGCTCCTTAGCCTTAATCCCATGACGGGAATCATCAACGGGTTCCGTTGGTGCCTGTTGCAGGGCAACCAATCTATCAACTTCGCAGGGCTCACCCAGGGGGTCTTGGTCATCCTCCTTCTCAACGTTTTGGGCCTTTGGTACTTTCGCCGCACCGAGCGCGGTTTCGCAGACATCATATGAACGCGGTTCAAGTTGAAGGGTTGGGAAAACGCTACGTCATCGGCCATCAAGCCCAGGCCGACACCTTGCGTGACGCCGTTGCGGGCGGCGTGACCGGCCTGTGGCGCCGGCTCCGTCGAGGCGCGATGAAACGCGAGGCCTTCTGGGCGCTCCAGGACGTGAGCTTTGGAATTAAGCCAGGTGAGGTCGTCGGCATCATCGGCCGCAATGGCGCGGGAAAGTCGACGCTGCTGAAGCTGCTTTCCCGCATCACAGAACCGACCACTGGACGGATCACGCTCAATGGACGCGTTGCCTCGTTGCTCGAAGTGGGCACCGGATTTCATCCCGAGCTGAGTGGCCGGGAAAACATCTATCTGAATGGCGCGATCCTAGGAATGTCCCGAGCCGAAATCGCGTTGAAGTTCGACGAGATTGTCGCATTCGCGGAGATCGAACGCTTTCTGGACACCCCGGTGAAGCGTTACAGCAGCGGCATGTATGTGCGGCTCGCGTTTGCCGTCGCCGCACATTTGGAGCCGGAGACGCTCATCATTGATGAGGTTCTCGCAGTCGGTGATGCCAATTTCCAAAAGAAGTGCCTCGGCAAGATCGGTCAGGTGGCGAGCAACGGCCGCACGGTTCTCTTCGTTTCGCACAACATCGGAATGGTGAACCGCCTTTGCACCTCGGCCATCCTGCTTGAGAAAGGAAAACTCTCGCTTCGAACCGATAGCGTGGAGCAGGCGGTGAATCGCTACATCGAGTCCGGATTGGGACAGTCAACCGACGCGGCGCATCTGTATGTGAACGACGAGACCACGCCCGGCTCAAAGCCTGTGATCGTTCGTCGGATGGAGGTTATGCACCAGGGGCCGGCTCAGCAGCAGTCTCCCGCATCACCGGTTCATCTCGCCATGGAGTTGGAGCTGTCGGAGGAGATTCCCAACCTGAACCTCGGCCTCTACCTGCGCAACAATGAGTGGGAAACACTATCCGTCGTGGCTTCCTCCGACGGCGAACGCGACTCATGGCCGATTCTAAAACCCGGCCGTAACCGCCTGGAGGTTTCGATCCCGGCAGTGAGCCTCAACCTCGGCACTTACTTCCTCGAGTTCGTCGCGAGCATTCATAATCGCGATTGGATCATTTCTCCGGGATCGGGACCGATCGTGAGCTTTCGGGTCACCGAGTTGATGAGTCAATCGACCCGCTGGGTCAGTCGACGGGCCGGATTGCTCGCTCCCTTGTCGGAGTGGACACTCACCCCCTGACCCAGGTCGCGAGGTGCGGCGCCATTGCCTGAATCAGGCCAATTTCGAGCGAACTTACGCCATAACATGACAACTCCGGTATTATTGCTTTCGTTCAATCGCCCGGACTGCACTCGCCGGAGCATGGACCGTCTACGTTCCGTGAAGCCGAGCCACTTGTTTCTGGCGATCGACGGCCCCCGAGGAGCGGCAGATGAAGCAGCGTGTACCGAGTGTCGCAGCGCCGCTCAATCGATTGATTGGCCCTGCCGCGTGCACACCCTCTTCCGGGAGGAGAACCTTGGTTGCGAAAGGGCGATCAATGAGGCGCTTGACTGGTTCTTTGAACAAGTCCCTTGCGGTATCATCCTGGAGGACGACTGCCTCCCCGACATCTCCTTTTTCCGTTTTTGTGAAGAGATGCTGGAGCGCTACGCCGCGGATCTGCGGGTGTTTCAGGTCTCTGGCAGAAATGAAGCCCCGGACCGACGCTGGAGCGGTAACGCATCGTATTTCTTTTCCCGATACGGCGGAATCTGGGGCTGGGCAACTTGGGCCGACCGATGGCAGCGTCACGTAAAGCGGCGTGAACTGACGTCCGAAGAATTGTCGGCAATATCTGAATACACTGAACCTGGCTTCGGCGTGGGTAAACGCATCGAACTTTGGAAATCAACCCAAGCCGGGCAAATCGACACTTGGGACATCCAGTGGTGGCTCACCCGGGCTCTCGAACATGGACTCGCCGTCGTTCCCGAAACCAACCTGGTCGAGAACATCGGTTTCGGCAAGGGAGCTCACAGCACCTCGACAGACCAGGTTCGCCATCGCAATGAGGTGGGTGAGATCTCGTTTCCGCTGCGACACCCGGAAACCCTCCACGCCAACCTGACTTACGATCGCGAGTTCTGCCTGATCAACTCCAGTGGCGAAGCTCCTCGTCGATCGCTCAAGACCCGCCTACTTCAACGCTTTCCCGCGCTGGGATCGTTGAAATGACCGCATTCACCCGCTACCCGTGAATCCCGCGAATCCTAATCTTTTCATTGTCGGCGCCGCCAAGTGCGGAACGACTTCAATCGCCGCCATGTTGGCCGAGGAGGCCGAGGTTTTCCTCCCTCGCTTCAAAGAGCCCAGTCCGTTCGCCGAGGGCCTGCCCTACCAAACCAAGTTTCCGGATCCTTACCTCGATCTTTTTGCCGGCAAGGGAGACCACCGTTACCGACTTGATGCCTCCACCTGCCACCTGAGCACCCCTTGGGCGGCCCAGGAAATCCAGCGGCACTTCCCGGAAAGTCGCATCATCATCATGCTGCGCAACCCCGTTCGTCGCGCCTATTCGCTCTACAACTGGATGCGACGGGAGGGCTACGAACCCTGCGAAACCTTCGCGGCGGCGCTCGCCGCCGAAGCGCATCGGCGGGAGGCATTCCGGGAATTCAATCCGCAATATTATTGGAACTACCTCTACCGCGAGAGCGGCCTGTATTGCGACCAGGTGAAACGCTACCTTGAGCTGTTCCCGAAAGAACGCGTTCACGTCATCTTTCTCGATGCGCCAGACTCCAACGATGGGAAGATCATCGCAGGTCTGGAAGCGTTCCTTGGACTGCAGCTATCAGCCAACAGCTTGCCCCGCCTGAACGAAGCCCAAGGCGTTCGTTCCGCCCGACTCAGCTACGCGTTGCGCCATCAGTTCCAAAAGCCCGGGACCGCGTTGCGCCCGATTCCCGGCAAAGGGCGGTTGATCCGCTGGTTGCAGCGGGTCAACAAAAGCGGCCGGGTCCCGCGGCTCGACGGAGGCATCGCCCGAGAGCTAAGCGACTACTATCGCGCTGACGTGATCGCGCTCGGGAATCTGCTTCAGCGCCCGGTGGATCACTGGCTGCGGTGAGCAACCACCCGCGAAGATTGACGTGAAGATTCTTTTCCTGAGCGACTTTCATCTCGGAGGCGGAGCGGCGATTGCCGCCACCCGTCTGGCCAAGGCATTCTCCTCCGCTGGACACGAAATCGTGCGGGTCGTGGGGCGCCGAGAAAGCGATGATCCGACGATCGTCCAAGAATTTGCCCGTCACGACTCGACCTTGGATCGGCTCCGGCGCCGCGTGGGGCTGTTGCCGCCGACCACCTATCGATCGTTGCCCGACGCCACCATCGCAGACATCAATGCGGAAAAGCCCGATTGGATCAGTGTGCACAATCTGCACGGCTACGGGCTGCGCCTCGATTTCTTCGAGAAGCTGGATGCCCCCATCCTGTGGACCTTGCACGACATGTGGTCGTTCACCGGCCGCTGTGCCTACAACGGTGATTGTGTTCGGTATCAAACCAACTGTGGCCATGACTGCCCCACGCCGACAGAGTATCCGGCGCTCGCGCCTTCGTTGATTCCGCAGGCCCACGCGGAGAAAACGGCGATGCTGCGGACGCATCCCCACCTGCACGCCGTCACGCCGTCGAACTGGCTTCGCCAACATGCTGTGACTAGCGGTTGGCCATCCAACCGGGTGACCACCGTGCGCTACACGCTGGATCTCGACGTTTTAAAGCCCGTTTCAACCAGCGCGGCGCGGGTCGCACTCGGGATCGAACCCTCGGCCTTTGTCGTTGGGTTTGGCGCAATGAACCCCGGCGATGTTCGTAAGGGAGGCCCTGTGCTGACCGCCGCGTTCGATTCAGGTTTAGCCGCGGAAGCGACCTTGCTCAGCATCGGCTCGCGGCCATTGCCGCTCCGGCGTTCATCCGATTACCTCCACCTCGGCACGATCAATTCGGACGTTCTGCTGGCCACCTTCTACTCTGCCTGTGACGTGTTTCTGCATTTGTCCCAACAAGACAATTTGCCAAACATGGTGAACGAGAGTCTGGCCTGCGGAACCCCGGTAATCGCCACTCCCGAATCGGGCGCAGCGGAGGTGATCGAACACGGCGTTTCCGGGTTGATCCTGGATCGCGTGGATCAGCACTCGCTGTCCGCCGCGCTCGCCCACTTTCAGCACGGCGCCGGCGCGCACGGCGCTTGGCGCGCTGCCGCCCGCAGACGCGCCGAGACCGTGTTCGACGCCGCGACGGTCGTCCGAGAATACATGGATTTGGCGAACCACCTGATGGCGCAATGAACCGGGCACCTTTGACGTGGTCGTCCGATCCGCAAATGACCGGACCTGAAACTGAAACATGAAGATCGCGCTGGCCCATTTATGCTATGCGGAGCACGGCGCGGATTGGTATTCCGCCATTGCCAATCGTGCTCCCGCTCCGCTGAAGGTGGTGCCACTGCCGCTGGTTCTGCCGGGATTGGAAGGCCGCATCAGTTGGCAGGAGCTCGATGAACGCTGGCGCTTCCGCGACCGCGAATTGCTGAGCCTCTATCGGCATGTTCGTGAGATCGCCGAGGGGGTTGATGTGCTCTGGAACTACAGCGGGGCGATGCTGCACCCTGAGTTCGTCAGCACCCTGCCCTGCACCACCGTATTCACCTGTTTCGACGATCCCGAAGATTACCCGGATTTGGTCGCTCCCGCCGCCGACGCCTTCGACCTCGGGCTGCATGGTAACCTCGCCTCGGGTTCATTGTTCCGTCGCCACTTCCCGGTCACCGCCTGGCAACCGATCTTCACTGCGCCCGCCCCAGACCTGACGAATGCCGCGCGCGACATCGGACTGTTCTTTGCCGGCGGGTTGAGTGGCTACAGCGACTACCGCCGCATGCGCTTGGAACGTTTGTCCACGGAGTTCCCCGACGCCATCTGCGTCGGTCGGGGATGGGACCGTGGTTACGTAACGACGGCGGAAATCGAGGGATTCTATCAACGAGCCCGAATGGGCTGGAACGTGCATCGCACCATCGGCCCGGTGAACCAACGGCTGTTTGACCTCGCCCGCCAAGGTGTGGCCCAGGTTTGCGACAGCCTGCCCTACGTTGGCCAAGCGTTTGAAATCGGGACGGAGATTCTGGCTTTCTCCCAAATCGAAGACGGCATCCGGCAGATTCGCCAACTTCTCGCGGAACCGGAACGCGCCATGCGAATGGCCGCGGCCGCCCGTCTTCGCTACGACCGGGACTATACCACCGAGCGCCTGTGGGAACGGTTCGCGGAGTTTGTCGGCCGCCATGCTCCGACCGCACGACCCGCGCCGAAACCAAACAAACTGCCCGTGCCCACCGTATTGCCCTACCGCTGGCGCCGGCGAATTGAGCGTATCAACGCTTCCCTTACATCCGCTCTTTCTGCCGCCCGCGCCACTTGGCGGGCGAAACCCACCTATCAAAGCTGGAAATTTGATGAGAGCGCCTGCCTTCCGGTTTCAGCGGTTTCAGCAACGCCAAATGCTCAACACGATGAGCCGGCCAACCTAGATGTTCCCGAATCCGTGCAGGCAGCATGGATCTCGATATTGCCACTAGGATCGGACATCAAGGTGGTCGGTCGTGTATTGCCCGAGTTGAGCCGCTTGCTGCCGGCTGCCCGCGGAGCCACTCGCCTTGAGCCGGATACTCCGCGAGTCATCGTGGCAACCGGGCCCCTCTCGCCGCTGTGGTCGGCAAGCCGGGCGAGCTCACATCAGATCATTTCGTGGGCCACCTACGGCCATCCGGCGACAATCGTTCGAGAGTTCAATAGCCTGATGGGCGACTGCAAAGCACACGATCCGACCACCCCCCATCGCATCATCCGCGCCTATGTTCAGCCGAAACCAGATGTCCCGTGGTTGGAGGTGCTGGGCGATTCTCACCTGTCCGCATCGTTCTGGATGATCCTAACCGCCACTTCGGTCGATTTGGCACCACCAGCATGAGGCTTCTGCTCATTACCCCGGAATATCCGCCCGCCTTTGGCGGAGGAATCGGCAGCTACTACGGCGTGCTCGCACCGGCCCTGGTCGATCTCGGTTGGCAAGTCACCGTCGTGGCAGGCTCCGCGAATGCACCAGGGCCGGACGCCGGCGAGGCAGATGGCGTGCGGGTCGTTCCGCTCGACTCGAATCGGACACGCGCACTGGCGCGTCGCTTTCCGCAGTTCGATCTGGCTCCCGATTTCTGCGCACACCTTGGCGCGGCCTGGGCGGCTTGGGAACAGGCCGACGCCGGCCGGAATTTTGATGTCGTTGAGTGCACCGATTGGGGCCTGCCTTTCGTGCCTTGGATCGTCTCCCGGGAACCGACGCCACCCACCCTCGTGCGCTTGCATGGCAGTATAGGCCAAATCAATGCACACGATCCGCGGCCGTCGTTTGGTCTCAGCGAAAATCTCGCCGCAATGGCCGAACGCAGCCTGTTACCCCATGCCGCCGGTCGCGCGACCTGCAGCCTCGCCAACCAGAAGCTGTGGTCCGAAATTTTGCGGCAAGAGGTGCTGTATACCCCACCGCCACTTCACACCAACTCGCTACCGGACCCTCTTCCACCGAGCGCACACGGCTTGGTGGCGGGCCGCATCCAGCGCTGGAAGGATCCGGCAACACTTTGCCGGGCACTGGCACGCCTTGGCGCCGAAGCCCCGGTCATCGACTGGTTCGGCCGTGATACCGAGGAGGCGAGCGGCGGGAGCCACGGCGACTACCTTGCCCGGGAATTCCCGCGGATATGGGGGGCAAGGATTCGACCGCACCCACCCGTGCCACCGGCGGAGATCAGCCTCCATCAATCAGCGGCCGCGTTTGTCGTCGTGCCCTCCGCTTGGGATGTCTTCAACCTTGGCGCCGCCGAGGCCATGGCGCAGGGAGCGATTGTAATCTGTTCCCGCGGAGCCGGTGCCAGCGATCTCATCACCCATGGGGTCGACGGATTTCTGTTCGATCACGGCGACGATGAGGAGCTCGCCGCGTGCATTCGGCGTGTCCTGGCCCTGCGGGCGGAGGAGCGGACAGCCATCTCGGCCAGGGCTCGTAAGAGAATCCTGGATACCCTGGCGCCGGCAGTAAGCGCCCGCGCCCACGCCGAACAACTGTTGGCCACCGCACAGTCCTCGCGTCCTTCTCGATCGCCCTCGCTCTACGATGGGATGTTTTTTCCCCGCGAATCGGAGGCTGCCGATCACCACGGCTTGGACCGAATATCGATTCGCCAGATTGTCCACTACCTGACCGGGCGACTGCGGTCCAAATTCCGCGACTAGCATGTCCCGCCCCACCCTTGCTCTTTGTATTCCCGCCTACCGCGCCGCATGGTGTCTTCCCCGGCTGCTCGGATCGGCGGCGCGCCAGGGAATCCCTTTCGACGAGATCCTCGTCTACAACGACTGCAGTCCGGACAACACCGCCGAGGTGGCTCAGGCCCACGGTGCCACCGTCGTCGATGGAAAGGTCAACGTGGGCTGCAGTGCGGGAAAGAACGCCCTGCTCAACGTCGCGACATCCGAGTGGATACATTTCCACGACGCCGACGACGAGCTCCTGCCAAATTTCACCCAGTTGGCCCACGCGTGGATGGCCCGTGGCGCGGATTGCCCCGATGTTGTGCTGTTCGCCTACGAATATCGCGACAACGAGAACCAAACCCTCCTCGCCACCCGTTACTTCGAAGCGGACGCGCTGCGCCACGATGCGGTCGATTACGCCATCCGGGAACAAATCAATCCGTTCTGCGGATTGTATCGGCGGGACCGCGTTGCAGGCGTAGGCGGCTACGACACCGCCCCCGAGATCCTGTTCAACGAGGATGTCGCGTTTCACTGCAAATTGGCTGTGGCGGGATTAAATTTTGATGCCGAGTCGGCGGTCTCGATCATCAATTACCGCGTCGGCGGTTCGATGTCCGGCAGCAACCAACTGCGGTGCATCCAGGCGCACGTAGAAGTGATGCGTCGATTGATTCCCCAAGTCGGCAAGTCACACGGCGCGGCGATTGCGAGCCGGACGTGGCACGCCGCCGGTATTCTGGCGATGCACGGCAAGTGGGACGAGGCGGACGCCGCGATTGCACTGGGAAGGTCGGTGTATCCAAAACCTCCCGACGCAATCAATCGCACTTTCGCCATTTTGTGCCAACTGATCGGCCCTGAAAGAGCCTTCCGACTTCGGGAAGGCTTCATCCGCCGTTTTAAACCTCACCTCCGTTCATCGTTGGACAAGCAAACGTCCCCCTCCGCCTCACCATGAATGCTCAATGTGGATTCATCTATGTGGTTTCCGGCGAAAAATACGTCCGCGAAGCGGAACGGTCCGCGGCGCAGTTGAAAGCGCTGCACGACCTGCCCGTAACATTGATCAGTGACCGGGCGCCGAGTCCGGAGGCTGCAAAATACTTTGATGAAGTGCGGGTCGACTTGGTCGACTTCGACTACAGTAACAAAATTCGCATGCGGGAGAGTCGCTACGACCGAACCATTTTCCTGGACTCCGACACCCTGCCGATTCGAAGCCTCAAGGGAATCTTTCAGTTGCTCGACACCTTCGACGTCGCCTTCCAATTCACCGAAGGCGGGAATCACTACGCCCTTCCCGGGGTGCCCCCGTGTTTCTTCGAACCCTCTGCGGGAATCGTGGCTTGGAGACGATGCGCAAAAAGTGCCGAGTTCTTTGACGCGTGGAGCTCGGCCTACGCCGAAATTGAAAAGGACCAAGGCATGCGCGGGGCCTGGGACCAACGGAGCATGCGGCAGGCTGCCTTCTACAGCCAAGTGCGGCTCGCTCCCATTCCCAACGAGTGGCAGTTCTACACCTACAAGCCGAACTTTCTCGCCCACAATATCCACCTCCTGCACGGCCGCGATTCCACCCGGATCCTGGCGGACCAAGTGGATGCCAACAAGGGCCCGCGAGTCTGGTTGCCGCGGGTCGGATTGGTGCCCTCGCTGGAACACCCCAACTTGCTTGAAGCGGCGGGTTTTGGTCTGCGTTTTTACCGCCGCCTGGCCACTCGCTGGCTGCGGCTGTTGCTTCACCGGATCGGTCTTTGGCCCCTGCCAAAAGGAAAGCGCCCGGCTTAATTTGCCGCGATGCATAGCTTGGTCTCCATCTGCATTCCTTGCCACAATGCTGGCCCGTATATCGGGGAAGCATTGGATTCGGTTCTCGCCCAGACATGGCCCAATCTGGAGATCATCGTGGTCAACGACGGATCCACCGACGAATCGGCAGCGGTGCTCGATCGATACACCGAGCGAGGGATCATCGTCATCACTGAGGTGCTCGGCAGTGCCACCCGTGCCCGCAACCGGGCTGCGGCGGCCGCCACCGGGGATTTCATCAAATTCTTCGATGCCGATGATCTCATGTCACCGGATATGATCGCCAGCCAAGTGAAGCGACTGGGCGCATCAACCGACAAGATGGCCAGTGCGCAGTGGGGGCGATTCCAAGGTTACCGACCCGAAACGCTAAAACTCAACCCTGAGTCGGTATGGCGAGACATGGCCGGGACGGATTGGTTGGTGGAGGCCTGGCACCACGGCGAACCGATGATGCAACCAGGAATCTTTCTGCTTCCCCGCGCTTTGTGGGAGTCCGTAGGTCCCTGGAACGAAGAGCTGACCCTGATTGACGATTTCGAATTCTTCGCCCGGGTGCTCGCCAACGCGGAGCAGGTGCTTTTCTGCCCCGAGGCCACCCTGCTCTATCGATCTGGCATCCACGGCAGTCTCTCCGGCCGCCGCTCTCGCACCGCCGTTGAATCCGCCTTCAACGCGCTGCAACAGGGAACCCATTCATTGCTCGCGCGCCGCGACGATGCGGCGAGTCGGCGGTCCGCGGCCAATATTTTGCAGGGCTTCATTTATACCTACTACCCGGAGCACCCCGACCTGTGCCGCGAAATGGAGCGGCAAATTGAAAAACTCGGCGGGAGCGATCTGCCCCCGTCCGGCCCACCCCGCTTTAAGAAACTGGCCAAACTCACCGGGTGGAGGATCGCGCGCCGAATCCAGCGGCTGACGGATCAATGGCGCCATCCCGCGGCCGTCGCCTAGTTTATTCGCCCATGGCCCGCGTCGCCATCTACATTGCCCGCCATCTTTGCACCGCACCCCGAGGGCGGAAGGAGGCAGACGCGCTCGCCGCGGCCGGTCATGACGTGACGGTGCATGGGCAATGGTGGGATCCGCAGCTGATCGAACGCGATCGCGCGTTGATGCAGAATCGCCCCTGGTGCTTCCGCCCCTTCGCCGATCATCGGCCGGGCTCCGGGATACGAGCTCTCCGGTGGTGGTTCTATCGACTGCAGTGTCGTGCGGCGCGCGAACTGTTTCTACGCACTCGCGCGAAGTTTTCCCCACTGTTGGGCTACGGCGTGCCCGCGCTCCTTCGCCACGCGCGAAAAGAGCGCGCGGATCTCACGATTGCTCATTCCGAAGGATCGCTCTGGGCTATCAACAAACTGCGGGCGGAGGGCCACCGGGTCGGGGTGGATTTTGAGGATTGGTTCTCGCAGGACCTTCCCGCAGACAAACGTCGCCATCGTCCCGTCGCGTGGCTGGAAGAATTGGAGGCCGCCGCCTTGCGAACGTGCGTCTATCTGACCGCGCCCTCCCTCGCGGTCGCGAACGCCATGCAACGCGCCTACGGTGGTTCAGCTCCATCGGTGATCTACAACACGATCAGCTCCGAACATCACGCGACGTCACCTCGCGAATCGGGACCGGCGCGCCTTCACTGGTTTTCCCAGACCATCGGTCCCGGACGTGGTCTGGAGAATCTGTTTTCGGCCTTGCCGGACGTATCCGGTGATTGGACACTGCACCTTCGCGGGGAAGATCCTCAGCGCCATGGTCAGCACCTGCTTTCAACTCTCCCCGAAGGCCTTCGCGATCACGTTGAGTTTCTACCCACCGTTAGCCCAGGTGAATTGACCGAGTCCACCGCCAGATTCGATGTCGGTCTTGCGCTCGAACCATCCACTTCGCGCAACAACGACCTGACTGTTTCCAACAAGCTGTTCCAGTATCTGCACTCCGGCCTGGCCATCATCGCCAGTGCCACCACCGGTCACCGTGAGATTCTGGAGCAAGTGCCCGAGGCCGGATTCGTCGTGCCTATCAATGACCCGTCCGCACTGGCCACCGCGATCAACCGTCTCATCAGCGACGCGACTCAACTTGGAAATGCGCGTTCCGCCGCGCTCGCCGCCGCGGCAAACTTCGACCAAGCCCGCCAACTCGATCACTACGCCGCGCTCGCCGCGCGGGCTCTCGCTACCTAACTCATGCGCATTCTGCTGACCGCCGACGCCGAACTTCCGGTCCCCCCCAGGCTCTATGGTGGCATCGAACGAATCATCGCTTCGCTCGTGCAGGAATTCCGCCGCCGCGGTCACCAAGTGGCGCTCGTTGCCCATCGCGAATCCACCGTGCCGAACGATGCATTCTTCCCGTGGCCGACGCTTTCAAGCACCCGAGTCATGGACCATTGGAAAAACGGGCTGGCTCTCCGAAAAGCAGTCGGCCGTTTCCGACCCGATGTCGTGCACAGTTTTTCCCGCCTGCTGTGGCTGCTGCCGCTTCTCCCCAGTTCTGTCCCTCGCATCATGAGTTATCAACGAGCGCCGACCGGACGCACGGTCGCTTGGTCGCACCGCCTTCACGGCCACCGATTGAAGTTCACGGGCTGCAGTGAACACATTGCGGCCGCCGGACGCGGTAGTCGCGGTGAATGGAACGCCATCCCCAACTTCATTGATCCGGACCGATTCTCCTTCGTCCCGAAAGTGCCCGAGGATGCTCCTCTGGTCTTTCTGAGCCGCATCGAACGCATCAAGGGCACCCACACCGCTATTGCCATCGCCATGGCCAGCAAGCGTCGACTGATCATCGCCGGCAACCGCGTGGATTCATTGGAGGGAAAGCGTTATTGGCAGCAGGAGATCGGCCCTTTGCTGGAACCCGGCAAGATCGACTACATCGGTCCCGTGGATGACGCGCAAAAGAACGCCTTGCTCGGCGGGGCCGCGGCGATGGTCGTTCCGATCGAATGGGATGAACCGTTTGGCATCGTGTTCGCCGAGGCGCTGGCCTGCGGAACCCCGATCATTTCCTCACCGCGGGGATCTGCGCTGGAGATTGTCCGCCCTGGCACCAATGGATTTCTCGTCGGATCGGTCGACGAAGGCGCCAAGGCAGTCGACCGGATTTCGGCACTCAATCGTGCGCAGTGCCGGGCGGATGTGGAAGCCCGCTTCAGCGTATCCGTCGTGGCACAACAGTATTTGAATTTGTATTCCCGGGTCATCGAAAACTCCGCCAGCTGATCGTCATGAACCCAAACAACACCCCCGACCGCTCCAGCGTTCCGTGTCCCTGCTGCCAAACCGATTGCGCCGCCCACCGCATCCGTCGCTATCGCTGCGAGGAGGCGGCGGCGTATTTCTGTCCCCCGACTCGCGATGAGGGTCGCCACCTACGTCTTCGGGAAGCGATTTCCAGCCTGTGGCCGGATGGTCATGCTTCGATCCATACCTGTCCCGGCTGCGGTTTCGGTTTCGCTTTTCCCCACGTGGGTGGAAACGAGCAGTTCTATCAAACCCTGCACGAACAGGCCGGCTACCCCGCGGATCGCTGGGACTACGAGGAAGCGCGCCAGTGTCAGGCCTTCCTGGATACGCCTGGCAGGGTGTTGGATATCGGCGCCGGCTTCGGCGCGTTTCTGGCCAAACTTCCCGCCGGTTGGGAGCCGCACGCCATTGAATCCAGCCCGACCATGCGAACTCATCTCGAACAGCGCGAGGTCACGGTCCATCCCTCCAGCGCGAGCGCGAAGCAGCAAGGTCGTTTCAAGGTGATCACGCTCTTCCAGGTGCTGGAGCACCTGGCGCCCTTCAGACCGATTCTCCAGGACGCCGCCGCCATGCTGGAACCCGGCGGATGGCTTTTCATCACCGTCCCCGACGGAGAAATGATGACGGAACAGGAAAGACGACTGGGCAGCCCCGACATGCCGCCCAACCACGTCAACCGCTGGACGCCTTCGAGTTTGGCCGCCGTGCTGAAGGAGCTTGGCTTGATGCCCGCGGCACCAACCGTCGAACCCGGTCGGCCGGGACTCGTGCTCAAGCGCCTGCATCTGCTCATCATGCAGCGGGCCGCCAGCAGCCCCCGGTCCCTCAGCGCCGCGGTTTACCGACTTCAGTCGCGGAAAGTGCGGGCCGTCATCATGGGCTTCCTCGCCATTGGCTTTGCGCTCAAGCATCTGCCCAATCTGGGGTGGATGAGCCGCGGCGGGGCCTTCGCACTCGCCGCGCGCAAGCCAGCCTGAAGCCGCCACTGTGTCGTCTCCCCAACGCAGACTCATTCTGGTCTCACCGCATTTTCCGCCGATCAATGCGGCCGACATGCACCGGGTGCGCCAGAGCTTGCCGTATTGGTCCGATTTGGGTTGGGCGGCCGAAGTCGTCTGCGTCGACCCGCGGTTGGTCAATGCGCCACGCGACGAGTTTCTGGCTGAAATACTTCCCTCGTCCGTTCCAGTGCATCGGGTGGGTGGGTTTGATCTTCGGTGGGCCCGGCTGCCCGGGCTCGGCACACTCGGCATACGAACGCTGCGCTCGCTCCGAAAAGAACTGCTCGACCTCCTGCGGGATAGCGGCGACGGCACTGGCTGCTGCGTATATTTCAGCACGACCCAATTCATCGTCCATTCGATCGCCCCCGAATTGCGGCGAAGATTTCCGTGCCTGGCCCTCGCGATGGACTACCAAGACCCGTGGGTGAATACCTACTACAATGAAAACCCGCAGGTGCCAAAACCCGGAGGAGCGCTGAAATTTCGCTTTACCCAGGCGATCGCACGACGACAGGAACCGCGCGTGCTCAGGGCGATGAACGGCATCACTGCGGTCTCCCCCGCCTATCGCACGATGCTGTCTCAACGGATGCCTTGGGTCGAAGACAAAGCTTGGTTGGTGCTGCCGTTTGGCGGCGCGATGTCGGACTTCGAAGCGCTACAAAACCTCGGTCCAGCACAGCCGTTCTTCGACCCTCACGACGGTTTTGAGCACTGGGTCTATGTGGGGCGAGGCGGCAGTGACATGTCCTTCGCGGTTCGCGCTTTGTTCCGCGCCTTCCGCCAAGCCAAACAACGGCAACCGGACCTCGACCGCGTTCGCTGGCATTTTCTCGGCACCAACTATGCGCCGGCCGAGAAGACCGTGGCAACGATCCGACCCATCGCGGTAGAAGAAGGTGTGGGCGACTGGGTCCAGGAAGTATCGGTCCGCATTCCCTACGGCTCGGCATTGCGTTGCATGGTCGACGCCGACGCGCTGATCCTGCCTGGCTCGAACGACCCAGGTTACTCCGCCTCCAAGATCTATCCGTGCATCCTTGCGCGCAAACCGCTGCTCGCCTTGTTCCACCGGGAAAGTTCCGTGCACGACATTTTGCAGCGCACGGGAGGCGGCTTGGGCATACAATTCAATGCGCGGTCCTCGACGGATGAGATCGCTCGCCAAGTGTCTCAGCAGTGGATGGAGTCAGAGGATCGTCAACGCATCCCCGCAACGGACTGGACCGCATTTTCCCCCTACACCGATCGGAGCATGACCGAAAAGCTTTCGTCATTCTTGGACAGCCTATGCCAGGGTCTGTGATCCCGCACCACCCACCCGAGAATACCAATATCGCGAACCTCACGGGGGCCGATATCGGGTATGGTTTTCAGTCCTACGCCAACCGAGCGCGCACCCTAATGTTCATGCTGGTTTTCGGGCTGATCTGCTATTTGCTCTATGCTCAGGCGTCGAACGCGGTTGCGCTCCTCAAGATCTTTGGCGGAGGATTGGTGATCGTGTTCGTCTGGCTCCGCGCGAAAAAGCCCGGAATCCCGATTGTGCTCATTGTGGCCGCTCAACTCGTCGCGGTTTTTGGCCTCCCGATTCTGACGCGCAACGAAGTGCTGGCGGATGCTCCTCCAGACGCCATCTCCAGCGCCGCGACCGAGGCTTTGGTCTATGGCCTGATGGTTTCCATGGGCTGGTCGTGGGGCATCAATCGACCGGATCCGAAACGACATGAATCGCTTAATTTTCGGATGATTGAGGGCCAGGATTCGAGCCGGGTCGTCCGGCTTTCCTTCATCCTGCTGACGGCCTCCATCGCCTATGAAGCACTGTTCTCAGCCGGGATGCTCGACCGATTGTTCCAGTTTCTTCCCACCGGTGTCAGTTCGGTCACCAGCATGGCCTCGAAGGCGCTCTCGCTCGGCGGCGGCTTGCTGGGTGGATTCACAGTCAGTAGCCGCGCGATGTCGGTTTCCCAGAGGACGCTGTTCTGGGGCTTATTCTGGATTCAGTTCGCACTCTTGATTTCCGGTTATCTCATTTCTTCCGCGACCGGTTTGATGAGCGCAACGTGTCTGGGCAGCCTCATCGGGAGCCGTCGTCCACCGATCAAACTCATGGTGATTCTGGGATTGGTTTGCGCGTTCTTCAACCTCACGAAATTCGAAATGCGCGAAGCGTATTGGGATCCGGATACAAATTCCACGAATCAATCGCTGAAAGACCTTCCCGACCGCTACATGGAATGGGCTACACGGAGCTACACCGCACTCGTTTCACCGGAGCAGCATCGGCGGGAACAAGAGAAAAAGGGACAGATTCTTTACGATCGGGTCAACAACCTATCGATTCTAATGTTTGTGGAACAGGCCGTGCAACGCGAAAGCTACCCGTTACTCGGAGGGCAGACCTATTCCCTCATTCCGAAATTGCTGATTCCCCGGCTCTTTTGGCCGGACAAGCCGAGGGCCCATGCCGGGCAGGAGCTGCTGAACGTCCATTTCGGCCGCCAGACCCTTGAACAGACGATGCGAACCTACATCGCATGGGGCTTGCTGGCCGAAGCCTATGGAAATTTCGGGCCGATTTGGGGCGCGGCGATCCTCGGCGTCGCACTCGGATTTCTCTTAGGACGTGTCGAAGCTTGGTCGCGTGTCTTTGCGCTGAAGTCGCTGCAATCGTTTCTGATTCTCTCGTTTGCGGTCCAGATCGGCACCTCATTCGAAATGGTCGCGAGTGTTTTTGTCACCTCCACGTTCCAGCTACTGGTGGCAGTTGCGGCCGCCTCCTATCTGCTGGTCGACCGGCGCACGGTGGTGACTTCTGGTCCAGGCGCGGGTGCGTCGAACGATTCGGAAGATTTCAACAATCAGGAACATGGCATTCCGGATGATTCTTCGTCCACGGACTCATCCCCGCCTAAGAAAACATGAGCACCAGACTGGCGATCGTCTCGTCGCACCCCACGCAGTATTATGCGCCTTGGTTCTCGTATCTTTCGCGCCAGGAGCAATTGGAGCTGCGCGTGTTTTACCTGTGGGACTTCGGAGTTAAAGCACACCCGGACCCCAAGTTCTCTCGTTCAGTGCGTTGGGATTTGGATCTCCTTAATGGGTATCAGCATGAGTTCGTGCCCAACCGGGCGAAGAACCCGGGAACGCACCACTTTGGCGGGTTGCACAACCCCACCTTAGCCCAGCAGCTGGGAGCTTGGTCGCCGCAGATCGTGCTTGTTTTTGGTTACGGCTGGCGATCGCTACTGAATCTCGCGCTGCAGTGGCGGCAATCCCCGCTTATCCTGCGTGGTGACACTCACCTTTTGGGGCGGCCCCGTCCCAATCGAGTGCGAACTCTCGTGCTGCGCACTCTGTTCACCCGGTTCCGTTCCTTCGCCTGCGTCGGATCAGCCAACCGCGCATTTTACCGCGCTCATGGTGTCCCGGAGAATCGTTTGTTTGACGTGCCGCATTGCATCGACAACGCCCGGTTCGCTGCGGCGACCTTGGAAGAGGCTGCGGCTTGGCGGCGGGCTCACGGCTTCGACGCCGTGAAGCCACTTTTTCTGTTCGTCGGTAAGTTTGAACAGAAGAAACGGCCTGACCTCTTGCTACAGTCATTCAAGCAGTCCGCGCTTTCAGATGCCCAGTTGGGTTTTCTCGGCGATGGCGAGATGAAACCAAGGTTGTTGCGAGCTACCTCGGAATCGGACGGCCGCATAAAAGTCCTGCCTTTTCACAATCAGAGTGAAATGCCCGCAGCACTCAGGGCCGCGGATTGCGTTGTATTGCCCAGCCAGGGGTCTGGTGAAACCTGGGGTTTGATTGTGAACGAAGCGATGGCCTGCGGAACCCCGGCCCTCGTGAGCGACCATGTCGGCTGTGCGGCAGATCTGGTGATACCGGGCAAGACCGGATGGCAGTTTCCGGCGGGCAACCGGGACGCGCTTACACAATCCCTACTCGAGGCGAACGCTGCGATTCGAACTCGTCGCGACGAGCTTCGGGCCAGCGCGGCTGCCCATATTCAAGCCTACAGCTACGAGACCGCGGGAACGGCACTTCGCAAGATGCTGGCCGAGGTGCTATGATCAACCGCTGCCAGAAACGTATCACTCAAACACCTACGGCCGTCCCTTGAATTCAGAGAGTCCCCCTACCGCAGTACCGCAACGCGACCGATTGGAGCGATATACCTTTTGGCATCTGGTGATTTTCCACGTCCTTACCGCTTGGTTGCTGGGCGGTGCCACGACTTGGATGTGGCTGCCGATGGTGCTGTGGGGAACGGTCGGCGGTGCGGCCCTCACAGTCTGGGGCTTTGTGCGCCGTCGAAATTTGGGGCGTCCTGTGCTGTGGCCACTGCTCTGGCTGCTTCCCGGACTTTTGCTCGCCCTGTGGGTGCTGGTGGGAAGCTTCAATCCCAGCTTTACGGTCATCAGCTACTATGAGCAGTTGGTCTACCGTCCGACAGAACCGATCGGGTGGTTGCCCAGCTCAGCGGTGCCGGCCGAGACCCGACGCGAACTGCTCCTCCTCTTGGGAATCTTCCTCTCCGCGTTCAATCTGGCGCTCAATACAGAACGGCGAGAGCCAATCAAACAGCTGTTTGGGGTGATAGGACTCAACACCATGCTCATCGCCGTGATTGGCACCCTGCAAAAACTGAGCGAGGCCGAGGGGATTCTTTGGTTCATCTCGTCTCCGAATCCTCAATTCTTCGGCACGTTTATTTACCACAACCACTGGGGAGCGTATGCCCTCATGAATGTCGCATTGCTGGTCGGCCTTTCCCTCTGGATATACGAAGAACGAGCCCCCCGCGGGTTCACTCACTCTCCCGGCATGCTTTCAATCGTGGGGGCAATATTGGTGCTCATCGCCATCCCGGTGAGCTCTTCGCGTTCCTGCACCGCACTGGCGGCGGTAATCCTCTTATTCTCCACTGGACACTTTGCTTGGCGGCTGCATCGACGGAAGCGGCTTACTCCCCAAACCTCGGTGCTACTGCTGACGCTGCTCGCTGCGGTTGGCTTCGCGTCCTTCATTGTGGCTGAACGCGTGATCATGCAGCGTTTGCGAGAGACCCATAAACAGTTCGTGACCGATCCGACCAACAAACGTTATCTCAAGGGGCGTGAGTTAGTTTATGCCGACACCCTGCGGATGATTGGCGACAAACCGGTCGCTGGCTGGGGACTGCAGAGCTTCTACCTCGTGCACAAGCGATACTCCACCGTTCCCCGGGGAGACGATGGGCGTATGCAAGTTTACCGGAATACGCACTCCGACTGGTTGCAGACCGCGGCCGAAACAGGCCTGGTGGGCTTGGGGCTTTCTCTGGTCACGTTTCTCACGCCGCTGGTTTGGGTGCGCCGTCGTCTCAACTCGGACCAAGTGGCTGTCTTCACTCGCGTGGGATGCGTGCTCGTCCTCGGTCTGGCGTTGGTGGAGTTCCCTTTGCAGAATCCGGCGGTGATCCTGCTCTTTGCCTCCTTGCTCTATGGAGGATGTCGACTTGCCCTCCTCAGCCCGGTCCACCACCGGCATCGCCGTCAGTTCCATGCCTCCTGATCCCGCGCGTTTCGCTGAAACGTGTGCCTGACAAGCACCGTCGCCTCCATCCATTCTCCGCGCTGCATGCAACTACTTGGCCAACACAGTCCTTCGCCTTGGTCGACGCTCGACAAGGTCCGTCGGGCGCTTTGGATATTGGTCTCCCAAACCGTTTGGCGCTGGTCGCCCGTCTCGTGGAACGCTTGGCGGAACGCTTGGCTTCGCCTTTTCGGCGCCACCATCAACGACCGTCCGGATGCACGCGCCTGTGTTTGGCCTGATGTGGATATTTATCACCCATGGAAGCTGACGCTAGGAGCCGCGTCGATCGTGGGCACGGGAAGTCGTCTCTACAATCTGGCCCCCATCACGCTGGAGGATGGCGCCAATCTGAGCCGCTTTGTTCACGCCTGCACCGGCAGTCATGATTTGGCTCGATGGGACATGCCCCTCACCACCGCCCCCATCGTGATCAAGCGCAACGCTTGGATTGGCACCGACACCTATTTGGCGCCGGGGGTGACCATAGGTGAAGAGTGTATAGTGGGAGCTCGCTCGGTGGTGACCAAGGATCAACCCGCCAGCATGTGCTGCTGGGGACATCCCTGCAAACCCGTGAAACCTCGACCTGCCTTGCAGTGAGGGTGATTCATACGATAACGAGTATCGAAGCTCGTTTTGGTGGCCCCGCCCGGTCGGTCCCCAGTTTGGCTGCGGCGGAACAGCAACTGGGATTGAACCTTGAAGTTTGTTCCCTCGGACAGCCCCACACCGTGACCTCTTCGCCCTGGCCGAGCATCGCTCCGATCCGTGTTTTCCCCCGCCAAAGTCCAGATCTTGTCGGACGTAGCACTGCGTTAAAAAACCATCTCGAAAACGCTACCAGCGACCTGATTCATCACCACGGGCTTTGGCACCGCACGCTCCACTATGCGCATCAGAAAAAGCGTCGGGACGGCGTGCCATTGGTAATCTCTCCGCGGGGTATGCTCATGCCTTGGGCAAGGCGTCACCACGGGTGGCGCAAACGGGTCGCCGCTCGCTTGCTCCATCCCGGCGCTCTTAGCGGAGCTTCGGGCTGGCACGCCACCAGTGCCGAAGAAGCGCGCGCGATTCGCGACGCCGGATTTCGACAACCGATCTGCATCTCGCCAAACGGCGTGACTCTGCCCACCGCCGCGGAACAATCGGCCGCCGCATCGCACTGGCATCGCGTGGAACCTGCGACAACCACGCGCCGAGTCGCCCTGTTTTATTCACGCTTTCACAGCAAGAAGCGGGTGCGGGAGTGCATCGAACTCTGGCATGAGTTGGCCCCCAAGGGCTGGTTACTTCTCGTGGTCGGCATTCCTGAGGAGTTTTCGGTCCAGCAGCTGCGAGACCGGGTGCAACAGCTCAACTCTACGGACGCCGTTAAAGTCCACGACGGCACCAACGCCCCTCCCCCGTATGCCGCCGCGGAGTTGTTTTTACTTCCCACCCAATCCGAAAACTTCGGCATGGTGGTGGCGGAAGCACTCGCCCATGGCGTGCCCGCTTTGGTGACGGATGACTTGCCATGGGCAGAACTCGGAAGCCGGGGAGCCGGTTGGAGTGAACCTTGGATCGATCCCTATCGTGCACAGCTGCAGTCCGCTTTGGCGTTGGGCACGCCAGAGCTGGCTGAAATGGGCGAACGCGGGCGCCTTTGGATGAACGAAGCCTTTTCTTGGACTGCTGCTGCCGGCAAGTTAGTCGATTTTTATCATTCCCTGCTTCCCTGAAATGGGTCTCCCCGTAAACGCTCCCCTGCCGCTCTCTGTTCTCATTCCCGCCCGGAACGAGGAAGCCAATCTACGCGACTGCATCGCCTCATGTTCTGTGGCTGACGACATTGTGGTCGTCGACAGTCGTTCGTCCGACAATACCCCGGCAATTGCCCGGGAGTTGGGCGCTCGGGTGATCGATTTTGATTGGAACGGGCGGCTGCCCAAAAAGAAGAACTGGGCCCTAGCCAACGTGGAATGGAAACACGACTGGGTGTTCATTCTCGACGCCGATGAGCGATTCACACCGGAACTGGTCGAGGAGCTTCGAACAATCCTCGCATCGCCCCCCGAGAATACCCCCGGCTACTATGTGAATCGGCGTTTTTGGTTCCTGGACGGGTGGTTGAAACACTGCGGTTATTACCCGAGTTGGAATCTGCGTTTATTCCGTCACAACTGCGGACGCTACGAGCAGTTCACTGGGGTTGAAGATACGGGATCCGGCGACAACGAGGTCCACGAGCATGTGCAACTGCAAGGCTCCGCCGGATACCTCAAAGGCGAACTCGACCATTACGCATTCCCCACCATCGACATCTGGGTCGAGAAGCATAACCGCTATTCCAGCTGGGAGGCGCAACTCGATCTTTCCGCCGCGGCTCGCGCCGAAAGCACCACTGGAAAGCTCAAAACCGACATCGCGTTGAAACGTGTCCTGCGTCGCATCAGTCGCCGACTGCCGTTTCGTCCGACGCTTCGTTTCGTTTACCATTACCTGTTGCGACGCGGCTTCCTCGACGGCTATCGCGGGTGGGTGTTTTGTCGCCTGCTCGCATTCTACGAGTTCTTGGGCGTGGCCAAGGCTGCCGAATACCGGCGCAGTCGATCGAGTCCCCCGCCGTCATGAGTCGCCTGCTCTTCATCAACCGCTTCTACCGACCCAGCAGTGTCGCCACGGCCCAGCTGCTGACGGATATGGCCGAGCAGCTCGCGGGGCGAGGTCAGGACGTATCAGTATTGACCTCACGTTTGGACGACCAAGCCCCCACCGATTCGGTCGAAAACGGCGTGCGTTTACTACGAGTGCGCGGCACCCGTTGGGGAAACTCAGGCAACGTCGTCGCCCACGCGATCGACCTACTGACCTTCGCATTGGTTGCCGTATTCAAGGCCGTTCGTTCGGTAGGACGCGGAGACATGGTGGTGATCATGACGGACCCACCGCTTTTAGGCCTGTTGCTTCAGCCGATGCTTCGTTTGCGCGGGGCGCGCATCGTGCACTGGATCCAAGACATATACCCGGAGGTCATTCAGCGGGTAAGTGGCAGCAACGCCGCCCGATGGCTCGCCGGGCCGCGTAATCGCATGTGGCGCAACGCGGATGCCTGCATCACGTTGGGCGAAGATATGGCCCGATTGGCGCATCAAGCCGACGTGCCCGCCAACCGAATACATCTCCTGCCCAACTGGGCGCCGGATGGCGTTGAACGCCTTGCGCCTGAGCGAGCAACGGAATTGCGTCGCGAATGGGGACTCGAAGGGAAGTTCGTCATTCTCTACTTTGGTAATTTCGGGCGAGTGCATGCGCTGGACCAGATTCTCGACCTGGCCGATGAACTGCGGGATGACCGCCGGGTGTCGTTTTGCCTTGTGGGTCCGGGACCGCAGAAAGCGGCGCTTGAGACCGCTGCCACCAACAGAGGACTGACCGCCGTGCGTTTTCACCCGGCACAACCACGCGAGCGGCGGAGCGAGATTCTTGCGCTGGGTGATGTTCACCTCGTGACCCTCAAGGCCGGCTGCGAAGATGTGGTTTTCCCCAGCAAACTGTATGGCATCTGTGCCGCCGGTCATCCGGTCCTGTTCATCGGCCCGCCCGACTGTGAATTCGCCCAACTCATCCAAGAGCGCGGTCTGGGACTGAATGGCGATCCATCGAGTATGCCAAAGCTCGCCGAGCAAATCCGCAAATGGGTCGAGGATCCATCACAGGCCAAGACCCATGCGGCCGCCGCACATCACTTCTATGTGACAGAGGGCAACGCGCAGGTCGCCGCCGAACGATGGTTGCAAATCATGGCCAGAATCGAAGCACTGCACACCTCGGCGGGATTGAAGCCTTCTTCCACTCGATGACGATTCGTCGCGGCCATCTCTTTCTCTTGCTCGGACTCGACACCCTGGTGGTGTTCGTGACCTTCAATCTGCTCGGCCAATTGCGCGGCATTTTGGGCGCCGGGAACTGGCTACTCTCTCCGCTGCTGACCCCGTGGGTATTCACCGTCGTCGGACTATTCCTGATCGATGGCTACCGATCGCGCACGGAAATGATGAGCGCCGACTACACCTCGCAGCATTTCGTGGCGATTGCGTTCGCTCTCTTGGCAACGCTCATCGTCTCGTTTGTGCTCATCACCGAAGGGTCGCGTCTCGAAGACTCGCGTTTGGTCATAACCATGGGTTTCGCCTGTGTTGCCTTTCTCACCCTAAGCTACCGCCGGTCGATTCACCGCTGGATGAGCCATGAACGCTCCGATCGTGCGGTGCTATTTCTCGGCGACCAAGCCTCCTGTGAAACCTTCCGGGCAGCATGTGCCGAAAACGAGTTCCGGCAAAGAGTCATTTACGCCTACACCGGCGATGCCCCCCCCCCGCCGATGTCGGCGAAAAATTCGGAGGCCGATAGACTGCGGATGTATCGGGCCGTATTGGATGAAATCAAGTCGGGCGACATTTCGGTGGAAGCCGTAGTGCTCAAAGAAACCGCCAGCTCGATTCCGGAGGGTTTGGCCAGTGAACTCACCGAGTTGTATTTTACCGGTGTTCCGACCTTCACCCTCGAGCTCTTCTACGAGACCTACTGGCGCAAAATTCCCCTCTACCGCATCAACTATGTGTGGCTGTTCCAAAAAGGTTTTGAGATCGCCCGTAACCCGGTGTTCGAACGGATGAAACGCATGGCCGATGTGATTTCGTCTGCCTTGGGTCTTGTCTTGGCATCCCCGATTCTCTTGGCCGCAGCCTTGGCAATCAAGTTCACCGATGGCGGCAGCGTTTTCTTTGAACAGACCCGCATCGGCCGCAATCGAGTCCCCTTCCAAATCCTCAAACTTAGGACCATGCGATCGCTGCCGCCTGCGGATGTAGAGGCCGCATCGGTGCCTGGAAAAGACAGCCGTTACACGCAGGAGAACGACCCCCGCATCACTCGGGTGGGCAACTTTCTGCGCAAAACCCGGATCGATGAAGTGCCACAGTTGTGGAACGTGCTGCGGGGCGAAATGAGCCTCATCGGACCACGCGCGGAATGGGACGCTCTGGTGGCCGACTACGAAGAAAAAATCCCCTGCTACCACTTCCGTCACCTCGTTCGCCCTGGCATCACCGGCTGGGCCCAAATCAACTACCCCTATGGCGCGGGGATCGACGATACTCTGCGCAAGTTGGAGTATGACCTCTACTACATCCGTCACTTTTCCTTCGTGATGGATGCCGCCATCGTGCTGCGCACGATCCACTTGATGGTATTTGGCAAGGGACGTTGAAATAATCTGTCTCGCGGGCCCCTCTTGTAAGTCATGAAACGCCCCATCTCTTACGACTTCATCGCCATAGGCGGTGGATCCGCTGGTTTTAACGCGGCTCGCGTCGCCGCCGATCTCGGCAAAAAGGTAGCCATCGTCGACGGCGCAGAAGAGCTGGGTGGGCTCTGTATCCTCCGCGGCTGCATGCCGTCGAAAACTCTACTCTATTCGACCGATGTGTTGCACCTCGCCCAGCACGGAAAGCTTTTCGGTCTCAACATTCCGTCGGCCAAGGTCGACATGAAGCGCCTCCACGCCCGCAAGAAGGCGATCATTGGGGAATTCGCCGAATACCGCGCCAAAGCGATGATGCAGAAGCGTTACGACGTTTATCGCGCACACGCCAAGTTCATCGATCCGCACACCATTGCGCTCTCCGACGGCAAACTGCTTCGCGCCGAGCGCTTCATCATTGGCACGGGCTCCAAGGTTTCCGTGCCTCCACTCCCCGGCCTCGCCGACACTCCGTTTTGGACGAGCGACGATGTGCTCGACCTGGATTTTGTGCCCCAAAGCGTCATCGTGCTCGGCGGCGGAATCGTTGCCTGCGAGCTCAGCCAATTCCTCAGTCGCATCGGATCTCGCGTCGTCCAGATTCAACGCAGTTCCCACATCCTCAAAGAGCATTCGCCCGAGGCCTCCATCGTCGTGGAGGACGCGTTCCGGGACGAAGGGATCGATCTCCATACCGGCACGAGCATCCAATCAATCCGCACGACCAGCGACGGTGGCGTCAGCGTTACTTTCCTCAACTCCGACGGCAAGAAGCTCACTCGTCGCGCCAAGCACCTTTTCAACGCTCTCGGTCGCAGCCCCAACACTGGGTCTCTCGACCTCGCCAACGCAGGCGTGGAACTGCAGAAGTCCGGCCGCATCAAAATCAACCAGTGGCAGCAAACGACTCAGCGCCACATCTACGCCGGAGGCGACTGCTGCGGACCGCACGACATAGTGCATCTCGCGGTGGCACAGGGCGAACTCGCCGCTCGCCACGCTTTCGGCGAAAAGAAGCTCAAGCCGGTTGATGAGAACCTGCTCCTCAGCGTCGTTTTCACCGAACCGCCCATCGCCTCGATCGGCCGCTCCGAAGCGCAGCTCAAGGCCGAAGGCACGCCCTTCCTCACCGCGAGCTACCCCTTCGACGATCACGGCAAGTCCATCCTGATGGAGGCCAAACGCGGCTACGTGAAGGTCATCGCCGAACCCAAACGTGGACGGATCCTCGGTGCCGAAATCGTGGGTCCGCAAGCCGGCGAACTCATCCACTGCTTCACGGCTCCGCTGGCGATGAAAGCCACGGTCTTCGATCTGCTCAAAGCCCCGTGGTATCACCCGACCCTCGCGGAAATCCTGACCTATCCGCTCGAGGACATCGCCGACGAAATCAACGGCGACGCCTGAAATCAGGTCTTCGCGATCGCCAGCAGATCGCTCAGCTCCACTCGTTTCTCATAGAGGGCTTTGCCCACGATGACGCCGCCCAGGTTCGGGCGGCGTTTTTCGATTTCGGCCAAGCCGATTACGTCCTCGCGTCGGCTCACCCCACCGCTGGCGATGATCGTTGCGGAAACCGCGTCGGCCATTTCTTCCTGCGCGGCGAAATTGGGGCCCGTCAGCATCCCGTCGGTGCCGATGTCGGTGTAGATGATCGTCTGCACGCCGATGGCGTCCATGCGCTTGGCGAGATCGATCGCGCCGACTCCGGTGGTATCGACCCACCCCTTGACGGCGACCTGGCCATCCTTGGCGTCGATGCCGACCGCGATCTTTTCGCCGAAAGCCTGCACCATCTCGGCCACAAATTCTGCGCTCTCTGCGGCCCGCGTGCCGATGACGACCCGGCTCACGCCGAGCCCGAGCGCGCGCTCAATCGTTTCGCGGTCGCGCATGCCCCCGCCGAGCTGCACCTGCATGCCCGTCTGCGCGATGGCTTCCACCCGCGCCAGGTTCTGCGGTGACCCCGCAAACGCCCCATCGAGATCAACCACATGCACCCACGGGCTACCCGTCGCCTGAAAGGTCTTGGCGACCTCGGCCGGGTCCGTCGCGTAGACCGTCTCTTGGTCGGCGCGTCCTTGCAGCAACCGCACCGCGCGGCCGCCTTTGATGTCAATGGCTGGATAGATGATCATCGGGAATTTTGATTTTGGGTTTTTGATTTTCGATTTCAGGCTGGGCCGAAAGCAACTGTTCCTTTCATGGCAAAATCTTACTCTCCTCCTCCCTTCCTCGTGGAACTGCTCGCCGCGCGCGCTCCGTCCGGCGACGAATTTGAATCCCAGGCCGTCTTCGACCGCCACGTCCAGCCTTCGGCGGACATCTATCAGAAAGACGCCCTCGGCAACCGGATCGCGACGCTCAATCCCAAGGGTGACCCGATACTCATGCTTGCCGGTCACTTGGACGAGCTCGGGCTCATCGTCACCTACGTCAACAACGACGGCTTCCTCTACTTCAACACCATCGGTGGTCACGACCGCATCATGATCCCGGGTCGTCGCGTGATCATTCGCACGGCCAACGGCCCCGTGAAGGGCGTCACCGGCAAACGAGCCGTGCATCTCATGAACCCGGAGGATCGCAAGAAGGTCCCGGAGATCCATGAGATGTGGATCGATATCGGCGCAAAGGATAAGAAGGACGCCCTCAAGCGCGTGAGCATCGGCGACACCGCCACCTACGACCACGAGTTTGAGTTGCTCAATGGCTCCATCGGCACCGCCCGCGCCTTCGACAACAAGGTCGGCGCTTACGTCGTCGGTGAAGTCCTGATCCGCCTCGCCAAAGCCAAAAAGAAACCCGCCGCGCGCGTCGTGGCCGTTGGCACCGCGCAGGAAGAGATCGGCGTGCGCGGAGCGACCACCTCCAGCTACGCCGTAGATCCGCATATCGCCGTCGCCATCGACGTCGGCCACGCCACCGACCACCCCGATTGCGACAACCGCAAATTCGGCGAAACCAAACTCGGCGGCGGCCCGATCATCTGCCGCGGTCCCAACATCAATCCCCTGCTCTACGAGCGCCTCGTCGAGGCCGCTAAGAAAGCCAAGATCGACTACCAGTTGGAAGCCGACCCGCGCCCGACTGGCACCGACGCGCGCGCGATCCAGATGGCCCGCGGCGGTGTTGCCACCGGACTGATCTCGATTCCGCTGCGCTACATGCACACCCCCAGCGAAATGGTCGATCTCGCCGACGTGGAAGCCTGCGTGCAGCTGCTGGTCGAGTTCACCAAAGCACTCAAGCCGGGCGACTACCTGCACTGGTAGTCGCGCCCCGCGTCACCTTCCTCTCAAAACAAAAGGGCGCCTGCTGAGGCGCCCTTTTCTGTATCCCGTAAGCGGCTCGTCCTCAGACGAATTCACCATCGCGCATCGGACGCACAACATCGCAGCGCTTGGCAATTTCCGGATTGTGGGTCACGAGGACAATCGCCTGCCCGTTCTCCTTCGCGAGACGGGTAAGCAAATCGAAGACGAGGTTGGAGTTCTTTTGGTCGAGGTTGCCGGTCGGCTCGTCGGCCAGGATCACCGAAGGTTCGTTGGCCAGAGCCCGCGCGATGGCCACGCGTTGCTGTTCGCCTCCAGAAAGCTGCGTGCCCAGACGATGCGTCTTCTCGCCCAGGCCCACCGACTCCAGCAGGGACTTCGCCCGCGCTTCCATCTCCGCCTGGCTCAATTTGCCCTGCTTGCGCATCGGCATGATGACGTTATCGAGCGCCGAAAACTCGAGCATCAGAAAGTGGAACTGAAAGACGAAACCCAAGTGGCGGTTGCGCGCCGCGGTGCGGGCGTCATCGCTACTGTTGGACATCAGTTCGCCGTCCAACCAAATTTGGCCGCCGTCCGGTTGGTCGAGCAGCCCGAGCTGATAAAGCAGCGTCGATTTACCACAGCCTGAAGGTCCCACGATGGCGTAGACGTTGCCGCGTTGAGCTTCGAAAGAAACGCCCCGCAAGACATGCACGCGTCCCTCGCCCTCGCCCAGATAGCGATGCAGGCCTTCGCAGCGCAGCACCACTTCGCCACTCGCCGCCGGCTTGTTCGTCGTTTCACTCATTGGGCTGTCCCCCGAATAACGTCACCTGGCTCCAGCCGAGCGGCACGACGCGCCGGCACCAGACTCGCGATCATGACCATGATGATGGCCGTGATTGTCGCCGCGACGTAGTGCCAGATGGACCACGACACGATGAACGTATCCGTGGCGAAAATACCGGTGATACGCACCGGCACATTGGAAATCACATAGGTGCCGCCAGCGCCGAGCGCACAGCCCAAGATGGTGCCGATCACCAGCACGATGACCGCCTGCCACAGGAAGATCTGAAGCACGTCCTCTCGGGTGTAGCCCATCGAGCGCAGGATCGCGATGTCCTTGGTCTTCTCCATCACGATCATGGCGAGTGTGTTGAACATCGCCAGACCCGCGATGAGCGTGAAGACCGACACCGTAATGCCGGAGGAGATACGCAAGGCCCGGAAAACCTCGAGCCAAGTCTTCTCGCGCTCCTGCCAACTGGTCGCGCTGTGTCCGAGAGTCTCCTCCATGAGCACCGCATCTGCGGGGGCGCGATTTGGCTCGATCAAACCGACCTGCAAAAACGAAGCACCGGTGGTTTTCTTGAGCAACGAACGGGCCTCACCGAGGTGCATGTAGACACGTTCCTTGTCGATGTCGGCCACGCCGGTCTCGTAGATGGCGCAGATGGTGTAACGGCGATTCTGTTCACGCGTTTGCAGTGACACCGAATCCCCCGGCTCCAGTCGCAGACGCGTTGCCAGAACCCGGCCGATCATTATGCCAAGCGCCGACACACGATATTCCGCCAAATCCCCGCGCACGATCTGGTGCTCCAGGTCGGAGACCGCGATGTGGTCGTCCAATTCGATGCCGTAGATCTTGGCGTCCTCGTCCTTGAAGGAGCTCTCTACCGTCACCGATCCGGTCACGACCTGAGAAATGGCGGCCACGTTGGCGAAGGGGCGCAGCCCCTTGATCAGCAACGCGGGCTCGTCGATGCCCTCGATGTATTTCCGGTTCTTCTCATTGGAGATGAGCATGCTCGACTCACCAAAATCGGTGCCGCCGGCATACATCACTCCCATCGTGTCCTGAATCTTGTCGGCGATCCGAATAGCGCCGTTGGTGCCCAGGATGGTGCGGATGAAGAATTTCTCGAAACCGCTGGTGGTGGCCTGAGTGATGATGAAAAGGCCAACGCCCAGCACGATGCAGGCGAGGCTCATCAGCATGGCTCGCTTCTTCGCGGTGAGAAACCGCAGGGCGATGCGAAAGTTAGGCGACATAATCGCGCTCGGCTCAGCCGCGCTCCTCAACATTCACCCGATCGCCATCCCGATAGAGATCGAGTTCTTCCGTGATCACGAGCTCGCCCGGGCTGATACCGCTGACGATTTCGACTTCGTTGAGACTCTCGTAACCGGCTTCCACCGAGCGGATTTCTACGACGCCGTCACTCACGACCATAACCTTATCGCCGATCAGGGCACGTCGCGGGATGAGGGTCGTGCCATCACGCTCGTTCGTGATGATACTGACCTCACCGGTCAGACCCGGGACCAACTGGTCGAGCGGGATATCGACGTTCAGATGAACGATGTAGCGCTGCGTCTCGGCATCAGCCGCCGGCAACACCTTGGAAACCGTCGCGTTAAATTGTTGGTTGCCGTAACCGAGCAAGCGCACGGAAGCGCGTTGGCCCAGAGCGATGTTGGAGAAGTTCTCCTCGCTGATGCGGGCCTCAACGGTGCGGCTGGTCGAGATGAGCAAGGCGATCGGCGAATTGGAACCGATCAGGTCACCCGGCCGGGCGTAGACTTCGGATACGACGCAATCAAACGGCGCCGTGATGCGCATCTTGGCCAGTTGGCGGCGACGCTGCGCGAGGGTATTGCGGTAGCTGGCGAGCAGGAGGTCGTTGTTCACCTCCTCGGTCTTCAGCTTGTTCTCGATCTGCTGCACCGCGCGCTCGCGCTTGCGATACTCAGATTGTGAGAAGTTACCCGAGTCCAAGAGGCGCTTGTCTTCTGCCAACCGTTCCTGCGCGGTCTCGAGTTCGAGAGCGATCGTCGATCCCAGTTCGATACGGGCCTTGGCGGCGTCATACTCCGTTTGGATGCGCTCGATCTCGAGCTCCAGATCGCTCGAATCGATCTGCACCAAAAAGTCGCCTTCCGCGAAGCTGGCTCCGGTATCGAGAGCAGAGTCCTGCACCCGGCCACCGACCTCAGATTTGAGCGCCATGTCGTATTCGGCCTGCACCGTAACACTTCCAGGCACCGACTGCAGCGCCTTGCCTTGCCACGCCGCGCGCACGGTGGCGGTCGGTCGATTCAACATGACAGCCGCGGCCACACCGGCCACGACCACTACCAAAACAGCGATAAATTTTTTCATCGGGAATTAGCCGGCAACAAATCCGCAGCCGGATCAGCATCCATCAGACTCAGGAAGTGGAACAAACGTTCCCAATAACCCATGCGAGCCGTCATGGTTCCGCCCCACCGCTCGAGCAGATTGATGCGAGCCTGCGACAATTCGTTTTCCGAAGCCTCCCCTCGATCGAAACGCTGCTGCGTGTAGTTGAGGTGATTTCGCGCAATTACCAACTCTTCGTCTTCGACTGAGACCTCCATCGAGCGGTAGTCGAGCTGCCGTTCGAGGCTGTCGATATCGTCAAAAATCCGGTTCTTGGTCGACTCGTAGTTCACCTCGGCAGCGCGCATGCGATTGAGCGACGCACGCACCGCACCACGGCTGGCGAATCCGTCCCAGATCGTCCAATACACGCCGATACCCGCGTAGAGGGATTGGTATTCGTAGCGGTTACCAATGTTGGCCGAATAGCTCTGCTCGTCCTGAGTCAGGCCCGCGATGGCGTTGACGCGAGGGCGCAGGCTCATCTTGGCGTTTTTGAGCTCCTTCTGCTTGATTTCCAGTTCTTTGAGCTGGATCTGGAGATCGAGATTGGTCGGATCGGCCATGCTCTTGAACCGCAAGGCGAGGCTTTCGATCGCCGCGGCATCATCCTCCGTATTGAGCTCGGGAAACTCGTCGGCGATGTCGTCATCGGTGATCAAGTCCACGCCCACCATGCGGCTGAACATCGATTTCGCGACCATGTAGCCATCCTCCTGATACCGCACGCCCACCAGAGATCGTTTGTGAGATTGGCGCTGGGCCTGAAGTTCACCCTCTGAAAGCGTATTGAGGCGTCGCTTTTCCTCCGCATCGGCCAGCTTCTCGTCCACCAACTGCATGCTGAAGCGGTAACGCTCGACCACTTTTTTCTGGATCATGAGCTCGAGGTATTTTCTCCGGATTTCGTTTACCATGGTCAGCATCGCCTGGCGAGTGCGGCCGGCCTCGATATCGCGGCGAATCTTCGCATTTTGGATGTTACGGGAGATCACCCCCCAGTGGTAAATCGGCTGCGACATCGAGACGCGGTAGTAGACCTTGTCCGCCGTTTGCGGCTCCGAGAAATCGCCCCGGTCTTCTTCGGAACGGACCATGTCCGCCGAAGCGCTGAGGTTGGGTAGACGGGCTGACTTGGCGGTCAGCAGGTCGGCGTCGGCAACCGCCTCGTCGAAGCCACGCACGATCGCTCGCGGGGATTGCCGCAGGGCGTGGTCGATAAATTCCCGCAACTGCGGCAGGGAGTCTTCCGGCATTTCGAGCGCCGGTTGAGCCGAAGCGCTGATTCCGAGGCTGAGGGCACCCAACACGGCACCGACAAAGTAGCGTCCAAAGGAACGGCAGGAGGAGAACAACATTGAAAGGGATCTGGTTTTGAATCGTGAGCCCCAGTGGGATTGCGAATTCGAACAGGGACAACGCCATAGCAGCGAGAGTGCATGCAAGCTCATTCTCGGTCCTACGACAGACTGCGGCGGGGCCTCCTCCATTGGGAAATTGTGCTTTACTCTTCAAAGCCCCTATTGGTTCGTCTTCCGGTTCATGCCTGCCACCACCCTCGCGTCCGCAAACCGGTTGCCCAGCCTGTGGCAATCCCGCGACCTGCTGTGGCAATTCACCCAGCGTTCCATCGAGCTGCGTCATCGCGGCAGTCACCTCGGCTTGGCGTGGTCGTTTGTCCAACCGCTCCTCATGCTCGGCCTCTATGTGGTCGTGTTTGGGTTCATTTTTGATGGCACCTTCGGCGTCCTGCCCGACGAGTCCCGCGTCGACTACGCCCTCGGCATTTTCCTCGGCCTTACCCTCTTTCATTTCATCGCCGAGACCTTCTCGGTCGCTCCGACCGTGATCGTCGGAAACCCCAATTTCGTGAAGAAGGTCGTCTTCCCGCTCGGCATCCTGCCGGCGTCCACCGTAGGCACCGCCGCCTTTCACCTGCTCATCAGCTTGGGCCTCGTTTTCATCGGCGTCATTTTCTTCGGCGAGGGCCTGAGCTGGAGCGCACTGTGGCTGCCGTTGATCCTAATCCCCATCATTTTCCTCGCCCTGGGCGTCACCTATGCGGTCTCGGCCTTGGGCGTATTCTGGCGCGACCTCCAACAGCTCACCCAGTTCACAACGCTCGCACTCATGTATGCCAGCGCCATCTTCTTCCCGGCTTCCAAGGTGCCGCCGTCGATCTGGATGTTCCTGCGCTTCAACCCGCTGCTGTTGGCCATCGAACTCTCCCGCGACGTGCTCCTGTGGCACCGCCCGCTCAATTGGCACCATCTCGTTTACCTTTGGTTCGCCAGCCTGCTGACCTTCTTCATCGGCCGTTGGGTCTTTGAACGACTCCGCCCGGCATTTGCCGATGTGCTCTGATTCCCCCATGAGCGAAGCCCCATTGGTCATCGCCGCCCACGGCATCGGCAAAGCCTACCGCATCTGGGAATCTCCCGGTGCCCGCCTCTCCGCCGCCTTCTGGCAGGGACTAGATCGGCGCATCCCCGGCCAAAACGGCCCCCTCAATCGCGCTCTGGCCGAACGCGCTCGCCGCGGGTTTCGCGACTTCCACGCCTTGCAGGATATCGAGCTCGAAGTGCGCCGCGGTGAGAGCGTCGGCATTATCGGCCGCAATGGTTCCGGCAAATCCACCCTGCTTCAAATCATCGCCGGCACCCTCCGCCCCTCGACCGGCGATGTGGCCGTGCAAGGTCGTGTCGCCGCCCAACTCGAGCTCGGCGCGGGCTTCAACCCGGAGTTCTCCGGTCGCGAAAACGTCTACCTCTACGGTGCAGTGCTCGGTCTCGATCGAGCCGCCATGGATGCCAAATTTGATGAGGTCGCGTCCTTCGCCGATATCGGCGAATTTTTGGAGGAACCGGTAAAAACCTACTCCAGCGGCATGATGACCCGGCTCGCGTTTGCCGTGAGCACCTGCGTCGAACCCGAAGTGCTCATTATCGACGAAGCACTCAGCGTGGGCGACGCACCCTTCCAGGCGAAGTGCTTCCGCCGCCTGCGCAAACTCATCGATGAAGGAGTGAGCCTACTGTTCGTGTCCCACGACCTCGCCACGGTCCGTTCCGTCTGCTCGCGTGCCCTCTGGCTCAAGGACGGTCGCACCGCCGCGTGGGGCGACGCCAAGACGGTTTGCCGCGAATACGAAAAGTTCTGTTGGCGCGAACAGGGGATCAACTTCGACGACGACGGCCCCTCCGGCGGCTCCGCCAAAGCCCAGATCCTCGCCGGCGCGAAGTCGGACGGCGAATCCACAGACGAGGAGCCCGTCGGAGATGCGGAGGAGGCCGCGCCCGCCCTCTCCCCCATCGATAAACTGCTCGATTCGGCCGCAGCCGATTTCGCCCAACGCGCCTCCGAAGCCGGTCGGGTCGGCACCGGCGTCGCCCGCTTCGACAGCTGCGTGCTCACGGCCACGAACGGTGAGTTGATTCAGCGCGTCGATTTCGAGCAGGAGGCGGTCTTCCACACCCGGATCACCGCGCGAGAAGCCATCGATTCGGACATCGTGATCGGACTCGCGATTTTTAACGTCAAAGGCGAGCGCATCGCCGGCGTGCAAAACGTCCACGAGGAATTGCGCCTCAAACTCGCAGCTGGCGAGAGCACCTACGCGTCGGTGCAAATGCGTTTCCCTTTCACCCACGAAAAATACGCCGCCCGTCTCACCTTGATGGGCTTTCAAGACGGCGATCGCACCGTCAACGGCATCTACGACTTCAATCGCAGCATCATCTTTGATCAGGTGACCGACGCGTTGTTTTTTGAAGTGCAGCTCCACGCTCCCTTCCCGATTGGCCCCGCCGTGTGCTTGCCCGCTCACATCACGCTGAGCTCAACCCCGCCCGCCTTGTCATGAGCATTGGCCCCTCTCGCCCAGATTACGGTCCAGCGCTGCACGCGATGATCGCGCGGATCGATGCCGAGCTGGGTTCTCCGGCTCAGCCCAGTCGCCAACTCACCACGGCCCCGGCCGCTCCCACGTCTCGTTCTTGGCGCCAGCTTGAAGAAGCGGCCGAGCGCTTCGCCGCCGCCTGGACCTCGCGGCGCGATGGCTTGGGCTCTTTCAAGCGTATCGGACGTGCCACCATCGAGGCCGACAACACCGTCGTCGCCACCACCAAACCGTGGGAGTTCCAAGGCTGGCTCCCCTTCGCTTCCCGCCGCGTTTTGCGACTCAACGGAGCATTGGCCGAGGTTGAATTGGAGGTCACCCAAGGTGAAGTGGGCATCGCGATCCTGGCGGACGACGGCTCCCAATTTGTCGGCAAACGCTACGTCGCCACTGTCGGTCGCCACCAGCTGCAGCTGCCGATCCGCAGCGACGAGGTGAAAGGCATCGTTTTTTGCAGCACGGATGCCGTCGAGACGCCGGCGCGTTTTTGCATCCGACGCACCGCCCTCCTCAAGATCGATCCGGAATCACCCGCCGCCCAGCACTTGCGGGAACAGTTTCTGGCCGCCGGCAATCCACCGCCCGAAACGGATGACCCCGACGCGGTTCCGGCGACCGTGCCGCTGGTGCTCTTCCATCTCCTCGGTCAGGGCAAACTGCACGCCGTGCGTGCCCTGCTTCACGCGGCGCGCCAACTTACTGGCGACACGCCCGCTTGGTTCCCGGCCCGACTCAGCGAATTGTTGCAACAATTCGACGGCCTCAAAGATCGCGGCGACCAGCCGACTGCGGTCCCGCCCGCCACCACCACGCCCACGCCTTCGACTTCCCCCGAACCAACCGAGCGAGCCGCCGCAGAGCTACTCGCCCTGCGTCACCTCACGACCGGGGCAGACCTCGTTCCACTCCAGCTCGAGTTGCTGGAATTCGGCTTCACTTTGGACCTCATCGGCAGCGTCCACGCCAAACCGCTGCAGTTCACTTGGCAGCGTCAGGCGCTCGCCTCGACCCTCGTGCCCCGCGGTCTGCTCGCGTCGTTGCTGGCCGTCATTGGTGACCGCCTCCGCGGCGACCTCCAATCGCTGCGCGTCGAAGCTTCGACCACGACCACCGGCACCGAACTCTGGCTGCACAGCGATCTTGCCCACGGCGACCTCCAGTATCGCGACTTCACCGGCAATGCCGCCGCACTGCACCACCACCTCAACGATCCCCGCTGCGCCTCCCCGCGCCTGGAACACCGCTTGGGTGAGGAAAACGCCATCGGCCTGATCTGGCCGGATACCAACGAAGAGGCCGACCTCCCCGATCTGAGTTGGACCGCAGGAGACGATGTTGCTGCGACCACGCAACTTTACATCGGGCAAAACGGCGGCGAGATCCGGCGACGCGGCGGCCTCTGCTACAAACTCTCGCCCACCGAATCCACCAAGCCCAACGACTTGGTCGACGAAGCGAAACTGTCCCGCCAACTCGCGGAACTCGATTTTGTGGTCCCGGTGCTCAGCGCGCATCGCTGGCCCGAGGGTTCGGCCATGTCCTATCCCTTCCAAGCGGGCACCACCTTGGCCCAGGCAGCCTTGGACGCCACTCCCGCCCCCGTCGACCAACCTGCCATCATTCGTCAGGTCACCGACGCCTTGGTGGAGCTCAACCAGCGAGGTATCCAGCACCGCGACGTTCGCGCCGAAAACATCCTGCTGCGTCCCGACGGCACGATCGTGGTGCTCGACTTCGACCAAGCCCGCCCCCACGCGGACGCTGACGACTTCGGCAACGAATGGGATGCCGAGGCGGTGTGCGCTGGCTTTGGCGGTATGCTGCGACAACTGCACTGGGAGCGCGACTATCTCGCCACCGCCGGCCAACTCGGTTTCGCGTGGGAACTCGGCCGTCACTCCGCCGCCAATTCCCCCGGCAAACACGCCTGCTACTACGCTTGGCGCTGGGGTCCCCTTGCCCTCGAGGGTGAGCGCCCGTGGTCGCTGCGCTGGCAGCTGTTGCGCCCGGCTTTCCGCCGCGAAGGCGTGGCCCCTGGACGCTTTCTCGAGCTTGGTGCCAATCTCGGCCTGCTCTCCACCTATGCTTCGTTGGAAGGCTGGGAAGCCCGCGGCATCGAGCGTGATGGGGTCGCCGTCACCGCCGCCCAGCGCATCGCCGCCACCCTCGGCGCGTCCTCCCAATTCTCCCGCGGTGACCTTACCTCGCCGGCCCTTTTCGCGGACCTCGACGACACCTACGACATGGTTTCGGCCCTTTCAGTCGTGCACTGGCTACCCGACCCTGCCCCGGTCGAGGCCTTCCTCCGCCGTCAGCCCCGCCTTCTCTTCGAAGGCCATCGCGCCATTGCCGACGAAGAAGCTTACCTTCACGAATTGGGCTTCGAAACCGTTAGCCTCCTCGGTTATTCGGAAAGATTACGTCCGATTCTACTAGCGACTCGCGCGTCCTGAACTGTCTCCTTTTCCACCGTGCCTGCCTCCTCCGATTTCGGCTTCCTTCGCATCGCCACCGTCTGCCCTGAGCTACGCGTGGCCGATGTCGTGTTCAACCTCGACCAACACCACCGCTGCCTCGCCCAGGCCGCCGCCGCCGGTGCCCGCCTCGTCCTCTTCCCCGAACTGAGTCTCACCGGCTACACCTGTGGCGATCTCTTCGCCCAGCAACTGCTCCGCACCACCGCCCGCGAAGCCCTCTGTGCTTTGGCCGAAGCCACTGCCGAGATCCCCGCCTTTGCTTTGGTTGGCCTCCCCTTTCTGGTCGACGACCGCCTCTACAACTGCGCCGCCCTTATCGGCGACGGTCGCGTCCTCGGACTCGTGCCCAAGACCTTCCTGCCCAACACGCAGGAGTATTACGAGCAACGTTGGTTCACCAGCGCCGAGCGCCTGCGCGTCGACACCGTCGAGCTCGCCGACGACTATGTGGCGATTTCGCCTTCGCTGCTCTTCAACGACATCACCACCGGTGCCTGCATCGGCATCGAGATTTGCGAGGACCTTTGGACTGCCAGCCCGCCCAGTGGCCAGCTGGCTCTCGCCGGCGCCAATCTCATCCTCAACCCCTCCGCCAGCGACGAACTCCTCGGCAAGGCCCCCTACCGCCGCGACTTGGTCAAACAACAGTCTGCGCGCTGCCTCGCCGCTTACGCTTACGCCAGCTCGGGTCCCGGTGAGTCCTCGACCGATGTCGTGTTCTCCGGCCACTGCCTCATCGCCGAAAACGGCGCCCTGTTGAGCGAGTCGAAACGCTTCCAGTTCGAGTCCCAGATCCAATGCGCGGACATCGACATCCAGCGTCTCTCTCACGAGCGCATCATCAATAGCTCCTATTCGAGCGCAGTCGCGACCCTCACGCCGGATCGCATCAAAATTGCCCTGCCCGAGGCAAAAACGCCGACGAAGAAGCAACCGCAGGCCCCGTTGGGCACCCTTCGCCCGAACCCCGCGCGCCCCTTTGTCCCGTCCGATTCCGCCATCCGCGCCGACGCCTGCCGCGAGATCTTCGCCATCCAGTCCACCGGCCTCGCCAAACGCCTGCGCCACACCGGCGCGCGCAAAGTCGTGATCGGCATCTCCGGCGGACTCGATTCCACCCTCGCCCTCCTGGTGACGGCACACGCCTTCGACCTGCTCGGACTCGACCGCGCCGGCATCATCGCGCCCACCATGCCGGGCTTTGGCACCACCAAACGCACCCGCGGCAATGCCGAAAAACTCGTCGAGCAACTCGGCGCCACCCTGCGCATCATCCCCATCGGCGACAGCGTGATGCAGCACTTCAGCGACATCGGACACAACCCGGAGTCACACGATGTGACTTACGAGAACGCCCAGGCTCGCGAGCGCACCCAAATCCTCATGGACGTGGCCAACCAGGTGGGCGGATTTGTCGTCGGCACCGGTGACCTGTCCGAATCCGCCCTCGGCTGGTGCACCTTCAATGGCGACCACATGTCGATGTATCACGTGAACGCCAGCGTTCCGAAAACCCTCGTGCGTTACCTCATCGACTGGGCCGCCGAAGCCGAGTTTTCCGGCGCCACCACCGCCGTGCTGCACGACATCGCTGACACCCCGATCAGCCCAGAACTGCTGCCGATGGGCGCAAATGACGAGATCTTGCAACAGACCGAGGACGTCGTCGGTCCCTACGAACTGCACGACTTTTTCCTCTTCCACTTCCTCCGCCACGGCGCCCCGCCGGCCAAAATCCTCTACCTGGCCGAGCTCGCATTCGGGAAACGCTACTCCCGCGCCGTGCTGCTCAAGTGGCTCGAAACCTTTGCCCGACGCTTCTTTGCCCAACAGTTTAAGCGCTCGGCCATGCCGGACGGCCCCAAGGTCGGCTCGGTCGCCCTCTCCCCGCGCGGCGACTGGCGCATGCCCTCCGATGCCTCCAGCGCCACCTGGCTCGCGGAGATCGAATCGCTTAAGCCGGCAAAATCTCGCGCAAAGCGCCGTTGACTCGCCCCGCAGTCATTCGCTGTGCTCGCTAGTTTCTTATAAAACGACCCATGAAGGATAAGCTTATTGTTGTCTGCGGCGCCGGCGGTTTCATCGGCGGACATCTCGTTGCAGACCTTATTCGCCAAGGCCACACGCGCATTCGTGCCGTGGACCTCAAACCCCTCGATCGCTGGTATCAACGTTTCGACGACGTCGAAAACCTCACGCTCGACCTCCAAGGCCTCGCGGCCTGCCGCACCGCGGTGAAGGACGCGGCCTGGGTCTACAACCTCGCCGCCGACATGGGCGGCATGGGCTTCATCGAGAACAACAAAGCGCTGTGCATGCTCACGGTGCTCATCAACACCCACCTCCTGCAGGCCGCCCGCGAAGTCGGCGTGGAGCGCTTCTTCTACTCCTCCTCCGCCTGCGTTTACGCGCACGACAAGCAGACCGATCCGACCATCACCGGCCTCCGCGAAGAGGATGCCTACCCCGCGATGCCCGAGGACGGTTACGGCTGGGAGAAACTCTTCTCCGAGCGCATGTGCCGCCACTTCACCGAGGACTTCGGTCTGCTGACCCGCGTGGCGCGCTACCACAATGTTTACGGCCCCCACGGCACCTTCGACGGTGGTCGTGAAAAGGCCCCGGCCGCCATCTGCCGCAAGGTCATCAACGCCAAGCTGGCCGGCACCAATGACATCGAAATCTGGGGCTCGGGCGAACAGACCCGCTCCTTCATGTTCATCGACGACTGCCTGCAGGGCACCCAGGCCATCATGCGCAGCGCCGACATCACCTTCCCGATCAATCTCGGCAGCGAGGAGAAGGTCTCGATCAACCAGCTCGTCGACATCGTCGAATCCATCGCCGGCATCGAGCTCAAGCGGAACTACAACCTCGACGCGCCGAAGGGCGTGAACGGCCGTAATTCCGAAAACACCCTCATCCGCAAGATGCTCGGCTGGGAGCCCTCCATCTCCCTGCGCACTGGCATGGAAAAGACCTACGCTTGGATCTACGACCAGATCAAATCCGGCGCCTCCAAGGACTCCGTGGTCAACATCGCCTGAACCTTCGTCTCGGCCCCCATCCCGCCCCTCTTCCCGCTCTCCCGCGATCTCACACAATGACTGAAAACGTCTCCATCATCGGACTTGGAAAACTCGGCGCCAGCATGGTTGCCGGCATGGCCTCACGCGGCCTCAACGTCATCGGCGTCGACATCAACCGCAATGCGGTCGATGCTGTGAACGCCGGCCGCGCGCCCGTCCAGGAAACCGGGTTGGATGAGATGATCGGCCAGCACCGCGAGCGCATCCGCGCCACCCTCGATACCACCGAGGCGGTGCTCCAGTCCGACATCAGTTTTGTGATCGTGCCGACTCCGAGCGACGAGCGCGGGGCCTTCACGCTGCAATACGCGTCCTATGCGTTCAAAGCGCTCGGCCAGGCGTTGAAGAAGAAGGACGGTTACCACGTCATCGTGCTCACCAGCACGGTTCTCCCTGGTGCCACCCGCCATGGTCTGCTGCCCATTCTGGAGAAAGAATCCGGCAAAGTCTGCGGCCGCGACTTCGGTCTCTGCTACAATCCCGAGTTCATTGCGCTGGGATCGGTCATCCGCGACTTCCTGAATCCCGACTTCTACCTGCTCGGGCAGTTCGACGAGCGCTCCGGCGACTTGCTCGAATCGGTCCACAACAAGGTGTCCGAGAACGCCGCGCCGGTGAAGCGCATGACCATCGAGAACGCCGAGTTGGCCAAGATCGCGGTCAACAGCTACGTCACCATGAAGATCTCCTTCGCCAACATGCTGTCGGAGTTCTGCGAGAACATCCCGGGTGGTGACGTCGACGTGGTTTCCGATGCCCTCGGCATGGACAAGCGCATCGGGCGCAAATACCTCACCGGCGGTTTCGGTTTTGGTGGCCCCTGCTTCCCCCGCGACAACGTCGCGCTCAACTTCATGGGCAACTCGCTCGACGTCGACAGCCGCCTCTTGGCCGAAAACGACGACTACAACCGCAACCTCGCCAAACGCTACGTCGCCCGCCTCCAGCGCGACCTGCCGAAGGGCGCCAATGTGGCGGTCCTCGGTCTCGCCTACAAAGCCCACTCTCACGTTATCGAGGAATCCCCCGGCATCCTGCTGTGCAAAGCCCTCTCCGAGGCCGGCTATCGCGTGATCGGCCACGACAATCTGGCGGCCCCTTACGCGGAAACCGCGTTGAAGATGAGCTCGCTGGTAACCGACTCCCTCGAGGAAGCCCTCAAAGACGCCCAAGTGGTGCTCATCACCACCAACGATCCGGACTACCTCGCCCTCACCGCCGACCAAGTCGCTCGCGACCAGGACAGCGTCACGATCGTCGACTTCTGGCGGACCCTCGGTCACTTGGCAGAGGACTCGCGCGTGCGCTACCTCCCCATGGGTCGCTGTCTCGACGACGCCGGCGCCGCCGAAAAACTCGAGCCGCTCTGGACGTCCTAAGTCCGGCATAGATTCGGCTTACGGGACCCCAGCCAAACAAGAAATGTCGACCCGCCGACCAATCGAGGAGCGACCAAATCGGGTTACAAACCGATGGATGTGGCTCACGTGGGTAACGGCTTGGGCATTGGGAAACCTCTCACTGCTTTTATTTCGCGAAGGGTTTCCCTTTCCTCCCTTCGATCAAATCGACACCTGGTTTTACACGGGGTTCATGTGGAACCTTACGCGTTGGAATGAGCTCTACCCCTCTACCTACTATGCAGCGCGAGTGAGCTGGCTCTTCCCTGCCGCACTGATCCACTCTCTCCTTCCTGCAATCTGGGCCAATATCGTCCTCAAAATGACGTTCTCTGGCCTCTTGTCTTGGGCGTGGGGATTCATCGGTTGGCGAGTAGGTGGGAAGAGCGTGGCCACCACCGGCGTTCTATTGGCCGTTTTTGCGCCCCAAGTCATTATTGCGCTTCACGGCGACTACACCGACACCGCCTTCTTGGTCTACTCCGCGCTCGCGGTTGCATTCATATTTGGGGCCGCAACCTCCAAACACGCCTGGCTTTGGATGATCGGAGTGGGGGTCGCCTTAACCTTCACCGGTTTGGCGAACATAGGTATTTTAACCTTTGTCGGGGTGGGAATCGTGCTCTTCCACTTAATGTGGATCCCGGGCACGTTCTTAACCCAACTGCTCCGGCTGGCCGGATACGTCTGCACTGCTGCGGCGACAATCGGCATTTTGCAGTGGATCCACTACAAAATGGGCGGAAACGAGTTCCTTTTTGCGGCTCAGATACGTCTGGCAAATATCCTCAATACCGAGGGCACTGCGAACGAATGGTTCATCCCGGGATGGGACTGGGCCGTGCAGGCCACCCAACTCGTTTTACCCGCCTCTGCGGTATTTGGCGGCGCGGCCTACCTGTTCACCTCCAAACGGTGGTATTCGGAGTCAAATCACGCGATTCTGTCACTTTTGGCGGGCCTTTGCATGTCGTTGATGATCGCGGGCTACCTGCAATTTCGCGGCACAATGGCACTGAGCTCATTCTACTATTCTGTCGCGTTTCTCTCCCTGAGCATCCCGCTCCTACTGGCCTTGCTCGGGAAATTCAGCCTCTCGGAAACCGCATCCAAGTGGTGGAGCCTGTTTACCGCCGGCGCACTCGCGTTTGTTGCCCTCGTGCCTTGGCCCATGCTTTATAGTAAAGGGTTTTTATGGTGGCGAACGATCTGGGGTGATTCAGAAGCATTCCTCTTTGGCAGTTGGGGTATTATTTCCATAGCCGCCGCACTACTCCTCGGCGTTCGAAATCGGTTCTCCTTCATTCGCCGGATCCACCCGACCATCTACCTCGTTGCTGTGGTTTACCTGAGTATGCCGAGAACCTTTCCGCATTTCAGCTACTCGGACCGCCTGCAACAACGCTACTCAGCGATCTACCAAGCGACGCAATACCTTCAGGAAACGACCGAGCAAAAACCGCTCTTCTGGATAAACCCCGATTTCGATGACGCGTGGTCCCTCGCATCGGTGCACATTTACGGCTTCAGCCTCTACACCATGGACCCCTTCCCTGAGGTTTCGGATCCGTTTCTAACCCCCAGCCCAGTGGTGCTCGCAGTTGAACCGGGAAAAGGCGAAGAGGCGCTAGTTGCAGCACAAGACCGCCTTGCTCGCTCAGGTTTTTCCGTCGAAAACCTGAAAACAAAGAGAATCGACGCGAACGATGGAATCGGGTTCGACCTATTAGTGTTTGATGTCGGTCTCCTCCCCATCGATCCCGCCTCTCCCCCCGCTGACATCAAGCCACTTCAAATCATCAGCGCTTTAGAGTATTCCGGAGAGCACTCTTACCTGAAAGAGCTGGGCTTTTTTAATCACAATGGCGGACATGTTTCCATTCAAACCACCGACCATGTCGCAAGGTTTGTTCGAACAACGCCCATCGATTACGCATTCACCCATTGGCGCGAACTCCCCAAAACAGGTCATAGTCGCCACCTCATCATTGAGTTCTACTTCAATCATGGAGGGCATACCAAAGTCGCCATCGAAGATGAACACCTCCGCCAGTTCCACATCATGGACTTTACCGAACCGGGGCGTCATGTTCGCCAACTGCCGGTGCCCAACGATTCAAAGTTTTTCCGCTTTCGCTTCTACTCCCCCACCGAAGAAAGTGCGCCCCTTCCAACCAATATCATTATTCACGAAGCACCTAAATAACTTTGGGGAGTTCCCCGGAACCACTCACTCCTCTGGTATACGCACTCTTACGCTAAACCCGACGCCTGATTCGAAGGGCAGCTCAAAAACCACTTTATCGGAACACCTCCACATTTGATTTAAATCACGTGGCGAAAACAGACCAAAACACAACCTGCCCTGTTTGCGGTGGCATTTCTAAGTATTCGGGAGAACACACCGAAGCGACCATCATGCGCTGCACTGCTTGCGGTCACCGCTATAGCTTGCTCAAGGGAGAACCCGAAAGCTATTCCGCCGAGTATTTCTTGGAGGCTCACCGAAATTGGTTCAATAATCCCAACACTCCTTTATTCCAAAAAGTTACTGATGGATTGAGGGAGCTTCCGGCTGGAGCCCGCGTCCTTGATGTGGGTTGCGGCAAGGGCGATTTTCTCAAATACCTGCACGGTCAACGACCAGACCTCGAACTCTGCGGTTTGGATCTTAGTCCAAATCAAGACGTGCCCGGCATAACATTCGTCCAGAGCCTGGTTGAAGAATACGAACCCACTGAACCTTATGATGCTTTGGTCACCATGGCGGTGATCGAACATATCGACGACATCCAAGGTTTTGCCCAGAAGCTCAGCGACCTTGTCAAACCCAATGGGTTGGTTGTAGTAATGACCCTCGACGACACTAGTTTACTCTACAAACTCGGTCGGCTATTCCGAAAATTCGGAATCAACATCATATACAACCGGATTTACCAAGCCCATCACCTCAACCATTTTAATCGTGTCAGCTTACAGACTCTTTTGGAGCGCGCCGACATGGAATTGGTCGAATACCACGGGCATAACGTCCCACTTGCAGCGATCGACATTCCTGCAACTGGCTTACTCCAAAAGGTTTTAAGGGCTGGAGTCTGGGGCGTCTTTAATCTCAGCGAACTGACCGGAAATACCTATCTACAAACCTTGTTCATGCGTTCAAAGAGGTAATTAGCAGTAGCTATACCACATCAGAAGCGCCAAGGTTGAGGCTCCCCGCCCCCAAGCCTAAACGCTTTTTATAAAACCATCACCTGGACCTACGCAACCTGACGTAGTATTGAGCCCCCATAGGTATGGCTGAAAGCCAAGGTTCCACAAAGCGAAGGAAGGACAGTTGAGCCGGAAAGAACAATGTGTAGCCCGACTTGTCCAACTCCAAACCGGCCCCTCTCGCGATCGAAACCGTTTCGCTCCGCGGCAGCATGACCGCGTTTACATCGAAGGGGCATCGCTCAAAAATCCGCTTTGTGACCGGGTTGTAGGGGTTATGTTCGAAAATATACATAACCCCGGATTCCTTCAGAACCCGCGCACAGGCTTTCAGGGCATCAGATTGTTCTGATTTCGGTATGTGATGGAAGACATTGGCCGCGAAGATTAGATCAAATTCTTGATTTTGAATCTCATCCATATCCAAAACAAATTTGGCATTAGGATTATTCGCTCTCGCCTGCTTCACTGAATCTTCTGAAACATCAAATCCCCAAATCTCAGCTCGCGGAAAATATGAGGCGAGAAATTCAATACTTCGTCCCGGACCACATCCAAAATCCAAGATCCGCTCTGGAGCGCGCTCCTTAAGCTGCTGATTAATCAGCTTAATCTTGTATTCCGCAAAGTAGACATTCTCAGCCATCCCTGGCGGCATTGCTCCCGCCAATACGGCATCGTAGTTCGTGGCGAACTTATCGAATTCTTTCTCACTCATTCGATTTATTAGCAACGTTCACCAGCCGCCCAACACTAAACTGCGGCTTTTTGTTCAGCTTCAAATATGTGCGCCCCATATACTCGCCAATCATCCCAAGACAAAGAGTTTGTATTCCGCCGATGAATAGAATGGTGGTGACGACCGATGCCCACCCAGCTTGGATATCTGGATACATCAACTTTCCGACAACTACCGCCACCAACATAAGCATGCTAAGAAACGAGAGAGTAATACCCAGAAAGGAAACCACTCTCAAGGGGAATACCGAGAAGCTGGTGGCCATTTTCAGCCATAGGGATACTGAATTTATAAGATTGTAGTTACCAGCCCCCGACTCCCGCTCTTGGTGCTCAATATCAATTGTAGCAATCGATCGAGTCACGTCTAAGATCAAACCATCGATATAGGGATAAGGACCGTCATAGCGAACAATCTCATTCACGACCTCGCGGCGCATGGCCTTGAACGATGAAAGGTAAAGCCCGGTAGGTTTACTCAACAAACGCGTCGCCACCCAATCGTTAAAACGACTGCCAACCTTTTTCCAGAGCGCATGCTTTCGGTTACGATAATTCGTGTAACACACATCGTAACCCTCCTTAAGGGCGGAAAGAAGTTCCGCAATCGCTGAAGGAGGATGCTGTAGGTCATCATCCATTATAACTACATAACAGCCACTGCTGAGGTTAAGCCCGGCCATAGTGGCGTTATGTTGGCCAAAATTGCGTCGCAACCCAACCCCCTTGACCCATGGGTTTGCTGTCGCCAGTTCAAGGATAACATCCCAGCTGTTATCCGGACTGGCATCATTTACCAAAATCAACTCGAACTGCCCCTCGAGCCCCAAGGCCTTCATTTCCGTTGCGACCACCGCTACCAGCTTCGGCAAAATGGATTCGCTCCGATAAACCGGAACGACTATCGACAGAACGGGAGCGTCATCCATTTTACCCATAATACTTCCTCACCAGATTATCCAGATACGCATCATTAAAACCAAGCGAAAGCGTGCGGAGAATTTCAGCAATGCCTGCGATATCGACCTCATACGCTCCCCCCTTTTTTTCTTCGACGGTCGAAGCTTTCACCCCCAGCACACGTTCAAATGACTCAATGATCTCCCCCACTCGATAATTCCGGGGATTTGCGACGTTCAAAACTCTGTTTTGCCCCGTCCCTTGATCAATGATCGCAGCGCAGATACGCTCGATATCGTCGATATCCAAGAGATTGCGCTTAGCCCCGGTCCAGACCTTTACCTGCGCTCCCGCTCGAATCTTGTTGTAGAGACTATTTAAGAGGGTGTGTGGGTTTGCCGAGCGCCCCACTGCTTGGGGTAATCTCACGATAAGAAAATTATTCGATTCGCTGACCAATCGTTCCATGGCCAGTTTGTGCTTCACATACAGCGTCTGCGCCCGATCAGGATCGTAGATGCTGCATGTGCTGAAATACACCAACATGCATTCAGGTTGCAATTCCTTCAGGGTAGTCGAGAGCCGATCCTTCTCCCGGGCAAACTCCCCTGCATCGACACAGGAAGAATTGGAAACACCAGCGGCGTAGACACACACGTTCTCGGTGGCCTCAAACCTCCGCAGAAATACACCTGCCAATAGACCTGATCCGACAACCATGACCTAACTGGCGAGAATTGAGGCTAGCTGCCTTTCGAAGTTTACCATTCCCATGTGCTCAAACGGGAACTTTTCGTGAGCGCCACATGGTGCAGCAAGCATTTTGTCTCCCCTCCCCAAGACCAACCCGTTTCTGCGCTCCTTTATTTTGTCGCCGCAAGCACGCCCGTCCCATCAGCCGAGGGTATGCGAGGGACAGCCGAAGCGCCATCGTTCTTACCTTCCCCCTGCCCCCCCGCCTTCCCAGACACGCCCTAAAGCGGTCAGTGAACGCCTCCTGCGCTTACCGCTCTACAATACCCTGGATGACGCCACTCAGGACCGTGTGATTGAGGCAATTCTGGACTTCGCCTGAGACCGCCTCTCAGGCCTTGCCTCCGAAGGAAGCAGGCGTTGGCCTCTTCCCTTTTAACACGTCCATGACCCAATCTGCGTTCGAACCTTACCTGTCCGTAGTCTGCGCCTCGCGCAACGACGACCACGGCGGCGACCCCCTCATCCGCACCCAAATTTTCGTCAACTGCCTGGCGCGCCAATGCGAAGCCCTGCAGCTGCCGACCGAACTCATCATCGTTGATTGGAACCCCGTCGCCGGTCGCCCCGGCCTCGCTGGCGTTCTGCAGCTCCCGGAGGGCTCCACCTACTGCCGCGGCCGCGTCATCACCGTCCCGACGGAGCTGCATCGCCGCTACAAGTATTCCGAAAAGCTGCCGTTCCTGCAGATGATCGCCAAGAACGTCGGCATCCGTCGCGCCAAGGGCCAATTCGTCCTCGCGACCAACATCGACATCATCTTCTCCGCCGAACTGATGGCCTTCATCGGCAAGCAGCGCCTCGACCCGTCCAAAATGTATCGCGTCGACCGCTACGACATCAAAGCCGGCATCCCCCTCGACTTCACCCTGGAGCAGACGCTCGACTACGCGTGGAAGAACCCCCTGCGCAACAACCGTCGCTTTGGCCCCGCCGCCGTCGTCGAACACCTCTACGGCGACAATCCGCACCGCAAGGAGTGCATCCCCAACCCGGATTTCTTCGAAACCGTGCATGGTTTTGAGGCCATCCAGCACGACGGCGCCTGGCTCATCTGCCCGCAGCGTGACACCCTCATGGGCGAGATTCACACCAACGCCTGCGGCGACTTCACCCTGCTCGCCCGCGAAGCTTGGGAGCAAATCGCCGGCTACGCCGAGTTCGCCAGCTACTCCTTCAACATCGACAGCGTCGGCGTTTATGCCGCCCATTACGGCGGCTTCGAGGAGGTCTCGTTGTTGCCGCCGTGCGTGTGCTTCCACATCGAGCACAGCCTCGGCTCCGGCTGGACCCCGGAAGGCGAAAAGAAGCTTTTCGAGCGCCTCAACAACGCCGAAATCCTCAATCCCGAGTGGCCCGTGCTCAACGACCTCATTGAGCAGATGAAGGTCAGCGACGCGCCCATACCCCTCAACGACGCTGAGTGGGGCCTCGCCCCCTTCGAGTTGCCGGAGGAGCCGATCGAAGTGGGCGCCTTTCACGCCTCTCCCGATCATCCGTGGCCCCAGCAGGACTGGCCGCCCGCCTCCGTCAGCGCGATCAAACCGGGCTTCGATCTGGACCGCATGACCCTCTGGTATGAGCGCAAGCTCGGTGAGGGGCGTTATGGCCGCAAGGATCCGGACCAGACCCACGTGGTGCAGATCTTTGTTCCCGACGCCAACAACGCTCACTCCGAGGAACGTTGCTTCAACCTCGAGACCCACCTCGATGGCGACGAAACCCACTACGTCGCCATCGACGACTACTTCCCCGGCACCACCCTGCGCTTCGATCCGGCTTACAAGCCCGGTATCATTGAGATCCACGATTTCACGATCATGGAGCCTCAAAGCGGCCGAGTCCTCTGGAGCATTCAGGACTGTGCCAAAGCCCGCCTGGGCGTCTGGGGCACCACCCGCGTGCTCTCTTCGCCGCCTGACTCGGCAAATGAACTGCGCCTGCTGGTCAACGGCTGGGATCCCCAGCTCTGGCTGCCGCCGCTGCCCACGCACCAACAATCCATCATGGTGCGCTTTCGCATGACGCACCTCCCCTACTCGCGGTTCGAGGCACAGTAACGCTCCTTCGGGCTTCGCCGCTGGCCTGGTGATTCCCTGCATCCATCCAACGTCAGTCACGTTGCCCGCCGCCTGTTCCACACCTGCCCTTCTGCACCACCTCGACGCGCCCGCCTCGTGGCACGACCTGCCGCGTCGCGTCCTGGTGCGGGGCTGGGTTTTCGCTCCCGGCGCCGCCCCGTTGCAGGCCGTGCGCGCCCGTGTCGGCGGCACCTTGATCAGCGGAAACGTCGGCTTTCATCGCCCGGATGTGAAGGCGGCGTATCCAGATGCCCCCGACGACTACACCGGCTTCCAGATCGCGATCGAAACGCCTCGCGGCCGCTTCCCGCTGGAGCTCGAAGCGCTCACCGCCGGCGGCGAATGGTGGTCCTTTCTGGAGCTGGAGGCGCATGGGAAGCCCAGGCGTCGCCCTTACATCTTCGGCGCCGATTCCCCCGAGGAACTACTGGCCGGACAACTTGCCCTGCAACCACGCCACCCGCCGCGTCCGTTGCAGCCGGAGCACTTTCCCGCCGTCCATCTCGCGCCGGGCACGAGCCTGCCCGTCGTCGATATCGTCACCCCCAACCTCAATCAAGGTCGTTGGCTCCCGGCCGCCGTAGCCAGCACCGCCGGACTCGACGGCGTGCGCCACACCGTGCGTGACGGTGGCTCCACCGATGGTTCGGTCGAGTGGCTGCGGGAGTCTGCTTCATCGCTCCATTCGTGGGTCAGCGAAAAGGACGATGGCCAGGCCGACGCGATCGCCCGGGGCCTCGCCGCTACCGCCGGGGAGCCCGAGGACCTCATGGCCTGGATCAATGCCGACGATCATTACCTGCCCGGCGCGATCGAGTTCGTGCGCCGCTATTTTGCGGCTCACCCCCGGGTCGATGTCATTTATGGCAACCGCGTGATGGTGGACGAAGACGGTGCGGAAGTTGGCCGTTGGCACCTGCCCCCGCATAACGACGATGTGCTGAAGCTCTACGATTTTGTCCCGCAGGAGACCCTCTTCTGGCGGCGTCGTATATGGGATCAGGTCGGCGGCATCGACCCGACCTTCCAGTTCGCGCTCGATTGGGACCTGCTGCTTCGCTTTCAAGCCGCCGGCGCTCGCATCGAGCACCTCCCCCGATTCCTCGGCGCCTTTCGCCTGCATGCCGCGCAGAAATCTTCCGCCGCCATCGGCAGCACCGGCCAGGCCGAGCTGGATGCTCTGCGTCGCCGCACCTTCGGACGGGATCTCGCTCCGTCGGAGTTAATCGAATCCTCGTTCATCAACCGCTACCTCCGCCGAAGCGCGCGCCGCGAACTCGCCGCCCGTTTCGGTCTGCGCCCGTCCCTTTAACGCCTTATGCCTTCTCCCCGCTTTCTTGTTGTTGGTGCCGGTTTCTCCGGAGCCGTCATTGCTCGCGAATTGGCCACCCACACCGGTGCACAGGTCGACGTCATCGACAGCCGTCCGCACATCGCCGGCAACTGCCACACCGAGCGCGACGCCTCCACCGGCGTGATGGTGCACATCTACGGTCCCCACATTTTTAATACGCAACGGCAGGACGTTTGGGACTACGTGAATCGCTTCGCCACCTTCGGCCCCTACGTGAACCGGGTGAAGGCGCACACCCCGCGCGGCGTGTATTCGCTCCCCATCAACCTGCTCACCATCAATCAGTTTTTCGGCCGCGATTTCAGCCCCGCCGAAGCCCGGGCCCACCTCGCCTCCCTCGGCGACCACTCCATCACCGAACCGCAAAATTTCGAGGAGCAGGCCCTGAAGTTTCTCGGCCGGGAGCTCTACGAAAACTTCTTTCACGGCTACACCGTAAAACAGTGGGGCTGCGACCCCAAGGACCTGCCTGCCTCCATCCTCAAGCGACTGCCGGTCCGCTTTAACTACGACGACAGCTACTTCAACTGCCTCCACCAGGGCATTCCGCTCGACGGCTACACCGCGCTCATCGAGGGCATCTTCGACGTATCCGGCGTCAATGTTCGCCTGAGCACGACCTTTGAGCCCGGCATGGCGCGCGACTACGACCACGTCTTCTACACCGGCCCGCTCGATGCCTACTTCGGCCACCAACATGGTCGCCTCGGTTACCGCACCGTCACCTTCGACCGCTTTGAAGCCGAGGGCGACATTCAGGGCAACGCCGTCATCAACTACACCGACGCCGCCGTGCCCTTTTCGCGTATCCACGAGCACAAACACTTCACGCCCTGGGAAACGCACGAACGCTCCGTCGCCTTTCGCGAGTATTCCAAGGAAACCGAAGCCGCCGACATCCCCTATTACCCCAAGCGTCTCGTCGCCGACCTCGACCTGCTACGCACCTACGCCGACCTCGCCGCTCAGCAAACTGGCGTCTCTTTCGCTGGGCGCCTCGGCACCTACCGCTACCTCAACATGGACCAGGTCGTCGGTGAATCCCTCGACTTCGCCGCCCGCTGCGTCACCGCCCTTGCCCAGCGCCAGCCGCTTCCCCTATTTTCCGCCCCTCCATTGCCCCCCGCCTGACCCATGCCCGACCTCGCCATCGTTATCCCGATCTACAACGAGTCCGCCAACATCGGCGCGCTCCTCCGTGAATGGGGCGAAGCCCTCGACGCGGTGGGGGCAGATTACCGCTTCATCACCCTCAACGACGGCTCCAAAGACAATACCGCCGAGGTCCTTGCCTCCGCCGCTACCGAGCTCGGCGACCGCATCGATGTCGTCAACAAAGCCAACAGCGGGCACGGCCGCACCTGCCGCTTCGGTTACGAACGCGCCCTCGCTGCCGACTATCCGTGGATCCTCCAGATCGACTCCGACGGCCAGTGCGACCCGATTTACTTTGCCGACATGTGGGCCGCCCGTGACCAGGCCGATTGCGTTTTTGGTCTGCGCGTCACCCGCGACGACGGCCTCGCCCGCGCCATCATTTCCCGGATGGTGCGACTCTCCACCTTTTGCCTCACCGGTCGCGATCTGCGTGACGCCAACGTGCCCTACCGACTGATGCGCCACGAGGTGCTCGCCCGCGCCCTCAAGCGCGTGCCCGCCGATTTCGACATCCACAACGTCGCTCTCACCCTCGCCCTCAAACGTGACCCGTCCGTGCGCTGGCACTATGTGCCGATTCGCTTCCGCGACCGCCAAGGGGGCACCAACAGCATTGATGTGCCCAAGATCTTCAAAATGGGCTGGAACATGCTCCGTGCCTTGCGCGGCGTGAGCTGACCGCCACCGCACTCGTTCGTCATGGCAGATTCGCCCGCATCGTCCTCCGAAGCTTCTCGTCCCGCCGACGAGAATCTGGTCACGACCTTGCGTCGCGAAATCGTCGCCGCCGAACTGCAGATTCTCGAGCTCAATGACCGTCTCGCGGCCAAGGACACCGACCGCGCCGACGCCGTCGCCCTGCTCGGCCAAGCCGAACTCGTGCTCGAGGAAAAGATCGGCTACATCATGACGCTCGACCAGGCGCTCAACACGCGTATCCGCGAACTCGAGCAGGAGTGTGATCGCAAGACCGCCGAGATCGACCGTCGCGGCGAAGCCCTCCAAGCGGCCCACGCGGCCGACGAGCGCAATCGCGCCGAACGCGACGCGGTCATCAAAGACCTGAGCGAACGTCTCGAAGCCGCCAATCAGGAGATCAACCGCGCCCACGAACTGGCCCGCGACTACGCTGAAAAGTTCAACGGCGCCGAACAGGCGCTCGCGGCGACCAAAGCCGAACTCGCCGCGACCACCGAGCAACTCACGCAGACCCAAACGAAGCTCACCACTCGCGACGCCGAGCTCGCCGACGCCCTCGCCCGCATCGAAGCCCTTTCCGCTCAACTCAACGACACGACCGTCCGTCTCTCCACCTCCGAGGAAACCCTCGCCGCCGAACGCGGACGCCTGCACACCATATTTCACTCCACGCTGTGGCGCTGGGGTCGGCCGTGGCGTGCGCTCTTCGGCCCCAAGCTATGAGTGTCGCCCCGCCCGAGATCGCCCACGGGCTGGAGACCCCGTATCCGCTGCAGCCGTGCCAGAACTATTTTCGGCTCGAGGGCTGGGCTCTCCTCCGGGGCGGCGCCGCCCCGACCATCGCCCGTATTCGGATCGGCGATACCACCCATGCGCCCGAATCCACCTCCCGCCGCGACGACGTGCAGTCGCTGTATCCAGAAGATGAATTCGCCGCCAACACCGGGTTCCTCTTCGTCATTTACCTGCCTTTCGGCAACCACCTCGCGACCCTCGAAGCCAGCAACGACGGCGGTGACACCTGGCACCCCGTGCGCAGCATGATGGTGCCGGTCAGCTCCCATCCGCTGATGGGCGCCTTCGAACCCGCGGGCACCAACGGCCTCATCACCGAGACTTGCCGCCCGACCGGTTGGGTGTGGCACCCCGAATTCGAGATCGCGCACATCGAACTCCTCTTCGGCAACATGGCCCTGCCCGTGGAAACCGGACTGGAGCGACCCGACGTGGCCGAGCGTTTTCCTGACCAACCCGGCGCCCGTTACAGCGGATTCCTCCTCGCCGAGAATCTGCCCCGCGGCAAGGGACCGATTCGCCTACACGTCACCACGTCCTGCGGCCGCACCTACTTTCTCGATCCGGCCTATTCGGCCAAACTGCCGAACGGCGCATACGCTCCGCCGCGCCCACCGCCCGACATGTGGGAGCTGCCACCGGTGGATCGAGCCGGCACCGGTGCCTCAACACCTCTGCCTGCCGCGCCCGACCCGGCCGGCCCGCACAACGTGCTCTTCGTGCTCTACGGCGATTTTACCTCCAACAGCGCCGCCCACGTTTGCGCCTTGGCCGACGAACTCATCGGTCACGGCTATGACTGTATCGTCGCGGTCCCGGAGCATGCCGAAACCATCGGTGCACAAGGCCGCACCCGCTTCCTGGCCATCGAATACCCCGATCTCCCGAATCTGGCGTCCTATTACCGGGACAGTCGCGGCCCCGCGGTGATTCACGCCTGGACCACTCGCGAGCGCGTCCGCCTCTTTTGCGCCGAAGCCCAGACCCGTTTCGACTGCGACTTGATCCTGCACCTTGAGGACAACGAACGCGAACTCCTCGCCAATCACCTGAACTGCTCTCTGGAGGAACTGGAAACCCTCCCTGCCGAGGACCTGGATCAACGCGTGCCGCTCGACCTGACCCACCCTCTGCGCGCCAGCCAATTTATGGCCTCCGCCCAGGGCATCACCGTGATCATCGATCGTCTGCGTGAATTCGTTCCTGCTGACGTCCCGTCGACCGAGATTTGGCCGGCAGCGTTACCAACCTTCGCCCCCCGGCCACTCGATCACACCTTTCGCCGCACCCTCGGTATCGCTGATTCGGATACCGTCCTTTTTTATCACGGCAACGCCCACGCCTCCAACGCACCGGAGATGCTCGAGCTGCACCGTGCCGTGCTGCAGCTCAACGAAGCCGGCCACCGCACCTGGCTCCTTCGCACTGGCCGCAATTCCCCGGACTTCGAGCGGCTCCTCCCCCCCGCGGTGCGACCGCACTTGATCCACCTCGGCTTCGTCAAACGCCACCGCGACCTGCCCCGCTTCATGGCCATGGCCGACGTCTTCGTGCAACCCGGTCAGGCCGGCAGCTTCAACGACTACCGCTTCCCCTCCAAACTGCCCGAGTTCTTTGCCCTCGGTCGTCCCGTGATTCTGCCACGGTCCAATCTGGGCCACACCGTCCAGCACCTCCGCGACGCCTACGTGCTGGAGGACGCCAACGCCGCCACCATTGCCGCCGCCGTGATGGAGTTGACGGCCTCGCCAGAACTCACCGCCTCCCTGTCTCAAGGCGCCATCGCCTTCGGACAAAAACACTTCTCGTGGCCCCGTTCAGCGCAGCGTCTGATCGACTTTCTGCTTCAGCACACCCGTCTGAAGGCCCCCGACGACGCCCGCCAACGCGCCGCCCGCGCGGTCTCCGCCGCCGCTGCAGATTAATCCGCCTGTTTCCGCCCCCCGTTCTCCGCTTCGATCCTACTCGTGAGTTCCTCCGACGCCTCCCTTTCCAGTCACGCCATCGCCTATCGTCGGCTTCTCGCCCGGTATTTTAACCTGCTGCTGCCGCCGGACGCCTCAGTGCTCGAGGTCGGCTGTGGCACCGGCATGTTGCTCAAGCACCTAGCGGCCTCCCGCCGCGTCGGTATCGATATCGACCCTCAAGCCGTCGCCGCCGCCCGTGAGCAGGTGCCCGACGCCGAGTTCCAAGAAGCCGACGGCAACCACCTGCAGCTGGAGGAATCCTTCGATACCGTGATTCTCTCCGATACGATCAACTACGTCCCGGACGTGCAGTCGATCTTCGCCCAGATCCGCCGTATCAGCACGCCGACTACACGGCTGATCATCACTCTACCCAACACCCTCTGGCGTCCGGTGTTCGCCCTCGCCGATAAACTCGGCTGGCGTCGCTCCCATCCGCCCAGCAGTTGGCTGTCGGATCGCGACGTGCACAACCTGCTTTCGCTTGCCGATTGGGAACCCATCAAAACCCAGTCCCGCATCATTTTCCCCTATGCCGGCGGCTTCATCGAGCGCGCCTTGAACCGCTGGGTGGCGCCGCTGCTGCCCTGGTTCTGCCTCACCCAGTTTATTGTTGCCCGCCCGGCCCGCGATCAGGCCCGCTCGTCCAACACCCTGCGACGCACGCTCCAAGCCCCTGACGAGACCACCGTGTCGATCGTCGTGCCCGCCCGCAACGAGGCCGGCAATATCGAGGCCGCCATCACCCGCACCCCGCCGATGGGCAAATGGACCGAGTTCATTTTCGTTGAAGGCGGTTCCAGCGACAACACGTGGGAGGAAATCCTGCGCGTGCAAAAGGCCTACCCCGCGGTGCGGATCAAAGCCCTGCAGCAAAGCGGCAAAGGCAAGGGCAACGCCGTGCGTGACGGTTTCGCCCAGGCGGAGGGCGACGTGCTCATGATCCTCGACACCGACCTCACCATGCCGCCCGAGGAGCTGCCGAAATATTTCCATGCCGTCACGGCCGGGCACTGCGAATTCGCCAACGGCTGCCGCCTGGTGTATCCAATGGACAAGCACGCCATGCAGTTCCTCAACATGCTCGCCAACAAAACCTTCGGCGTGCTCTTCTCCTGGCTCCTCGGCCAACCCGTCAAGGACACCCTCTGCGGCACCAAGGTGCTGCGCCGTTCGGACTACGAACGCATTGCCGCCAACCGTGCCTACTTCGGTGACTTCGACCCTTTCGGCGATTTTGACCTGCTCTTTGGCGCAGACCGCCTCGGCCTCAAGATCCGCGACATCCCCATCCGTTACCGCGATCGCACCTACGGTTCCACCAACATCAGCCGTTGGAGCCATGGTTGGCTTTTGTTGCGCATGGTCCTCTTCGCCGCCCGCAAGCTGAAGTTCGTCTAGGGAGGTAGCTGGGCACGCCCTAATCGGGCTTAACGCGCGTCGAAGCGGCTGAGCCAGAACTGGTCGAAGGCCCCGTTGTGGCCCGGCCCGGCCAGCACTCGCAGCACCAGCCTGTCGCCCGGCTGCCAGTCGCCCAGCGGCACCACCTTTTCCCGCATGCCGATTTCGCCCTGCGGGGATAGCCAGTCCGAGTGGATTCCGGCCACCACTTGGTCGTCGCGCACCCACTCCACCAGCAGCGCCACGCCGTCAAAATCACGTTGTTCATAGGCGGCCGGGTTTACGCCGTAACGTAGATCCAGCTCGGTCGCGCCCGCCGGAACGTCAAAGAACAATTCACTGACGGCGTGGACCAACAGGTGTTGCTCCTCCCCATCCCACACCACGTCATAACCAAACGGATACGCCCCTTCCACCGCGTCGATCCCGACCTGTTCTTTCGCGCGTTCGCCTTCCGGCGTGCCGCGAATCGGTTTGCGTTGATCGGCCGGGAGCAGCTCTTCGGCATTGTTGAGGCGCGTCCCGCGGATTCCCAGATTGGCCGCTTCCGTGCGCAGCCGACCGTAGTCCTCCTTGCTGCAATACATGGTGATGTCCTCCTCCCAGAACAACAGCGGCAAGGGCCACATCCCAAGCTGGTCGATCCGCTCCGTCGTCCACTGCCCTTGCACCCGCGATTCCGCCCGCAGCACCAGCAGCGGCACGTTCTCGTTTTCCAGCAACTTCACGCCCTGTCGCACCCGGTCGGGGTGCAAAAACATCTGCGAGTCCGGGATGATCAACATCCGCCGCTCACTGAAGAACGGATACGCCGAGCTCCATCCGGGCGAGTGCATCACGATCACATCGCCCGGCTCCGTCAGCTCGCGCATCAAACGCGTCAGCCCGAAATCGCCCCGCGTCGGCATGGTCTGCTCCGCCAAATAGTTCTTCTGGTAGCCTTGGTGCTGGGCGGCTGCAGTCACCAGCAATCCAACCACGGTCAATCCTCGGAAAAGCCCAGCTAGCCCTGCTTTCTCGCTGGCGGCTGCCTTCCGCCATAGCTCCATCCCGGCGATTCCCACCAGCACGCACGCGAACGCGCCTGTGGCGTAGAAGTAGTAGTCGTGCAGGTAATACAGGTTGAAGAAGATCGACGGGCCGCCGAAGAAGCCCAGCGTAGCCAACAGCGCCAACTCGCGCGTCCGGCGCATCAACAGGCACAAGCCGAGCGCCACCCCGGCCGCACTCAAGGTGATCACATTCACCCGCGTGTAGAGGAAGAGTTGCCCCCACTGTTCGGGATCCAGTCGCGCCGCCAAGGTGCCGAAGTTGAACTCCTGCAATTCGCTCGACCGCAAAAAGCTGGCCACCGGGTTCAACGATTTCACCCCATCGGCATAACGCACCCACGCCAAACCAGCCCCCAACAACGGCACGCCCAGCCCCACCGACTGCCACACCAACGACGCGCCCGATCCTTCGCGACGACGCAGCCATACCCACGCGTCCCGCAAAAACAAGACCGCCCACGGCAGACAAAACACCGCCCACGTCGTGCCCTTCACCACGGCCGCGCCCGCGCCCGTCACCAGCGCCAAGCCCCATGCCCACTTCGCCGCGGGCTCCGCTCGAAAGCGTAACACCGCCCACAAAAACCACGCACTCAGCGCCCACGCCGTGGACTCGATCATCACCGTGCGGGAGTAGAATATGTAGATCGGCGACGTGAGGATCGGCACCACCACAAGCAGGCTCGTGCCGCGCCCGTAACCCGCGAGTCGCGCCATCAGCCGCCACGCCGGCAGCCCGAGCAAAAACATCGCCCACGCCACCGCCCGACCGGATTTGATCACATCCGAGTCCAGCCCATTGGCCACCTTCGCCGCCATCCATTGATAGAGCGGAAACTCCATCGGCATCGACCACGGTTTGCCCAGCACCGGCGTCTCGTAATCGAGGCGGAAACCTTGTTCCCGCATCACTCGCGCTGTCAGTGCCGTCTGGCTCTGGCGAAATTCATGACCGAGCAGCCCCGGGTTATCCCAATTGCGCGACGCCCAGAAGAGGCTCCACCCAAGCGCGACCAGCAGCACCAGCACGGCCGCCCATTCCCAACGCACCTTACGCCCGGCAGCGCTCGTCTCACTCACGGGCCGCCTCCTCCAAGCTAAATTCCGCCAGCGTCAGATACGCCCAGTCGTAGGCAATGCTGCCTCCTTGGCGGGTCGTAAACACCAGCTGTTCTCCCGACATCACTTCACCGGTCACCACATCCTGCTGCAGGCCGCGGTCACCTTCCGCCGAACGCGGATCCAAGTAACGCTTCCAAATCAACCGACGCGTCCCCTCGTCGCCGTCCCGCTCTCCCCAAAGCGCAAACTCGACGCCGTCAGTTTTGTCGTCGAGTCGCACGTCGCGGTTCCAAGACGGGTCGGTCAGACCATACTCGAGCTTCGCCTGAAACGCCCCGGCGACCTCGGCGATCCACAGGTCCGTCGGCGGATGCACACTCACCGCCCAGCGTTCGCCCACCGGATACGCGTTGTAGCCAAACTTCACCCGGTAGCGATCCACCGGCCGATTGATCATCTTAAACGCCGTGTGTGAGCCGCCCGCCGTCAGACGATATTCCTCCAGATAGTCCGGACCCGCGTCGTAATCCTCCGTCAATTCGATCGCGCTGTATTGGGAGGTCTTCAACGAGGCCCGCAGCTTCGCGTAGTGTGTCGGGGTCACGTAGACATCCGAGTCCTGGTGTCGAAACGCCGGCACCGGCACGAGCCCGACCCGCTTGATCAGAAACTCCACCATCTCGCGATTTTCCCGCGGGCGCCCCGTGATCACCACGGCCCCGATATCTTCGTCATCCAAATCGCCGATCGCGCCATCCAAATACTCGAGATCCGCGTCCAAGCCATTCCGCACCATCAACGCACGCCGCTTGGCATAATACGGCAGGATCGCCGACCAGTCGTGACCGATGCCGACCAGCACGGTCTCCTTGGGCAGGAAGTCGCGCAGCACCTCGGCCATGCCGGAGCCTCCGTGGCTCTCCACCTTTTGCAGCGGGAAATAATACGTCGCGTAGGCGTGCACCATGCCCGCACAGGGCAGCAGCGCCAAACCGGCCCGCAGCGCCAACGGACCGCGCCCGTATTCCCACACGCCAACGATCGCGAAACCGAACGCGAAGGTCAGGAACGCCACGCCCGCATAAAAATAGTAGTCCTGGTAGGCGTAGGCATACGGAAAGGCCAGTTGCCCAAAAAACCACACTCCGGTCGCCAGCAGGATCAGACCCCGGTCGCGGGCCTGGCGGCACCACACCAGCCCCAACACCAGCGTGAGCCCCACCACCCAGGGCAACGCGATCGCCTCCGACCAGCGCGCAAACATCACCCGCCAGGTCTCGACCGAAAACCGCGAATCAAGGCTGAACGTCCCGAAATTCCCCACCGAGAGATTCTTCGAGGTAAACACATACCCGGAGCGATGCCCCTCTTTGATCGCATCCGTGTATCCAATCCACCACTTCAACGCCCCCAGCGGCAGCACCACCGTGCCCAGCCCCCACGCCGTCGTGAGCCAAGTCGGCCGACTCAGCCCGTGTTTCCGCCAACTCGTCCACAAGCACCACGCCCCATACACCGCCGCCGGAAACAGCCAGACCGCAAAAACCAAACTCTTGATCAACGCCGCAAGCGTGCCCGCCACCACACAGGCGACGAACCAGCCCACCTTGCGGGTATCCATCGTGCGCACAAACGCGGTCAGGAACCAGGCCGACAGCGCCATCGCCATCGGATCGATCAAAAAGGCCCGGGAGTAAAAGATCAGCGCCGGACAAAACAGCGTCACCGCCAGCAAAACCCAACGCCGCGCCGCACTCACCCCGAACGAGCCCAGCAGCAGCCAAAACGCCGGCAGCGCCGCATAAAAACTCCCCAGCGAAACGATCCGCGCCGCCTCGAACAATTCCAACCCGGTCGCGCGCTTTAGTCCCACCACCGTCCACTGGTATAGCGGGAACTCCAAGGGAAAGGCCCACGGTTTGCCCAAAATCGGCGTTTCGTAATACAGCCCGAAGTTATCCTGCTGATCGATATACTCCGAGATGATCGCCGTCTGCGCCTGGCGAAACTCATGCCCCACCATAAATCCCCAGCTGAAATTGTAGCTGGCGAAGTAGAAGTGGCCCAGCAGCGCCACCACGAAGAACCCGAACGTCCATCGGGAAGAGAGCAAATGCGGCGAAGCGGACGGGGCTGTCTCAGGCATGGGAAACGCGCACTTAGCAGGATTCCCGCGCCCCCTGTCAACAAAGCCCTCTGCCCGTCGTAAGCAGCCAACGCAAAACACATTACCGACACGTCACCGTCTCCCAACCGCCATTCCTAATTCAAATTATTTGCCCCGCCGACCCGCCGGGAAAAACCACGCTTTACTGTGCCGTTTCCCGCCGCTTCATTCGGCGGTTTCATGTTCGAGAACGACTTTTGCCGATACTTCATCGATGAGCCGATTGATTGGAATCTATCCCAAGAAATCGTCGATATCCGCGGATGGGTATTGGCCAAGAGTGGTGAAGAGATCGTCGACCTGCGCGCCCGCCTCGATGGCGTGATCTTCTACGGCATCATCGGCCTGCATCGCCCGGACATTCGCGACACCTTCGACGCCGGCGCCCCGGGCCTCAAATCCGGTTTCCGCGTCAACGTCCGCCCTTGGATCGGCGCCCGCCAACTCGCCCTCGAGGGCATGCTGCGCGACGGCTCCTGGGTCGAGTTCTGCCAGCGCGACGTGACCGTCACCGGCGACAAGGTGCCCCCGGCCCAGCCCAAGCCCTACGTGCGCTCCGAGGTGCTGGAGGAGTCCCTTTACTACCTCTACCGCCATTTCCACTTCGAGAGCAGCACCCAGCTCCGCGCCGAAGCCCGCCGCGTGCTCGCCGAGATCTCCGTCAACCAGACCGAGATGCTCCCCGAAAACGACCTCATCGGCTACCTCGACCTGCCCGACTTCTGGATCAACGCCCACTACGAGAAGTTCCGCGTCTCCGGCTGGGCCTTTTCCAAGGACCAAACCATTTCCCGGCTCCACGCCACCATCGGCAACGTCGACGAAAACCGCCTCGTATGGGGCAAGGAGCGCGACGACGTTCTCGCCCACAACCCCGGCTACCCGCAGGCGCTCAAGTCCGCCTACTACGGTCTGGTCGACGTCCGTCCCGATTCCTTCAGCCCGGCCTGCCTCAAGATCTGGGTCGACTACCCCGACCAGCCCCGCCAGCTCCTCCGCTCCAAGCGCCTCTTCGTCAACAAACTCGACGAAAACTCCGGCCCCATCCCTTACTACAGCCACTTTCAGTTTGTTCGCGTCATGCTCGCCTTCGTCCGCGAGCTGCGTCGCGGCGGCTACGAACTCGAGAGCTGGTCCGACCTCTGGGAGGCCATGCGCCGCACCCGCGCCAAGCTGGCCGACAAGATGGTGCGCGGGGGCAAAAAGGCCAACACCCCGCCGCCTCCCACCCCGTGGGAACGCAAGGAGCCCTACGATCTGTGGTTCCACCACAACCGCCTCACGCCGCGCCTGCTCAAGTTCCTCGCCGAGACCGCCAAACCCATCTCCGCGCGCGGTCCCAAAATTTCCATCGTCGTCCCCACCTACAACACGCCGGCCAAGTTCCTCGATGAGCTCATCGCCTGCGTGAAGGCCCAGGTCTACACCAACTGGGAACTCTGCATCGCCGACGACAATTCCCCGCAAAAGCACGTCGTCAAAAAACTCGCCGCCGCGGCCGCCGCCGATTCGCGCATCAAATATGTCGTGCGCAGCGAAAACGGCCACATCTCCGCCGCCACCAACAGCGCCTTGGAGCTGGCCACCGGTGAATACGTCAGCTTTCTCGACCACGACGACCTGCTCCCGGCCGACGCCCTCCTCCACGTCGCCGAAGCCATCCTCGAACACCCCGCGGCCGACTTCCTCTACACCGACGAGGACAAGATCGATGCTTCCGGCCGCCACTACGACCCGCAGTTCAAGGGCGAGTGGAATCCCGAGATGGCCATCACTCACAACTACACCCACCACCTGCGCACCATCCGCCGCAGCGTCATCGAAAAGGTGGGCGGCCTGCGCGTGGGCTACGAGGGAGCCCAGGACATCGATCTCATCCTGCGCTGCGTTGAGCACATCGACGACGCCAACATCCGCCACGTTCCGTTCGTCTGCTACCACTGGCGCGCCCACGAGGAATCCACCGCCCAGCGCGGCGACCAAAAGGGTTACCTTTTCGACGCCGCCCGCCGCGCCATTGCCGATGCCGTCGAACGCCGCGGTCACCGCGCCGAGGTGTTCATCCCCGGCCATCTCGAGGAAAACGCCCTCTGCCTCCACCAACTCAAGTGGTCGCCCGAGCTCCTTGCCGAGAACCCGGTCACCATCGTCATCCCGACCCGCAATCAGGCCAAGATCCTTCAGGCTTGCCTCGATTCCCTCGAACGCACGGTCAACTGGGATCACACCAAACTCATCGTCGTCGATGACGGCTCCGACGAGAGCGACGCCCAGACCCTGCTCGCCCGCGTCGAGACCCGCGAGGACCGCCCGTGGCGCGTCCTGCGCCCGATCCGCGGCCAGGACGGTGAGTTTAACTACTCCCGTCTCGTCAACCTCGGCACGAACGCCGCCGACACGCCGCTCGTCCTGCACCTCAACAACGACATCGAGGCGCTCGAACCGGGTTGGTTGGAGGACATGGTCGGCTGGATGTCCGTCAACGGCGTCGGCGTCGTCGGCGCCCGCCTGATCCACCGCGACGAGACCCTCAACCACGCCGGCATCTGGGTCGGTCCCAACGGCGGCCTCGCCCACGGCATTTTTGTCGGCCTGCCCAAGGACGACTTTGGTTACCTCTTCCTGCCGCACGCCGCCCGCGACACAACCGCTGTCACCGGCGCCTGCCTGCTCACCCGCACGGACCTCTACAACCAGCTAGGCGGCTTCGACGAGAAGGACTTCTGCGTCGCCTACAACGACGTCGACTACTGCATGCGCGCCCTCCGCGCCGGCTACCGCACCGTCTACTCGCCGCAGGCCACGCTCATCCACCTCGGCTCCGCCACCCGCGGCATCAGCTACACCGAGAAGGAGCACCTCGCCTTCGTCCAAAAGTATCCGGGATTCCGCGATCCGCACTTCAGCGAGTCGGTCGAATACGCCAATCCGTCCTTCCGCATCAACGCCTACGACCACCGCCACGCCTCCCGCCCGCTCAAGCTCCGCGTCGCCGTCGTTTCTCACAACCTCAACCTCGAGGGCGCGCCGCTCTTCATCGTCGAATACGCCAAGCACCTCCAACACGTCGCCGGCTGGGACGTGAAAGTCATCGCGCCCATGGAAGGTCCGCTGCGCGAGAACTTCACCGCCATCGGCCTGCCGCCCGAGGTCATCGACATCGAGTGCGCCACCAAGGCCGCCACCGCCGCCGATTTCGCCAAGGGCATCGATCAGCTCGCGAAACTCGAGATCTGGCAGGACGTCGATCTCATCGTCGGCAACACCATGCTTTCCTACTGGGTCGTGCCGCTCGCCCAAAAGCTCGGTCTGCCCAGCTCGATGTATATCCACGAGAGCAATACACCGCGCCGCTTCTTTTCCGAGCACCGCCTCGCCACCGACGAGGTCATCCCGCTCATCGACAAGGCCATGAGCGAAGCCACCCGCGTCGTTTTCATCGCCGAGGCCACCCGCCGCATCTACGCCGAGCTCAACCGCTACGACAACTTCCGCCTCATCAACAGCTGGATCGATATCGAGCGCATCGAAAACTACATCGCCGCCACCGACCGCGCCGCTCTGCGCAAGCAGCTGAAGATTCCCGAGAACGCCACCGTGGTCGTCAACGTGGGTTCAGTCTGCCAACGCAAGGGCCAGCACATCTTCATCCGCGCCATCGATCACCTGCACAAGCAGCACGGCCCCGAGATCGAGAAACGCGGCCCCATGCTCTACGTCATGGTCGGCGCCCGCGAAGGCCTCTACCTCGAGACCATCGAGAACGACATCGAGTTGATGGGCCTCAAGAACACCCGCCTCATTTACGAGACCCAGGACGTCTACGCCTGGTATCGCGTGGCCGACATGTTCTGCTGCACCTCCTTCGAGGAGTCCTTCCCGCGCGTGCTGCTCGAGGCCGCCTCCTTCAAGCTGCCCATCGTCTCCACCGACGTGAACGGCATCCCCGAGATGCTCACCGGCAACGACGAGGCCTACCTGATCAAGGCCGGCGATTACCACGTGCTCGCCGCCACCTTGAAAAAAGCCCTCGACCGCCACTTCGCCGGCGACACCAAGATGGTCTCCATGGCTTACACCCGCATCTCGCGTTTCTACGACTCACGCATTTCCCTCCCCCACCACGTCGAACTCGCCCGCGAAACCTACTTCGGCTGAAGCTTTCCCTAGCATGATTTTGGCTGCCCACGGAAAACACGGAAAACACGGACAGGATCTATCTCCTGCTTCGGTGTCTTCCGTGTGTTCCGTGGGCCAATTCCCCTGCCCGTTCGGCACGGCATGAACGAAAACGAATCCTACCTCTTTCACGTCGAGCAACCGACGGACTGGAACCTCAAGCCCGACCATTTTTGGATCTACGGCTGGTTCGTCTCCAAGAACGGCGTCACTTACACCGACGTCCGCGCCTTCGTCGATGACGTGCCCTTCACCGGTCTGCTCGGCATGCCGCGGCCCGACATCGAGGGCGCTTACCCGGGCTGGACCAAGGGCCGCGCGCCGGGCTTTGCCTTCCGTCTCGAGCCTTGGGCCGGCGCCAAACTCATCCGCCTCGAGATCCTCAACGAGAAAAACGAGTGGTCCGAATTCTGGCGCGTCAGCATCAACGTCACCGGCACCGGCGAATGCTCCCGCAAAAAACTCCGCCTCCGCCCCGAGCTGCTGGAGTTGCTTTACCTGCGCCTGCTCAAGCACCCCAACCTGCACCCCAAGATCCCGCTCGCCAAACAGGCGCGCCGCCTCGTGCAGGACTTCTCCATCGAGTGCGTGGACGTGCTGCCCAACCCGCCTTTCCGCGGTCAGTTCGAGCAACCCAAACTCCTCGCCCACACCCAATACAACAAACTCTCCATCCTCGGCTGGCTCTTCCACGAGGAACGCCCGCTCGCCCGCCTGCTCGCCACCACCGACAGCGTTAACTTCAACGAGCTCACCCACGGCATCGAGCGCGAGGATGTCGGCGCCAAATACAGTCAGTTCCCCCAGGCCCGCCATTCGCGCTTCCAGGGTATCATCGATCTGAGCCAAAACGCCGGCGATCCGGTGCCGCTCAAGATCTTTGCTGAGTTCGAAGACGGCACCCGCGAACTCGTTTTCGCCAAGCGCCTCTACCAGTGGTCCTGCATCGAAAAGGAATCGCGCCTGCCGCCCTACGACGCACCGCATTTCAACCACGTTAAAACCGCCATCATCGACGCCTGTCGCGACCTGAAGATCGCCACCGGCGGCTGGCGCTTCTGGCGCGAGACCAAACGTCTCGAACGCCTCTACGAAGAAGAGGCGCAAGATCCCTTGCCGTGGTATGACTGGCAGCAACGCTCGCCCTACCAGGCCTGGCTCGCGCACAACGAACTGCGTCCGCGTCTCCGCGCCGAGTTTGAGAAATCGGCGGCCACCCTCGCCGCCTCCGCCGAGGCCCCGCGCTTCTCACTGCTGGTCGATACCCGCGAAGCCGCGTTCCCGCGCCTCGATCGTTTGGCCGCGTCGCTGCGTGCTTCGATTTACCCGCATTGGGAACTGCTCTTCGTCATCCGCGCCGACGCCGATCCCGCGCTCACCGCGCACATCGAGACGATCGTCAAAACCGATCCGCAGCGCATCCGTTTCTGCCACGGTCAGCCCGAAGAGAACTTCTCGCTTTCGATGAACAACGCCGTTGGTGCCGCCACCGGCGATTGGCTGTTGTTCCCGACCGCCGGGGCCCGTTTTGCGCCCGAAGGTTTGCTGCTCCTAGCCGAGCCCGCTGCTACGACCGAGGTCGATGTCGTGTTCGCCGACGAGGACCACATGACCGATGCTGGCGAGCGTCGGGACCCGGTTTTTAAATCCGCGTGGAGCCCCGAGCTCATTTTCTCCGGCACCCACCCCGGCGAGTGCGTCACGATGCGTCGCCGCACCTTCGAAGAAAGCTACGGTTTCCAAATCGAATACGATCAGCTGCTCGGCCCCGCGCTCGCGCTGCGTCTGCAGGCTGTCGTTGATCCCAAGCGCGCCCAGCACATCCCCGCGATCGCCTACCACCGCGCCTGGCCCCTGCCGCACTACGAGGCCGGTTCAGTCGTCGTGGAGCAGATGAAGTCGGCCGTCTCCACCGCGCTGAATCGCCGCAACCTGCCCGGCCAGGGCTTCCAACCGGGCTTCGCCGTCAACGCCGGTCTGCCGGTCCACCAGATTTATTGGGACGCCAACTACCTCGCCCAAAACCCGGTCACCATCGTCATCCCCACGCGCGATCGCGTCGATTTGTTGGAGCGTTGTGTCGAGGCTCTGCTGCTCACCGTCAATTGGGCCCACGTGAAGCTCATCATCGTCGATGACTTCTCCCGCGAGGAAAAGGCGGTGCGCTTCCTCAAGTGCCTCGCCGCCCGCCGCGACATCAATTGCCGAGTCATTCAGCCGCAGGTCGATCCGCAGCAACCCTTCAACTACTCGCGCCTCGTCAACGCCGCGCTGCCCTACATCGACACGCCGCTCATTCTCCATCTCAACAACGACGTCGACGCCCTGCGTCCCGGTTGGATCGAGGAGATGGCCGGCTGGTTCTCCATCCCGGAGGTGGGTGTCGTCGGCGCGCGCCTGCTTTACGCCAACGATCACATCAATCACGCCGGCGTCATCGTGGGCCCGCAACACGGCCTCGCCGATGTGCCGCTCGCCGGCCTCGGTCCCGACGAACCCGCGCCCTTCGAGCTGCACAAGATCGCCCGCAACTGCTCCGCCGTCACCGGCGCGTGCCTCATGACACGCACCGACACTTACAAGCAGTATCACGGTTTCGACGAAGAAACCCTCGGCGTCGCCTACAACGACATCGACTACTGTCTGCGCCTCAACGCCGACGGTATCCGCACCGTCTATACACCGCAGGCCGAGCTCTGGCACTGGGGCAGCGCCTCGCGCGGCACCGACTACCACCCGGAGGAACACATTGCCTTTGCCCGCCGCTACCCCGGCATCAAAGATCCGTTTTGGAGCCAGCACCTCGAGCCTAAGAACCGCAACGTCACCATCGACGCCAGCAGCTACGCTCACACCAAACGCCTCGGCCAGCTCCACCTGCTCGTGGTCACGCACAACCTCAACTTCGAGGGCGCGCCACTCTTCCTCTTCGAATACGTCAAATACCTCATCCACGAGCTCGGCTTCAAAGTCGACGTGGTGTCCGCCGAGGAAGGCCCGCTGCGCGCCCACTACGAGGCCATGGGATCCGACATCATCCTGCTCGATCGTCACCCGCTGCACGGCGCGCGCAATGACCAGGAGTTCACCGAGCAACTCCAGCACATGGGCCACCTGCTTTCGCAGCAGATCGATCTCGGTCCGGTCGACGCCGTGATCTGCAACACCATCGCGACGTGGTGGGGCGTGCACCTCGCCGCTCAGGTCAACAAGCCGTCTTTGTTCTACATCCACGAGAGCACTTCGCTGAAACGTTTCTTCAGCAAGGCTCTGCCCAAGGGACGTCTGCACGTCGCCCGTCAGGCCTTCCGCCTGGCGACTCGCGTGTGTTTCCTCTGCGAGGCCACCCGCGCCTACTACGAGGAGCTCAACGACTACGACAACTTCTGCTACGTCTCCTCTTGGATCGACATCCCGCGCATCGAGCAGATCAAAGCCGCCACGCCGCGCCACGAGGCCCGCGTGAAGCTCGGCTACGGCGCCGACGAACAGATCATCGCCAACATCGGCACCGTCTGTGAGCGCAAGGGCCAACACGTCTTCCTGCGCACCGTCGATTACTTCATGAAGCATTTCGGCGCCGGCGGAAACTACCGCTTCATCTTCGTCGGCGGTCGCCCCGGCGAGTTCCAGGACTCGCTCGAAAAGGACATCAAGCGCCTCGGCCTCGAGGACCGCATCCAGATCATCGGCGAGACCGACCGGGTCTATGAATACTTCCGCGCCGCCAATCTTTTTGTCTGCACCTCCTTCGAGGAATCCTTCCCCCGCGTGCTGCTCGAAGCCATGGCCTTCGAGACGCCGATCGTGAGCACCAACGTGCACGGTATCCCCGAAATGGTGACAGATAAAAACGAGGCCTACCTCGTGTCGCCCGGCGATCCCATCACCTTCGCCCGCGCCATGAAGACCTGCCTCGACAAGCTGCTCCACGGCACCTCCACCGTGCCCGTCGCCTACAGCAAGGTCGTGCGCGCCTACCACCCCGATCGCGTCCTGCCCGACCACGCCGATCTTGCCCGCCAAGCCGTCCTTGACTACGACGGTAACACCACCCGCAACCAACCACGTCGACTCTCTGGCCGAGGCGACCGGGTTGAATCCAGTTGGTAACCACCTGCCGCCCCACCATCTGATTCAACCATGAGCCCGCCTTGAAGTCGTCGACCGCCTCCCTTTTACGCGGCCTCTTTGTCGTGGTTGTGGTTCTTGCCGCGGTGCTGTTGCGCTGGCCGGGCTTGGACAAACCGCACTTCGGCATCGATGAGGGCGTGACCTTCACGATCGCGCAGCAACTCGCCGAAGGCGAAGTGATGTATCGCGACGCGGTTGATCATCGCACGCCGCTCGTGCCCTACCTCAAGGCCGCAATCCTGCTCGTCGCCGGCGACTGGAATGTCTTCGCCGTGCGCCTCGTGCTCGCCGCCATGCTCGGCCTCAGCGCGGTTATGCTCTGGAGCATCGGCCGTCGGCTCGGCGACGAGGGCACGGGCTTCGCCGCCGCCGGCGTTCACCTGCTCGGAGCGTTCCTCTACCTCGGCCTGCCCGACGGTCCGTCTGCCAGCACGGCGTGGTTTCTGGTCTTTTTCTCCACGCTCGGATTCTGGCTCTTTGCCGGAGCGCTCAGCGCGCCGAGTTTCCGCCGCGGCTTACCCGTTGGGCTGGCCTTCGGTCTTTCCATTCTCTGTAAGCAACCGGCCCTGCTCGATTTTGGCGCGACGTGGGTGATCATCGGCATCGCCGCTGCCCGCGAGCTGCAGGACCGCCGCCGCTGGGGCGCCTTGTTCGCCGGCCAGTTGGTGGGCGCCGTGCTGCCGCTCGCCGCCTTTGCCGTCTATTTTGCGGCCAAGGGCGTGTGGTCCGATTTCGTTTTCTACGCCTTCACCTACAACACCGCGATCTACGTGCCCGCCGGTGGCCCGATCGACTACTGGGCGACGATCCAGATGCCCTTCACCGCCGCGTGGGCCAACATGCCCGTGATCGGCGTGCTCGGCGTTCTGGGAGGTGTCTGCATCCTTATTCCCGCGCTGCTCGGCCTGTTCCGCCCGCGCGAAACGACGGCTTCCGACACGCCTGCCATCCCCAACTTTCGTGTGCTGTTGTGGATCACCCTGGGGTGGACCGCGACCGGGCTCGTCGCCACCACCCTCAGCGGCCGCACCTTTGTGCACTATGCCGCGCAGGTGTTGCCGGGTCTGTCACTCGCCGCCGGCTGGTGGCTGCACCAACTCTACCGACTGCTGCGCGAGCGGCGCGGTTTACTGCGCTGGGCCGCTGCGGTCGTGTTGCTCACCGTGGCCGGGGCGTTGAGCTGGCAAACGATCCCCCGCGTCGTCGCCCAATACCGGGGCACTCAACAATGGGGCTTGGGCAACGCCGACGTCCCTGAATTGGTAGACCACTTCACGTCCCCCGCCGAACGGATCTTCGTCTGGGGTTACTATCCGGAGTTCTACCTCACCAGTCACCGACTGCCGGCTACCCGCTTTAATTACACCAATTTCCTCACCGGTTTTGTGCCCTGGGCCAATATGGATGCCCTCGTCGACACCTCCGCGCAGATTGTGCCCGGTGCCTGGGACAAACTGCAGGAAGACTTCGCCGCCTCGCCGCCCGCGCTGATCGTGGACATCAAACATGAGCGCGCCCAAGGCAAGTTTCCCCTCAGTGACCACCCGCTCATCTGGCAGCAGGTTGTCACCCGGTATGTCGAGGTCCGGCATGAGGCGATCTACGGCAATATCCGGTTCTACCGCCGCCTGGACGTTGCCACCGAGCCGCTGGCGTCCTCCAACGAAACAAGCGAGTCGGCAGACCTCCAACTGACGCTCACCGCCAATAACCGCCCCGGCGAAGGCCATCTCTTAAAACTCTCCGGCCCTACCGGCTGGCAACATTTCAGCATCTGGGCCGACGGTCGCGCGGTGGCTTCGTTTCCCTACGCCCCAACTGAACCCGCCGAGGTCAGCGTTTTTATCGATCACACTGCGTTTGCCGACTCCCGCCACCTGCAGTTCGTCGGCCGACGCGAAGACGGCACGCTCGCCGCCAGTCCCGCGATCAACCTGCCCGTCGCACGACAGGCGGCCGACGATGCTCGCGGTCCGTTGCCGGCCCTGATGCTCAACGGCGTCCTCGTGCAGCCCACCAAGATTTCGCAATCCAGCGAAGCCACCCGAGTCGCTCCCCAACAACCCCACGCCGTCGCCCTTTCCGCCCCCGCTCGCCTCGTTTATCCCTGCGAAGCCTCCGTGCGCCGGATCGACTTTTTCCACGGCCTGCACCCGTGGCTCTACAACGAAAGCGACGGCTACGACGTGGTCATCAACTGGCTGCCGGCCGATGGTTCTCCCCCGCAACGTATCTGGCACACCCGCCTGAGCAACCTCACCGAGGGTCGCCATCGCTCCACGCAGCGCGAATCGGTGGCGTTGCCTCCCCGTGGTCCCGGCCAGCTGGAATTTCTCTTCCTCAATGGCCCCCGCTCGAATCCCCAGTTCGACGAGTTCTTTTTCGGCGACGCTTCGGCCGACGTGCAACGACCGCGTATCTTCCTCGACGGTCGAATCGTCGCCGTGGCCCGCGATCACTCCGAAGACGAGCTCTCCCAGTGGATGCGCAAAGCCGACCAGTCGTGGCTGCTCCACGCGCCGGGGCACATGGATTGGATCTTCCCCTCGCCGCCTCCTTTCCCCGCCCTCCAGCTCGACTACGGCATCGACGACGGCGCATGGACCCCCGATGGCGGTCGGACCGACGGGGTCACCTTTTACGTTGAATACTTCGTTGGTGATGACCCCGAGCCCGTGCCTCTCTTCACCCGCCATCTGGATCCGCTCAACAATCCGACGGACCGTGGCCCTCAAACCTCCATCATCGATATTCCGGTCTCCGAGTCAGGCGTGCTTCGCATCCGCACTACCGAAGGCCCCGTGGGCAACGGTGCCTGGGACTGGGCATGGATCATGGATCCGGTGGCTCTCCCGGCCGGGCCTCCGCTGCAATGGTCGGGAGCTGAAAACGGCCGCATCCGTGCCAGCGCCTACCAAGGTGCCGGGGGCAGTCGGCTGCAGGAAGGGCACCCCAATACCTGGACCGGCCATTCTCCCAGCCGCCTCGAATACCCTAAACCGGCCGGCTTGGCATTCATCGACTTCGAATTTGGCTTGGAGGACGGCATTCCGCGCGACGAGTCCGGCCGACTGCGCAGTGATGGTGTGATTGTCATCGTCGAGTTTTTGCCCGACGGCAGCGAGACGCCCATCCAGGTTTACCATCGCCACCTCGATCCTTCGATCCGCCCCGAAGACGTCGGCCGCCAACACGTCACGCGTCAGCTGCCGGAGAACGACACCGGTAAGCTGATTTTCCAAATGTTGCCCGGCCCCAATCAAAACGCCGCGTTTGACTGGGCCTACTGGGGCACCTTCACCGGTCGCAGTCACCCATGAGTGTCTCGGCAACCACCCCTGCCGGTTCGCCCGGCTCGCCGCGACCCCGCGTGCAGTGGATTCTGCTCCTGGGCCTGGTCTGCTTCGCATTTGGTCTGCGGGTCTCGTTTACCGATCGCATTTTTTATAACCTCGATGAGGGCGTCACCTTCACCCTCGCCCAGCAGATCCTGGATGGTGACGTGATGTATCGCGACGCCGCGGACCATCGCGGTCCGTTGGTGCCCTACCTCAAGGCGGCCGCCCTGCTGCTGTTGGGCGACTGGAACATCATCGGCACCCGTCTCGCCTTCAACGCCCTACTGGGTCTATTTGCCTACGGCTTGTTTTCGCTCGCGCGGCGACTGGGCGAGCCTCGCACCGGCGTCGCCGCGGCACTGGTGTTTTCCATCCTCTCCTTCACGTTGCAGGGCCCGCCTGAAACCATGGCCCTGCACACCGAATGGTTCATGGAGGCGTTTTCATTGCTGGGGTTTCTGGTGTTTGCCTCCACCCACGCCGCTGCCCGCAAACGCCACGGCGTGCTCGTTGGCATCTGCTTCGGATTGGCCGCTCTCAACAAACAGCCCGCTCTGCTCGACTACGGTGTGGTGCTCGTCATTTCGCTGCTGCAGTGCTTCGTCGCCGCCGGAACACGCCGGCAACGGGTGGCTTACCTCACCGCCACCGCGATCGGCGTGGTGCTCCCCTTCATCGCGGCCTGGGCTTACTTTGCCGCCAATGGCGCAGGCGACGCGTTTCGTTGGTATGCGTGGACTTACAATACGTCGATTTACGTGCCGGAAGTCCCGTTCGCCGAACGCCTCCAGGGCTTCCGCTTACCTTTCAAATTGTTGAGCGAACACGCTCCGCTCTTAGGCCTAGCCACGGCGGTGGGCATCATCGGTTTGCTGGTTTATGTCTTCAGTCCGCGCAATTTGCCGCGGGCCGGCGGGCAGTCGTTGCCCGTGCTGCCGTGGCTGATCCTCGGTTGGGGCGCGGCCGGTTGGATTTCCTGCCTGCTGAGTGGACGCGATTTTCCCCACTACGCCCTGCACATGCTGCCCGCCATTTGCCTGGCCTCGGGCTGGATATTCGCGCGGGCCTGGACCCTCCTCGTCAGCCCGCCACGAAGGTCTTGGCCCCTTCGTCTACTGGCTGGGGTCATGCTCTGCTACTGCCTGGTGAATTCGGTCCAACACGCCACGATCGTGCATCGTTACGTGACGGTGCCCGCCTCCCCCGGAATCATCGTCTTCCCTCCTTTGGCCAAAGCGTATACCGCCCCCTCCGACCGCGTTTTTGTATGGGGATTTTTCCCGGAAATCTACGGCTGGATGCACCGATTGCCGGCGTCCCGTTTCAGCAACACCAATTTCCTCACGGGCATGATTCCGTGGACCAATGTCGCACCCGACGTGGATACCAGTTACGCCATCGTCCCCGGCGCGTGGGATCAACTCCGGGACGACCTCCAGCCCGATCCGCCGCGGCTCATCGTTGCGACCTCCGCTCGTTACTACACCAAGTATCCGCTGGTCCAGCAGTCCTGGTTTCGCGACTGGCTGCCCGACCACTACGCGGAGGTGACGTCCGTTGACTTGCAGGTCTTCAGTGCCCGCGCATTCCTGCGCCTGCAACCCATCGCCGCCTCCGACATCGAAACGGCCCGAGACGCACAACTGATGCCTGCTCCTGCCATCCGTTTCGAAGACGGCCCCGGTGAGGATGCGATCATTCGAGTCAGCGCCGAACTGTCCTCCCGGCTCGAGCAGGACGTCCTGTTACTGGTCGAAGGCCACCCCATTCGCCACCTCCGTCTCCCGGCGACGGACGAGCCCGACCGTAGCATCGCATTCCTCATTCCGTTGACCGAACTGCACGGCCTTGGCAGTGATCGCATCACCCTGCGCACCACCGCGGTCGACGCACCGGAACTGCCGATCAACATCGCGACCGAGGCCGAGGTCGCCCTGTTGCTGAATTTGAACCGCGCCGCCTTCGGCGGTCCCCCGGTCCTGCGGTGGGGCAATTCCGTCCTCTCGCCCCTCGCATCGACCGGCGACTGGTCCACCGCAATGGCCACTTCCAGCCCAACCACCCCCGAGTGGCAACTGAACGGCCCCGGTTCGTTGACCTTCCCCCTCCCCGCCGCCGCCCAGCGGCTGTCTTTCCGCTGGGATGGAGCGGGTGCACCCCTGCTTCGTTTCACTGCCGCCAACGGTGACGATATTCCCGCGCTGCCGCTTCAGGATGAAACGGGAGGTCAGTTCTCGACCATCCTGCCGTCGCCGCGTCCAGCCCGTGTTACCCTGGCGTGGTCGCCCACTCCCGATGCCCCCCACGCCCGCGTAAGCGCGCTCCTGGTTGATGCCGTGGGCCCGGTGCTGCACCTAGGGGACCAAGCCATTCATGCCATCCACAGTGAAATAGGCGTCGGCGGCCTTCCGTCGCCCATCGATGCTCAACGTTGGTTCATGCATGCCCCCGCTCGCGTGCACTACCTTTTGCGCCCCGGCTTTACCGGCGTGGTGATGCGTTACGGCTTCACCGATGACACCTGGCAACGGCCGCCGGAACACCCGACCACCGGAGCGGAGTTTCGTATCGAACACGTTTCGGCCGCCGGCCAACGCGAGGTCCTGTTCTCGCGCTACATGAACCCGATGTATCTCGAACACGACCGCGGTCTGCAAACCGTGGAACTGCCACTGACTCGTCGCTCCGACGGCGAGCTCCAGTTCGTCATCGACGAGGGTCAGTTCAATGAAAAGTCGGGCGATTGGACGATGCTGGCTGACGGCCGCCTGCTCGGTCCCGGACCCGACATCACCCTGCCCGACGACACGAACCTCACTCCGCTCCATGGCAGCTTCGGCCAAGCGGAAATCATCGACACCCGCACGCCGGAGGGCTGGTGGGACGCCCATGCCCCTTCTCGCTTGATCTATTCGTTCCCCACCCGTCTGGCCGCGGTCACCATCCGCTTCGCCTTCAAGCCCGGTGCCTACGAAAACCGGGTCGAGCCACACGTCACGGACGGCATCGAACTCGTCGTGGAACGGCTATCCTCTGGCGGAGAAATCGAGCAACTGCACCGCTCGGCGTGGAATCCGCATGTGGAACCGCAACATCGCCGACGATTGGAGGTCACCGTGCCTCTGCCTCGCGCCGACCCCGGCGACCAGCTCATCATTCGCTCCACCACCGGTCCCAACTCCGATCCGGAACTGGACTGGACCCTCTGGGGCCCCTTCTCCGGCGCACTCCGCGAAAATTCGACCACGCCATGATCCACCCACTCGGCTGTTCCGTCATCCGCCTTCCCCGAGGTTGCCATCCGTCGGCCTCAGTCCTGCTTTTGTCCCCCCACTCTCTCCATGCCTAACTTCACTTCCCTGCGCAAAAACTGGCTTTTACTCCTGGTCGCCGCGCTGCTGACCGCATGGATCTTCTGGCTCCGTGCCCCCACGTGGTCGACGGCCATCTGGAACGTCGACGAAGCCATCCACACCTCAGTCGCCGACGTCATCCTGGACGGTGGCGTTATCTATCGTGACGCGATCGATCAACGCACCCCGCTCACCTATTACGTGTTTGCGGCGGTTTACTCGATCACCGGCAACAGCCTGCCCGCCATGCGTGTGGTGCTCACCGCCATGATCGTCGCCACCATGCTCCTGCTCGGGGCAGTCGTGCGCCGCCACCACGGCAATATCACCGCCTTGCTCGCCGCCCTCACCTACGGCGCCCTGACCAGCAAACTCCTCCAGCCCGCCGACGCCTACGCGGTGCACACCGAGTGGTTTGTCGCGCTCTTCTCCACCGCCGCCGCCGCCTGCTTTCTTTGGCCCACCGATCGCGCCCCCTCGTCCCTCCGCGCGGCGGCCAGCGGCGTGCTCCTCAGCCTCGCCGTGCTGAGCAAACAATCCGCCCTCCTCGAGATCGGACCACCGTTCGTCGCCCTCGCCGGCCTGTTGCTGGCGAAACGGCTGGGTTGGTTCGGAGCGCTCGCGTGTGGTGGGGCCCTGCTGGCCGGCTTGGCGGTGCCCCTACTCATCACCGCCGGACTATTGGCATCGGCCGGAGCCCTCGATGACTTCTGGCTCTATGGCTGGGCCTACAACGTGAAATATTACGGCGCCGAGATTTCGTTCCCCGACAAAATCCTCTCCGCCACCATCTGGTTCCGGCTCCTTTGGGAACAGTATCCTCACGTCTTGATTCTCGGTTCCGCCGCTGCCGCCGCCCTCGTTGTGCGTGCGCTTCAGGCCCGGGCTTCGGACAGCCTGCGCCAAGCCCGCCCGGTGGAATTTTACCTGCTCGCCTGGTCGGGTCTCGCCCTCGGTTCGGCCATGGCTGGCGGCCGCGGTTTTGATCACTACTTCTTCGTTTGCCTGGCCCCCTTTTCCTGGGCCGCCGCTTGGGCGTTGCGTGGCTTGACCACCACCCTCGGTCGACTGCTCCATCTCAGCCCCCGGGGCCAACGCGTCGCGGCCACCGTTCTGGCGGTCGCCTTTGTCGCTCCTACCGTTTGGCACGCCCGCTTGTCCCGCACGGTCGACAGCTACCCCCTTGATACCACCCACCGGCTGGTCGAAACCGTGCATGCCTACACCTCCGACGATGAGCCCATCTTCATCTGGGGCTACAACACCGACCTCTACACCCTGGCAGATCGCCTGCCGGCCTCCCGCTTCCTCTACTGCTCCTTCCAGACCGGCCTCATCCCCTGGACCAATACGGCCCCCGACATCGACACGTCCTACGCCATCCTGCCCAACGCGATGGACGATCTCCTCGCCGACCTGGAGGCCTCCAAACCGCCCATCATTGTCGATGGCTCCCTGCAGGAATACCGCGGTTTCGCCAAATACCCCCTGCGCAAGTTCCCTCGGCTGCGCGACTGGATCGACGCCCACTATGTCGAACTCGAGCCGGACCGCATCCGCTCCTACGGCTTCGCCATGTATCGTCGCCGCCTCGATACCCCGCCTGAACTCGATCTCAACGCTCCCGCCGCAGGCAACCAGATCAGCCTCGAGGTCGGTAATCCCGTCTCCCTCGGTCGGCTCCACATCGGTGTGTTCGGCGAGAGCCAAGACGGTCTGCCGCTCACGGGCTTGGCGCTGACACTGGAGGACGAAGTTCTCGCCGCCGTCGAGATCGCTCACGCCCCCTACTCCCAAATCACCATTCCCTTTACCGCCACGGACGAGATGACGACCTTGCCTTTCCGCGCGTGGGCGCGATTCGGCGACGGCCCTTGGCAACCGGGCCCAAGCCGCGACGTGAAGGTGATGCCGCTCACCGCCAGTCCCGAGGTCGCCACGACCTTTGCCCTGCCCATCATCGACAGCCGCGTCCCGGCGGACGGCGTGCGCTCACTCATCGATCCGCGCCTCGATGTCTACGACAACAAACGCATCTTCGCCGTCCACGCCCCCTCGGTCCTGCGCTACACCCTGCCCGATGCGGCCAATCGCATCTGGGGTTTCTACGGCATCCCCGCCGGAGCCTATGCCGCCGACAACACCCACCCGACCGATGGCGCGGAATTTATCATCCGTCTGCTCTTTGCCGACGGCGGCGAACGGGAGTTGATGCGCCACTTCATCGATCCAGCCTCCCGTCCGGAGGACCGCGGACACCTGCGCTTCGAGTATGAGCTCCCGTCCGCCCCCGGTCCACGGGTGATCGAGTTTGACATCAACCCCGGTCCGACCGGCTCCGCTTCGAGCGATTGGACCGAATGGGCCAACATCGTCCTCGAAACTTCCCCGTAGACGGCTGGCCCCGCATTCGTTCAAGTCATCGCCTTCCATGTCCGCCGCGGTCTCGCCCACGCCCTCCTCTGCCTCGCCCGCCACCTCTGCGCCCCAGCCCTACCGCCCCGGTGAGGTGCTGCTCTGGCTGCTGCTCACGCTGCTCGCCCTCACGCTGCCGCAGAAACCGCTGCTGGAGTTGGACTCCTCCTGGCGTCAGGCCCTCGCCTACTTCTTCCAACGCGACTACCAGTTCGGCACCGAAGTCGTCTTCACCTACGGCCCCCTCGGCTTCCTCCTCGGTAACACTTACGTCGGCCTCTACTTCTACGCCTACGTCGCCTTCCAGGTAGCGTTCTCCGCCATCGCCGCCGGCCTGATCGTGCACATGGCGCGCCCGCTCAGCGGGGTCGCGCGCTTCGCCTACTTCACCTTCTTCATTCTGTGGGGCGTCGGCTACGGCGATGCCCTGCACATGATCGTGATCGCCTTCTGCGGCTGGAACGCCGTCAAGGCACTCGCCGAGGGGCGTTCCCCGCGCCCCGTCCTCCTCGGACTCTTTCTCGCCTTCCTCGCGGTCATCAAATTCACCAACCTGCTCTTCGCCGGCTTTGTGGTGGCCGTGGCCGTCGGCTTCGGGCTCGTTCGCGGCGAACGTCGCGCCGCTCTATGGCTCCTCGGTTGCTTCGGCCTCGGCTTCCTCGCCCTCTGGGTCGCCTGCGGCCAGTCGCTGCTCAACCTGCCCGCCTACGTGCTACATTCCTTGGACGTGAGTTCCGGTTACCAAGCCGCCATGGGCCTGCCCACCCCGCGCGGCGAAACCGGCTACGCCAGCCAGCTCACGCTCGCTTTCCTGACCTTCGCCATGCTCGGCGCCTACCTGGTCTGGCACGCGCTCACCCAACCCGATCGCCTGCGCTCCGCCGCCCTCGTCCTCATCCTCGCCGCCTTCCTCTTCCTCAACTGGAAACACGGCTTCGTGCGCGCCGACGGTCACATGCTGGGCTTTTTCTACTGCGCCCTCGTGCCCGCCGTCGCCTTCCCCGCGCTCTTCGGCGAAACGCTCGCACGCCGCCGTTGGGTGCCTCGCGTCGCCCTCGGTTTGGCCGCCTTCTTCTGCCTCTCCGGCATGCGCGGCACCTTCACCTCCAACATCGATTACGCCCCCAACATCACCAACGAGAAGCTGCAGTATAACCTGCAATACCTGCTCGATTGGGATCGCTTCCGCGGGGACCTCGGTGGCCAGCTCGACCACTGGCGCCGCGAAGGTGAACTCGAAAAAACCAAACAACTCGTCGGCGACGCCTCGCTCGACGTGCTCGGCTACGAACAAGCCATCGCGCTCTTCAACAACTTCAACTACACGCCGCGCCCCATCTTCCAGAGTTACTCGGTTTACACCCCCAAACTCACCGAGCTGAACGCCGAGTTCATCACCTCCGAGCGCGCTCCCGAATTTCTCCTCCTCAAGCTGCAGACCATCGACGAGCGCCCGCTACTCATGGACGACTCGCAGCTCATGGCCTTCTTCCCGCACCTCTACACCTTCAAGCTGCTGGAAAAAGACTTCTACCTCTTCCAACGCCGCGCCGAACACGCCCCGATCGAGAGCCTGCGCCCCCGCCGCCTGCGCACCCTCGACCTCGAAATCGGTCAGCCGCTCTCCCTCTCCGAATACGGCGACCGCCACCTCTGGATCGAAATCGACCTGCCCTTCAGCCTCACCGGCAAGGCCCGTAGTTTCCTCTACAAACCTCCCTTCGTGCACCTCGAGGTGACCGACGTCGCTGGCGAAATCTTCAACTACCGCCTGCCCCTCACCTCCGCTCGTGCCGGGTTCCAGATCAACCCGCTGGTGCTCGACTTCGAGTCCTACCTCGAAGCCCACGGCGGCAAGAACCCACACCTCGTGAAATCCGTGCGCCTCGTCGTCGACAAGGCCGACCGTCATTACTTCGCGGATACCGCCCTGGTCTCCCTGAGCTCGTTGCAGCCCACCGCCCTCAAACAGGAATACGAGAAGCAACTTGAACGGGAGAAGTTCTCCATGTTCTCGGAGCTCCCGCTCGATTTCTCCTCCGCCACCGCGCCGTCCAAGCTCAAGATCGATGGCCGCGAGGCGCTCGTGATGCATGCGCCCAGCCTGATGACCTTCCCCTTCCGTGCTGGCACCCAGCACATCCGCGGCGCCCACGGGTATCCGCCCGGCGCCTACACCAACGGCGGTGAAACCGACGGTGCCCTCTTCCGCATCCTCTGGACCGACGGCACCGAAGAGCGCGAACTCTACGCCCGCGAGCTGCAGCCCTTCACCAACGAGGCCGATCGCGGGTTGGTGGACTTCGACGTCTCCACCGCCGATCTCCCCGCCGGCACGCTGCGTTTCGAAATCAGCATTCGGGACCACCCCGCCTGGGACTGGACCACCTGGGCCGACATCGTGATCGAATAAGCCCGTGCCTGATCAACCGCCAGCAACCCGCGCACTGTGGCTCGCCGCCCTCGGCGGAGCCCTGCTCGCGCTCGCGGCTCACCTCGACCTGATCGCCATCTTCGGCACCGTCCTGCCCTACCGCGATCAGTGGCAACTCACGGGCGTCGAACTCCTCGGCCCGTGGGTCGACGGCAACCTCACCGGCGCCTCCTTCCTCCAACCGCTCAACGACCATTGGCCCGTCCTCACCCGCGTGCTGTCCTTCGCGCTCCTGCGCCTGAACGGCCAGTGGAACAACCTCGTCGAGACCACCTTCAACGCCTTCATCCTCGCCGGCGCCATCGCGGTGTTTTTGCGCGGTGTGTTGCCCGCCTTCGGTCCGCGCCTGCGCGTCGTCTTTGCCCTTTTCACCGGTGCCGTGATGGCCTTGCCCATCGGTTGGGAAAACACCCTCTGGGGTATCCAGTCGCTGCCCTACACCCAGATCCTGCTTTCGGTCTGCTACCTCTACCTGCTCACCAGCCGCACTTCCCGCGACGCCGTCTGGTGGCTCGCCCAACTCGCCGGCGTGCTGGTGCTCTTCACCCAACACTCGGCCATCCTCGCCCACTTCGCCCTGCTGCCGATCTGCGTCTGGCGCTTCGTGCGCAACGATGGCGACCGCTCGCTGCACGCGCTCAACGCCGCCCTTGCCGCGATCACCATCCTCGCCTTCTTCACCCTCTTTCCGTCGATCGAAACCACCGCGCACCTCGCCGCCGATTCGATTCCCTTGGCGCTTGAGGTCGGCCTGCGTCAACTCGCCTTCCCCACCGCCCATCCCGCCTGGGCTTTCCTGCTCTGGGCGCCGTGGTTGCTGCTCCCCATCGATCGTTTTGCCCGTCGCCGCCTCGATACGCCCACCGCCTTTGTATTGGTTTTGGGTCTGTGGGTCGGCGGTCAGGCCGCCGCCATCGGTTACGGTCGCGCCGCCGAGACCTATACCTTCGCCTCGCGTTACTGCGATTTCCTGCTGCTCGGTTTCGCCACCAATGGTGCCGCCGTTCTCCTGCTCTGGCAGGCCTGGCCCCGCCGCCTCGTGCGCGTCGCCACCGTGGTCCTCGCCACCCTCTGGCTGCTCGTGCCGCTGGAGGGCTTCTGGTGGGAATCCACCCAAAGCCACGCCGGCTTTAACCTCTCCAACCGCTTCCGCGAAAACCCCGCCAACCTGCAGCGCGTTCACGACTACATCGCCACCCGCGATCCCGCCGTGCTTTCGCTCGAACGCGGCGGCGCCCTGCTCTTCACCTACCCGCCTTCCGTGCAGGCGCTGTTGGACAAGGCCGGCGTCCGTGCCTACCTGCCGCCCGAAACCGGCGCGCCCGAAGCCCGCGACGATCACGGCCGGCTGGGCGGCATCACCCACCTCATCCTCGACGGCCGATTGCTCATCGCCTTGCTCGGTTTCGCCGGACTCGGTGCGAGCCTCTTGGTGCGTCGTCCCTCCACGTCCACGGCCGATGCCGACGTCGGTCCCTCCACCTGGACCGCACCACGCCTCTGGTGGTCCTCGACTTCGGTCGTGCTCACCTTCGCCGCCCTTTGGTCCACGTGGGAACTGCCGCTGGAATTCGACGCCACCGAACGCATTCGCCAACTCATGGCCCCCGCCGACCCGGGACTGTCGTTCGCCGACCTGAGTTTCCACTACGAGGGCCATGGTGAGGTCGACACCTCGCAAACGCCGGGCGCGGTCTTGTCTGAACCGGAAACCTGGCGGCCCTTCACCCACGGCACGGCCTTCGGCGGCAAAACCAACGGCTTCCAAGGCACCCTCGCCAGCGCGCCCATTCCGATCACCGCCGACACCTTGTCGGTCCTTTTCACGGGTTTCCCCTGCGCGCACGGCAACGGCATGCGCTGGAAACTCCTGCCGCCCGATGGCGGGGAACCGCAATGGTCCGGCTACGACGGCCCGAACCCCGAGAGCGGTTGGTATACCTGGACCATCGACACCTCCGCCCACCGCGGCTGGAACGCCGTGCTCTATCTCTTCGACGGCCGGCCCGATCGCGAGGGTTGGCTCGGCGTCACCCGCCCCGTCTTCACCGACGATCCCACCTGGGCCGCCGGCTGGCAGGCACGTCTCCGCGCCGAACGCGCCGCGCCCGCCCATCGCACCCTCGCCGGGGCCACGCTCGTCTCGGGCAGCCTGTGGTTGCTCGGTGGCGTCGTCCTGCTCTTCAGTCGCCGTTTGCGTTCCCCGTCATGACCGATTCCACCGACATCGAGCTCACCTTGCTCATGCCCTGCCTCAACGAGGCCCTCACGCTGCCGTCCTGCCTGGCGGAGTGTCAGGAGATCATCGATCGCCTCGGCGTGTCGGCTGAAATTCTCATCGCCGACAACGGCAGCACCGACGGTTCCCAAGCCATCGCCGCAGCCGCCGGCGCCCGCGTTGTGCCCGTCACTCAGCGCGGCTACGGCCACGCGCTCAACACCGGCATTCAGTCCGCGCGCGGTCGCTACGTCATCATGGCCGACGCCGACGGTAGTTACGACTTTCGCGAATGTGGTCCCATGCTCGACGCCCTGCGCGCCGGCGCCGATATCGCCATGGGTAACCGCTTCGCCGGCGGTATCCAGCCCGGCGCCATGCCCTGGAAAAACCGCTACATCGGCAACCCTGTATTGAGTTTTCTGGGACGCCTCTTCTTCAAGATTCCCACCCGCGATTTTCACTGCGGACTGCGTGGCGGTTCCAAAGCCGCGCTCACCGGTCTCGACCTGCGCACCGGCGGCATGGAGTTCGCCTCCGAGATGGTGATCAAAGCCTCCCTCTCCGGCCTCAAGATGGTGGAGACCCCCGTCTCGCTGCGACCCGATGGCCGCGACCGTCCGCCGCACCTGCGCCCGTGGCGCGACGGCTGGCGACACCTGCGCTTCATGCTGCTCTTCAGCCCGCGCTGGCTGTTCCTGCTGCCCGGCCTCGCTTTGCTCGCCGCCGGTCTCACCGGTTTCGCCACCTTGCTGCGCGGTCCGCTCGATCTCGGTGGCGTGGTGCTCGACGTGCACACCTTGCTCTACGCGGCCGCGGCCATCCTGTGTGGTTTCCAAGCGGTCGCTTTTGCGGTCATTTCCAAAGTCTTCGTTCATGAGGCCGGCCTCGCGCCCGGCAGCCGCGACGAGAACAGCCCTCCGCCTTTTGCCGGCTTCACCCTCGAACGCGGCATCGTCGCCGCCGTCGCCCTCGGCGCGCTCGGACTTGGGCTCTCCATCGAAGCCGTGCTGCAATGGTCGCAAACCTCCTTCGGCGAACTGTCCCCCACGCGCATCCTGCGTTGGGTCGTGCCCGGCGTCACCTGCATGGTGCTGTCGCTCCAAGTCGCGCTCGCCGGTTTCTTCGTCGACATGATGCGACTGCGCTTGCGTCGCTAGTCTCCGCATGGCCGACCGCAAGCACAGCAAACCCGCCCCGCGTTGGCCGCTCTGGCTGGCCCTGTTGTGCGCCGTCTTGGCTGCGTTTCTCGCCTGGCAACGCGGTAGCCAAACCGATGTCGAACTCGCTCCCTCCGACATCCGTTGGGAGCGCCTGAACAACCTCACCTGGGATGCCGAAACCGCCACACTCACCGTGACAGGGCCCGATCCCTTCGGCCATCTCGCGATCCCGGCGGCCTCCATGCCGCTCACCGAGCTGCGCATCAACGCACTCGGTCCCTACCATCCCGGCGGCTGGTATGTGTATCCATCGCCCGCCCACCTCGGTGCGCCCGTGATCAACCAGGACTGGGTCGTCACCGCCACCGTCGAAGACACGCCCGTCGGCCACGCTCTCGTGTGGGAACTGGAGGACAGCCGCCTCGCCCGCATCGATCTGCCCGACGAACTCGACGTGCCCCTGCAGGTGAGCTCCATCCAGCTGCGCTCCCCGTGGGGCAGCTTGGCCAACCCTTATGTGGTCGCGATGATCTGCGCGGTCGGCCTCTCGGCCTTGCTGCTGATCGGCGCCCTGCTGGCACGTTCGCTCGAACACAAACCGGTTGAGCTCGCCGTCATGCTGGCGCTCACCGCCGCCAAGGTCTGGCTCGTCGTCGGCATTGGCCAGACGATCTTCGCTGGCGCCATCCACGACGACCGCCTGTTCATGGACCAAGCCCGCGCCTTCGCCGCCGGCGAGTGGCTCGGGCCCTACCACGAACTCACCCTCGCCAAGGGTCCGGCCTACGCGATGCTGGTCGCCCTGTCGGCGCTCACCGGCCTGCCGCTGCAGCTCAACACCGCCCTGTTTCACGCGCTGGCCTGCGGTCTCTTCGTCTGGGCGCTGAGCCCGTGGCTGCGCTCCGCCGGACCGCGACTGCTCGTATTCACCATCCTGTTACTCGACCCGCAGAACCTGTCCGCCGAGGTCGTGGGCCGGGTCCTGCGCAGCGCCGTGCAAACTCCGCTCGTGCTGCTCACGCTGGCCGGCTTCGTCGGTTTGCTGGCCCGGTCGCGGGTGCGTGACCTTACCACCGCGCGCCTCGTGCCGTGGGCGCTCCTGGCCGGACTAAGCGCCAGCGTCTTCTGGGCTTCCCGCGAGGAAGCCATCTGGTTGGCCCCCTCGATCGCCCTTACCCTCGGCGCCGCCGTGATCGGCCTGTGGACCGCACCACACGGCTCCCGCCTCGCTCGGCTCGCGGTGTGCCTGTTGCCGCTGTTGGTCTTCCAGGGCCTGCGCATGACCCACCGCGCCTGGAATGCATCCCACTACGGCCAGGTCGTAACGGTCGATGTCGCCGAAGGCAGTTTCCCCGCCGCCTATGGGGCCATGTTGCGCGTCGATCCCATAGACCCGATCCCGGGCGTGCCGCTCACGCTCGCCACCCGCGAAACCATCTATCCGCACAGCCCGGCTTTCGCCGAAATCGCGCCCTTGCTCGACGGCGAACTGACCGAAAAATGGGCCAAACCCGGCTGGGGGCGCGACGGCAACCACGCGCGGGCCGGGCTCGAAATTCGCGGCGGTTGGTATCAATGGGCCCTGCGCGAGGCCGCCGCTCGACTCGGTTATTACGAGTCCGCCACCGCCGCCGAAACCTATTGGGCCAGAGTCGCCACGGAGATTAATACCGCCGTCGATTCCGGTGCGCTCGCCGGCGGCAAATCGCGCCACGGTTTCTTCCCGCGCTGGCAGGAGGCGTATTCCGACCAAGTGACCCCGGCCCTCGGCCAGGCCCTCGATCTGGTCGTGCGCTGCACTGACTTTAAGGCCGTCGCCGTGCCCTCCTCCGGTAATCCGGAGCAGATCGAGGAACTCGCCGCCTTTCTGCACGCCCGCCCGGTGTGGGAACGTTCGCCGCCCTCCACCGACGGACGCATCCGTCTCGCCATTCATCGCATCTACCAACTTACCGGCTGGTGGCTGACGGGGTTCGCCCTACTCGCCACCGCCATCGTGGCGTGGCGCGCACGACGTGAGGTGTCGGCTCGCCTGCAGTTGGCCTTCCTCTGCGCCTGTTGGGGCGGCGCGCTCGCGTTGAGCGTGGTCGTCACGCTGGTGCACGTCACCTCCTTCTACGCCCTCATCGGCGCTTACCTCGCCCCCGCTTCGGCGTTGGTCATCGCCTGCTGGGTGCTGGCTCCCATGTGGGCCTTTGCCCGCCGCGAGCCATCGTCTCCCAATTCTGCCTCATGAACGCGCTCTGGGTCCAACTCCGCCGTATCCATCCCGTCGTGACGCTCGCCGCGTTGCTCGTGCTGGGCTTCTTCGGCTGGGGCGTGGTCCGCGGCTGGAGTCTGCCGGTGACCGACTCACACAGCTCACGACAGGCGCAGACGGCCATCACCGCGCAACTGCTGCAGGAACAGGGTCCGTCGCCGCTCACGCCCTTCAACGGCCTCGGACCTCCCTGGTCGGTGCCGATGGAGTTCCCCACTTATCAGCTCCTCACCGCCGGGTTCACCGTCGTCACCGGTGGTGACGTTGTAGCCGCCGGCCGACTGGTTTCAGTGCTCGGATCCCTCGCGCTGTTGCCAGCGCTCTGGCTCCTGCTGGGCCGCCTCAACCTGACCGCCAATCAACGCGTCCTCATTCTCTGCGGTCTGCTCACCTCGTCGTTGTGGGTGCACTATTCCCGGGCGGTTTTGATCGAGACCTGGGCCACGGCCCTTGCCGTCTGGTGGCTGGCCGCGTGGGTGGAAGCGTTGCACCGCGGCACCTTTGAACGCCGCTGGCTTTTTGCCGCCACCGCTCTCGGCCTCGTCGCCGCGCTGACCAAGGTCACCAGCTTCGCCGTCGTGTTGCCCGTGGCCTTCGTGCTCACGTTCGTTCGAGCCCGCGCGATCGGCCGCATCGCGTGGTATCGCTCCGGCTTTTGCACCGCGCCGGGCATCCTCGCTGTGGTCTGGTGGACGCATTGGAGCGACGCGGTGAAAGCCGCCCATCCCTACGCCGACTTCCTCACCTCGGCCGCCCTCACGGAGTGGAACTGGGGCACGCTCGCGCAGCGACTTGATCCGGTCTGGTGGCAACAGTGGTGGGCTCACGCCGACCTAATTTTGCCGCACTGGACGCTCGTGCTCATTCCGGTCGGCTTGGCGCTCGGCAACCGGGCGATCCGCATCGCCATCGGCCTGTGCCTGTTGGCTTTCGTCACCGGCCCTTTGGTCTTCGCCAACCTCTATTACGTCCACGACTACTACCACCTCGCCGTCGCGCCGTTCCTCGTCGTCGCAGTGGGACTCGGTCTGGTCGCGATCCAACAACGTGCGCCGCAACGCAAACTCCTCCTCCCGGTGGTCGCGTTGCTGGCGGTCGCCGTCTGGACCACGTCCGCGCTCGCCTACCGCGATGGACTGGGCCGCGGTCAGATGCGCAATCGCCCCATCCCCGAACTCGCGAACCGGCTGCAGGAGCTCACTCGCCCCGACGATGTCGTGTTGCTCTATGGCCGCGAATGGGAGCCCTTGGTCACCTTCTATGCGGGACGACGCATGACCGCGATTCGCGGCACGCACGAGACCGATGAAACCGCCTGGCAAGCCTCCGTCGCTGCGCTCGCACCCGACCACTACACGGTGCTCGTCGCCCTCGACTCCGTGGCCGGCGACCTCGCGTTCGTGCATCACCGTTGCCGCGAACTCGGTCTCTCAACCACCCCGCTGGCCTCCACCGGCCGCGCCGATTTTTACGTGAGCGAAACCCGCCGCGCCGAACTCGCGCCGACTGTCACCGTTCTCCGCGAAGCCGGCCGCCTCCTGCCGCAACGCCCCGACCGCATGGGGCCGGGCGAATCCCGCATCGAGTTCATCACCGCCGACTGGAAACCGGTGACCAACGCGGACATCGAGCGCCTCTACGGTCCGACCACGCCGGTGCCTGACGCGGTGTTCGCCAAATACGATCCCGCGCCCATGCAAGTCGGTGAGCAAACCGTGCTCCACATCCATCCGCCCGGCGGCCTGCACTACGCGCCGCTATCGGTCGAGCGCACCGTCACCCTCGACTACGGCATGATGCCGGAGATCTGGGAAAAGGAGCGCGACACCGACGGTGTGCGTTTCCGCGCTTACGTGCGTGATCCCGACGGCCGCGACCACCTCATCTGGACGGATTTTCTGCAGCCCCGCCGTGATCCAACCGACCAAGGTCAGCAGTCCGCCACCTTCACCATTCCCGCCCACCACGCTTTCGAGCTACGCCTCGACGCCGGCCCCGACCACAACCCCGGCTACGACTGGTCTTATATCGCCCGCCTGGAGTTGATACCCTAGTTAGGGTGTGTCTGGGCAAAATGTTGGCGGTTTTGGCGGGTTCGAGTGTCGTAACCCCGTGATGCGATACTTAAGCCCCCGGCTACTCGCCGTCTTCGCCACCTTACTTCTCCCCGCGGTGCTCTCCGCCCAGACCGCCTGGCAACGCGTAGTGGACGCCTCCCCCGCCCTGTCGGTTCGCGATGTCGCCGCCAATGATGAACGCTTTGTCGCCGTCGGTGAACTGGGTTTGGTCATCACCTCCCCCGACGGTTTCAATTGGACCGACCGCGATCCCGGCACTCACGAAACTCTGCTGGAAGTCACCCGTTTTAAGGACGGCTTTCTCGCCCTCGGTGCCGCCGGAACCCTCCTGCAATCGTCCGACGGAATTACATGGACGCCGCGCCTAGCCGGCGACAACGCGGTGCAAAACCTCGCCTCCAACGATACTCTGGCCATCGCCACCAACGCCGACACCGCGTTTCTCTCCACTGATGGAGTCCGATGGGAACCTGTCTCGCTGGCCCTCGCTCCCTCCGCGATCGACGCGGCCCTCGGGTTCTTTTTTCTCCGCGTCGACGGGATTCCCTACGTTTCGCAAAACGGCCGTGAGTGGCAGCCCGTATCGTTTCCCGACGGCGTTGCCGCAGAACTCACCGGCGCCAACCTGGTCCCCGGCGCGACCGCCGCGCTCTACCACACCTACAACGCGGAGGGTTTCGCCGGCCTATTCCGCAGCACCGATGGCCAGGTTTGGTCGCCCGTGGAGTTCTCCTTTGAACCGTTCTTCTTTGGCTACGATGGCACCCAGTTTGTCGCCCGCACCGCCGATTCTAAAACCTTTGTTTCTCCAGACGGCACTTCGTGGGTCGCATCCGGTGCAACCGATTGGGCTTCGCTCGACCCTGGAGTCAGCCTGAACGGCGTTTCTATCCGCGACGCTCGAAACTTCGAACGTCGCACCGCCGATTCCGACTGGGAGCCGATCAACGCGACGCGCGTGGAACGGCGTTCCACGTTCGACGGCATCGCCTATGGCAATGAGCGTTGGGTGGTCGGGAGCGGCTTCGTTTCCTCAGATCTTTCCCAGTGGGATGCCGTCCCCCCCTTGCCGATACCGGAGGGCGTGACTATGGCGCTGAATCATCCGGAACCTCGGCCCAATCACCTCAGTTTCGCCCACGATCGCTTTTTTGTGACTGGGTCCACCTACATCCCCAGTGGCAGCATCCTTTGGTCATCGCCGGACGGTTCGGACTTCACCGTCGCAGCCCAAACCAGCGCCCGCCTGTCGTCGTCCGTGATCTACGCCAACGGGGTGTATCTCATTCCCGCCGTTAACGGTCGTGCTGCCCTGCGCTCCACCGATGGTTCGGCCTGGAACCTGGTGGAGGACTGCCTGCCCACATCCGACATGCCCGATGCCCGCAGCTTCGTGGTCAGCTTCGGATCCAGCTTTCTTGCCGCCATTGATGGCGCCGGTTGGTTCTCCTCCGCCGACGGGGTGACATGGTCGGCGCTGGTGGACAACGACACCACGCCAGCGATATCTCAACTGAGCGGTCTGAACGCCAATGCCGGCCAAATCGTTGCGTGGGGCGCCGGCTCCCTGTGGACCAGTCCGGACGGTCAAAATTGGAGTGCGGTCTCCGTGCCGGAATTCTGGATACGGAGCGCTTCCTTCTCCGGCGAGCGATTGGTCGCCGCCGGGGAGCAATCGGTTGCCACTTTGGGCCCGGAAGGTGTTTGGAACTACGCCGCTCTTTCGGTTTATTCCGCGTATTTTTCTGACGCCATAAGCATCGCGTCCAGCGACTCCCACACCTTGGTTTTGATGCGTAGCATCGTGCTCATGTCGCCCCACGGGATCGGTCCGGTAATCACCGCCATCTCCCCCGCTGACGCCGTCACCATTGCCGACAACGAGCTCACCCAATTTAGCGTAACGGCCACCTCTTCGGCCACCCTTTCGTATCAGTGGGCCCACAACGGTCTCAACCTCACGAATGCCAACGGCGCCGCACTGCACACGCTGTTGCCGGTCGACCGCTTCGACAACTGGAGCAGAGTCGCCGTCAAGGTCAGTGACGGGACCCACACCGTGGCCGGAGTGGTGCCGACCCAGGTCATCTCTTCGACGCCGCCCTTTCTCGACGAAGACGGAATATCCTCGTTCCTACGTTTCCGCGCCGACGGTATCGGATTCTGGAACCTGAGGGCCGACATAACCGGCTCCATTCTCGACTACCAATGGTATCGCGATGGTGAACCCATTCCGGGGGGCACTTGGGCCGAGCTTAACGTCATCGCCAATGTGACCAACATCGGACACACCTACCACGTCGTCGGCAGCAACGCTTTTGGCACAGTCGCCAGTAGTGAGTTTACCATTACGCGGCCGCAAATCGCCGCCGGGGAGATCGCCATCACGATGGAGTCACACCTCTCTCTGCCGACGGACGTCCGGTTGAGCCTGGACGTGGAGCACGCGGCTCAGATCCAATGGCGCCGCAACGGCGTTCCAATTCCTTGGGCCACCTACTCCAACTACTACCTCCGCACCGACCGACAGCCCCCTGACGGCGGCGGTTGGAGCGGTTTCTACGACGTGGTGCTTAGCAACGCCTACGAAACCGTCGTGGTCCAGGCCGTGCGCCTCCATTTGGCCGGCGACCCGGACCTGCCGACCACGATCCCAACCTATCCGGCACCGTCAGCAGATTTTATGCGATTGGCCAACCTGTCCGTCCGCGCGCCGGCTAGCACCGGATCCCACGCCTTGGTCGCCGGTTTCGTGCTCGACGATTCCACGCAGGTCACGACCGAGCGCGCCTCCTCCGTGCTCCTGCGTGCCATCGGTCCGGGGTTGAACGCCTTCGATGTCCCCGACGCCATGGCCGATCCGGCGCTGAGCCTCAGTGAGCCCAACGAGACCGCGATTGCCTCCAACCAAGCCTGGTCGTCCAACCTCGCCACCACCTTCGCCACCGCCGGAGCGTTCGCGCTGGAGGAGGCGTCCCTGGACGCGGCGCTGCTTCACACGATCCCGGCAGCCAACCACCAGCCCGTGCTGGTCGCCACGGTGACGCCCACCGACGACACCGCCCCTGGCGAAACGCTGTTTGAACTCTACGCCATGCCCGAAGGCAACGGCACCAGTCTGAGCAACCTTTCCGCCCGCGCTTACGTCACCCCGGACCAGCCGCTCACCGCCGGCTTGGTGATCACCGGCCAGCGCGATCTATCCGTGTTGGTGCGGGCCGTGGGCGACGGGCTCCAGGCCTTCGGACTCACCGAGACCGCCAGCAAACCGACCGTGCGTTGGACCGCCCTCGACGGCGCTCTCGGCGGCTTCGCTTCCGGTCACTTTGAGCAAGCCGATGCCGCCAGTGCCCGCCTCGGCGCCTTCCCACTCGACTCTGCCGACGACACCGCCGCCCAACTCAACTACCTCCGCCCCGGCCGCTACACCTTCACCGTCGAGGTCGAGTCCGCCGGCGTCGTCCTCTTCGAACTCTACGTCGACTGGCAAAACGCCTACTGACGCCCCCACCAGTTGACGGGAAAAGGCGTTGCCCGCACGCGCTCGGCGGGCTTCGCTGCACGGCTCGTCTTGCCGTGCAGGTTTCCTTCGTCATCCCGGTCTATAACCAACTCGCCCACACCCAGGCCTGCCTGGCGTCGTTGCGCGAACACCTGCCAGCCGACCTCACCCACGAAATCATCCTCGTCGACGACGGCAGCGACGCCGAGACCCAGACCTTTCTTGCCGGCCTCAGCGCCCCGCACCGCGTCATCACGCTGCCCGGCAATCACGGTTTTGCCCGCGCCACCAACGCCGGCGCGACCGTCGCCTCCGGCCAATGGCTTTGTCTGCTCAACAACGACGTGGAGCTCACCGCCGGCACGATCGAGGCCATGCTCGCGGTGCGCGACGCCCACCCGGACGCCGGCATCATCGGCAACATTCAACTCACCACCGCGACCGGCGAGGTCGACCATGCCGGCATCGAGTTTCGCGACGGTGGATATCCGCGCCACATTCGCGGCGAACTGACCGCCCTCCAGGCCGAGGGCGAGATCGTGCCGGCCCTCGCCGTGACCGCCGCCTGCTGCCTCGTCGATCGTGCCTGGTTTGTTGCCATGGACGGACTCGATCCGTGCTACCGCAACGGCTTCGAAGACGTCGATCTCTGCCTGCGCGCCCGCGAAAACGGCTGGGGCATCTACGTCGCCACCCGCAGCGTCGTGAAACACGCCGTATCCACCAGCCAAGGACGCGGGGATCACGAGTTTCGCAACGCCCAGACTTTCCTCGACCGTTGGGGACCACGCACCGCCGCCCTCGAGGTCGCCCAGCGTCGCGACGCCGCCCGCCGCTACCGCACCCGCCGCGCCCGCGAAACCGCCGGCCAACCCGCCCCCCAGTCGGTCCAGGCCGCCCGTCTCGCCGCCCTCGCCGCCGCCGAGCAGCAGGAGCGCCTCACCCGCACTCCCGTGACCGTCTGGGTCGACCTCCTGCGCATGGAACCCGGTGGTGCCAACGGCGGCATCAAGCCACTCGTCTACGCCATGCTGCGTGAGCTCGCCACCCTGCAGTGGAACCCGCAGCGTTACGTGCTGCTCGCCCGCGCCCCGCTGCACGACGAGCTGCGCCGCCTCGAACTCACCGCTCCGCTCGCGCTCCAAGGCCCCGACGGTTGGACCCTCCACGAAGACGGTCGCACCACGCCGACCTCGCCGACCGCCCTCGCTCGCAGCCACCTGCCGGAAGTCCTCTATTGCCCCTTCGGCACCTCTGCCTTGGCCCGCCCCGACCTGCCCAGCGTTGCCCTGTTGGTCGATGCGCTGCACCGCGATTTGCCCGCCGCCTTGCCGATCGAGGAGGTCAACTTCCGCGAGGAGAACTTTAAACGTGTCATCGGTTCGGCCACCTGGCTGCAAACCCTCGCGCTGCACGGCATCGAACGCCTCCACCACCACTGGGGCGTGCCTCCCTCACGCTGCTTCCACACCTACGCCCCCGTGCAACGCCGCCTGCGTGTGCCCGATCCGCTGCCGCCGCCGCCGGATGGGTTGCCCGAGCGCGATTACTTTTTTTATCCGGCCAATTTCTGGGCGCACAAAAACCACGAGGTGCTGCTCACCGCCTACCGGCTCTATCGTCAGCGCGTAGGCGCCGACACCGCCTGGCAACTTGTGCTCACCGGCTTCCCCGATGCCCGCCAACAAACCTTGCGCGAGATGAGCACCGCCCTCGGTCTGACCGACTGCGTGCACTTTGCCGGCCATCTACCCGACGACGCCTTCGCCGGCCTGTGGCGCCGCGCCGGGGCGCTCGTGTTTCCGTCGCTGCACGAGGGGTTCGGCATTCCGCTGCTCGAAGCCTTCGAAAACGGTCTGCCCGTGCTCGCATCCGACGCCTCCGTCCTGCCCGAGGTCGGCGGCGACGCCTGCCACTGGTTCGACGCCTCCCACCCGTCGGCCGTCGCCGAGGCCCTTACCACCGTCGCGGCCGACCCGGCGCTGCGTGTCCGCCTGATTGCCGCCGGCACCGCCCGCCTGTCACGCTTCTCGCTCCATTACGAGGCGAGCCGCCTCAACCACTTTCTCCACGCCGCCGCCCGCGGCCTCGTGCCATGAAAATCGGTCTCGATGTCGCCCAAACCTCCGCCGAGCGCGCCGGTTGCGCCTGGTATGCCGACGCCTTGGCCCGCGCCTTGGTCGAGCTCGGCCGCCCGCAGGGCCACGCGTTTGTCCTGTATCACCAATTTGGAGACTGGATTAACGGCGAGCCCGGTCACGGCACCCGGCTCACCGGCAAAGGCATCACCATGCCGCTGCTGCACACCCTACCCGTGCCGGCTCGCGCGCTCTGGCGCGCCATCGAAGCCGGCACCGCCGACCTGCCGGACGCCCCCGACGTCGTCATCGCCTCCAGTTTCCACGCCCCGCGCACGCCGGGTGCCAAGCTCGTCTACGTCGTCCACGACCTCGTGTTCTGGACCCACCCGCAATACGCCACCGACGCCACCCGCTTGGTCTGCCAACGCGAACTCGGTCAGGCCCTCGGTCGCGCCGCCGCATTTCTTTTTGTCAGCGAATCCACCCGCCGCGACTTCGAGTCGCTTTTCCCGGGTTGGCTGGCCGAAAGCGGCACTCCGCACGCCATCGCCTCCGGTGCCAGTCGCTGGCCTGCCGTGGAGTCGCCCACACCGCGCGCACCGGATGCCCCGTGGTTGATGGTCGGCTCATTGGAGCCCCGTAAAAACCACCTCACCGCCCTCGCCGCCTACGAGATGTATTACGCGTCCAGCGAGCATCCCCGCCCACTGCACATCATCGGCGGACGCGGCTGGATGTCCGACGAGGTGCACGCCCGCATCGATCTGATCGCCGCCCGCGGTTGGCCCGTGGTGTATCGCGGTTACCTCGACGACCGCGAGCTGCGCACCGCCTACCGCGATAGTTTTGCCCTGCTCCAACCGAGCTGGCACGAGGGTTTTGGGCTGCCCGTGCTGGAGGCCTTCAGCCAAGGCCTGCCGGTCATCGCCGCCGACGCCGCCAGCCTGCCCGAGGTCGCCGGCGACGCCGCCATCCTGTGCCCGCCGGAAAACCCGCCCGCCTGGTCCATCGCCATGCTCGAACTCGATCGCGATCCGACCGCCCACGCCCGCCTCGGCGCCGCCGGTCTGACCCGCGCAAATGACTACAGCTGGCAAAAAACCGCCCGCACCGTCCTCGATCTCATCACCAAGCTTAGCTGATACTTTTTCGTGTCTTTCGTGCCTTTCGTGGTTTCAAACTCCTCCTCCCCCGTCCGCGTCTCGTGAACATCCTCTTCGTCAACTACGGCGACTGCACGTCGAACAGCCTCAACCACATCGGAGCCTTCGCCAATGAGCTCTGTCGGGGCGGTCATGCCTGCGTGGTGGCCGTGCCGGAGAAACCCGAAACCGTCGCCGTCCTCGACGCACCGCTGTTTCCCGTCCGCCTCTTCGACCAACTGCTCAGCGACTTGCCGCATTTCCCCGACCGCCGCCCGGCCGATGTGATCCACGCTTGGACGCCACGCGAAAACGTCCGCGACTTTGTCCTCCATTACTTGGCCCGTCATCCGCAGGCGCGCCTCTTCATTCACCTCGAGGACAACGAAGACCACCTCAGTGCCGCGTTCGCCCGCACCCCGATCGCCGAACTGCGCCGCCTCTCCGACGCCGACCTCGCCAACAAGCTCGCGCCCAGCCTGTCCCACCCGGTGCGCTCCCGGCACTTTCTGCGGCTCGCCCACGGCGTGACCTGCATCACCGAGCGGCTCAACGAGTTTGTGCCCTCCGGCACAGCGCATCACCTGCTGCTGCCCGGCCTCACCGAAACCACAGCGCCCTCTGCCGACGATATCGCCACCGAGCGTGCCACGCTCCAACAGCGCCCCGACGAAAAGCTCATCGTCTACACCGGCAGCGTCACCTTCGCCAACCTGGCCGACATTCGCTGCCTCACGCTCGCCGTCCGCCAGCTCAACGAAGCCGGCCAACCCACTCGTCTCGTGCGCACCGGCATCACCCCGGCCGAATACGACGAAGCCCTGCGCGATATCGGTGGCGACTTTGTCACCGCCCTCGGTTGGTGCCCTAAGTCCCGCCTGCCGCGCCTACTCGCCGCCGCCGATGTTCTCGTCCAGCCCGGAGCCGCCGACGACTTCAACGCCTACCGCCTGCCGTCCAAGATTCCGGAATACCTCTGGGCGGGTCGTCCACTGGTCATTCCGGCCACCAACATCGCCGCCAAGTTGAAGGACGGTCACGACGCCCTGCTCCTCGCCGACGCCACGCCCGACGCCATCGTCACCGCTTGTCAGCGCCTCTTCGCTGACGCCGAACTCGCCGCGAATCTCGGCCAAAACGCTGCCGCTTTCGCCCGCCAACATTTCACGCTCGCCGACAACACCCGCGGGCTCCTGTCGTTCTACGCTCAGGCCGAAGGCCATCCCGGCGTGTTTGGCGAGCAACCGCCCACCAGCCACGAAACCGCCGCCCTCGTTGACCGCACCGATCCCGAACTGGGCGCCCGCGTGCGTGCCCTCGCCACGGAAGTCGACGACCTCAAAGCCGCTCTCGCCACGGCACGCGCCGAAGCCCACCGCCACGCCGCCAACGCGCGTTACACGGCGTCCAAACTCGAGGCCCAAAAACACGTCACCGAAAACGTTCGCGCCGACCTGCGTGCGCAGCGCGAGGAACTCCCACCGCTGCTCAAACGTCTCGAAGAAGACGCCGCCACGATTCGCGAATTGCGCGGCCTGTTGGAGCACAACGAGCGCGTGCAACGCGACACCATCCGCTCACTCGAGGCTCGCGTGCAAAAGGTCACCCAGTCCGGCTCCTGGGTCTTCACCGCCCCCTTCCGCGCCCTGCGCCGCAGCCTCCTCGACCCTCTCCTCAAAAAGGAAGAACAAACCTCTGTAGCCAGGGTCGCCGCCCCCGGTCCCTCCGGCGACTCCGCGCCAGCCCCCGCTTCCAACGATCACCTCCCCATCGACCCCAGCCTTCCACACAGCCTCGACGAACCGGCCGACTGGGCGGCCATTCCCGCCCGCGGCCTCATGCGCGGCTGGGTGGTGACGAGTGACCAGCAGGAGATCGTCGCCCTGCGTATCAAGGCGGCCGATACGACCTTCAACGTCGATCTCGGCGTGCCGCGGCCCGATGTCGCCGGCCTGCATCCGGGCCATCCTTTCGCCGATCACGCCGGCTTCACCGCCGACTACGAGCTGCCGCCCGGCTGGGAAGGCGAAACCGTGTTTGAGGCGCTCACCGCCGACGGCCAATGGCGACGCTTCGCCGCCCGCCAAACCCGCGTGATGAGTGACGATCCGGCCAACCTGCGCCGCGATTACCGCTCGTGGGTGCAGCGTTACGACACGCTCAAACTCGCCGATGCCATCAACCACCGCGCTCGCATCGAGGGCATGGCCGCCGAGGCACGGCCGCTCATCTCCGTGCTCATGCCGGTTTACAACGCGCCGAAGCCGTGGCTCATCCGCGCCATCGAATCGGTGCGCGAGCAGTTTTACCCCAACTGGGAACTGTGCATCGCCGACGACGCCAGCACCGAGCCGCATGTGGCCGAAGTGCTGCGCGACTACGCCCAGCGCGACGCCCGCATCAAGTTCGTCATCCGCGAGCAAAACGGCCACATCTCCGCCGCGTCCAACTCCGCGCTGGAGCTCGCCACCGGCGCCTTCTGCGCCCTGCTCGACCACGACGACGAACTCACCCGCCACGCGCTGGCCGAGGTGGTTTACGCGCTCGAAGCCCAGCCCAACCTCACCTTCATCTACTCCGACGAGGACAAGATCGATGAGTCCGGTCACCGCAGTGATCCGTATTTTAAACCGGACTGGAATCCCGAGCTCCTGCTCGGCCAGAACTACACCTGCCACCTCTCCACCTTCCGCACGACGCGTCTGCGCGAGATCGGTGGTTTCCGCGAAGGCCTGGAGGGCAGTCAGGACTGGGACCTCACCCTGCGTGCCACCGCCGGACTCGATCCGGCGCGCATCCACCACATTCCCAAGGTGCTCTACCACTGGCGCGCCATTCCGGGCTCGACCGCCTTCGTCATCGACGAAAAGGCCGACTATCCGTTCCAGGCCGCCAAACGCGCCCTCACCGATCACCTCGCCGCGACCGGTGTATCCGCCGAGTTGTTACCGGTGGAGGGCCGACATTGGCGCGTGAAGTATCCCCTGCCGGATACGCCGCCGCAGGTCAGTCTCATCATCCCCACGCACAACGGTTACGAGCTGCTCAAAACCTGTCTCGACTCGTTGCGCGGCCGCACGCGCTACCCGGATCTGGAGATCATCGTCGTCAACCACCAGTCCGACGACCCGACCCTCCTCAAGTATTTCACCGCGCTCAAAACCGAGGGCGTGCGCGTGATCGACTACGAGGGCGTCTTCAACTTTTCCGCCATCAACAATCACGCCGCACGCCATGCGCGCGGCAGCGTGTTGGGCTTCCTCAACAACGATCTCGAGATCATCGATGAGACGTGGCTCGAGGAAATGGTCGCCCAAGCCTGCCGCCCCGAAATCGGCGCAGTCGGTGCCATGTTGTATTACCCCAACGACACCGTGCAGCACGCCGGCGTCATCCTCGGCATCGGCGGACTCAATGGCTCGCCTTCCGTCGCGGGTCACGCCTTCAAGGACTACCGCCGCGGCGACGAGGGACAACGCAACCGCCTGCGCCTCGTGCAGAACTACTCGGCCGTGACGGCCGCCTGCCTCGTTATTCGCCGCGAGGTGTTTGAACAGGTCGGCGGCTTCGACGAACGCAAACTCGCCGTGGCCTTCAACGACATCGACTTCTGTCTGCGTGTGCGCGCCGCCGGTTATCGCAACCTCTGGACGCCCTTCGCCGAACTTTACCATCACGAGTCCGCCAGTCGCGGTATCGAGGACAATCCCGACAAGCTCGACCGCTTTGCCGGTGAGATCGCCACCATGCGGCAACGCTGGGGGCGGGAACTCGATCACGACCCGGCCTACAATCCGAACCTCACCGGGCTCTACGAAGACTTCTCCCTGGCCACGCCGCCGCGCGGCTGACGCTTGATCGTCCATGGATCGACTCGCACATGTTCGCCGTTGGGTGATTTGGACGGGCGTGGTGCTGCTCGTCATCGGCGCAAAGCTCTGGCTGGTCGACTACGCCGGCAGCAGCGTGCCGCGTTGGGACCAGATCGACGCCGAGGGCGAAGTCATCCTGCGTCCGTGGCTCAACGGCGAATTGCACGCCGCCAACTTCTGGCAGTCGCACAACGAGCATCGCATCGTCTTCACCAAACTGGAGGCCCTCGGGCTGGTCATGCTCAACGGCCAGTGGGACGCCTACGTGCAGGTCTTCGTCAACGCCGTGCTGCACGCCCTGCTCCTGCCTGTCCTGCTCGCGTGGATACACCGCCGCGTGCGTGGTTGGCCGTTCGCTATCGTGGCCGTCGTCACGACCGCCTTGTGGTTGTTGCCCCTGGCCTGGGAAAACACCGTGCAAGGCTTTCAGTCCCAGTTCTACATCCTGATTTGGCTGAGCTTTTTCCATCTGCGCGGCGTGCTCAGTGCGGAACGCTTTAATACCGCGTGGTGGGTCGGGCAGCTCTGCGGTCTGCTGGCCTTGGGGGCGATGGCTTCCGGACTGCTCTCGTCGCTCGCCGTCCTCATCATCACCGCCGCCGAGATCGCCCGCTCCCGCACGGTCAACCGCCTGCGCATTGCCACCATCGGCCTGTCACTTGTCTGGGTCGTGCTCGGTTGGCTGACGCGCACGCCGTATCCGGGGCACGAGCCACTGCACGTTAAAACCCTCGGTGAAGCCTTCGACGGCATCGCGCAGGTGCTCACCTGGCCGCTACAGGGCGCCTTGCCCTACTCCCTCCTCGCGGCGCTGCCCCTCGCCGCACTGGCGGTGGTCTGGTTTCGCCAGCCGGAGCGCGACGGTTTCCAGCGTAGCCTGCTGGGGCTCGGCGTATGGTTCGGCCTGATCGCCGCCGCCCTCGTTTACGCCCGTTATCATGGCGCCCTGCTCGCTCCGCGTTATGTGGATCAATTCGCCATCGGCCTCCTGCTGCAGGGCGCGGCGCTGGCGCTCCTGCCGATGCCCAAGTCCCTGCGTATCGCCTGCTTCGCCGGCTGGGTCGCGAGCTTGGGATTCGCCCTTCAGGCCGACGTGCAACACATCACCAGCCATACGTTGCCGCGCCAACGGCAACTGATCGCCAAGCAGGAAGCCAACACCCGTGCCTTCCTCGCCGACCCGCGACCGGAATTGCTGCGCGACAAAGGTAAATTTGACCTGGTTTACCCACACGGCGAAGCCCTCTGGTTGCGCTGGCAGGACCCGGCCATCCGCGACCTGTTGCCCGGCGCAGTGCGTCCCCCCGTCGCGATTCCCACCGTCCCGGACGCACAGACGGCGCATCTGCCCACTCCGCCCTATCCGGTCATCGCGACTTCACCCACCGGCATCCAGCGCGAGCCGTGGATCTGGCAAAGCGAGCGTCAACCCGCGGACACCCTGCCCATTCTGCGTTTCCGCTTCAGCGGACAACTCGGCGACCCGCGCGCCGCCCTCACCATGCGCGTCGTCAGCGACGCCTGGGCGGTGGACGTGCGTCCGGATGGCTCTGCGCCCAATCGCTGGAAAACCATCAATGTCATTCGACCACCCGGCGAGTGGTGGATTGAGCTAAGCGATCGCGACAGCGCCGCCAGCGTCGCCCTGACCGCGCCCGTCGAAATGGGCTGGTTCTCGTGGGCGACCGAAAAGGCGATCAAGTATCACGCGTGGTGGATCGGCATTGGTGGCGCACTGCTGTTGGCCGGGCTGCTCGGTGGGCAACCGGCGCGCCCCCGCGTCACTCCGCCAGCGGCTTGACGCCCCAAGCATCGACCCAGAGGTCACGCTCGCGGGTCTGCACGTCGGTGAACCCGGCGCGCTGCAGGTAGGTCGTCAGCTCCTGCGGCGTGGAACACTTCGCGATGTGCGTCGGACGCTCCAGCGGGGAGAAGGCCTTGCAGTGCTCCTCAAAATATTTCCAGCCGTTCTCGGTCATGATGCTGATGTTGTCGCACCAGAAACGGCCGCCCGGACGCAGGATGCGAAACGCTTCCTGCACGTAGCGGTAGCGATCCCAGTCGTCCAAGTGCATGAACACGACCGTCGAATAGACGACGTCGTAGGACGCGTCAGCCAACGGTTGCAGATCGTGGCCCGAGACCTCGATGGCATTGGCGTTGTCCATTGCCGCGAGTCGCTTGTTGGCGAGATCCACCATGGCGCCGGACGCGTCGCAACCGGTCCAGGACTTCACGATCGGCCCGAGGGACTTGCCCACCCGACCCACACCGCAGCCGATCTCCACAAAATCGTCCTCGTCGCGGATGCCGACCGTGGCCCGCAGGACATTGAGGGTGTGGATCGCGGTGGCGTCCAATTCGGCCTCATCGCGAGTGCCTCCCACGTAGAGGAAGGCCTCCTCGGGCGTTTGGGCGAGTTCGTTCCAGGTGTTTTTGTAGTCGGCGCGCGACGGCATAACCGCGGAGCCCAATCGGCAGGCCCCGCGGCGTCAATCCCCGTCACCGTCGCGCCGCTCGTCCCCGGGCCATCCCGAGCCTTGCCCTCACGCCGGGGGCATGCTTCGGTCCCCATTTTACACCCTCGTCCATGGCAAAAACGCTCCTCGTCACCGGCTCTTCGGGCCTCATCGGTTCTGAAGTCTGCACCTATTTCTCCCGTGAACTGGGCTACACCATCCACGGTGTGGACAACAACCAGCGCGCCGTCTTCTTCGGCCCGCAGGGCGACACCCGCTGGAATCAGCAACGCCTCGCCGAGGGACTGCCGGGCTTCGTGCACCACGAGGTCGACATCCGCGACCGCGCCGGCGTGCTCGCCCTGCTCAAGGAGGTGAAGCCCGACGTGATCGTGCACACCGCCGCCCAACCCTCGCACGACCGCGCCGCCGCCATCCCGTTCGACGACTTCGACACCAACGCCGTCGGCACCCTCAACATGCTCGAGGCCACCCGCCAGGCCTGCCCGGAGTCGCCCTTCGTGCACATGAGCACCAACAAGGTTTACGGCGACGCGCCCAACCGCATTGAGCTCGCTGAACTTGAGACCCGTTGGGACTACGCCGATCCCGCCTACGAGCACGGCATCGCCGAGACTTTCTCGATCGACCAGTCCAAGCACTCCCTCTTCGGCGCGTCCAAGGTCGCCGCCGACGTCATGGTGCAGGAATACGGCCGCTACTTCCAGATGCCGACCTGCTGCCTGCGCGGCGGCTGCCTCACCGGCCCGAACCACTCCGGCGTCGAGCTCCACGGCTTCCTCTCCTACCTCGTGAAGTGTAACCTCGAAGGCCGCGAGTATCGGGTTTTTGGCTACAAGGGCAAACAGGTCCGCGACAACATCCACTCGCTCGACGTCGCTCGCTTCATGGCGGCATTCGTCGGCGCCCCGCGCACCGGTGAGGTCTACAACCTCGGTGGCGGCAAGGCCAACTCCTGCTCCATCCTCGAAGCCTTCAAGATCGCGGAGAGCTTCTCCGGTCAGGAGCAGAAATACACCTACGTCGACGAGAACCGCATCGGCGACCACATCTGCTACTACTCCGACCTGCGGAAGATGCGGGAACACTACCCGAATTGGGATATCTCAGTTTCACTAGAGGAAACCATCCGCCAGATTGTCGAGGCATGGCGGACCCGGTCCAGTCACTGAAAACGCCCGCCCTACACCTCCGATCTGAATGTTGGTAGCCATGAAACTTAAACCTCAGCGGCTACCAGCCGCTTCTGCCGTCCTGGCGCTCACGCTTGGACTGTTCGTCGCCTTGGTCGCGGTCCCGCGGGCCGCCGCCATTTCGGTGGAGCCCCCCTCCTTCACCGATCTCGTCGCGAAATCCGATGACATCCTCGCCGGCATGGTGACCGATGTGCACAGCCGCTGGGTGGTCAATTCCGCCGGGCACCGGGTGATCAAAACCTTCGTGACCGTGCGCGTGGACGACCAAATGAAGGGCGCCACCGAGTCCACCAAAGTGCTCGAGTTTCTCGGCGGCACGGTCGGCCACCAGACCATGGAAGTCGGCGGTATGCCGCGCTTCACCAAAGGCCAGCGCGCGTGGTTCTTCATTCGCGACAATGGCGCCACCCTCTGTCCGCTGATCTACGCCCATCACGGCGCCTACCTGCTCAAGCGCGACCCCATCAGCCCCTCCGACCGGCTCTACCGCTTGAACGGCGCCCCGCTCACCTCGATCGACGCTATCGGCCAATCCGACGACCACGCGTCCACCGCCGCGGTCGTCTCCGGCCCAGCCATGAGTTCGGCCGACTTCGGTCAGGCCATCTCCCGTGAGCTGCGCGAACTGGAACTCAATCAGAAGGTGCAAGTGCCATGAGTATCCTTACCCGCATCCCTCTCCTTCGCCCCCTGCGCAGCCTCGTCGCTGCCGCCCTTTGCCTCACCGCCCTCGCCCCGACCGCCCGGGCGTGGGTTTTCGCGGGTCACTCGTGGCCGGATGGAGACCTGCTGTTCCATGTCAACATGGACAACAACGACGCGCCGGTCATCAGCGCGTCGCAACTCCTCGACCGTAGAACCACCTGGTCCGCCGTGCTCCAGGACGCCTTCGATGTTTGGAACGACGAACTCGGGCGTATCCAAATGGTCTCGACCGCGATGACCGAAACGCCCGCGGAGGACAACGGCCGCAATGAGATCTTTTTCTCCAACACCGTCTACGGCGAAGCCTTCGGTGAAGGGGTGCTGGGCATCACCATCCGCTACGGCGACACCGATAACTTCTACGCCATCGGTGAAGCTGACGTGATCTTCAACAACACCGTGGAGCGCTGGAACTCCTACCGCGGTAACCTGCGTAGCACCAGTCGCGACCTGCGCCGCGTCGCGATCCACGAGCTGGGTCACGCCATCGGCTTTTCCCACCCAGACGAAGCCGGCCAAGATGTCGATGCGATCATGAACTCGATCGTTTCGGACGTCGACACCCTCGCGAGTGACGAACTGGAAGGCACGCTCATCTTCTACGGCGAGGCCCTGCCCACCCCCGCGGTCACGCGGGCACCGCTGAGCCAGGCGGTTAACGTCGGCGACCTCGTCTCCCTCGACTTTGAGATCGATGGTGCTCCTCCCGGTGATGAAGCTGGCGACACCTACGGCTTCGCGTGGTATTTCCCGGAATACATCTACGATAACCTCCTGTTCACTTTCAGCGACCCGACCCTGTTCATCGGTGCGGCCCAGCCCTATGACGCCGGCACCTACACGCTCGAGGTGGGCAACGCCAACGTGCTCTCCTCCGTCGAAACCGAGCTGACCGTCAATCCGGTCACGGTCTCCCCGGACACCCGGCTCAGCAACCTCTCCACCCGCGCCTTTGCCGGCACCGGTTCGCAGACCCTCACGGTCGGCTTTGTTGTCGGCGGCACCGGCTCCAAACGCGTGCTCGTGCGCGCGGTCGGCCCCACCCTCGGCGCCGCCCCCTACAACGTCGCCGGCACCCACGCCAATCCTCGCCTCACCCTGGTGCGCAGCCTCGACGGCACCTTGGTCGCTTCGAATGACGACTGGCAGACCAACAGCACTGCCACTGCCACCGAGATCGCCGAAGTCACCGCGAATGCCGGTGGCTTCGAACTGCCCGAAGGCTCCAAAGATGCCGTGCTTCTCGTCGACCTCGAACCCGGCGTCTATACCGCGCAGGTCGAAGGTGACGCCGGCGACGAGGGATTAGTCATCGTCGAGGCCTACGATGTGGACGCCCCCGGTGGCTCCAGCCGCCTCACCAACCTCTCCACCCGCGGATACGTGGGCAGCGGCAGCGACATCATGATCGCCGGTTTGGTGGTCGACGGTCCCGGCCCCCGCACCTACCTGATCCGCGCGATCGGCGACACGTTGCGCGACTTCAATGTCGCCGGCGTGCTCGATGACACGCTGCTCACCGTCTATCGCGGTCAGGACGTCATTCGCGTCAAAGACGACTGGGACGATCCCATCGCCCACCAGCCGCTCTTCGTCGAAGCCATGCAGAAAGTGGGCGCGTTCCCCGTTCCCCACGACCCGGAGGGCATTAACTACCGCCAGGAGTCGATCACACTCCTGACCTTGCATCCCGGCGCCTACTCCCTTCAGGTCTCGGGCTTCGGCGGTCTCGAAGGTGTCGCCCTCATCGAGGTTTACGACTATCCGGAAGATTAACCGTCACCGCCGCCTCTGACTGACGTCTTCTCTGCCATCATGCTTCCCCATTCCACCACCCGCCTCTCTTTCGGCTGCCTCAGTCAACGGCTCCGCTGTGCTGCGTTGGTGGGCTTGGGGATCGCGGGAGGCGTCGCCGCCGCGCTGGCCCAGAACCCGCCCAAGCAGTCGCCCTTCGCCACTCGCGGTCAACCCGCCGGCGGCAATCCGGCCGCCGCCACTGCCCCGGCCGACGCGATGTTGGAGTTTTCCGGCATCATGAAGATCGGGCAGTCGACCATGGTGTGCATCACCACCCTGCAGGACAAACGCACGCACTGGATCAAAGTCGGCGAAACCAACGCCGGCATCCACGTCCCCGCCCAGGAGGCGCCGACCAATGCCGTCCTCGTGCGCCATCAGGGCCGCGAGGTCACCTTGCCGTTCAAGCAGCCCGTGTTCGATGCGGCCGCCGCCGCCAATTACCAACTCTCGTCCCTGCCCACCGGTCCCGCCCCTCAAGCCGGCATCGCCACTCCGGTCGCCGTCACCAACGAGGAAAAGGAAGCCGAAGCCCGCATGTTGGTGAGTGATCTCCTCGAGATTGGCCTCATCCAACGCAAGGCCTACCAGGACGCCAAGAAGCAGGAACTCGACGAAAAACGGGCCGAGACCCAGGCCGCCGCCGAAGCCGCCGCGGCCACTCGCACCGTTCCCCAACGGTGACGGTCAGCCCGACTTTGCGTTGGACCCCGGCCGCGCCCCTTGCTCAGTTTGCCGGTCCGCTCCACGGCTCGTCCGTGCCGGCGGCTCGCTCCCCCCTCCTTTGATCCTTTTCCCCGTCGTATGAAGATTCTCATTACCGGCATCTGTGGTTTTGTTGGCAGCACCCTGGCCGAGGCCTTTCACGCCAGTGGCTCCGGTCACGAACTCATCGGTTTGGACAACTTTATCCGCCCCGGCAGCGAATCGAACCGCGCCCGCCTCAAGGCCCTCGGAATCAAACTCCACCACGGCGATATTCGCGCCGCCTCCGACCTCGAGGGTTTGCCTGCCGTCGATTGGGTCATCGATGCCGCCGCCAACCCCTCCGTCCTCGCCGGGGTCGACGGCAAAACCAGCTCCCGTCAGCTCATCGAGCACAACCTCACCGGCACCATCAACATGCTGGAGTTCTGCAAGGCGCACGGAGCCGGTTTCACCCTGCTCTCCACCAGCCGCGTGTATTCCATTCCGCCGCTGGCCGATCTTCCGGTGGAGATTCACCGCGGTGCCTTCCGCCCCGACCCCACCGGCGAGCTGCCGACCGGAGTGAGCGCCGCCGGCGTCTCCGAAACCTTCACCACCCAGGCCCCGGTTTCCCTCTACGGTGCCACCAAAGTCGCCAGCGAGGCCCTCGCCCTCGAATACGGCTGCACCTTCAATTTCCCGGTCTTCGTCAACCGCTGCGGCGTCATGGCCGGCGCCGGTCAATTCGGACGCCCCGACCAGGGCATCTTTGCCTTTTGGCTCAACAGCCACCTCCGGCGCCGTCCGCTCAAATACATCGGCTTCGACGGCCAGGGCCATCAGGTGCGCGACTGCCTGCATCCGCGCGACCTCGTGCCGCTGCTCGCCAAACAGTTTGCCGCCGGCACATCCACGGCCGCCGGCGATCGCATCATCAACGTCGCTGGCGGTGCGCCCTCGGCTATGTCGCTGCGCCAGCTCACCGCCTGGTGTGACGACCGTTTTGGGGCCCATCCGGTGGCGACGCAGGCGGAACCGCGACCCTTTGACATCCCGTGGATGGTGCTCGATGCGGCCAAAGCCGAGCAGGTCTGGGGCTGGCGCCCGGAAACCAGCACGCTCGCGATTCTCGAAGAAATCGCTGCCCACGCCGACCAACATCCCGACTGGCTCGACGTCTCGGCGCCGTTCTGATCGACGACCGACGCCCACGCTCTTCGGGTCGCCATGTTGACGTGGTTCGCAGCTGCACCGATCCGCTACGAAGCGCTGGTTTGGCTCACGTTCGGACTACTGACTCTGAGCAGCGTGCTGCCCGCGATGGCTCGCACCGGGGCCCCGCCGCGCTGGCAACGCCGCATCCCGGTCTGGGGCTTCGTCTTGCTCGTCTCGCTCTGTTTTCAGGTGGCGCGATGGCCATGGTGGTTCGCCGAGCGCGAAATCAACGTCGACGAGAGCCAAATGATCGCCGAAGCGATCACCTTACAGCAAGACCCGGTGTTTTGGCGCTCCGTCGATGGCACCACCCACGGGCCGCTTGACGCCTACCCCTTGTTGCTCGCCAAGGTGCTCGGTTTACCGCTCGACCACGGCTCCGCCCGCCTGATCGGAACTCTCCTGCGGCTGATTGCGGTGCTCGCCGCCTACGGAACGTTTCGCCGTTTCTGGGACGAGGATGTGGCCCGACTCATGGTGCTGCCGCCCCTGCTTTTTCTCGGCCTGGGCACCAATCTCGATTTTGGCTACTACACCAGCGAGGTGGTGCCGATCGCCCTGTTAAGTGTGGGGCTGTGGGGCACCGTTCACCCAGTCGCGCGCCCCGGGTCGAACCTTGCCTGGTGCGCCGGCGCTCTCGCCTTGGGCGCCGCCCCGTGGGCCAAACTGCAGGCCGCGCCGATCGCCGCGGCGTTGTTGGCGTGGCTCGCGCTGGCCGAACTGCGCCGACACAGATGGTGGGGAATCGCCGGCTGGAAACGGGTCGCGCTGCTGACTACCGCCGCCGCCGCCCCCACCGTGGGATTTGTCCTCATGACCTTGGCCACCGGTCAGTTTGCCTACGCCTGGGAAAGCTACATTCAGCAAAACCTGTCCTATACGTCGGCGCACCAGCACGATTTCGCCGCCATGATTGGCTCGTTCTGGTCCTTTACCAGCATGGGACCGGGAGTGACCCCGCTTTTTGGAGGCGCACTCATCTGCGTGGCGGCCTTGGGCTTCGGGTTATGCAAAACCTCCGACCGACACCTCGGCACCGCCATCGCCGGGGTGTTTGCCGCGAGCAGTTTCTACGCGACGCTCGCGCCCGGACGTCTCTTCCCGCACTACCTGATGCTGCTGGTTCTGCCGGCAACCGTGCTCGCCGCCGCCGCTCTCCAGAGCCATTGGACCACCTCCTCGACCGCGGGGTCTCGACCCCGCCGCGTTGCGCTGGTGCTCGGCTGGTTGGGCCTGCTGGTCCTGCCCCTCGCGCTGTCGCGCGCCCAACACCCGCATTCTGAAGTGGCGCGTCTGCCTGATCTTCAAGCCCACAAACGCGGCGCCGTGGCGCGGCACATCCTGCAACTGGCCTCGCCCGGCGACGCCATGGGACATTGGGGCTGGATGCCCCGCTACTACGTGCAAACCCGCCTGCGCATGGCCACCCGAGTGGCCCACAGCGAACGTTGCATCATGCCATCACCACTGAGCGAGCACTGGCGGGCAATCTACCTCGCCGACCTCACCGCGACGCGGCCACCGGTTTTCATCGATACCGTGGGCCCCGGCAGCTTCGCCTTCACCGACCGCAGCCAGTTTGGCCATGAATCTTTTCCGGCTCTCGCTGCTTTTATTGCCGCAAACTATACGCTGATCGCCGACCGGGACGGCACCCGGATTTATCAACTGCGGCCAAATCCATAGTGGATTCAGCCTCCAAACCCGTTTTTCTTTTTCCCTTTCATGTCCGCCAACGTTCGCCCGCAACCCCCGCTCAAGCTGTTTTCCGTCGTCATCCCGGCGCGCGACGAGGAAGAGTCCCTGCCCTCCACGGTCAGTGATATCCACCAGACGTTTACGCGTAAAAACATCCCGCACGAAATCGTGGTGGTCGACGATGGCAGCAGCGACGACACGTGGGCGGTGCTGCAGGAACTCAAAGCCACCGTGCCCACCCTCGCGCCGGTGCAGAACCCGGGCCCCCACGGCTTCGGCCGGGCCATCATCTACGGCCTCAACCACAGCAAGGGTGACGGCGTGGTCATCATGATGGCCGACGCTTCCGACTCGCCTGAGGACGCCGCCACCTACTGGGACATTCTCAATGAAGGCTACGACTGCGCCTTCGGCAGCCGCTTCGTCAAAGGCGGCAAGGTCATCGATTACCCGCGGGTGAAGCTGCTGGTGAACCGCATCGCCAACTTCTTTGTGCGGATCGGCATGCGGCACGGCCTCAACGACACCACCAACGCGTTCAAAGCCTACCGTCGCACCGTGATCGACGGCTGCCGCCCGCTCATCGCGCCGCACTTTAATCTCACCGTCGAAATTCCCCTCAAAGCCATCGTCCGGGGCTTTTCCTACAAAGTGACCCCCATCTCCTGGCAGAACCGCAAATACGGCGTGGCGAAGCTCAAAATCAAAGAAATGGGATCCCGCTACTTCTTCATCTGCGCCTACGTGTGGCTCGAAAAATACTTCAGTCGCGGGGACTACCGCCGTCCCGACGATCGCGTCTGATGTCGCGCCGCCGCCGTTGAAATCGGGGTTGCGCTGACCGCTTCGCCACCAACCCTAGACCGTTTCCCATATGATCTACCTACTCGGAGGCTCCGGCTACGTGGGTCAGGCCTATCAAGACCTGCTCACCCGCAAAAATATCCCGTTCAAGAACCTGCGTCGGGCCGACGTCGACTACACCGATGTCGCCACGCTGACCGCCGCCCTGCAGGCCGATCGCCCGGAGTTTTTGATCAACGCCGCCGGTTACACCGGCAAACCCAACGTCGACGCCTGCGAGCAGGACAAGGCCGAGTGCCTCTTCGGCAACGCCGTCCTGCCCGGTCGCATCGCCGCCGCCTGCGCCGCCGCCGGTGTGCCCTGGGGACACGTCTCCTCCGGCTGCATCTACACCGGCAAAAACGCCGATGGCTCGGGTTTCACCGAAGACGACGCCCCCAACTTCAGTTTCCGCACCAACAACTGCTCCTACTACAGCGGCACCAAGGCCCTCGGCGAAGAGAACCTCGCCGGCATCGACAACGTTTACATCTGGCGCCTGCGCATCCCCTTCGACCACCGCGACAACCCGCGCAACTACCTCACCAAACTCATGCGCTACCAGCGTCTGCTCGAGGCCGAGAACTCCATCTCGCACCTCCACGAGTTTGTCGCCGCCACCTTCGCCTGCTGGGAGAAACGCATTCCGTTTGGCACTTACAACGTGACCAACCCCGGCTACATCACCACCCGCCAGGTCGTCGACCTCATCAAGGAATCCGGCGTCTGCACCAAGGACTTTGAGTTCTTCAGCGACGAGTCCGAGTTCATGGCCAAAGCCGCCAAAACCCCGCGCTCCAACTGCGTGATGGACTCCACTAAGCTCGCCCAAGCCGGCATCACCATGACCCCGGTCATCGAGTCCCTCCGCCAAGCCTTGGCTGATTGGGTGCTGGCAGCCCAAGGCTAAATAACCCTCAAAATTTTCATGAAAATTTTGGTCACCGGCGGCGCCGGATTCATCGGCAGCAACTTCGTCCACTACACGCTGCGCACTCGCCCGGAGTGTCGCATCACCGTGCTTGATGCGCTGACTTATGCGGGCAGCCGCGCCAGCTTAGCCGCCGCCGATCAAACCCGCCTGGAGCTGATCGAGGGGCGCATCGAAGATGCCACCTTGGTCGACCGCCTCGTCGCCGACTGCGACCTCGTCGTGCACTTCGCCGCCGAATCGCACAACGACAACTCGATCGCCAATCCCGCTCCGTTCGTCACGACCAACGTGGTCGGCACCTTCACCCTGCTCGAGGCTGTCCGCCGTCACGATCGCCGCTTCCATCACGTGTCGACCGACGAGGTGTTTGGTGACCTCGAACTCGACGATCCCGAACGCTTCCGCGAGACCACGCCCTACAATCCGTCGAGCCCCTACTCGGCCACCAAGGCGAGTTCCGATCTCCTCGTGAAGGCCTGGATCCGCACCTTCGGCGTGAAGGCGACGATCAGCAACTGCTCCAACAATTACGGTCCCTACCAGCACATCGAAAAGTTCATCCCGCGCCAGATCACCAACGTGCTCAGCGGCATCAAACCGAAGCTCTACGGCGCGGGGCTGAACGTCCGCGATTGGATTCACGTCGATGACCACAACGCCGCCGTCTGGGCCATCATCGATCGCGCCAAACCCGGCAGCTACTATATGATCGGTGCCGACGGTGAGGAGAACAACAAGACCGTCGTCGCCCTCGTCCTCGAGCTGCTCGGCAAACCGGCCGACTGGTTCGACCACGTCAACGATCGCCCCGGCCACGACCTGCGCTACGCCATCGATGCCACCAAGCTGCGCACCGAACTCGGTTGGGAGCCGCGCTACACCACCTTCCGCGACGGCCTCGACGCCACCATCGCATGGTATCGCGACAACGAGGCGTGGTGGCAGCCGCTCAAAGCCGAGGTCGAAGCCCGCTACGCCCGCCAAGGTCAGTAAAATTTTCCATGTCCGCGTCCACCCCACCTCCTGCCCGCAAGGGCATCATTCTCGCCGGCGGCTCCGGCACGCGCCTTTACCCGCTCACCATCGCGGTCTCCAAGCAGCTCATGCCGGTCTATGACAAGCCGATGATCTACTACCCGCTGTCGGTGCTGATGCTCTCCGATATCCGCGAGGTGCTCATCATCTCCACTCCGCAGGATCTGCCGCTTTTCCAGAAGCTCCTCGGTGACGGCTCCAACTTCGGGCTAAAACTCTCCTACGCCGAACAGCCCAGCCCCGACGGTCTCGCCCAAGCCTTCCTCATCGCCGCCGACTGCGGCTTCCTCACCGGCGACGAGCCCTGCGCCCTCGTGCTCGGCGACAATCTTTTTTACGGCAACGACTTCAAACGCTGCCTCACGTCCGCCGACGCGCGCACCGACGCCTCCACCATCTTCGGCTACCACGTCGCCAACCCGAAGGCCTACGGCGTGGTGGAGTTTTCCGCCGACGGCCACGTGCTGTCTCTTGAGGAAAAGCCAACGTTACCAAAATCCAACTACGCGGTCCCCGGCCTCTACTTCTACGACAACCAGGTCGTCGAACTCGCCCGTTCGCTCAAACCTTCCCCCCGCGGCGAACTGGAGATCACCGATCTCAATCGCCTCTACCTCGAGCGCGGTGAACTCCACGTCGAACTCCTCGGTCGCGGCACCGCTTGGCTCGACACCGGCACCCACGACTCCCTGCTCGAAGCCGCCGAATTTGTGAAAGTCATCGAGTCTCGCCAGGGCCTCAAAATCGCCTGTCTCGAAGAGATCGCCTACGAGCAGGGCTGGATCGACGACGCCGAACTCGACGCCCAGATCGAACGCCTCGGCAAATCCTCCTACGGCAGCTACCTGCGCGCCTGGTCCCGCCGCCGCGACTGAGTTCGCCGCGCCGCTATCTCGATCTCCGTCACGACCTGTGAATCGATTCTCGCCAGACCCGTCGGGCATAAAGCCCGACCCACAAAGCAGTCTTAGTTCCTCCCTGTGGGTCGGGCTTTACGCCCGACATCCTGACCCCTTCGCGCCCCTTCGTGCCCTTCGCGGTTAACCCTCTCCGCTCGTTCTCAACTCGTGCCCAAGGTCTCATTCATCATCCCGCTCTACAACAGCCTGCCGCTCACGCAGGCCTGTCTGCGCACCTTGCGGGAGACCCTGCCGACCGACCTCGATCACGAGATCATCTTCGTCGACGATGGCAGCACCGACGGCACCCGCGACTGGCTCAAAACCTTGCGCGATGATCCGGCGATCCAGGTCATCCTCAATGAGGTCAACTGCGGTTACGCCGACTCCAATAACAAGGGCGCCCACCGCGCGACCGGCGAATTCCTCGCCCTCGTCAACAGCGATCTGGAATTCCTGCCCTGCTGGCTGGAGCCCATGCTCCACGCCCTCGAGACCGATCCATCCCTCGCCATCGTCGGCAACGTGCAGCGCCGCGTGTCCGACCACGCCATCGATCACGCCGGCATCCGTTTCCGCGCCAACGCCAAGCTCGAGCACATCCAGCAACTCCCGTCCGCCGCGAGCATTCGCAAAAAGCCGGTGCGTTTCGTGCCGGCGGTGACCGCCGCCTGCTGCCTCGTGCGTCGCGACTTGTTCATGGCGCCGCGCCGCGACGGCATCATTCCCGCCCAACCCGGTTTTCGCGTCTCCTACCGCAACGGCGGCGAAGACGTCGACCTCTGCCTCGAACAGCTCCAGCGCGGTTACCGCATCGGCGTCTGCCTCAATAGCGTGGTGCTCCACCACGTCAGCGCCTCCCGCGGTAAAGGCCGCCCCAACGACGAGGCCAACAGTCGCAATCTCTTCGGGTATTGGCGCGGACAGATCATCAACCTCTGCGCCGCCGACTGGGCCCGCGAAAAACTCGCCGCCTGGCGTGCCGATCGTGCCAGCGTGCCGACCCGCGTCGCGCTCACCGCCCTCGCCTACCGCCTCGGGCTCACCAACCGCACGCCGCGCGTTGCCTGGCTCGAAATCGGCAGTGCCATTTTCTACGAGGAGTTGCACTGGCGCAAAGCCCTCGGCCTGCCCCGCCCGCCCGCCTCCGAAGACGCCGGCGACTACGTCCTGCAAAAACTGCAGGAGGACAACCTCCAGCACGAGACCCGCGCGTTCCGTGAGGCCTTCCAGCTCCGCCTGCCGCCCGGCACCGTGGAGAAGAACATTTTCTTCAACGGCTTCGTGCTACCGCCGACCAAGGACCGCCCCGAAACCCACGGTGACCTCGGCCTGCGCCTCCTCATCAACGGACTGCCCGCCGGCACCCACTTCCCGCTTCCCGAAGGTCACTTCAACGTCGGCGTAAACCGCCCGCTCGTCGTCACCGATGAACCCGTCGATGTGCGGGTCGAGCTGATCGGAGCCGAGCGCCAAAACCTCCTCGCCTGGCTCGGCCGCGTGACGCGCGGACTGCCCCTGCCCGGCGCTTGGCGCCAGTTCCTCGAAGCGCACCGCGCCCAACTCAAAAACCGCCGCGTCCGCGTTTCGCAGATCTTGGCCGACGACGCCGTCGTTTACGATTTTAAGAAACGCCGCCCCCTGCGCATCAATCGCCGCGAGACCAAGGACTACCCGCTCGGTCTCAACGTCGTGGGCTGGTTCCGCGCCGAACTTGGCATCGGTGAGAGCGCCCGTTGCATGGCCCGCGCCACCGCCGCCGCCGGCCTCGATCACGCCTTCGTCGACATGAAACTGCCCTGCCTTAACCGCATGGGCGACGACACCTTCACCGCGCAGTTGCAGAAGACGAATCCCTATCGCGTAAACGTCTTCCACATCGACCCGCCAGTCTCGCGCGACATCGATCATCACCACGGCGACAACTTCCGCCACGAGCGCTACAACATCGCTTACTGGGCGTGGGAACTGCCCGAGTTCCCCGACGACTGGGTCGCCGCCTGCGAGTTCTACGACGAGATCTGGACGCCGTCCGCATTCTGCCGCGAAGCCATCGCCGCCAAGACCCCCTTGCCCGTGCACGTCATGCCGCACGCCATCGAGTTCGCCGAGCCCGTCGGTGACCAGCGCGGTCGCTTCAACCTGCCGACCGATCGCACCACCTTCCTGTTTCTCTACGACCTCAATTCGTATCAGGAGCGCAAGAATCCCCACGCCGTCATCGAGGCCTATCGCCAGGCATTCCCCGACGAAGCTGGCGTGCATCTGGTCATCAAAACCCAGAATCCCGAGCGTAACCCCGAGACCTACGCGCGCCTGCAAAAAGCCCTCGCCGGCCTCAGCCACACCACGCTCATCACCGAAACCCTTTCGCGCGAAGATGTGCACGCGCTCGAAGCCGCCTGCGACGTGTTTGTTTCCCTGCATCGCTCGGAAGGCTTCGGCCTCGCCGTCGCCGAGTGCATGTATCTCGGCAAACCCGTGATCAGCACCGACTGGTCCGCCACCGCCGAGTTTGTCGACGCCGACAACGGCTGCCCGGTCCCGGTCGATCTCATCGAACTCACCGAAACCCACGGCCCCTACCAACAGGGTCAGATCTGGGCCAACCCACGCGTGCCCGCCGCAGCCGAAGCCATGCGTCGCCTCGCCGCCGATCCCGCGCTGCGGACCCGCCTCGGTGCCAACGCCGCCCGCACCATCCGCGAACGTTTCGCCCCGTCCGTCGTCGGCGGCCTCTACGCCAAACGCCTCGACGCCATGCGCCTGTGGCCGGACTGATTTTCCCGCGTCGCCGATGAACATCCTTCGCCTGCGCATGGTTTGGGAACGCCTCGCCAAAGAGGACCCGTATTGGGCGGTGCTCACGTCCCCCGACAAGGCCGGCAACCGTTGGCAACTGGAGGAGTTTTTCCAAACCGGCCGCGACGAGGTCGACGCCTGCCTCAACGAGATGAAGCGCCATCGCCCCGACGTCGCGCGCGGTGCCGCGCTCGACTTTGGCTGTGGTGTCGGCCGTCTTTCGCAGGCGCTCGCCCGGCACTACGATCGCGTCACCGGCATCGACGTCGCCGAGCGCATGATCGAACTGGCCAATCGCCACAAACCGAGCGACGCCGCCGACCGCATTCGCTACGTGCACAACGCCCGCAGCGACCTGCGCGTGTTTGATGACGGCGCTTTCGATTTGGTGTTCAGCCTCATCACGCTGCAGCACATCCCGCCGCCGCTCATCGAGGGCTATTTGGGCGAGTTCGCCCGCATCACCAAACTGGGCGGACTGATCTATTTCCAACTCCCGTCGTTCGCGCCCAACGCGACGCCCGAAGTGAAAAAATGGTCGTGGTATCCACCGACCCTCTACACGCGCCTCAAGCGCTGGACGGGCCGCTGGTTCCGCCGCTTCACCGGCATCGGTGACACCATGCACATGAACACGCTGCCGGAAGCACGCGTGCGGGAACTCCTGCGCGCCGCCGGAGCCGAAGTCATCAGCGCCCGCCAGCAAACCGAGCAGGACGGCTGCATCAGCGTCATCTACCTAGCCGAACGCGAGGTTTAGGGCGTGTCTGGGAAAGGCGAGGAGCCAGCGTGAGTGGGAAAAGGGGCTGGCGCGGCGTTGACCACGACGGCATGGCCCTCTGGGCCACCTCCGTCGCGGCCGCCTGGCGCGAGCCCCTTTTCCCGCTCACCCTTCGGGCTGCGCTCCCAGCGATGGCTCCTCGCCTTTCCCAGATACGCCCTAGTCCAGCACCCGCCCCTTCACCGCAAACTTCAACAACCGCACCGACAACTTGCGCGGATCGGCCGGATTGGACTGCGCCGGCGCTTGGTCCGAGGTCACCCAAAGTTCGCTGCGGCCAGGCGGCAGCACCACCCCACTCACTCGCCAGTCCGTCGGAGCTCGGGTGAGGTGCTCCTGCCACAGCACCGTATCGCCCTGCTTGAGCTGACCGAGTCGATCGGTGTGCACCGACCACTGTCCGCGGATCTCCACTTCGACCGGCCGATCGTAGGGATTAAACACTTCGATCGCGGCGTCGCCTTCCGACCAACGCCACTGGCGATCGCCGTCACTTTCCGCCCGGTGCCATGGCCGCGGAAAATCGACGCGCAATTCGCCCTGCGGCAGCGCAGCCTCGGCGACCTCTGCCCGGTTGGTGATCAGCACGGTGTGAATCTCGCGCGTGCGCGGCTCCAACGAGACCGGGCCAAAAAACATCGTCAGGTTCCCCAGCAGCAGCAGCGCCCACCAGCGGCGACCTTTCGGCAGCAGCAGATTGAAGCCCAACAGCAGCGGCAACAGCACCCGACTCGACGCGCCCGGATGGCCCTCCCACACCGCCGTGCCCAGCACGAGCGCGAGCACCGCAAACGGCACCGTCAGCCGCCACGCCGCGCTGCTCCACCGCCACCAGCACAACAAAAACGCCGCCTGCACCGTCACGCTGATGTGCGTCGCCAGACCGCCGCCGAGGTATTTCCACGCCACGTTGCCTTCCACCACGGCCGAGGCCAGCTCCGCCCACCGCTCCGCGAAAGCGACAAACGGCAGCGAGAAATTCCGCACTCCCGCCAACGAGCCGCCCGTGTCGCCAAACCGCCAACGCAGGATGGCAAACCACACCACAAAGGGCAGCGCCACCAGGATGCCTTGCAGGATGGCCATACCCCAGCCGCGCGCCGATTTCCAATTCGCGGGCGCCAGTCCAGCCGCCCCTAGCAAATTCGTTTCCTTGGCCAACCCACCCATCGCCAATACCGCCGTAGCGCGCCAAGGGTGACCGGTTTCGATCCATTTCAACCCCAGCGCGAGGAGCAACAAGCTCGGCGCGTCCACCAGCGCCGCAAACACGCTGAACAATACGCCGATCGAGAGCATGATGCCGAGCCAGCGCATCGCGCGGTCCAGATCGGTGGGTGGAAACCAGCGCAGCAGCAGCCAGCCGAGCAGGAACCAGCACACCAGATTCTGCAGCGCAAAGACGTTGAGCACCCAGTTCGGCTGCCCGACGCCAAATAGATACGCCGTCCACGGCAGCAATATCCGCCGCGCCCGGTAAGGCAGGTTATCGATCGATTTGGCCAACACCGGATCCTGCAGGCCCGGATCGATCGCGATCTGAGCGTAATATTGCGCGTCGTAGCCGGGCGACCGGAAATGCCGGTAAACCACCACGTCGCGATCGCTCGCCCAGTCGATCCCCTGCGGCGGCTCCTCGCCCACGCCGATCAGGTAGGTGTAACCAAAATGCGGCACATGGTAGTCACTGATCTTCGCCACGATCCATCCCGCCGCCAACACGTAGAGCAACACCAGCCCGGGGCGCACGCCCGCCTTGCCGACGGGGTTTTGGATCCAGGACCAGACGCGTTGCAACATAGAGGGAAAACGGGAAACCCCCAACGCAGGAGAAGTCCGGGCCCAGCGTCAATCGCCGCGGTCCAACTCCGGCACTTCCCCCGCCCCGCCATTTCGCCACCTCCGACGTTGCACGGTTCCGCCGTATTCCCCTCAATGACCGCCCTTTCCGATGCCCACTCTCTCGATCGTCATTCCCTGCTACAACGAACGCGACACCGTCGCATCGCTCATCGCCGCGGTCAAAGCCGCCACCGTCGACATCGATTCCGAGATCATCATCGTCAACGATTGCTCGACCGACGGCACCGACAAGGTGCTCGACGAACAAATCGCTCCCCTCGTGGCCAAGGTCATTCACCAGCCCGTCAATCAGGGCAAAGGCGCCGCCCTGCGCACCGGTTTTGAGGCCGCCACGGGGGACTTCGTCATCATCCAGGACGCCGATCTCGAATACGATCCGCAGGAATACCCGCGCCTGCTCAAGCCGCTGCTCGACGGCAAAGCCGACGTCGTATTCGGCTCCCGCTTCATGGGGGGTGAACCCCATCGCGTGCTCTATTACTGGCACTCCCTCGGCAACCAGTTCCTCACGCTGATCTCCAACATGTTCACCAACCTCAACCTCACCGACATGGAGTGCTGCTATAAGCTCTTCCGACGCGATATTTTGGACAAAGTGAAGATCGAGGAAAACCGCTTCGGCGTGGAGCCCGAACTCACCGCCAAGGTCTCGCGGCTCAACTGTCGCATCTACGAGGTCGGCGTCAGCTACGCCGGTCGCACTTACGCCGAGGGCAAAAAGATCGGCTGGCGCGACGGCGTGCGCGCCATCTACGCCATCCTCAAATACAACGTCTGGCATCGCTGAAGCGCCTTTCGGCGAGCACGCCACCATGTGGGTCGGGCTTCATGCCCGACAGCCACCTGCCCCACAGCCCCGCCCGTCCCCCGCATGCTCCTGCTCGACCTCTCCCACACGAGCCACACCCGCGCCCGCACCGGCGTGCAACGGGTCGCTCTGGAGCTGCGTCGCGCCCTGACCGCCCCCGCCGCGACCGCGACCGGCTCAGTCACCACAATCACCCACGACCCCCATGCTCGCGAATGGCGTCCGCTACAGCCGTGGGAAGCGTCCTCCCTCGACGCCCCGCCGGTCGCCGCCCGCAAACGCGGCACCACCTGGCCTCTCCGCGCCAAGCTAATGGGGGCTTGGCATAGCCGGGGGCGCTCCGCCCACCTCGTGCGCGACCTGCCGACCACGGCCCGCGCCGTCCTGTTTCCGGAGATCTTCACCGAGCGCACCGCTACCGCCCTGCCGGTGCTCTTCGCCACCATCGAGGCCCCTAAGATCGCCGTCTTCCACGATGCCATCCCTCTGCGGCTGCCCGAATTTTCGCCGCCTTCCACCGTTGGCCGGTTCCCACGCTATCTCGACCAGTTGCGCCTCTTCGATGGCGTCGCCGCCGTGTCCGAGGACTCCCGCCAGTCCCTGCTCGACTACTGGGCTTGGGCTGGCTTCGAGGACCACCCGCCCGTCGTAGCCATTCCGCTCGGCACGGATCACCTGCGTCGCGGTCAGCCCCCGTCCAACGCGTCCGCGGCTCCGACCTCGCCCCCGCGCGTCCTGTGCGTCGGATCCCTCGAGGGCCGCAAAAACCATCTCACCCTGCTCCGCGCGGCCCAGCAGCTTTGGGACGACGGCGAATCCTTCGAACTGGAACTGATCGGCGGCCTGCAACGCGAAACCGGCGCCGCCGCTCAGCAGCTCCTGCAACAGCTCCAAGCCGACGGTCGCCCCTTGCATTACCGCGGCTGGGTCAACGACGACACCCTGCAGGCGGCATTCGCCCGTTGCGCGTTCACCGTCTACCCGTCCCTGCTGGAAGGCTTCGGCTTGCCGGTCTGGGAAAGCCTGCTCCACGGCAAACCCTGCGTCTGCTCCGACCGCGGCGCCATCGCCGAAGCCGCCCGCGAGGGCGGTTGCCTCACCACCGATACGACCGATCCCAGCGCCCTCGCCGTCGCCCTGCGTCGCCTCATCGAATCTCCCACCGAGCTGGCCGAGCTCACCACCGCCGCCCGTCGCCGCTCGGCGCGTCCCTGGACCACCTACGCCGACGACCTCCTGGCCTGGGCCGACGGCCTGCCGCGACGATCCTTACAAACCCTTTAATTTGGCCTTCCCCCACGCTCTTCCCGCTGCCTAAGGTCTTCCCCTTCGCATGGCTCTTACGTTCTTCAAGCGCAGCCCCAAGGCTATTCTCCAACGCGCGCGTGACGATTACGCGACTAAGATGCGCCTCAAATACGCGCCTTACTACCTCGCGATGGAAGCCCAACAGGGCACCAAAATCCGTCTCGATGGGCGCGATATGATCATGCTCTCGAGCAACGATTACCTCGGGCTGTCCTTTCATCCCAAGGTCATCGAAGCCGGCCAGAATGCCATGAACAAATGGGGCACCAGCCCCACCGGCGCCCGCTCCTCCAACGGCTCCCGCGCCTACCACATCGATCTCGAGGAAAAACTCGCCGCCTTTCTCGGTCGCGAAGCCTGCCACGTGCACGCCGCCGGCTACCTCTCCTGCCTCACCAGCGTCGCTGCCTTTGCCCAAAAGGGTGACGTGGTCCTGGCTGACAAAAACATCCACTCCTGCCTCTGGGACGGCCTGCGCCTCTCCATGGCCACGGTGGAACGCTTTTCCCACAATAACCCGGAAGACCTCCGGGAGGTCGTTTCCTACGTGGATTCCCGCTCCGCCAAAATGCTGGTGATCGAGGGCGTCTACTCCATGGAGGGCCACATCGCCAAGATGCCGGAACTCATCGGTATCGGCGAAGAGTTCGGCTGCTTCTCCGTCGTCGACGACGCCCACGGCTTCGGCGTGCTGGGTCGTCAGGGCCGCGGCACCGTCGATCACTTCGGCCTCAACGACCAAGTCGACATCATCTGCGGCAGCATGTCCAAGTCGCTCGCCAGCACCGGCGGTTTCATCGCGGCCTCCAAGGACGTGATCGAATACCTCCGCACCAACTCCAAGCAGACCATCTTCAGTGCCGCGGTTTCGCCCTCCCAGGCCGCCGTCGCCAGCACCGCGCTCGACATCATGCAAAACGAGCCGGAGCACCACGAACGCCTCTGGCGCAACACCAAGCGCTACACCGACATCCTCAAGTCGCTCGGCCTCGACATCTGGGGCAGCGAAACCCCCGCCGTGCCCATCGTGCTCGGCTCGCGCGAGTCGGTTTATCGTTTCTGGAAAGCGCTCCTCGAAAAGGGAGTCTTCACGGTCATGTCGATCGCCCCGGCCGTGCCCCCCGGCAAGGACCTCATCCGCACCGCCATCTCCGCGCTGCACACCGACGAGGAAATCGACCGCATCGGCGAGGCCATGGCCTATGCCGTCAAAAAGCTCTGAGCCCACGCGCTTGCGTGTAGCAGCGGCCGTGTCGGCCGCTCCTCGTTGCCTCTCCGCTGTAGCCGGTCTCGCTGAGGCCGGCCCGTCAGGACCGCCGCCTAACGTAGGGTCGGTCTTCAGCCGACCCTCCCCCTCACCCCAGCACCCGCCGGATCTCGACTGCACTATCGGCCCAAGTCGGCAACCGACGCTCCGCCGCCCGATCGGCCAAAGCCCGCCAATAGGCGTCGTCGCTCAACACCCGCGCGAGCCCCTCGCCCCAGGCCGCGGCGTCATTCTTTGGCAGCACCAGACAGCCACCTTCATCGGTCAGTTCACGCAGCACCGGCAGATCCGTGCACACACAGGGCAATCCACGCCACAACGACTCGATCACCGGCAGACCACAGCCTTCCGCGATCGTGGGAAACACCACCGCTCGCGTGCGCCCCAGCAGTTCCGCCAGCACTTCGTCCGACGCGGCTTCGTGAAACTGCACGCCGAGCTTTGTCGTCACCGCCCCACGGATACGCTCGGCAATCGCGCCGCCGAAATGCGGATTCACCCGCCCCACCACGTGCAGCTCAAAGTCCTGCCCCCGCGCCTTCAGTGCCTGAGCCACGTCGATGAGAAATCCCTGATTTTTCCGCGGCTCCACGATGCCCACGCACAGGAGCACCGGCGGAGGCACCACGTCGCGCCGCGGGTGCCGCGCCGAGCCGTCAAAGTCGGCCCCCAGCGGCAACACGCTCACCGCTGTGGTCGTTTGGCGTCCCTGCCATTGCCAGAACCCGGTCAGGTCACGCTGCACCGCCGCCGAAATCGCAAAAACGTGATCAAACTTCGCCAACGCGGTCATGTAGCCGGGATGACGCGCCACCGAATGCGGCCAGGTCACCTGTGGCAGATGTAGCGGAATCGCATCCGGAAACAGCGCCGCCAACCGACACGGCGGCCGATCCAGGAATTCAGCAAAACCTGGGCGCTGCGCGACGTCGAAGGTCTCGGTGGTGAAATACCAATCGTCCGGCCGAAAGTCCGGTCGATCCTTTCCCCACACCACCGGTTGCACCGCCTCGCCAAGCTCGTCCCGCAACCGACGATTCACCCGCATGAGCCCGGACGCGTGGCGGGCCTTGGCGGATTTGGTGACGTCGAAATAAATCATGGCTGCGAGACGGCTTCCCGAAAGCAGCCATGCAACACCGCCGCGTTGGTGTGCGCATCAAAATTCGCCTCCGTCCACGCGCGGGCATTTTCCCGCAGTCGCTCGGTCAACACGTCGTCCTCGCGCACGCGCTGAAACGCAGTCACCCAGGCCTCGGGTTCCGTCTCGCGACAAACAAATCCGGTCTCTTCGTGGGTGATCGCTTCGGTCGTGGCCGCGTGCGGTGAAGTGAGCACCACCACCCCGGCGGCCATCGCTTCTGGGATCACGTTGGGCAAACCATCGCGGTCACCACTCGGCGCCACCACGCCCGTGTGCAACAGGCAGTCGGCCCACGCCAATTGCGCCCAAACCTCCGGCTGACCCAGGTGCCCGGTCAGCGTGACCTGATCGTCCAAACCGAGCTCGGCGCGCAACCGCTCCACCCGCGCCCGCTCCGGTCCTTCACCGATGATGCGCGCCGCGAATGGCACGCCCGCATCCCGCAGCGCCGCGTAAATGCGCAACTGATGATCGAGCCCCTTCTTCGCCACCAGTCTCGCAATGCAGACCAGCCTCAGCGCCGAACGATCAGCCCGCAGGCGTTTGAACTCCGGGAAGGTCTCCAGCCCGCGTCGAATCAATCGCACCTTGGCGGCATCGTGCCCGCGCGCGATCAGCGAGTCGCGGCCCATGCCGGTTGAGGTGTGGATGAAGCGCGCCTCGGTCAACTTCTCGTCCAGCCACCAATCGCCACCGTGTTCGTAGATGTCGTAGGCATGCGCGGCCGCACTGAAGCGGTGGCCGTCGAGCCGGTGCAGAATCCACGCCGCCGTCGCCGGCGCTCCGCCCCAGGCCGCGTGAATCAGGTCGGGCGGATCGTTGCGCAGCTCGTGTTGAAACACTCCGGCGAAGCCCGCCCCCAACATGTTCTCCCAAAAGTTCAACCAGCTCGGCGCCCGCCGGGTCCACAGGCCGTGCCACAGGATGCCGAATACATCCCAGCGGGTGATCGCCACGTGCGGGATGATCCAAAAGAGCTCCAGCAAGCGCCACATGGAGAACTTGCGCACAGGGATGCCGTGGAAATCGCCGCCGCCTCCAAAAAGTGAATACACGCGCAGCTCCAGCCCCCGCGCCTGCATCGCCAGCACTTCGCGCTGCAGGAAGGTCTCAGTCGACTTTGGGAAGGTCGTAAACAGGTAGGTCAGCTTGATCGGCGGATCCTGCGGGTCCGCCTCGGCTACCGGCACGAGCTCCGCCTCACTGGCGCTGTCAGATGGAGGCGCCATCGTCCACAATCGGGTCGTCCGTCGGAGCGGGTTTTGATTTGTCCTTCGCGGGCGGAAAACTCTGACGTTCGGCCTGCCACCCAGCCGCGGCTTCGGCCAGTCCCACGAGGTCGCCGATCAACTCCGTCTGGTCATCAGGATACTGCAGCGAAAGGAAGTCGTCGCGGTAACGGGTGTAGGTCTTGGGGTTGGCCATCCACTGGTCGATGATCTTGGCGAAGTCGTCGCCCGATTCGATTTTCTGCGAGCCGGCGCCGTTGCGGAAGAATTTCCAGGTCAGCTTTTCCTGGGGCATGATGCCGCCAAAGGCGTTGAAGATGATTGGGCAGCCCACGTGGAGCGACTTGGCACAGGTGGTGGTGCCGCCGCGGGTCACGATCACATCGGAGGCGATCACCAGCTCATGCATGATGTCGGTGTAGCCCTCGAGGTAGAGCGGCAGATCGGCGTGCTGCGTGCGCCAGTGCGCCAGCATGTTGTAGCACTCCTGGTTGCGGCCGCAGATCACGATCACCTGCAGCTTGTCGGCGTGCTGCCGTAGTGCTTCGAGCAATACGAGATGGTTGTTGGCGCCATTCGACCCGGTGGCGAGAAACACGGTGAAGCGGTCGGCGTGCAGACCCAGTTTCTTGACCCGGTAGCGCGCGCGCTGGGCGGCGTTCATGTGCACCTTGGTCGCGCTCGGTCGCATGAGATGGCCGCGCACCAACGCCCGCTCGGTCGGAATGCCACACTTGACCGCAAAGTCGCGGGCGGTGGGCGTGCGAGAGATGTAGAGGTCGACCGTCGGTTCGATCCAGTTGCGACTGTAACCCCAGCCGCCGGAAAACTCGCCGCAATAGGTCGCACAACGCACCTTGTCGGCGCCGAGCACCTGGCGGGCGAACTGGAAATAACCGCGGTTGAGGCAGTCGTGCACGCTGAGCACGAGGTGCGGTTTATACTCCGTCAGGACATCGCGATAGTAGCCCCGACCGAGCGACACGCTGCGGCGATTGAGGAAGCTGAGCAGCTCCACGAAGGCGTAGAAACCGTTGTGCAGAAACGGCAGCTTCACCTGAATCCAGTTGTAGATGTTCACTCCGGTGCGGTTCACCACGGAGGACTTTTCCAGCATCTGCTCGATGCGCACGTCGACCTGGTGGCGATAGAGCGCAAAACACCACTCGGCGAAAGCCTTGGCCCGGGCGTCGTGTCCGCCTCCGGTGCTTGAAGTGAGAACCAGAATCCGAAGTTGGCGCGGCACGAGGTTAGCGGAGTCCGAAGTAGCGCCAGCGCACGGCGCGGGCCAGCGCCGTCGGCACCAACCGTTGGAAAAGCGGCGCAAGCACCGTCTGGAACCAATCCCCCGATCGCAGCATGCCACGATGGCGTCGCTCGATCGCGCGCCACAGATCGCGGGCCGCTCGTTCCGGGGGCGGGGCCGCATTCAGGTTGGCCTCCAGCGCGTTCCACGCGGCCTCCTGGTCGGCGGTCGCAGCGGGGTCGGCGGAGTGGGTGGGGCGTTGCATGGATTGGTTAAAACCCGTGCGAAAATCGCCGGGTCGGAAATCGATTACGCTGACTCCCGTGTGCCGCGTTTCAATCAGCAAACTCTCGCTCAATGCACTCAGTCCGGCTTTGGCGATGTTGTAGCCGGTCATGTAGGGCAACGGGAACTCGGTCGCCAGCGAGGCGACATTCACCAGCACCCCACCCTGAGCTCGACGGCGCAGATCGGCCAACTGGGCCTGCGCGAGCGCGGCAGTGTTCACCAGCATGGCGTTGAGCTGCTGTCGCCAGACCGCGAACTCGACCTCCGCAAAGGAGCCCAAGGTGCCGTAACCCGCGTTGTTGATCACCACCGCAAATCCGCCCGCGGCCACCGCTGCCTCGCGATAGGCGCTCAACGCGCCGACGGCGTCATCAAGATCGAGCACCACGGGGTGGAAGCGCTCATGCTCCGCCAACTCGGCGAGACGCGCCTCCGATCGGGCTGTGCCCCACACTTCTGCGCCCTGAGCGAGTGCCAGCCGGGCAATCGCCGCCCCGATGCCTGCAGACGCCCCGGTGATAAATACGGGGCTGGAGGTCGAGGACGGCATGGAGCGAGATACGGAGGACGGGGCAGGCAGCGCCAGAGTCGATTACGGGCGAAGGAACGGACCTCAGCTCGCTGAAGGCACAGCGCGCAGCACGATGGCGACATTGGCCCCACCAAAACCACTGCTGTTGTTGATCACCACCTGGGGCCGCTCGGCCACGGTTTCGCGCACGATGTTGAGATCGGCCACGGCCGGATCGATTTCGGTGATGTGAGCCGATCCCGGGATAAATCCCTCGCGCAATGCGAGCGCGCAGAACCCGGTCTCCATCGCGCCGGCCAGCGACAGACCGTGACCGGTAAGCGCCTTGGTTGAACTGATCGCCGGACGCGCGCCCGACGGGCCAAAGACGGTGCGGATCGCCTTGCCTTCGGAGATGTCGCCGATGGGCGTCGAAGTGGCGTGGGCGTTGATGTAGTCCACATCCTCCGGCGCGACGCCGGAGTGCTTGAGCGCGCGAGTCAGGGCGTTGGCCAAGCCGGTGCCCTCGGGATGGGAAATGGCAACGTTGTGACCGTCGGAGGCCTGGCCCCACCCGGCCACCTCGCAATACGGCACCACGCCGCGGCGCATGACCTCGTCTTCGCTTTCGAGGACCAGCACCGTCGCGCCGCCAGTGCCCACAAACCCGTCGCGGCCTTTGTCAAACGGACGTGAGGCGCTGTTCGGATCGTTGCTCATGGAGAGCGCCCGCATGCCGGCAAACGGCAGGATCGTCTCCACGTTGCCGTCCTCGGCGCCGACCACAAACATGCGCTTTTGGCGGCCGAGCATGATCTCGTCGTAGGCGTAACCCAGCGCGTGGGAAGACGAAGCGCAGGCCGACGCGAAACCGGTCGAAGCGCCTTTGATCTTAAAGTGCGCCACCAGGTTGAACTGCACCGTGCCCGCAATGGAGGCAACGATGCCCAGCGGCGAGCAGCGCATGACGCCCATTTCGTGCATGCGACGCACGTAGTAGGTCAGAAAATTGGGTGAACCCGCCGAGGCTCCGAACAGACCCGTATCGTCGTTGGACACATCCTCCGGCGACAGACCTGCATCCTCGATCGCCTGGGTCATCGCGCAGTAGCTGTAGAGGCCATGCGGTCCCATGCTGCGCAGGTATTCGCGCCGCACCCGGTAGCGTTCGGGATAGATCCAGTCCTCGGGATCCAGCGAATCCGTATCAAAGCCCTTCACGGGGGCGGCGACTTTCACCGGGATACTGGCGGCAGCAAAAGGCGGGTAGAGCTCCACCCCATGCTTCATTTCACGCAGATTCTGCGAGACCGTTTTTGCGTCGTTGCCGATGCTGGTGATGGCACCCAGGCCGGTGAGATATACTTTCGCCATGATACTTTGCTGATGCAGCACCTTGGTCGAAGCAGGCATCGGGAGTCGGTCGAACCGATGCTCCGAACTTCGCCAAAGCGCGTAGGGGGATGAGCTAAGGCAGCGACGCCGCCCGGGTCAACGCGGCGGAATACCCGATTTCAGGCATTTTAAACCGGTCGCCGGCCCCGGACTGCGGGCGACTCTGCCCGCACGGAGGGGTTAGGCGTTCACCGCGGCCGCGATGGGCGGACGGGTGTCGTCGTCGTTGCTCTTGCCGGTCATCGGCGCCTTGGAGTCAACCGCGATGGGGGTGCCGTCAGCCGCCAGTTTCGATTCAACGTAAGCAAAGGTGAGCGTGATCTCCTCGGCCATCGCGGCCTTTTCCTGGCCCACGCGAATGGAACCTTCGAAGGTCGCCAACGGCATCTTGGTGCGCTTCGGCTTCACCGACATCGACAGCAGATCGCCCGGGCGGCAGATCCGGTGGCAACGCACGCCTTCACACGAAGTGAAGAAGATCTTGGACGGATCCATCGTCTTGCCTTCCTCGGGCGTGGTGCCCTCGAGCAAGTAGAGGACCGCGAGCTGGCCGAGGGCCTCAAGCATCAGCGAGGCCGGCATGACCGGGTTGTCCTTAAAGTGGCCTTGGAGGAAAAACTCCTGCCCCGTGATCTTATACTTACCCTGCGCGCCGTTGCCCACAATCGAGGCTTCGTTGAGGAACAGGAACGGGGCCTGAATCGGCATAACCGACACGATCTGCTCGATCGGCAGGAACTTCGTCGGCTTCGGCGGGGGCAAACCGCGCACTTTGCAATCAATGAAAGTTTTGATGTCACCGACGGTGCGCAGGTTACGCAGATCCTCATTGTTGATCTGCATCTGGAGCACGTCTTCCACCAGAATGACGATTTCCATCATCGTCAGGGAATCGATCCCGAGGTCTTCCACGAGACGCAGCTCGTCGTCGGCCTCCTTCAACTTGGCGCGCAGATCAGGCTCCACAAAGCGCTCGATCACACCGATAATCACTGCCGGTAAGTGACTGGCCTCCTGAGTCTTACGATAGGCAATCGCGGCCTCAATGGTCGCGGGCGAACACCGCTTGAGCGATTCGCGCAGCGCCGACTCATCTTCTATTGAGAACGGTTTGGGGGCCGTCTCCGGGGCCGCGTGGCCCTCCTGACCATCGAGGTCTCCTTTAGGCATGATTTTCGGTAGTTAGGTTTCGGTATTTTGAATGTAAACGTAATTCTTGGACCCACGCTGTGACGTTCCATCAGACCGACCGAGATCAAAAAGTTACTCAAACGTTGGTATTCCGACGCGGCTTTCCGCTGCTGACAGAATTTCAGAACCCGCGTTTGCATTCACTACGCCATTTTCAGTAAACGGTCGCTGTTTCATTCCGCGCGTCGCTTCGAGCGACCGCGTTTCCGATGTCCGATCCCGCCTTTAACCCTCTGTCGTCTCAGACGCTCTATCTCATCACGCACGAGTTTTACCCGAAGCGTGGCGGGATCGCGACCTTCACCGAGGAAATGGCCAAGGCATCGGTGGGACTCGGGCTCGATGTCGAGGTCTGGGCCCAGGAAGCCCCGACCGTGCGCGACGCCAGCCTGTGGCCGTTTCGGGTTTGGCGCATGCCGCTCAAGGGCACCCACGACCTGACATGTCAGCTTCGCTTGGCCTGGCAATTGATCCGCCGCCGCCGTGAGTTACGCCGAGCCACCGTCTACCTGCCGGAGCCCGGGCCGATGCTCACGCTGATGTTGCTCCAGCGCTTTCATGCCTTCCGGCCCAAACACCTCGTGCTCACGTTCCATGGCTCCGAGGTGCTGAAGTTTTACCGCAACCCGCTCATCCGTCCCCTCGCCCGCCGCCTCATCGGCTACGCCAACCGCATCAGCGTGCTCTCCGGCTACACCCGCGATCTGTTGCACACCCATTTCCCCGAGGCCCGCTCCAAGATTCTGCTCACGCCCGGCGCCCTGCGTTCCGACTTCGCTGTCGTGGAACACCCGGCCACCGCGCCCAATCCCAAGGTCGTCATCCTCACCGTGGGTCGGCTCCACCCGCGCAAGGGTCAGCTCATCACCCTGCAGGCCCTCCAAGCCCTCGCGCCCCGCTTCCGCGACCAGATCGAATATTGGCTGGTGGGCTCCACCGCCAAGGAGTCCTACGAGCAGAGCCTTCGCAGCACCGCCGCCCAGTGCGACTTCCCGGTGCGCTTCTTCGGCGATGTGCCCGACAACGAACTGAGCCGCATCTACGACCGCGCCGACGTCTTCGGCATGACCAGTATCGACTTTGGCAACAGCGTGGAGGGCTTTGGATTGGTCTACCTCGAGGCCGCCGCCCACGGCCTGCCCGTCGTCGCCCACGCCGTCGGCGGCGTGGCCGAAGCCGTCGCCGATGGTGAGACCGGCCTGCTGGTGCCGCCCCACCACCCGGCGCAGCTCACCGCCGCCTTCGAAAAACTCATCAGCGATCGCGCCCTGCGCGAACGCCTCGGCCAGGCCGGTTGGAACTGGGCCCGCCGCAACAACTGGTCGCATTCGGCCCGCGTGCTGTTCGGTGAGGCTCTCGCCGACTCCTGACACGTCCTGCGCCGTCGCCACCTTTCATGCTCGAATCCCGCACTACGATCCGCGTCCGCTATGCCGAGACCGACGCGATGGCTATTGTTTACCATGGCAGCTACCTGCCGTGGTTGGAGGTCGCTCGCACCCAATTGCTCCGCGATTACGGTTACCCTTACCGTGACCTGGAACAGGCCGGCTACCGCCTGCCCGTGCTCGATCTATCGGTGAGCTACCGCCGCCCCGCGGTCTATGACGACGACGTGGAAATCCACGCCGTGATCCGCGACCGCCCCGGCATTCGCATCAAAATCGATTACGAGATCCGCCGCGGCGAGGACCTGCTAGCGACCGCCCAGACGACGCACGCCTTCGTCGACGCCAAGGGCCAACCCACCCGCCCGCCGGCCGATTTTATGGCGGCCATGCGCGCCTATTTCACGGCGTAGGTTCACCGAATTCCGCCAGCACCGCGGCATCGGTCTCCCGCCCGCGCAACGCGGCCAGCTCGTCGAGCGTCGCGCCGAGTTCCCGCAAAGCCGCGACGGCATGGGCGCGCACCATCGCCCACTCACTCTCGGCCGCCAAGCGCCAGAGCGCCGGTCGGCACGCCAACGCTCCCGTATTCGCCGCGACGATACAGGCGTTGCGCAACAGGCCGCGCAGCTTGAGCCGCTTCACGGCCGTGCCTTTGAAGACGGCGGCGAAACGCTCCGGCGTCAGCGTCAGGATTTCTTCCAACGATAGCGCCGCGAGCTCCGGCCGCCGGTTCAGCAGCAGCGATTTCGAGGCCTGCGCAAACCGATTCCACGGGCACACCTCCGCACAGATGTCGCAACCATAGAGCCGATCGCCGATCCCGCGCCGCATTGCCCGCGGAATGATGCCGCGGTTTTCGATCGTGTGATAAGAGATGCAGCGCCGCGCATCCAATTCCCCCGGCGCGACCAGCGCCTGCGTCGGACACGCCTCAAGACACGCCGTGCACGAGCCGCAAAGCGTCCCCACCGGTCGATCCGCCGCCGCCCGACTCACGGGCGCATCGGGTTCGATCAAGATGCCGCCGCCTACCACGATGGCCGCCAGGAACAGCCAATTGCCAAACTCCCGCGAAATCAGCATGGCGTTTTTCCCCGTAAACCCCACCCCGGCGCGCGCCGCCCAACTGCGCTCCAGCACCGGCCCGGTATCGACGTAATACCGGTAGTCGGCTCCGCTGATGCCGCCCCATTGCTCCAGCACTTGCCCGGCCGCAACCAAACCCGGTTTGATCGAGTCATGGTAATCGTCGTGCAGCGCGTAACGCGCCCAGACGCCCGTGCCGCCCCCGTCCTCAGCCGGCACCGCCGCGGCCCCCACCGCCGGCGCCGGCGCGTAATTCACGCCCAACATCACCAGCGTGGTCGCCCCGGCCTGCACCTGCGTGACGTCGCGACGTTTCGCCCGCGAGCGTTCCATCCACGCCATGTCGGCCTGATGCCCCGAATCCAACCATCGCTCAAACGCATCCGCCCCTGGACTATCTCCGTCCACGCGGGCGAATCGCACCACGTCAAAACCGAGTGCGTGCAGTCGCTCCCGCAGAACCTCTCGATCAGCCGCCATGGGGCCCGGCCGCCTTGGCCTGTTTCTTCAACCAATCCGGCACTTCGCGGCGATACACCCGCATGACATGCGAGATGATGTCACTCGTCGGCCGGTGATCGGTCAGGATGACCGCGCCAGCCCGTTTGTAGACCGGCTCCCGCTCCTTGTAGAGCGCGCGGATGCGATCCATCGGATCCTCCACATCGAGCAACGGCCGATTCCGATTGGCCGAGGTGCGCTTTAAAATCGTTTCGAGCGACGCGTGCAGGCACACGACCACGCCCTTGCGCTTCAGCAGATCGAGCATGCCGGGCTGCACCACCAGACCGCCGCCGCAGGCCACCACGCAGTTTTCCGGCGGATGGCCCTCATCGATGAAATTTCGCTCCAACTGCCGAAAGAACGGCTCCCCTTCGTCGGGGTTCGCGAAGATTTCGGGGATCGTTTTCCCCATCGCCTTTTCGATTTCGTAGTCACTGTCCAACAGCCGGTATTTCAAGCGCTGAGCCACCGCGCGACCGATGGTCGTTTTGCCGGTGCCCATAAATCCCACCAGATACAAATTGGGCGCACTGAAACTGGAGCTGGCATCGGACGGTGGCATCATGCGCAGCGAAGGCACCACACCGGTGCTTGCCAAACCACAAAATTCTTCGCCTTTCGCTCGCAAGCCTTTGCCCGCAAGGTCTCCGCTTCCGTATAGCATTACTGTCATGTCCGACTCCGAGTTCCATCATTTCGCCAGCGACAATACCTCCGGCATTTGCCCAGAAGCCTGGGCTGCCCTCCAAGCCGCCAACACCGGCTTCGAACCGTCCTACGGCGACGACGAATGGACGACTCGCGCGTGCGACCTCATCCGCACTGTCTTCGACAAACCTGACGCCGAGATCTTCTTCGTCTTCAACGGCACCGCCGCCAACTCCCTGGTGCTCGCCTCGCTCTGCCAGAGCTACCACAGCGTCGTTTGTCACGAGGTGGCCCACGTCGAGACCGACGAATGCGGCGCGCCCGAGTTCTTTTCCAACGGCACCAAAATCCTCACCGCCACCGGCCCGCACGGCAAACTCACCCCGGCCGCCGTTGAGCGCATCATCCGCAAGCGCACCGACATTCACTACCCGAAGCCCCGCGTGCTTTCGCTCACCCAATCCACCGAGTTTGGCACCGTTTACACCACGGCCGAGATCAACGCCCTCTGCACCCTCGCCCACGCCCATCAACTGAATGTGCACATGGACGGCGCTCGTTTCGCCAACGCCGCCGCCGCCCTCCGCGAGCGCGAGGGCGCCACCCCGGCCGACTTCACCTGGCGCGCCGGCGTCGACGTGCTCAGCTTTGGCGGCACCAAAAACGGCATGAACACCTCCGAGGCCGTCGTGTTCTTCCGCCCCGAACTCGCCCGCGAGTTTGACTACCGCTGCAAGCAGGCCGGCCAACTCGCCTCCAAGATGCGTTTCCTCAGCAGCCAATGGGTCGGCATGCTCGAGAACGACAACTGGCTGCGTCACGCCGGCCACGCCAACACCATGACCCGCCGCCTCGCCGACGCCGTGCGCGACATTCCTGGCGTGGAGCTCTTCATCGAACCCGAGGTCAACGCCGTCTTCGTCGACATGCCGCCCGCCGTCGCCGCCGCCATGCACCACCGCGGTTGGCATTTCCACAACTTCCTCGGCCCCGAGCGCTACCGCCTCATGTGCAGCTGGGCCACGCAGGAGACCGAGATCGAGAACTTCGCCCGCGATTTGCGCGAGGTCGTCGCCGTCTAGGCTCGATCCCTGCTGCCCGCCGCTCCATCAACTCCTCACCGTTGGCGTGCCCTCTGACGCGCCAACGGGACGTCCTCCATGATTCTCCGCATCACCCACGAGACCCGCTACCGTTACGCCGAACCGGTGTCTCTTTCCGGCCATCTGCTCTACCTGCGACCGCGTGAAAACTCCCGCCAGCGCCTGCATCACTTCGACCTGTCGATCTCGCCCGACCCGATCCTCTCGCGCGTCGAAGACCCCCTCGACAACGAGCGCTGGACCATCCGTTTTCCGGAGAACACCGACCACCTCGACCTCGTCTCCACCGCCGTCGTCGAGACCCTTGAGAGCAACCCGTTCAACTTCGTCCTCGATCCCTCCGCCATCGAGTCGCCTTTCGAATACGCGCCGGAGCTGAAGTTCGCTCTCGGACCCTACCTCGCGCCGCCCTTCGACGACACCCAACGCGCGCTGCAGGCCTGGCTCGACCAAAACTTCGCCGAACGTCCCCGCAACACCGTGGAGATGCTCACCGCCTTCAGCCAACTCATCTACGAGCGCCTCACCTACGTGCGCCGCGAGGAGCGCGGTATCCAACCTTCCCTTACGACGCTCGAGCTCGGCGGCGGCGCCTGCCGGGACTTCGCCGTGCTCTTCACCGAGCTCTGCCGCACCCTCGGTCTCGCCGCCCGTTTTGTCAGCGGCTACATGCACGCTCCCGACGGTGACGACCATCGCACCATCGGTGCCATGCACGCTTGGGCCGAGGTTTACCTGCCCGGCGCCGGCTGGAAGGCCATCGATCCCACCCACGGTATCTGGTGCGACGATCGTTTTGTGCCCGTCGCCCACGGCGCTCAGGCCGAGGTCGTCAACCCCGTGCAAGGCGATTACTTCGCGCCGCATCCCGTCGCCTCGTCGCTCGAGGTCAGTGTGATTGTCGAACCCACCGAACTCCCCGCCTCCTCCCAGCAGCAGCAACAGTCATAAAGCGCCTCCGACGCCCTCTCCCTTTCCCATCGTGAGCTCTCCTTACTCCGCCTGCGCCTCCGCCATCGAAGCCTCCCTGCGCCGCACCGACGTCGCCATCACCATGGGTGGTGAACCGACCTTTGTGCCGCTCCACCCGGAGGGCGCCGAGTGGGCCACCGCCGCGCTCGGCCCCACCAAACTCGACTACGCCCGCCGCTTCGCCCTGCGCCTCATCCGCGACACCTTTCCCGGCGCCGTCCTGCTCGAGACCACCGGCAAACACTACCCCGGTGAACCGCTCCCGCGCTGGACCCTGCTCCTGCAACGTCGCGCCGACGGCAAACCCGTCTGGAAAAACGCCAAACGTCTCCGCGGCGACATCAAGCCCGGCAAACACCGCCTCGCCGACGCCCGCGCCGTCCTGCAAAAACTCGCCCGCACCCTCGGCGTCGGCACCCGCACCATTCGACCGCTCGCCAACGGCGGCAAATCCGCCGGCTACGTCCTGCCGCTCGACCACGTTGACGAAACCTGGATCACCGACAATTGGCGCGCCGATTTCGACGGCGCCGTCGAACTTTTCCCCGGCGACGGTTACGCCGGCCTGCGCCTCCCCCTCGGTCAACTCGCCGAGGGCCGCCTCCGCCGCGCCCTCACCGTCGAGTTGCGCGACGGCGCCGTGAGCGTGTTTGTGCCGCCGCTGCTCACCGCGCCCTACCTCGAACTGCTCAGCCACATCGAGGATGCCTTCGCCGCCGTCAAACTCACCGGCTGCACCCTCACCGGCTATGCCCCGCCATCCGATCCGGAGCTACCCACCATCGGCTTCGCCTCCGATCCCGGCGTCTTGGAAATCAACCTTGCGCCCTGCCCCGACTGGACCGCCTACGACACCCAACTCGAGGCGCTCTACACCGCCGCCACCAAAGTCGGCCTCACCGCGCGTAAGTTCCAGTTCAACGGCCGCGAGACCGGAACCGGCGGCGGCGCCCATGTAGTCTTCGGCGGCCCCGACGGCCTCTATTCGCCGTTCTTCGCCTTCCCCCATTTCCTGCCGTCGGTCATCCGCTACTTCCAGCATCACCCGTCGCTGAGTTTTGCCTTCACGGGCCTCTACATGGGCCCGAGCTCGCAGGCCCCGCGCATCGACGAATCGACCTACGAGGCGCTCTACGAACTCGAAATCGCCTGCGCCGGCGCCGAGTCGCTCGGCCATCCGCCCAACCTGCCGCAGTTCGACCTGCTCTTTCGCGACCTGCTCATGGATCGCTCGGGCAACACCCACCGCGCCGAGATCAGTGTCGACAAACTCTACAATCCTTTCGCACCCAACGGCCGCCTCGGCCTGGTCGAATTTCGCGCCTTCGAGTCCCATCCCGACGCCTCCACGCTCAGCCTCCACGGTCTTCTGCTGCGCGCCGTGCTCGCGCGCCTCGTCGGCGATCCGTTCAAGGCCAGCTTTGTCCGCTGGAACGGCGAGTTGCACGACCGCTTCCTGCTGCCGTCCTTCATCTGGCAGGACCTGCAGGCCATCTGCGCCGATCTCGCCGCCCACGACATTCCCTTCGATGTGGAATGGTTGCGACCCTACTGGGAGTGGCGTTTCCCCGCACTCGGCGCCTTCAAACTCACCTACGAGGACGACAAAAAGAAGTCGCACGACGCCGACGTCGTTTTCCGCCAAGCCCTCGAAGCCTGGCCGCTCCTCGGCGAGTCGCCCAACGCCGGCACCGTGTCGCGCACCGTCGATTCCAGTATGGATCGCATCGAGGTCGCCGTCTCCGATCCCGAGTTGCTGGAGCGCGGCATCCTGCTCGCCAACGGCTATCCCTGCACTTTCCGCACCGCTGGCGAGACCACCGCCTGCGGCATCCGTTTCCGCGCGTTCCACCTCTACCCGTCGTTGCATCCCCACGTGCCCGTGCACGCGCCGGTGCTGCTCGAGTGGGTCGATCGCGCCACGCTCACCGTCGTGTCCGCCGCGCGCTGGCACGTCTGGAATCCGACTGGCACGCCCTACCACACCCGCCCCGCGACGCCGAAAGAGGCGCAGGTTCGCCACGCCTCGCGCTGGGAGGATTGGCCGCACACCGTCGGCCAGAGCCGCTGGATCCCGGAAATCAGTTTCCCGCCGGAAGGCCAACACACCCTCGACCTGCGCCGCTACCCGGCCCAGGCCCGCGGGTGAGGGCTTCCAACGCTCCTGCCGGGATCGGTTGGTTTACGGGTCTCCGCTAAGTATATTCAGCAAGGATTCCGCCAAAAGTGGATCCCCCTTCGTGCCGTTGTGAAGGCAGGCAGATTTCGCCTGCTCTATGCGACCACAACCCACCGCCGAAACCAAACTACGCCAACGGATCGTAGCCCTGGAACAGCTCGTTTCTCGCCTGACCGAAGCCGCCGCCGCTTCCGACCACCGGGACTCCAGCTGGATCTTCGCCGTGCAAGGCAGTCGCGACGGCGTCTGGGACTGGAACGCCGTGACCAATGAGGTGTATTTTTCGCACCGCTGGAAAGAGATGCTGGGCTACGAGGAGGCAGATATTGGTTCCCACGTCGAAGAGTGGTCGAGTCGCCTGCATCCCGATGACGTCGCCAGCGTTTTTGCCGATCTCAACGCCCATCTCAATGGCGAGACGCCCTACTACGAAAACGAGCATCGCCTGCGCTGCAAAGACGGCACCTATCGCTGGATCCTCGATCGCGGCAAAGTCGTGAGCTGGACCGAAGACGGCAAAGCACTGCGCGTCGTTGGCACCCACACCGAGATCCATCACCGCAAGGAGGCGGAGTTGGAAAATCTCCATCTCATGGCCGAGCTCAAGGACGCCCTCGCTCACGTCAAAACCCTCAAGGGTATGATCCCGATTTGCTGCTGCTGCAAAAAAGTCCGCGACGACAAGGGCTACTGGGGCCGCGTCGAAACCTACATTCGCAATCACTCCGACGCCGACATCACTCACACCTATTGTCCGCAGTGCGCGCGCCGGGCGATCGCCGACATGCCTGAACGCGTTTAGGCACCAGCGTTCTCGTTTGCGGCATCCCCCAGCACCCCGGCAAACCCATCGATGATCGCCGCCCACGTGCAACCTCGCATGGTGCGCGCAGCAGCGGCTCGCACCTCCGGCCAGTCCGCGCGACGCGTCACCACCTCAACGGCGCGAGCCTTGAATCGCTCCGCGTCGTCGAAGGGCACCAGGTAACCGTTCTCCGCCTCCCGCACGTGTTCCCGTGGCGCCGCATAATCGTAGCCGAGCACCACCAAACCACTCGCCATCGCTTCCGTGACCACGTTGCCAAAGGTTTCGGTCACACTCGCGAACAGGAACAGATCGGCAGACGCGTAGTGCGCCGCCAATTCCTCGCCCCGCCGCATACCCGCGTAGTGAAAATCTGGATGCGCCGCCTCGATGGTCGCCCGCGCTGGACCATCGCCGACCAGCACAAGTTTCGCCGACGGAACCCGGGCGCGAATCCCTTCAAACGCCGCCACCACGAGGCCGATGTTTTTCTCCGCCGCCATCCGGCCGACGTAGAGCACCACCACATCCTCGGGCGCCGCCCCCCACTGCGCCCGCAGCGCGTCATCCCGCCGGTCCGGCGAAAACAAGGTCGTATCCACGCCCCGCGACAGCACGCCCAGCCGCTCAAAGCCTTCCGCCGCCAGCTCGTCCACCATCTGCCGGGTCGGCACCAGTGTGCGTCGGGTCGCGTTGTGAAACCTCCGCATCCACCACAGCGCCAACGACCGCCCCAATCCGATCCCGTAGTGCGCGCCGTATTGATGGAAATTGGTGTGATAACTCGATGTCACCGGCAGACCGAGCGACCGCGCCGCCCGCAGCGCCGCCACGCCCAACGGCCCTTCCGTCGCCACGTGCACCACGTCCGGTCGCGCGCTCTGCCACCGTCGGCGCAAGCGGCGCGTCACCGGCAAGCCCATCCGCAGGCTGCGATAAAACGGGATCGGCATGCCAGGCACCACCCACTCGCACTCCGGCACCGCGGCGTCCGCCGCTTCGTGGGCTTGGCGCGGCCGCACCACCTCCACCACGTGACCACGCTCGCGCAGGCCATCGACCAGCCGCCCCAAGGTCATGGCCACGCCATTTACCTCAGGACGAAACGTTTCGGTCACCAACGTGATGCGCACGGTCCCTTTCTCGACCCCGCGCGACGCCACGCAATCGAATTACCGCGACCCGCTGTTACATCCGGGTAACGAACCGGCCTGGTGAGGAACCCTGCCAAGATCGCTCAGGACTGCTCTTCGACCGCGGTGGCGGCCGGCGCGTCCGCCACCGGCGTCAGAATCTGCAACAACTCCACGTCAAAAATCAGCGTCGCGCCCGGCGGAATGTCGCCGCTGCCAAAATCACCGTAGGCGAGCTCCGGCGGCACGAAGAGGCGGATGCTGCCGCCTTCACCGATCAACTGCACCCCTTCGGTCCAGCCCGGGATGACCTCGGTCAGACGCGTTTCGTAGGCTTCGCCGCCTTCCGACGAATCAAAAATAGCTCCACTCAGCAAACGGCCGGTGTAGTGCACCCGCACCCGGTCGCTGGCCAACGGTTTACGCTCCCCGCCAGGAACCTTCACTTCGTAGCCCAAGCCGCTCGGCGTGATCACCACGCCGGGCTGCGTGGCCAGATCCTCCCAGAACGCGACCGCCGCCGCTTCCTGCTCGGCTTTCTGCACGGCCTGCGCCGCCTCAAATTTCTCCTGCATGAATTGGGCGATGAACGTGCCCACCTGCTGCAGGTCGACCGCCGGCTCTTCACCGCGCGACGCCATGCGCATCCCGCGCAACACCGCTTCCACCTCGGAATCATCGAGCGCCAGCATGCTCATCCCGGACCGCATCCCGGTCATCCAACCAAAGATCTCCAGCATCTGTTCTTCGCTCAACTGCGCTTCCGGCAGCGGCGCGGCTGCCACCGCCTCCGGAGCCGCCGGCGCAGGGGGCGCGCTTTGAGCGAACCCGACCGAAGCCGCGATCAAAAGAATGCCGGAATACGAAACACGAAGAAACGAGGAGCGCATAAACGAACGAGAGGGGGGGGGGGAACAGGTTTGAAACGGTCAAACTGTTCCCTGGCGACCCTCGGCGCAATCTCCGACTCCTCCCTTGTCAGGACGCGCTTTCTTGCCATGGTTCTTGCCCCCCCTATGAACGCCGATTCCTTCTGGACGAGCCAAGACGGCCAAATCCTCAATGTGCGCCCCCAGGGAGACGACCAGCCGGTCGCCCTCACCCTGGCCTTCTGGCCGCGCAATCCCTCCGAATTCGAATATCTCAAGGCGCACCTCGCCGAGCTTAAGTTCTCCCTCCGCTCCACCCTCGCGCGCATCGGGATCGAGATGCTCATCCAGGAAACCGCCCGCATCGACGGCAACCGCGTCGTCCTCGAGGCCGAGGCCTTCCTTTACGACCTCTCCTTCCCGCACGCCGCCTACTGGCGCAAACTCCTGCGCCTCGGCACGCCGGTCGGTCGCCTCTTCGTCGCTCCGGCCGCCGCCAAGCTCACCACCGCCGAGATCTGGGAAGCCATCCGCGCCAACGTGCTCAAGCTGCCCAACACGATCTCCATCGATCGTGATGGACACGTGTTCCTCACCCCCCACCACGTCCGCTACACCCTCAAACCCGACCTCGACCGCGAGTCCTTCCAGCGCCTCGTCTCGGGCAACGCCGGCCGCAGCTTCCTCGACAAGGTCCAGATCCGCCACGCCGCGTCCCCCCTCGCCATCCCGCCGCACTCCGGCGTCCTCACCAGCTGCTCCCTGTATCTCAAAGAGCACTACGTCGTCCTCAACCAGGGCGCCGGCAACTTCGGCATCCACACCAGTGCCGTCCTGCTCGACCCGGTGAAGACCTTCGGCACCAACATCATGTTGGAAATCTACAACCAGGGCGAGGAGCCGGTCGTGAATCCCATGGTGTCGGTCGAGATCTTCCGCGCCCCCGAGCGCGACGGTTCCCAAGTCAAGACGCTCACCGCCAAACGCGAACGTCTCATCTCTGTCGCCCAGGACACCTTCGCCTGCCTCGACGACCGTCCGCCCGAGCCGGGGGCGGCCAAGGACGCGCCGAAGCCCCGCCTGCGGGTCGCGTTGCGCGGCCAACACGCGCAGATGGAAAACGCCTGCCACTTCCTCCACGTCGGCAACAACGGCCACAACCTCAAGGAAGTCCTCGCCGACACCGAGGGCGCCTGCGGCTACCCGACCTTGTTGCACGCCCTAGAGCACGCGCCCGCCAACGCCGACACGTTGGTGACCCACTGCTTCCCCAACCTGCCCGAGCAGGTCGAGCTGCTCACCCGCCTCCCCGACCTCAAGCTCAAGCGCATCATCTTCCGCAGCGCCTCGCGCACCCACGGGTTCTTCCTCTCGCACAACGCCCACGGACGCCTCGACACCCTCAACGCCCTCGGCATCGACGTCTACTGGTATAACCCCCAGCTCGGCGACCTCTTCCTCCACACCTACAAGAAGAACCACGGCTTCTTCATCCGCGAAGAGATGCAGCGCCGCTTCCAGGAGTCGACCATCCTCGCGTTCTACGGCAGCGCTGTCGGCCTCACCGACGAGCAGACCGAAAACATCTCGATCCTCATCGAGAAACTCACCCGCTACATGGCCCCCAACGTCGGCGTGCTCACCGGCGGCGGCGGCGGCGTGATGGGCCTCGCCTGCGAAAAAGCCCGCTCCGAAGGTGGCCTCACCGGCGCCTGCTTCCTCGAACTCGAAGCCCAGCCGCCCAAGCTCGGCGTCGACTTCTTCAACACCTTCCAGGAGTCGTCCCGCCACTTCCGCCAAAAGTGGTTCGAAGTCGCCGATTTTTGCATCTTCAACGTCGGCGGTGTCGGCACCCTCGAGGAAATCGGCATCGAGCTCTGCAACCTCAAGCTCGGCATCCGCCCCCGCGTGCCCTTCGTCTTCTTCGGCGCCGACTACTTCAACCACCTGCGCAAGCAGATCACCCACATGGTCAACGAAGGCCGCGCCCCGGCCTGGATGCTCGATTACATGCTCTTCACCGACGACCCCGACGCCGTCGTCGCCTTCTACCGCGAGAAACTCCAGGTCCTCTGATCGTCCCGGCCGGCTCGCCGACCGCGACGGAGTTGAAGGGTTAAGTTTAAGTTGAAGCCCCCGGGACCACCGACGTGAGCGCGAGCAAGCTCGCGGCCTACAGTGCGGTATCCGACCGCGAAATGTAGGCTGCGAGCTTGCTCGCGCTCCGTTGCCTCTCCGTTCCAGCGGTAAGCGATCAGCGGTCAGCGGTCAGCTTTCAGCGCTCAATTTTTCAGCATTTCGACGGCGCAACGCGCCGCTTCCCGCCACTCCGCCGCAACACGCGGGCGACACGCCCACGGCTACATCCCCATCCAAATGTAGCAGCGGCCGTCTCGGCCGCTCCGTTTGCCCTCTCGGACCTTTGCGTTCTTTGCGTCCTTTGCCGTCTTTGCGTTAAACTTCGTTGCCTCTCGGTCCCAGCGGTAGGCGGTAGGCGGTAGGCGACCAGCCCCCAGCCACCCAGCAAATCAAAACCTCGACGACCCGGTGCCGCCTTCGGCAGTTTCACGGCTTGCCTGCGACACCGGATCTCGGCCGGTCGTGCGGGCGTCCTGATTTCTACGACCCAGACCCATGACCCAGCTCCCCTCGTCCGTTCTCGTCGTTGGCTCCGGTGGCCGCGAACACGCTCTCATTCGCGCCATCGCGGCTTCCCCCGCCTCGCCGCGCCTGCTCGCCGCTCCGGGCAACCCCGGCATGGCCGCCGACGGCGCCGCCTGCCACGCCGTCAAAGCCGATGATATTCCCGGTCTGGTTGCCCTCGCCCAAGCGGAGAAGGTCGACTTCGTCGTCGTCGGCCCCGAGGTCCCCCTCGCACTCGGCCTCGTCGACGCTCTGGCCGACGCCGGCATCCCCGCCTACGGCCCGAAAAAAGACGGCGGCGAACTCGAAGCCTCCAAAATCCTCACCAAGCAGATCCTGCTCAAATACGGCATCCCCACCGCCCCGGCCGGAATCTTCGATGAGGTGGAGCCCGCCCTCACCTACCTGCGCGAACGTGGCGCGCCCATCGTCGTCAAGGCCGACGGTCTCGCCGCCGGCAAGGGCGTCATCGTCGCCGCGACCCTCGACGAAGCCGAAGCCGGCGTGCGCGACATGCTTTCGGGCAACAAATTTGGCGAAGCCGGCTCCCGCGTCCTCATCGAGGACTGCCTCGAGGGCGAAGAGACTTCGATCCTCGTGGTCGTTTCCGGCACCGACTACCTCATCCTGCCGACTTCGCAGGACCACAAACGCATCCGCGAGGGCGACACCGGCCCCAACACCGGTGGCATGGGCACCTACTCCCCGGCCGAGGTCGTCACCCCCGAACTCCTCGCCCAAATCGACCGCGAGATCGTGCTGCCCTCCGTCGAAGCCATTGCCAACGAGGGCATCGATTTCCGCGGCACCCTCTTCATCGGCATCATGCTCACCGCCGAAGGCCCGTCCGTGCTCGAATACAACACCCGCTTCGGCGACCCCGAGACCCAGGTCGTCCTCCCGCGCCTCGGTTGTGACGTGCTCGAGCTGCTCTGGCGCGCCGCCCAAGGCAAACTCGCCGGCTTCGACCTGCAGGTTCACGAGGACTCCGCCGCCATGTGCGTCGTGATCGCCGCCGACGGTTACCCCGGCGACTACCCGAAGGGCGACCCGATTTCCGTTCCCGAGCCCCTGCCCTCCGGCGTTGCCGTCATCCACGCCGGCACCAGCACCGACGAGGCCGGGCAACTGGTCTCCGCCGGCGGCCGCGTCCTCGGCGTCACGGCTCTCGCGCCCACCCTGCGCGCCGCCGCCGACGCCGCCTACGAGACCTGCGAAGCTATCGGCATGGCCACCAAAGTATTCCGCCGCGACATCGGCGCCCGCCAATTTGGCCGTCACCAATGAGCCACTTCCTCCGCTCCGCCCGTCTCACCGCGCTGGCAGTCACCGTCGCCGCCACGTTCGCAACCGCCGCTCCCACCGAGCTGGCGACGGGGCTGTTCTACGCCCGCGGCGCTGACATCACCCAAGTCGATCCCGACACCGCCGCCGTGCTCGATCTGCGGCTCACGCCCGCGCCGGCCTCCGCGCCCGCCTGGGCGACCACCACCGACCAAGCGCCCAAAGTCGTGCTGCTCGCCGGCCCTGCCTCCACCGCGTGGGCCAACCTCCTCACCGACCGTGCGCCCCGCGTGCTGTTGCTGGGTCCCACGACCGAACCCACCAGCGCCTTCGACCTTCATGTCGCCGTGCTCCCGGACGAAATCTCCGCCAGCATCGCCGCAATCGAGACCGACGGCGCCGACCTCACCGCGCTCGCCCTGCCCACCGTCGCCAAACGTCGTTTCGACGAAGCCGCGCTTCTCCGCCATCACAACGGCGATGACGAGGACGAGGCAGAAGACTCCCCCGCCGAAACCGCGGAGGAGGCCGAAACCGAGACCACGACCGACGGGTCCGCGACGCCTACCGACCCCATGCTGGAACGCGCCGCGCAGGTGCTGCTCGGGCTCCAGGCCCTCGGCCACGGCTGAGCTTTTCCGCGTTCGGCCACATTTCGTGTTTTCTCCCGGCCCGATAGCCCGTTAAGCCCAACCGTTCATGGCTGACCCGCAATCCGGACTCCTCCTCGCCGTCTGCACCGCCAACATCTGCCGTTCGCCGATGGTGGAGGCGCTGCTCGCCCACGCCCTCAAGGCCGAAGAAGGCCCGCTCAAGAGCTTCCGGGTCGCCTCGGCCGGGGTCGCCGCCCGCTCGGGCGATCCCGCCTCGGCCAACTCCGTCACCGCGCTCAAAAAGGTGGGCCTCGATATTTCGAAACACCGCAGCCAGCCGCTCACGCCCGAGCTGCTCAGCGAAGCCACCGCGGTCTTCGTCATGACCGAGTCCCACCGCGACATCATTTACGCCATGTTTGAGCCGCAGCCGGAAAACATCTTCCTCCTGCGCGAGTTCATGCCGCCCGAGGCCGATCAGCAGATCGCCGATCCCTACGGCGGCCCGCTGCCGCTCTACGAAATGTGCCGCGACGAGATCGTCGAAGCCATCCCCTCGCTGCTCGAATTCCTCCGCCGCGAAATCCCCGGCAACTGAGCCCCCGCCCCTACGACTTTCCGACTTTTAGACCTTTAGACTCTCCGACCCGTATCCATGAACACCGCCCCCCTCGCCACCGCCGATCCCGCCATCGCCGCTGCCATCGCGGCCGAACGCTCCCGCCAGGAGAGCCACATCGAGCTGATCGCTTCCGAGAATTTCACCTACCCGGCCGTCATTGAGGCCCAGGGCAGCGTGCTCACCAACAAGTATGCCGAGGGTTACCCGGCCAAGCGCTGGTATGGCGGTTGCGAGCACGTCGACGTCGTCGAAAACCTCGCCATCGAGCGCGCCATGGAGCTCTTCGGCGCCGAGCACGCCAACGTTCAGCCGCACTCCGGCTCCCAGGCCAACTTCGCCGTCTACACCGCCGTGCTCCAGCCCGGCGACAAGGTCCTCGGCATGAACCTCGCCCACGGCGGCCACCTCACCCACGGCAACCCGGTCAACTTCTCCGGCAAGCTGTATGAGTTTGTTCAATACGGCGTGCGCGAGGACACCGGCCTCATCGACTACGAGGAGCTCGCCGCCGTCGCCGAACGCGAAAAGCCGAAGATGATCACCGTGGGTGCCTCCGCCTACTCGCGCATCATCGACTTCGAGCGCATGGGCCAGATCGCCAAGTCCGTCGGCGCCTACCTGTTCGCCGACATCGCCCACATCGCCGGTCTCGTCGCCGCCGGCGTGCACCCGTCGCCCGTGCCGCACGCCGACTTCGTCACCACCACCACCCACAAGACCCTGCGCGGTCCCCGCGGCGGCCTCATCCTCTGCAAGGCCGAGCATGCCAAGGCCATCAACTCCGCCATGTTCCCCGGTGGTCAGGGCGGCCCGCTCATGCACGTCATCGCCGCCAAGGCCGTTTGCTTCGCCGAGGCCCTCAAGCCCGAGTTCAAGACCTACGCCCAGCAGATCGTCAAAAACTCGCAGGCCCTCGCCGCCGCCATGATCGATCGCGGCTACAAGCTCATTTCCGGTGGCTCCGACAACCACCTCTTCCTCGTCGACCTGCGCGCGAACCTGCCCGAGCTCACCGCCAAGAAGGCCCAGGAGACGCTCGATCTCGCCCACATCACCTGCAACAAGAACACCGTGCCCTTCGAGACCCGTTCGCCCTTCCAGGCCTCCGGTATACGCCTCGGCACGCCCGCCGTCACCAGCCGCGGTTTTGACGAAACCGACATGGTCGAGATCGCCGACTGCATCGACACCGTGCTCAAGGCCATCGACACCGACGGCCTCGATGCCGCCCTCGATGCCGTGAAGGCCCGCGTGGCTGCGCTCACCGCCAAATACCCGCTGCCCTACCCGGTTTGAGCAGCTCCGAGGAATCCACCGGGGAGCGCGCCTGCCGCCCCCGGTTCCCCTCGGCTGCTGCGGTCGCAAGCCAGCCCCGGTTTCCTCATCTGATTTCCCTCTCGCATGCCCGCGGCCGCCCCTGAATCCACTCCCTCCTCCACCTCGCGTCACCGGGTGGGGCTCACCCGTGGGCAGGCCAAGGCCTTGGTTTGGGGCGTCACACTCGTCGGTCTCGCCCTCAGCGTGTTCCTCGCTCGCCGCGCCCAACTCAGCGAGGAGGCCCGCATCCGCGACAACTTCCGCACGCTCGCCACGTTTCAAATCGCCGCCAATCGCGAACGCGTCTCCCTCATTGAGGAACTCCTCGGCAGTCTGCGTCGCGGCATCATGTTCCAGGGCACCGTCACCCGCGAAGAGTTCGACGGCATGTGCGCGGACATCATCAACGACCATGAGGGCTTCCTCTCCCTGCAGTGGGTGCAATACGTGCCCCACCGCTATCGTTCTGAGGTCGAGCGCGCTCTCTCGCTGGATTACGGCCAACCCTTACCGGTCAAGCAACGCACCCGCGACGGCGGTTTTGCCCCGGCCGCCGATCAGGATGTCTATCACATCATCCGGCACGCCTACCCGCTCGAGTTCAACGCCATCGTGCTCGGCTACGACGTGAGCACGGCCCCGTCGGTGGCCGACCAAAACCGCGCCCTGCAATCGCGTTCGCTCGCCGTCACCGCTCCCTTCCGTCTCGCGCAAGCCACGCCCGCCGACGACACTCAGGGCATCATTTTCATCCTGCCGGTGTTTGAGCAGGAGCCCTTCGCGGCCGTGCCACGCGGTTTTGTGCAGGGCGTGTTCCGCATGGACGGAATCTTCGCCCCCGCCATCCAACCCGAGTATACGTCGTTCGCCACCTTCCGCTACTTCGCGGTCAACGAGAGCGACGGTATTCAACACCTCCTCTATTCCAGCGACGCAGCCGAACACGCCGCCGGGATCGCATCGGCTCCCGATCCTGACGCCCCCTTCGTCGTCGACGAATTTGCCATCGGCGGTCGCACCTGGCGCTTCACGGCCTCGCCTTCGCCGACTTGGCTGCAAAACCGTCAGACACGCGAACCTGAGACCCTTTTCATCGCGGGCTTCTGCATCTCTCTGCTGAGCGCGCTTTCACTACACAGTTTCTTCCGTCGCGCCCATGAAGTGGAGCGCCTCGTCGAGGAACGCACCCACGCCCTGCTCACCCACCAAAACGAACTCCAAGCCATCCTCGACAACAGTCCCAACGCGATCTGGATCAAGGACGACACCGGCCACTACATCCTCGCCAACAAAGAGATGGCCGAGCTCTACGGGCTCACCGTCGAACAGATTGTCGGGCACCGCGACGAAGCCCTTTTTAACTCGGAGATTGCCGAGAAACTTCGCGAGTCCGATCGCCGCGTGCTCGAATCTCGAGTCCACAGTCTGTTCGAAGGCGAATACGACATCCGCGGCGAAAAACGTTATTACTACACGGTGAAGTTTCCCCTGTTCGACGCCGACGGAGAACCCTTCGGCGTCGGCGGCATCTCGACCGATGTCACCACCTTCAAACGGGTGGAAACCCAACTCGCCGAAACCCAAAAGCTCGAGAGCCTCGGTGTCCTCGCCGGCGGCATCGCCCACGACTTCAACAATCTGCTCACCGGCATGCTGGGCAACGCGTCCCTCATCTCGCTAGAACTCCCCCCTGAGACCGAAGTGGGCCACTCCGCCCGCGAGATCGAAACCGCCGCCCGCCGCGCCGCCGAACTCTGCCGCCAAATGCTCGCCTACTCGGGCCGCGGCAAATTTGTGGTCGAACGCCTCGATCTGTCGTCCGCCATCCGCGAACTCGTGCCGTTGCTGCGCTCCTCCGTCCGCGCCGACGTCACGCTGAAGCTCGATCTCGCCGACGACTTGCCGCCCATCGATGTCGACCCATCGCAGCTGCGTCAGATCATCATGAATCTGGTGATCAACGCCAGCGAGGCCACCGACGGTGCCGACGGTCGGGTCATGGTGCACACCGCGACCGCCGACGTGGACAGCGAGACACTCCGTGCCGGCATTGGCCACCCCGACCTGCCCGCCGGCCGCTACGTCCGTTTCCGCGTGACCGACAACGGCTGCGGCATCACCCCGGACAACCTGCGCCGGATTTTCGAACCGTTCTTCACCACCAAATTCACCGGCCGCGGCCTCGGGCTATCGGCCGTGCTCGGCATCGTGCGCAGCCATCACGGCGCCATGCTCGTCGACTCCATCGAAGGCAAGGGCACAACCTTCGAGCTGTTGCTCCCCTCCGCCGAAGGCGAGTTTGATACCCGTCCGCCGCTCCCAGTCAGCCCGCTGACGGCTTCCGGTCGACTGCGAGGCAAACGCATCTTCCTAGTCGAGGACGAACCCTCCATCTACCAACTCGCCACCCGCGTGCTGGCCCGCGTAGGCGCTCACGTGACCGCCTACGAAAACGGGGCCCGCGCCGCCTCGGAGTTTCATCCCGGGCAGCACGATTTTGCCGTGCTCGACCTCACGCTGCCTGGCCTCAGCGGCCGCGAGATCCTGATCCGCCTGCGCGACCGCGACCCGCGCCTGCCCGTCCTGCTCATCAGCGGTTACTCCGAAAACGAAGCCATCCAGCTGTGCGGCACCAACCAGCCCGACGGCTTCCTGCAGAAACCGTTCTCCGCCGATGAGCTGGTCAAAGCCATCGAGACCATCCTCGGTCAACGCGCCTAGGGCACGCCATCCCCGCCTTGCGGTCAGCCGCTCCCCGCCCCAACGTCGCCGGTTCATGCCCAAACCGCCGCCCGCCCTCGACCGCAAACCCTGGCCCATGAAATGGATCGTGTTGGCCATTGTTGCCTGCCTCGTGCCCTACACGTGGTTGACCTTGGCCTACCGCAAGGAAGGGCCGGCCTACGAGCCGTATCAGGATAACAAGGACCGCGCCCAGGTCATGCGCCTGCTCGACGCCGGCTTCCGCCGCGTGGAGCTTTCCCTCGACCGCCTGGTCGATCCGTCGATGCCGCTCGCGGCCTCCGCCGAAACCCAAGCCATCGAGGGAGGCCTGCCTCCCTTGCTCTCCGAGGTGCTCATCGACAAGCCGCCCGTGCCCTCCTCTTTCGCGCTCGTGGATGCCCCTGCCCAAAGCCTCGCCGGCGCACCTTACGTGCTGTTGCTCACCGCTCAACAACCCGATCACAGCGAACGCCCCGCCGTATCCACCCTCTACCTCCGCGGTCAGGAAGCCGTGTTCATCGTGGGTTACGATGCCCTCCCCGGTGACCTTCAGGCCCGCGATCTTACCGCCCGCCTCCGGCTCACCGTGCCGCCAAACACCCTCGAACCCGGCACTTATCAAGGCACCCTCATCGGCGCCCTCGAATCCCGCCGCTGGACCTTCGACATTCACTGACCGTAGTCCAGCCACCATCGTTTAGCTTTTCAGCCTCTCTCTGCGCCCTTCGCCATGTCTGCTCCGACCTCCGTTCCCGCTGCCGAAACGTCGATCAAACCGACCGACCTGCGCGGTATCCTCAAATACATTCCGCGCTTCCGGGATCAGATTTTTGTGGTCGCCCTCGACGGTGCGGTCATCGCCGACGACAACCTCACCAACCTCTTGGTCGATATCGCCGTCCTGCGCAGCCTGACCATCAAAGTCGTCCTGGTTCACGGCATCTCCCAACAACTCGCCGAGCTGTCGACCCTGCGCGAAATCCCGATCACCAATGCCGACGGCACCGGCGTGACCGATCGCCCCACCCTCGACCTCGCCGTTCGCGCCTCTTCGCGCGTGTCCCATCTCGTGCTCGAAGGCCTCACCCAAAACGGCCTCAAGTGCGCCATCACCAACGCCATTCGCGCCCTCCCCGTCGGCATCATCCGCGGCGTCGATCAGCAGTTCACCGGCCGCGTCGATCGCATCGACAAAGACACACTGCACCATCTCATCGCAGCCGACATCGTGCCCATCATCCAGCCCATCGGTTTCGCCCCCAACGGCCACACCCTGCGCATCAACTCCGACCTCCTCGCCATCGAAGTCGCCGAGGCCCTCGACGCCACCAAGGTCATTTATCTCACCAACCAGGACGGCCTGCGCATCAACGGCGAACTCCGCCGCGACATCGCCGTCGACACCCTGCGCAAGACCCTCGACAGCGTGCCCGAATCCGTCGCGCCGACCGCCCGTTCCAAGGCCCTGCACGCCGTCAAAGCCATCGAGAGTGGCATCCCCCGCGTGCACCTCGTCGACGGTCGCGTCTACGACAGCCTGCTCAACGAGGTCTTCTCCAGCGAGGGCGTCGGCACGCTCATTTACGGCAACGACTATCAACAGGTCCGCAAAGCCACCCGCAGCGACGTGCGCTTCATTCACAGCCTTACCCGAAGCGCCGTGAAGCGCGAGGAACTGCTCCACCGCACCCAGCAGGCGATCGAGAAAAATATCGACCAGTTCTACGTCTTCGAGGTCGACGAAAACATCGTCGCCTGCGTCACCCTGCAGTTCTATCCCGACCGCCCCGAGCTCGCCGAACTCGGCTCGCTCTACGTCATGCCCTTCCACCACAAACGCGGCGTCGGCCGCAAGATGGTCGAGTTCGCCGCTTTGCGCGCCAAGGAGCTCGGGGCCAAATACCTGCTCGCGCTCTCCACCCAGAATCCTGGTTTCTTCACCAACGTCTGCGGTTTCGACGAGTCCGACAAATCCGCCCTGCCGGCCGAGCGACTCAAGACCTACGAGGCCAGCGGCCGCAACGCCAAGGTCCTCGTCCGCGCCCTCTGAGTCGTCCCGAATTCTTTCTCTTTATCGTTATCTTTATCCCGCTCGTCGTTCATGCGCGCCGTCGTTCAACGCGTCTCCCACGCGGCCGTCACGGTCGGTGAACGCACCACCGGTGCCATCGGCCAGGGCGTGCTCATCCTGCTCGGTATCACCCACGCGGATACGACCGACGACGGCGAATGGCTCGCCCAAAAGATCGCCAAGCTGCGCATCTTCCCCGACGAGGGCGGCAACATGAACCGCTCACTCCTCGACACCGGCGGTGATGCGCTCGTCGTGAGCCAATTCACTCTGCACGCCCGCGTGCGCAAGGGCACCCGCCCGTCCTTCAACGACGCCGCCCCGCCCGCCCAGGCCGAGCCGCTCTACGAAACCTTTCGCGCGCAACTCTCTGCCGCCCTCGGCGGTCGCCCCGTGCCCGGCGGCGAGTTCGGCGCCATGATGCAGGTCGCGTTGGAAAATGACGGTCCGGTTACTCTCATTGTGGATACAAAGGCATAAGGCGGTGTCATAGGCACCTGCCATGCCCCTACCCCTTCGTTTGTTCGCGCCGGTTTTGCTCGGCACGCTCCTCACCGCCACGCCCCTCTTCGCCAAACCCGCCTCGGCCCGCATCGCCATCCGCTCCGTCGCCGCCGGGTATTACGCCCCGCCTTCCGTCGACGGCTCCGACGACCCCGCCCAGACCTTTGTGTTGATCGACGGCGGTTACGCGCCCGGCACCGCCCGAGACGGCAAACTCGCCAAGCTGACCTTCGCGGAGGTCACCGCGCCGCTGACGGCCGCATTGATCAAACGCGGCTTTCGTCCCGCCGCCGAAGGCGAAGCGCCCATGCTCCATCTCGTCGTCGAATGGGGCCGCACCAAACCTGCCATGGACATGAACATGGATATCTCGGTGAGCCAGATTCAGGAAATCCACCGTGATCTGCCGCCTTCCAAACGAGGCAACGTGGATTTCCGCCCCGATCCCCAATCCGAATCGCTGCGTAACGCCCTGCGGATGGAAAACGCCAAACTCCAACTCGGCGCCGACCGCCGCGCTTACACTACCTGGGACAATGCCCTCCTGCTGGGCTACGCCAACGAGTTGTATGCGCTCAGCCAAGCGCCCCGCGCCGAACGCCCGTGGAAACGCCACGAAGAGCTCTTGAACGATCTCACGAGTGAACGCCTCTACCTCATCGTGCGCGCCTTCGCCTTCGAAACCGGCGCCGACCCGGCCGACGCCCCGCAAGCCCATCTCATCTGGCTGACCCGCCTGAGCATCCGCGACGAAGGCCCCAACTACCCCGCTCAGCTCGAGCTCATGCTCCCCTTCGCCGCCCGCTACTTCGGCTACACCACCGGCGAACTCATCCGCGCCACCTCCATCAAAGACCTGTCGCAGAAGTAAGCCACCACGCTCACCGCTGTAGCCGGTCGCGATGAGGCCGGCCGAATTGCCCCTCCGCTGTAGCCGGTCTCGGTGAGGCCGGCCCGGGGTCACCGTCCCCGACTACAACCACAGCCGGTCGCGTCGAGGCCGGCCCCACCTTGCCCCCACGACTATCGACATCCCCCGCCCGCGTCCCCGGAATGCGCGGCGCACATGGGCTACCTGCGATTCATCCGCGAGCAACCGGTCGAGGCGACCTTCGGTTTTGGCACCACGCTGTTCACCAGCGTCGGCCAGACCTTCTTCATCTCGATGTTTGTGCCGTCGCTGGTCGCCGCCCTGCCGCTCACCGAAGGCCAGTTCGGCACCGTTTACGCCGCGGGCACCTTGGTCGGCGCGCTCATTCTGCCTTTCGCCGCCGCCCACTACGACACGACGCCGTTGGCCCCCTACACCCGCCGCGTGTTCTTCGCGCTGGGCCTTTCCGCCCTGGTCATGGCGTTTGTCGTGCATCCCGCCATCCTCTTCCTCGCCGTGGTCGGCCTGCGCCTCTGCGGCCCCGGTCTGGTCACCCACATCGCCAACACCACCATGGCCAAGGGCTTCGAACGCCGTCGCGGCCTCGCCCTGGGCCTCACCTCCCTCGGCTATCCCCTCGGTGAAGGCATCCTGCCACCGCTCGCCGCGGCCCTGCTTATCTGGATCGACTGGCGCTTCATGTGGATCGCCCTCGGGCTGTTCTACCTAACCGTTCTGCCTTGGGCGGCCACCCGACTGATCGCTCGCGCCCGCTTCGAGACCTTCGTGGCCAGCGACCTCACCACCGGCCCCAAACCGTCCACGCGCCGCCAGCTCATCGCCGCCTTCAAACTCATGGGCACCGATGCCCGTTTTTGGTGGATGCTGCCCGTGCAGGTCCTGCTGCCCATGCTCATCACCGCCGCCTTCCTCTACCAAGGTCCCATCGCCGTTTCAAAGGGGTGGAGCACCACCTTCATGGCGTCGCTTTTCACCCTCTTCGCCTGTTTCCGCGCCGGCACCTCGCTCACCTCCGGTCACCGCATCGACCGCGTCGGCGCCATCCGCCTCGCCCCCTGGGTCGCGGTGCCGGTCACCCTCGCGTTTCTCCTCCTCGCCTGGGGCACACATCCCGCCGCGGGAATCGGCTTCTTCGTCCTCACCGGTCTCACCGCCGGCTCCTCCGGCAACGTGCTCACCGCCATCTGGGCCGAACTCTACGGTCCGGCCCAACTCGGCACGATCAAAGGCCTCACCGGCGCGCTCGCCGTCTTCTCGTCCGCCGCCGGTCCTGCCATCGCCGGCATCCTCTTGGAACTGGGAGTCGGCTATCCTGCCATGCTGACCGGCTTCGCCATCGCCACCGCCCTCGCCGCCCTCAGCGCCACCCAACTCATCCGGATAGGGTCGAACCGCCGGGCCGACCGCCCCTGAGCACCAAATCCCCCCCCGTGGCCGAGGCTTCCAGCCTCCAGCGTCAACCGCACCACACTTTCGATTTTTGCGCCCTTTTGTGCCTCTTTGCGGCCAACAACACCTCTGCCTCACCGCCGCCCTAATGCGCTGCTTCTACCACCCCGAATACGTCTTCCCGCTGCCCCCGGAACACCCGTTCCCGATGGACAAATTCTGGCGCGCCGAAGCCATGCTCCGCGAGGCGAACCACCCCGCGATCACGATCCACTCGCACGCGCCCGCATCCATCGAGCAACTCCACCGCGTTCACACCCCGACCTATCTCGCCAGCATTCGCGCGGGTGCCCTCGTCAAAGCCGATGCCGTGCGCCTCGGTCTACCCGCCAGCGAAGCCCTGCTCCATCGCTCTGCCCTCGAGGTCGGCGGCACCCTCGCCGCCACCCAGGCCGCCCTCGAAGACGGCCTCGCCTGCAACCTCGCCGGCGGCACTCACCACGCCTTTGCCGACCGCGGACTCGGCTACTGCGTCCTTAACGACGTCGCCGTCGCCATTCGCGAACTCCACACCACTCGCCCCAAGCTCCGTATCTTCGTAGTCGATACAGACGCCCACCAAGGCAATGGCACGCACGGCATTTTCGCCGCCGAGGACCGGGTCTTCACCTACTCCATTCACGTCGGCAAAAACTATCCCGCCGCGAAAACCCCGGGCGACTTGGATGTGCCGCTGCCACGCTACGTCGAGGGAGCCGACTACCTCGAGCAACTGGAGTCGACCCTCTCCCCTGCCCTCGATGACTTCGCCCCCGACTTCGTGTTTTGGATCGGCGGTGCCGACCTGCACATCGACGACCGTTTTGGCCAGATGCGCCTGACCGACGAACACTTCGCCGCGCGCGACCATCACATCCTGGATCTCGTCACGACCCGTCGTGTGCCCACCGTCGTGCTCTACGGCGGCGGCTACAACCGAGACCGGATCAAAACCGCCCGCCTCCACGCCGACACCGTCCTCCGCGCCGCCGACCACGCGCAAAAATAAAGCGAGTCTTCAGGTGGACGCGGACGTCCCCGGCCGCGTCGACGCCTGCCTCTCGGTCTGTGCAATAGGCGATAGGTTGTAAGCTTTCAGCGGTCAGCTTTCAGCCACCAGCCAGCCCTTCCACCGCAACGCGCGGGCGACACGCCCGCGGCTACATCCCAATCGCAATGTAGCAGCGGCCGCCTGTCCCGCGACTGCGGTGATCTCGGCCGCTCTCCGTCGCCCCGTCCGCCTCTTGGTCTCTGCCGCTCGGCGTAGGCCGCGAGCTCGCTCGCGCTAACGTTGCCTCTCGGTTCCAGCGATAGGCGATAGGGTATAAGCTTTCAGCGATCAGCCGTCAGCTTTCAGCCTTTCGACGGCGCAATGCGCCGCCGTCCCCCAACACAAAAAAAGAGCCACCCGGTTGGGTGGCTCTCTTCAAACACTGCTAGCTGCGCTTCGCGCTCAGCCTTCGGCTCGCGCCTTGGCATCGGCTTCGATGGCGTCTTTCACTTTCGTCAACTCCGCGGCCACTTGGGCCTTCGCCGTGGCGAGGTCGACGCCGTCTTCCAAGGGCGCGTTGGCGAACACGTAGAACTTCATCTTCGGCTCGGTGCCGCTGCCGCGCGCGGCAAACGAATAACCGTTGCTCAGTGTGACAAAATACAAGTCCTGCTTCGGAATGAGCTCGAGGTCGGCGTCACGGATGTCTTGCACGCCGAAGTCCTCAAACTTGGCCACCTTCACGTCGCCAAACGCCTCCGGCGGATTCGAACGGTAGGTGTCGAGGATGCGCTTGATCTTCTCCGCGCCGGTCGCGCCTTCGTAATACAGATTGATGGTGCCTTCGGTGTAGTATCCGTGCTTCTGATACAACGCATCGAGGCGATCGAGCACGGTCTCGCCGCGGCTCTTCGCCCAGGCGCAGAACTCGGCAAACATGAGACAGGCGGCGTTGCCGTCCTTGTCGCGCACGTAGTCGTTGGGCAGGTAGCCGTAACTCTCTTCGGAGCCGAAGGCGTAGAAGGTGGAATGTTCCTGCAGCAACTTGGCGCGCGATTCAAACGGAGTCGCGTCGTAGTCGAGACCGATGCCCTGCTGCAGCATGGCGGCGGTGAGCTTCTCTTCGTAACCGCGCATCTTCGAGGCGATCCACTTGAAGCCGGTCAGAGTGTTGATGACCTTCACACCGTGGCCCTTGCCGATGGCGTCCTGCAGCGGGGAGGTCACGAAGGTCTTCACCAGCGCGACATTCTCGGAGCCGTCCTGCGGGATCCAACCGAGCTCCTTGTATTTGGAGATGCGGTAATCGGCCAGCAGCGCGCCGATTTGGTTGCCGGTCAGCAGGTGCATCTTGCCGTCGTTGCCGCGCACCGCGCAGCCCATGCGGTCGCAGTCCGGGTCGGTGCCGACGATGACATCGAGGCCCTTCTCTTCGGCCATCTTGACCGCCAGCGCGAGCGCCTCGGCGTTCTCCGGATTCGGCGATTTCACCGTCGGGAAACGTGGATCAAAACCCGCCTGTTCCGGCACTTCACTCACGTCGCAACCGGCGTGCGCCAGCAGCGGCATCGAGGCCACGCCACCCACGCCGTGGATGTTGGTGAAACCGATCGAGAGTTTGGTCTGCTTAAAAATCTCGGTGTCGATCACCGCCTTGGACGCAGCGGCGAGGTAGGCGTCGTCGGCCGCGCGGCCGAGCGTGATCACTCGATCGCCGGACACGTCGAGGAACTCGGAGAGCTCGCTGAGCGGCACGCCGTTGACCTGATCCACTATGCCCTTGTCGTGCGGAGCAACCACCTGGGCACCGTCTTCAAAGTAGGCTTTGAAGCCGTTGTCGTGCGGCGGATTGTGCGAGGCCGTGATGACCGCACCGCAGTGGGCACCGAGCCAACGCACGCTGAAGCTGAGCTGCGGGGTCGAACGCGGACCATCGAAGATGAAGGCGTCACCGCCGAGCTTCACCCAAGTCGAGGCGGCGAGCTCGCAGAAGTGGCGGGAGAAGTGACGCACGTCGTGGGCGATGACGAGTGTCGGCACCTCGGGGCGGTCGGCGTCCTTGAGGAAGCCGCTCACGTAGCGGAACAGGCCGACCGTGGCGCGCACGAGGGTGAAGTCGTTGAGGATGTTGCTGCCGGCGGCGGCGTGTTCGGGCGTGCCCTGCTCGCTCGGCGTGCCGGTCTCGACCTTGGTGACGACGCGACCGATGGTGCGGCCGCGCATGCCGCCGGTGCCGAAGGCGAGCTCGCGATAGAAACGGTCGTTCAGCTCGTCCCAAGCCTGCTGGGCCACGAGCTCGTCGATGCTCTGGTTCACCCAATCGGGCAAACCCGCCTGCAGCCACGTGGACGCGTTGCCCACGGTAGACGGAAGAAGATGACCGGCCTCACCGGCCGCTTTAATGGATTCGAGGGTGCTCATGAAATATTACGTGGTTTGACCGCAGAGGTCGCAGAAGGGCGCAGAAGCCGGACTAGGCGTTGGTGACATACAGCACCTGAAGCTTCGCGTGTTTGAAGTTCAACCGCAAGGCGAGCTTCAGTCCCGTGCTATTCAGGTAACCCTCCTCGCGGCAGCGATGATTTGACCGCTCAGTTCGCGGTGAGGGACGTCTTCTCCAGGAGCCCGAAACATTGCCCCAAAGGATCTGCGGCTATCTGCGTGATCTGCGGTTAAAACAAAAAATCACTCCAGGACCGTGCCGTCGGCGATCGTCGGTTTCGGATCGGCGGCCTCCCAGGAGTCGGCGAACGACGCTTCGTCGTAACCGAAGCTGGGGGCGACCTCGAAGCCCACCGCCGGCAGGCCGCTGTCGTCCACCGCCAGACCCGCGCCGTGCGCATTGGCCCAACGAGCGAACTGACGCAGTTGGTCGTCGCGGCAGGTTGCCGGACTGTCGACGCCCTCGGCGTTCTTCACCGGGGAAAAGTCGTCCGCGCGGCGCGTCTCGATGATCACCGGATTCTTCGCAAACGGGAGTGCATCGAACACAAACATCTCAAACTTCACGCCGTTCGGCTCGCTCGGTTTCACCGTTTCGCCGGATGCATCGACCGTCGGGATCTTCTTGTTCGCGCGATGGAAAGGCAGCGATTGCGCCGCCTGCACCGTGCCCACGAGCGGTTCCCCGCCCTGCGCCAGCCGACGCACAAACTCACGATCGAGCACGTGAATCGCGATGCTGCCCGCGAGGTAGCGCAGCTCACCGGCATCGTCGGTCTCTTCCTGCAGCTCGGTCGGCAGATCGGAATACTCCACCACCACCGTCTGGCCGCGTTGGGTGCAGAAGTGGCCGACCTTTTCGCCGGCGTAGGCCTTCGGCACCGTCTTGCTCGACATCTCCGACTGACCCAGCACGTGCCAGCCGATGAAGGCCGGGTCGATGATGCGGATGAGCGGGTTGTCGACTTGGAAATAGCTGATGATGTCGATGCCCTGCTCCGCCAGAAAATCGAGCGAGCCACTCCGCGCCAGCGCCCGCAGCGAACCGCCATGGCCGTCCGGCGACATCGCAATGTGGCCTTTGCTCTCGAGCATGATTTTGCCGTCGAGATCGACCGCCGGCATGCGCCCTTGGCGGAAGAACTTCACCTGCGATTCAGCGAGACCGAAGAAAGCGTGATCGCGGAAAAAGGACTCGGTCGCCGCATGGTTCTGGTGGCTCGTCATGATCAGCCACGGGATCGTCGTGCCGTAGCGTTTGCCGGCGGCGGCGATTTTCTCGGCGAACACTTGGAAGAGGGTCTTCTGCTTCACCGGCGTCACCGGGAACGTGCCCTTGGGTCCGTCGTAACCCAGACGCGTGCCCTGACCACCGGCGACCGTGAACGCCGCCACGCGGCCTGCGCGCAGCGCCTCCTCGCCCACCTCGGCGGCCTCCGCCCACGCGGCACCATTGCCACCGTTTTCCGGCAGCTTTTCGTAGGCCGCCGGCTCCAAATCGGTGAGGTCGACCGCCGCGCCGTGATCGCTGTCGATCAACTCACGTTTCAGTCGCGCGATCTCCTCCAAATCGATCTCCGCTGCCTCGGCCAACAAGGCCTCCTGCGCGTCGGGCGACAGCTCCTCGAAGTAGGCAAAAACCTGCTCTTGGCCGGCGGATTTGAATGATGCGATGATTTCGGACGGGGAAGACTGGGCCATCGAAGGGAAAACCTGCCGCATGGCTTTCGGTTCCCGCAACGCCATAAATGCAACAGCGGCGTTTCGCTGGTGCAACGCGTTGAACCGACGTAATTGCCATTGCCCAGAGCCCCCTGCAGCCGCCAACGTCCGCCGCCGATGGACTTCGTGCCCAACGCTGTTTTTGCCGCCCCTTTCTTTGCGCTCTTCGAGTTGGTGCAACTCATCGTCAGCGAGCGCTACATCGGCGTAAAACAGATCAAGCGCGGCACCGACCCGCGCGAGGAAGGGCCGCCCAATCGCCTCGCCGGCTGGTGGGTCTTCTTTCTGGTGGTCTACTGGATGTGGATGGGCCCGATGCTCTACTACCCGTTCACGCGAATGCACATGGCGGTGCTGATCGGCGTCGGCCTGTTCGGCTACGCCCTGCGCCGCAATGCCGGGCTAAAGTGGATCCTGGTCATCCTCACCTTCGAAGGCGCCATCCGCATCGGCATCCTCATCTCCCTCATCGGCCGCGCCTGGCGCGCCCTAACCTGAGCCCGCAAAAAAAGTGGCCGAGGCTTCTAGCCTCGGTGCCCGCTCAGTCTAGTCGTAGCAGCGGCCGCCCGTCCCGCGACTGCGGTGATTTCGGCCGCTCTCCATCCCGCAAGTCACCTTCCTCCACCACCGCTCTCAGCGTCTCTGCGCCTCTGCGTCAAACCACCCATTGCCTCACAGCCTCCCAGCTCTCCGCCCGTCAGTCTCAGCCCATCAACGCTCCCAAACCCGCGTCTCTTCTCCTGCCAGCGATGCCCGGAAAAACGCCTCCGCCTTCGAGAGCAGTTTGGCGTATTGCGAATACTGTCCCGCCCACGAGTTCGGCACCGACAGCCGCTGAATCGTGCCCGGCCTCACTTTCCCGTTCACCATCTCGGCGGCAAACTTCACCGCCATCTTGGGGTCGTGCGTATGGACCACAAAATACTGCGTCGAGCCATCGCTCGCTTCTTGTTCGATGCGCACGAAATGCGGAAAGTTCATGTCGCTGGCCCCGACCCTGATCAACGGGCTCCGTTTGGCCACCCCAAAGCGCCCATCACCCCGGTCCGCTCATTTCAGCATTTCCGAACGACGCCTTTTCCGCTTCGCTGCTTCCCGTCACATGGAACTCCCCGACGACGCCCCGAAGCTGCCCAAACTTCCCTTTCTCATCGGCGACGTGATCTTCCTCGGAATCACCGCCTACTTGATCAACCAAGCGGGCTCGACGCCCTCCACCGCCAGCATTGTCGGCATCGTGGTGAGCGCCGGCATCGCGGTGGGCTTGGGCCTCGCGCCCTTCATTGTCGGCTACGCCCGCCAGCAGGACCAACAGCTCACCGAGCGCCAAAACGCGCTGGAGGCGCTCACCCGCACCACCGCCAGCGCCGCCGACCAAGCCTGCATCGCCGCCAACGGCCTGCACGAGATCGCCGAGATCACCAAACGCAACCTGCACTCCATCGAGGAGCTGCCCGCTGCGATCGAAGCCGCCCGGCAGTCGGCCAAATCTAAAGAGAACCACCAGCACGCGACGGCAGTTGAAGCCCTGCGCTCCGACCTCGATCAAGTGCGCGAGGAGCAGGCCAGCGCCCAGGAGTCGACCACCCAACTGCTCGAAAAACTGGCCGAACAACTTACTGCCCTGGAGACCCAAGTGAGCCAACGCTTCGCCGAGCTCGAAACCCACTTGGACCAAGTCCCCTCCGCGCCGCCACCTCCTGCAATCGCCCCAGCTCCTGCTCCTAAACCGACCGCGGCGCTCGCTCCCGACCCGGAACCAGAGCCTGAGCCCGAGCCTGAGGACCTCCCTCCCGCAGCCCCGGTCGTGGAACCGGAACCGGAGCCTGAGCCCGAGCCCGAAATCGACCACGCCGAGGAACCTACCGCCGAGCCTGCCCCCACTCCCGAACCCGCCAAACCCGCGCCTAAGAAAAAGGCCAAAACCAAGAAGGCTGAGCCGAAGAAAAAACCCACGCCGCCGCCTGAGCCCTCCCTTTTTGATCCGGTAGCGGAACCCGACGAGGATGCTGAGAATTTCGACGACGAGGAAGATCTGGTTCTCGCATCCGATGAACCCGCTCCCGCGGAGGAAGTCTCCGAAGAACCCGACGACGCTCTCGAACCGGATGCCGATGAAGACCTAGAGGAAGAGGAAGGGATCGACGACGAGCCCCCCGCGCCCTCATCCGACGGCATCACGCGCCTCACCGTGACGGCCTACATCGGCATCGGCAATCGTCTCTTCGTTCGCGGCGACGGCCCCGGCCTCAGCCGCGACGAAGGCACCCCGTTGCAGTTCGTTTCGATCGGCAAGTGGCGCTGGGAGTCCGACGCCGCCACCGAACCGGTGAAGCTCACGATTTGGAAGAACGACGAAACCGAGTGCACGGCCCTCGGCGAAATCGAACTCCCCCCCGGCGCCCAACTCGAAACCAGCGCCAACTTCTAAGCGCCGGTGTTTCCAGGCTGTTGCCCCTCCGCGTAGGCCGCGAGCCCTGTCCCGCACGGCGCGGTGATCGCTCGCGCTAACGTTGCCTCTCGGTCCCAGCGGTAGGCGGAAGGCGGAAGGCTATAAGCTTTCAGCCGTCAGCATTTCGACGGCGAATCGAGCCGCCTTCCGCCCTCCCTTTTTCCTGAGATCCCGACTACGAGATTTGATTCTACACTCATAGGTTCCGGTGCGTAGCCGGTAGGCGAAGCCATCCGTGTCCATCCGTGGTTAAAAAACCTCCCTGCCTCTCGGTCCCAGCGATAAGTGATAGGCCGTCAGCCGTCAGCTTTTCAGCGTTTTAGCTTTTCCGCGTTTTAGCGTTTCGACGGCGCATCGCGCCGCCCCCCCCCTTCACATCCGCATGTGCGTGCGGTAAAACTCGACGCAAATACGCTCGATATCCTCCGGCGCATCCAACGCCTCGGCTCGCGCCGCCAGCTCCCGCGCCTCATCCATGCGCATGTTGCGGATCAAATACTTCGCCGCCGGCAACAACGGCGGCGTCATGCTCAGCTCATCCACGCCCATGCCGAGGAGCAGCGGCACAAACACCGGATCCCCGCCCATTTCGCCGCACACGCTGACCTTGATCCCCGCCTTGTGCGCCGCCGCCACCACTTCGCGGATCACGCGCAGCACCGCCGGATGCGCCGGCTCGTAGAGCTGCGCCGTGCGTTCATTCACGCGATCGATCGCGATCAGATATTGAATCAGGTCGTTGGTGCCGATGCTGAAGAAATCACACTCGCGCGCGAGTTTGTCGGCCATGAGCGCCGCACTCGGGATCTCGATCATGCTGCCTACCGGTAGGTCCGCCTTGTGCGGCACGCCTTCGGCGGCGAGTTCCTGACAGCATTCCGACAACAACCGCCGCGCCTCGCGCAGCTCGCGCGAACCACTGATCATCGGAAACATGATGTGCACGTTGCCATGTGCGCTCGCCCGCAGGATCGCGCGCAACTGCGCCTTAAAAATGTCGTGGTGCTCGAGGCAAAAGCGAATCGCCCGGAAGCCGAGGAACGGGTTGTCCTCGCGCGGGAACAGATGCGGCGCACCGCTCATCGGTTTGTCGCCACCGAGGTCGAGCGTGCGGATCACCACCGGCGCATCACCGAAGGCCTCCGCCACCGTCTTGTAGGCCTGGTATTGCTCCTCCTCAGACGGCACGCGCGGCGCCGCCAGATACAGATACTCCGAGCGAAACAGCCCCACGCCCTCCGCGGCGTGCTCCCGCACCAACTCCACTTCGTCTGGTTTTTCTATGTTGGCACGCAACGCGACCGGCGCGCCGTCGAGCGTCACGGCCGGCTCCTGCACCGCGTCCATCAGCCGCTTTTCGAAAGACTGTTTCTCGCTGCGCAGCTCTCCGTAACGGTAGAGCGTGCGTTCGCTCGGACGCACAATGACGATGCCGTCGTAACCATCGACGATGACCTCGTCACCGTCCTTGATTTTCTCCATCGCTCCGCGCACGCCCACGACCGCTGGCACCTTCATCGAACGCGCCACGATGACCGCGTGACTGGTCTTGCTGCCCGACTGGGTCACCACGCCGAGCGCCGAAGAACGATCCAAGGTCGCCGAATCCGACGGCGCGATATCGTCGGCCACCACGATGCGTCGCCCCAGCAGCTCGCTCAGGCTCTCGGCCGTGTGGCCCATCAAATTGTTCAGCACCCGAAACGCCACGTCGCGGATATCGCCCGCCCGTTCGCGCAGGTATTCGTCGTCGATCTCGGCAAAGGCCCGAATATAACGCTGCGCCACCGTGTTGAAACAGGCCTCCACATTTCGCCCCGATGTTTCGATCTCGCGCTCGGTTTCGGAGATGAGGGCCTGATCCTCCAACACCATCAGGTGGGCGTCGAAAATCTGCGCCTCATCGGGCCCCAGATTCTTTTCCACCTGATCCCGGATCACCGTGATCTGGCCCCGCGTGGTCATGAGGGCCTGGTTAAGCCGCTCCACCTCGGCCGCCCGCTTGTCCGCCGTAACCTGATACTCCGGCACCTCGAGTTCCGCCTTCCGATAAACAAAGGTCGGACCGTAAGCGATGCCCGGCGACGCTGAGATCCCTTGGAGGATCAGCTCGGAATTGGCATCAGTTTCGGACATGCAAGAGTGGATGGAAGTGGCGAGGAGGAAAGGGATAGCAACAGCGTCTCCCGGGGGCGGCGTCACACGATAACGATCCCTCTCCCAGAGGGGTCAATCCGGATTTATGACACCCCGTCCCTGATCCGCGTCACTTCACATAGGGCCGCCTCCCCCCATCCCTCCCGGATCGTTGCAGTAATGTCATCCACCGCCGCATCCGTATCCAAGAACGCATAACACGCACTGCCGCTGCCACTCATCCGGGCCCGCACCCCATGCTTGTGCTGCAAAACTTTTATCATGGTGGGTAACGCGAGGTGCTTATCGAACGCCGGCACCTCCAGCGAATTGAACCCTAAATCATGCACCGACGCCACGGGGGTCTTGATCCACGACCGCAACCAGGCCTCCGCATCGGCTGTCGGCAGATACCCGCGCGGCGCGCCCTGCGCCAAGGTCCGGTAAGCCCACGCCGTGTTGATACTGAAACCCGGTTTAAACACCAACACCCGCTTCTCAGCCAAGCGCTGCACCACCTCCGCCGGCAAATCCTCCAAGCGTTCCCCGCGTCCCCGCATGATCACCGGCGCATCGCGCAAAAACAGCGGGCAGTCGGACCCGACCTCTGCGGCCAACGCCTCCAAGCCCCCCCGGTCCAAGGGCTCACCGGCCAAATGATTCAGCGCCCGAAACGCCATCGCCGCATTGCTGCTGCCGCCTCCCAGCCCCGCGCCCATCGGCACGCGCTTGCGCAGATGAAAGCCCGCGCCGCCCGTCCAACCGGTCTTCGCCGCAAAGGCCCGCGCCGCCTTCAGCACCAAGTTGTCCTCACCGGTCGGCACCGCCGCATCGTCGCAAGTCAGTGAATACGCGCCATCGTCGGTCGGCGTCACTTCTAACGCGTCGCCAAACTCCAGCGGCGCGACGACCGACACCAATTCATGAAAGCCATCGTCCCGCCGCCCCGTGATCGCGAGGAAGGCATTGATCTTAGCCGGACAGAAATAGGAACGCATCCCGTTCAAGTCACCACACCCCCGCCGCCCCCACCAGCCAATATCGTGCCCCCGAGTAGCCGCCGACGTTCCCCTTCCTCACCAAACCACGCAGCAACACGCCCACCGCGGACATCCCCAACCAACTCCCCAACCAACTGTAGCAGCGGCCGTCTCGGCCGCTCTCCCTGCCCCTCGGCCCCCAAACGTGGCCGAGGCTTCCAGCCTCGGTGCCGCCCCGCCGCAGGCATGGCAAGCCACGCCCCTACACTCGCCTCTGTAGCAGGCTGGCTCGCCAGCCCTTTCCCGACCGAACCACTCGGGCGATACGCCCTCTTTCCATGCGCCCCCCTTTTTTAGACCCCTACTCTATGATTTGTTGCTAGAGCCATAGGTTCCAGTGCGTAGCCGGTAGGCGAAGCCATCCGTGTCCATCCGTGGTTAAAAAAACCCTGCCTCTCAGCCACCCCGGCCCCGTCTCCCATCTCAGCCTTTTAGCATTTCAGCTTTCCAGCGTTTCCCCCTTTCAGCTTTTATCCTCCCGATGCCCACCCAACTCATCCTCGCCCTCGACGTCCCCGACCGCGAAACCGCCCGCCCGCTGCTCCGCCAGCTCGACGGCTCCCTGTCCTGGGTGAAGATCGGACTGCAGATGTTCACCGCCCACGGCCCCGATTGGGTGCGCGAGGTCTCCGACATGGGTTTCAAAATCTTCCTCGACCTCAAACTGCACGACATCCCCAACACCGTCGCCAAAGCCGTCGAATCCCTCAGCGTCCTGCCCATCCACATGCTCACGCTCCACACCCTCGGCGGACGCGACATGATGGCCGCCGCCGTGCAGGCCCAGCAGACCACCAAGCCCGACCTGCAGCTCCTCGGCGTCACCGTGCTCACCTCCATGGACGCCGCCGCCCTCACCGCCATCGGTTGCGGCAACGATCCCGCCACCCAGGTTTCCCGGCTCGCCCAACTCGGCATCGACGCCGGCATGAGCGGCTTCGTCTGTTCCCCTCTCGAGGTGGGCCAACTCCACGCCGATCTCCCCACCAACACCCAACTCGTCACCCCCGGCGTGCGCCCCGTCGGCGCCGACAAGGGCGACCAGTCCCGCGTCACCACGCCCGCCGACGCCGCCCGCGCCGGTTCCACCCACATCGTCGTCGGCCGCCCCATCTACAAAGCCCCCGACCCCGCCGCCGCCGCCCGCTCCATCCTCTCGGAGCTCAGCCTCGCCTGAGCCCACATCCGACCCGCGCGACGGCCACCAAAGTTTCGTTTGACGAAACAAAGTGCCGTCGCGCCTATCTCATTACCCCACTCGCAATTGAGGGCGACTTGGCTTTGCTGACCTTCCCGCAGTTCGCGTAGCCGCCCCCTCGTTTTTTCAGCGTTTCCGCGTTTTAGCTCTTTAGCGTTTTCCCCACTATGTCTCGCACCGCTGCCATCCTCCTCGCTGCCGGCTCCGGCAAACGCATGGCCGACTCCGTCACCGACAAAGTCCTGGCCCCCTTGGCCAACATCCCGGTGTTTTCCCATAGCGCCGCCACCTTTGCCGCCAGCGGCGTCGCCGATCTCTACGTCGTCGTCTATCGGGACCAGCGACAGATGCTCGAGCTCACCGCCCTCGCGCCCACGCCCACCCTCTTCGTCCCCGGCGGCAGCGAACGCCAATACTCCGTCGCCAACGCCCTCGACGCGCTGCCGGCCGACATCGAGCAGGTGTTCATTCACGACTGCGCCCGCCCCTTTGTCCGCGTCGAACACCTCATCGCCCTGCACAAAATTGTGCGCAAGGAAGAGGCCGTCGTGCTCGCCCACCGTGTAACCGACACCATCAAACTTCATCGCGACACCGGTCACCTCAAGACCCTCGATCGAAACGAACTTTGGGCGATGGAGACCCCGCAAGTCTTCGCCCGGGAGCTCATCGTCAAAGCCTACAACCGCGCCGCCAACCGCGGCGTAAAGCTCACCGATGACGCCGCCGCCGTGGAACTCCTCCGTCACCCCGTCGCGCTCTTGGAGAACACCCACCCCAACCCCAAGCTCACCACCCCCGCCGACCTCCCCTGGTTCGAATACCTGCACCAGTCCCAGCAATCGACTGAGTAAGTGGGCCCCTTGCGACCGCCGCCCCCCGTGGGGCTTACCCAACGTGGCCGAGGCTTCCAGCCTCGGCGCCCCCACCGCAACGGACTCGACAAGCCAAGCCCCAACACGCGCCCCCTGTAGCGGGCTGGCTCGCCTGCCCCAACCCAGTCCCCAGCTACGAGCCCCCCCAGCACCCAGCAACAACCAGCCCACCAGCGCTCCGTTTCTCTTTGCGCCTTCTGCGCCTTTTTGCGGCTATCCCCCCGATGATCCCCTTCCGCATCGGACACGGCTACGACATCCACCGCATCGTTGACGGTCGCCCCATGGTTTTGGGCGGAGTCACCTTCGACGTCGCTTACGGACTCGACGGCCACTCCGACGCCGATGCCCTCACCCACGCCATCTGCGACGCCTTGCTCGGCGCCGCTGGCCTGCCCGACATCGGACACTTTTTCCCCAACGACGACCCGGCCTACAAAGGCATCGACTCACAAAAGCTGCTCACCCGGGTCGCGTCCGAGCTCCGTCAGCGCGGCTGGGAAATCGGCAACATCGACGCCTCCCTCATTGCGGAAAAACCCAAGATCGCCCCGGTCCTGGCTGAGATGAAACAAAACCTCGCGACCTCCGCGGGCATCTCGATTGAGCAACTCGGTCTCAAAGCGACCACCAACGAAGGCGCCGGCAGCCTCGGCCGCGCCGAAGCCATCGCCGCCCACGCAGTCGCCCTCATCCACCGCCCCGAAGCGCCAGCGCGGTAGGCGATAGGTGTTAGGTGCTAGGTGATCAGCTGTCAGCGGTCAGGCATCAGCTTTTCGACAGCGCAACGCGCCGCCCTACGCCCCCCACCGCAACACGCGGGCGACACGCCCGCGGCTACATCCCGCATAGATTTATCAGCAGCGGGCGCCTGTCCCGCGACTGCGGTGATCTCAGCCGCTCCCCTCTCGCTCCTGCCCGCCGTAGCCTCAGCGTAGGCGGATACCTCTCAGCCCTTCCCGTCTCTGTGTCTTCCCTGTCCGCCGAAGCCTTGGCGTAGGTGGATGCGTTCTTCGCGTCCTTTGCCGTCTTTGCGTTAAACTTCGCTGCCTCTCGGTCCCAGCGATAGGCGATCAGCTGTCAGCCATCAGCCTTTCGACGGCGCAACGCGCCGTTGGGGTCGCGGGTCCTCCCGCAGACTCGACCTTCAGACCTTAAGACATTCAGACCTTAAGACCGCGGCGCAACGCGCCGCTCCATTTCCCTTTGCGCCTCCTCTACCTTTTTGCGGCTATCCCATCTGTGTTCATCTGTGTCCATCAGTGGTTAAAAAACCACGCCTGCCTCACCGCCCGCCACGCCCTCTCCGTCGCGCTCGCCCTGCCCCTGCTCCTCGCCCTGCCCGCCTGCAAACCGCGTGAGACCAACGTCGAATCCGGCAACCGCACGCAGACCCTTCACCGCGGCATGGGCCCGGCACTCGCCAATCTCGATCCCCACCTCGCCACCGGCACGACCGACTACAATGTCCTCTCCGCCCTCTTCGAAGGTCTGATCGCCGAAGACCCGGTTGACCTCTCCCCGGTGCCCGGCGTCGCTGCCTCCTGGGACATCTCGGCCGACGGCCGTCACTACACCTTCCACCTGCGCGCCGACGCCCGCTGGTCCAACGGAGATCCCGTCACCGCCACCGACTTCCGCGACTCCTGGCAACGCGTGCTCTCGCCGCAACTCGCCGCCGACTACGCCAACCTGCTCTACGTGCTCGACGGCGCCGAAGCCTACCACCGCGGCGAAACCACCGACTTCACCACCGTCGGTGTTCGCGCCCCCGACGCCCACACCCTCGAGGTCACGCTCGCTTACCCCGCGCCCTTCTTCCTCTCCCTGCTCCAGCATTGGATGTGGTATCCCGTGCACCTGCCGTCCATCGCCGCTATCGGCGATCCACTCGACCGCACCACCCCGTGGGCGCGAGCCGAAACCCTGGTCAGCAACGGCCCCTTCCAACTCACCGAATGGCGCCGCGGCGAACGCATCGTCGCCACCCGCAACCCGCACTACTGGGACGCCGCCACCGTCACGCTCAACGCCATCCACTTCCACCCCTTCGAAGGCGTCGACACCGAAGAACGCGCCTTTCGCGCCGGCCAAATCCACCTCACCGACGCCCTGCCCGTTGCCAAGATCGACACCTACCGCCGCGAAACGCCGGAGCGCCTGCGCATCGATCCCTACCTCGGCACCTACTTCTTCCGCCTCAACACCACCCACGATTTCCTCGCCGATCCCCGCGTGCGCCAAGCGCTCAACCACGCCACCGATCGCACTGCCATCGTCGAAAACATCCTCCGCGGCGGTCAGATCCCCTCCGCCGCCTACGTGCCCACCGGCACCGGCGCCGGCTACCAACCACCCGCCGGCCTGACCTACAACCTCGCGACCGCCCGCGCCCTGCTCGCCGACGCCGGTTACTCCGATGGCACCAACGCCCCCACGATCGAAATCCTCTTCAACACCTCCGAGAATCACCAACTCGTCGCCGAGGCCCTCCAAGCCATGTGGCAACGCGACCTCGGTCTCACCGTGACCCTGCGGAACATGGAGAACAAAACGGTCCTCGAGACCCGGCGCACCGGCGGCTACGACCTCCTGCGTTCCGCGTGGATCGCCGACTACAACGACCCCACCTCCTTTCTCGACGTCTTCCGCAGCGACAGCGGCAACAACTACACCGGCTGGGCCAACGCCGACTACGACCGCCTCCTCGACGAAGCGACTCAGGCCAGCGACCCCGCCACGCGCCGCAGTCTGCTCCAACAAGCAGAGACCATTCTTCTCGAAGACGCCCCCATCCTCCCCCTCTTCACCTACACCCACGTCTTCGCCCTCCACCCCTCCGTCCAAGGCTGGTTTCCCACGCTCCTCGACCACCACCCCTACAAACACGTCTCCCTAAAGACCTCAGAATAGCGCGCCCACGGTGGACGCGGACGTCCCCGGCCGCGTCGCCCTGCCTCTCAGTCTAGGCCGCGAGATCGCTCGCGCTATCCCTGCCCCACGGCCGCTTCCAACGTGGCCGAGGCTTCGCCCGATCCGTCTCCACACCACCGCAAAACGCGGGCCACACGCCCGCGGCTACATCCCCCTCAAAATGTAGCAGCGGCCGTCTCGGCCGCTCCCCGTGCCTCTCGCTCACCTCCCCTGTCCGCCGAAGCCTCGGCGTAGGAGGATGCCTCTCGGCTCAAGTTCCCAGCTACCAGTTACCCACTTTCAGCTTTTGCCGCCCGACCGCGCCGCCCATTCTCCCCCGCCATGCAACACCTCCGCCCCTCGCGCCGCGCCATCCGCACCGTCGCACTCCTGCTCACCACCTTCGGCCTCACCTCCGTCGTCGCACCGCTCGCGTCACTCGCAGCCGATCGCGCTTCGCCGGACCATCTCCACGAGATGATCGCCACGCTCTCCTCCGACGACTTCGAAGGCCGCAACCCGGGTTCCGCAGGCGAAGACAAAACCGTCGCTTACCTCATCGATCAACTCACCGCCATGGACGTCGCACCGGGCAACCCCAACGGCACCTACACGCAGGACGTCGGCCTCGTCGGCATCACCTCCAAAACCTCACTCTCCTTTTCCGTCGGCGACGAAACCCTCGAGCCCGTGCTCGTCAACGACTATACCGCCGCCTCCAAGCGCGTGACCGCCGATCCCATCGCCGCCACCGCCAGCGAAGTCATCTTCCTCGGCTACGGCGTGCAGGCCCCAGAGTTCAATTGGGACGACTTCAAGGGCGTCGACGTCACCGGCAAAACCATCGTCGTGCTCGTCAACGATCCGCCCCTGCCCGATCCCGCCGATCCCACCAAACTCGATGACGCCCAGTTTAAGGGCAAGGCGATGACCTACTACGGCCGCTACGACTACAAATACGAAACAGCCTCCCGCCTCGGCGCCGCCGCCTGTCTGATCGTCCACGAAACCGGCCCCGCCGGATACCCCTTCGCCGTGCTCACCGCCGGCTCCGGTCGCGAATCTTTCTCCCTCGCCAGCGCCGATGGCAACGCCTCTCGCGTCGGCCTCGAGGGTTGGATCTCCCGCGACTTCGCCGAAAAACTCTTCGCCGCCGGCGGCCACGATTTCGCCGCCCTCAAAGCCGCCGCCGCCCGCCGCGACTTTGAACCCGTGCCGCTCAACGCCACCCTCGACTACACCGTCACCAACACCACCCGCACCGTCGACTCGCAGAACGTCATCGGCCTGGTTGAGGGTTCCGATCCGTCATTGAAAAACGAATACGTCATCTACACCGCGCACTGGGACCACATGGGCCGCGACGAACGCCTGCCCGGCGACCAAGTCTTCAACGGCGCCATGGACAACGCCAGCGGCACCGCCGTCGTGCTCGAGATCGCCCGCCTCTTTGCCGCCACGCCCCCCGCCGAGCGTCCCGACCGTTCCCTGCTCTTCCTCTTCGTCACCGCCGAAGAACGCGGCCTGCTCGGCTCAAAATACTACGCCGAGAACCCGCTCTACCCCCTGCGCGACACCATCGCCAACATCAACAAAGACGGCGCCAATATCTACGCCCCCACCAAGGACATTGAAATCATCGGATCAGGCAGCACGACCATCGAGGACGTCGCCGCCGAGCTCGCCGCCGAAAACGGCCAATTCCTCCTGCCCGACTCGCAGTCCGAAAAAGGCTTCTTCTACCGCAGCGACCACTTCTCTTTCGCCAAAGTCGGCGTGCCCGCCTTCTACAGCAAAGCGGGTCGCATCGCGATCGGCTTCCCGGAGAACTACATCGACGAAAAACGCGCGGAGTATACCGCCAAGCACTACCACAAAGTGAGCGATGAAATCAGCGACCTGTGGAACTTCGAAGCCATCGCCCAGGAAGCCAACTTCCTGCACGAACTCGGCCGCCGCCTCGCCAACGCCGAAGAGGTCCCCGAGTGGCTCCCCGGCACCGAGTTTAAGTCCACCCGCGACGCCCAGCGCCCGTAACCATCGCAGCCTCCTGAGGTGGACGCGGACGTCCCCGGCCGCGTAGCCCCGCCCCTCGGTCCCTGCGACCAGCGCTCAGCTTTCAGCACCTCGCCACCAGCGACCATCCCCCCGCAACACGCGGGCGACACGCCCGCGGCTACATCCCCATCAATATGTAGCAGCGGCCGTCTCGGCCGCTCTCCCTGCCCCTCCGCCCCTTTTCCTGAGATCCCGACTACGAGATTTGTTTCTACACTCATAGGTTCCAGTGCGTAGCCGGTAGGCGAAGCCATCCGTGTCCATCCGTGGTTAAAAACAGCCCTGCCTCTCGGCCCCTGACCCACCGTCCCCAACACCCAGCTCCCAGCCCACCAGTTTTTACCATTTCGACGGCGCAATGCGCCGCCAATCCTTGCCCCCGGCACGCTCTTGGCTGTCTTAAGCCCATGCTTAAACTCCGATCGCTGCTCAGCATCGTCTGCTCCGCCCTCATCCTCACCCTTCTCGCCGGCTGCGGCGGCGCCGGCGGCCGGGACGACGGCGACCTCAAAGTCCTCCACTTCGGCAACGGCGCCGAACCTCAGGACCTCGATCCCCAAATCATCACCGGCACCATCGAGCACCGCCTCATGCTCGCCCTCAACGAAGGCCTCGTCTCCGAAGACCCCGACCTGAAGATCGTCCCCGGTGTCGCCCAGAGTTGGGACATCTCCGACGACGGACTCGTCTACACTTTCCACCTCAACCCCGCGGCCAAGTGGTCCAACGGCGACACCCTCACCGCCGCCGATTTTGTGGGCTCCTACAAACGTATGCTCACGCCGTCATTGGCCTCTGAATACGCCTACATGCTCTACCACGTGGTCGGCGCCGAGGACTACCACCTGGGCAAACTCACCGACTTCAGCGAGACCGGTTTCAAAGCCCTCGACGAGCACACCCTCGAACTCACCCTCAAGCAGCGCACGCCCTTCCTGCTCCACGCCATGAACCACTACGCCTGGTTCCCGGTGCCGATCAAAGTCATCGCCGAACATGGCGGTTTGGAGAATCGCACCTCCGGATGGACCCGTCCCGATACCTTCGTCGGCAACGGCCCGTTCGCGCTCAAAGAATGGCTCCCCAGCCGCAAGATCGTCGTCGAACGCTCGCCCACCTATTGGGACCGGGAGAACGTGAAGCTCGACGAGATTCACTTCTACCCGATCGAAAGCCTCGACACCGAAGAGCGCATGTTCCGCACCGGTCAGCTCCACGTGACCAACGAAGTGCCGCTTTCCAAGATTCCGGTTTACCAAGCCGAGCGCCCCGACGACATCGAGATCGCGCCCTACAACGGCATCTACCTCTACCGCTTCAACGTCACGCGTCCGCCCTTCGACGACCCGCGCGTGCGCAAAGCCTTCACCTACGCCATCGACCGCGAAGCGCTCGTCTCGAAGGTCACGCTCGCGAACGAATTGCCCGCCTACAACGTCGTGCCCCCCGGCCTGCTCGACTACAAGTCGGAGCACAAATTCACGGCCGACGTCGCCGAAGCCCAACGCCTGCTCGCCGAAGCCGGCTTCCCCAACGGCGAAGGTTTCCCGCCGGTCGATGTGCACTACAACACCTCCGAGAAACACAAGATCATCGCCGAAGCCATCCAGCAGATGTGGCGGCAGAACCTCGGTATCACCGTCGGCCTCTACAACCAGGAGTGGAAGGTCTACCTCGATGCCCAGGACGAGTTGAACTACACCATCTCGCGCGGCGGTTGGATCGCCGACTACGTCGATCCGCACGTTTTCCTCGACCTCTGGAAAGGCGGCGGCGGCAACAACGACACTGGCTGGGTCAATGAACGTTACGACACCCTGCTCGAAAGCGCGCTCAACGCCCCCAACGACGACGAACGTTTTTCGATCTACAACGAGATGGAAGCCATCCTCCTCGAGGACATGCCCATCATGCCCATCTACCACTACACCCGCGCTCGCCTGATCGACCGCGACAAAGTCCTCCACTACCACAGCACCCCCCTCGACAACTTCCCCTGGAAGTTCGTCGACCTGGTAAAAGAGTAAGCCAGCCGCCCCCGAATAGATCTCGAGGGTGGACGCGGACGTCCTCGGCCGCGTAAGCGTTGCCCCTCCGCCGACGCCCGCCCCACAAACGCGTTCGTCCCCGACAGCGTCGGCGAGGTGAAATTGAAGGGGACCGTCGCTAGGCGGTTAGCGATCAGCGATCAGCGGTCAGCGATCAGCTTTTTGCTGCGGCGCAACGCGCCGCCTATGCTGCCCTTCCACCGCAACACGCGGGCGACACGCCCGCGGCTACATCCCCGTCCGAGTGTAGCAGCAGCCGTCTCGGCCGCTCCCCGTTGAACCTGTCCGCCGTAGCCTTGGCGAAGGCGGATGCCCTCTCGGCGGACCGCCCCACCGGGGAGCGGGTCCACCCGCAGACTCGACCTGAGGACCTTAAGACTTTCAGACCTTAAGACCTTGTCCGCCGCCCCCTCGGCGTAGGCCGCGAGCTTGCTCGCGCTAACGTTGCCTCTCGGTCCCAGCGACCAGCGACCATCCCCCCAGCTCAAAACCGCTTTGTATAAACAAAACCCTGCGGATCCCGGAACTGCAGTTCCCGATCCGTGATCGCAATCACCCGCAGCTGCAGGTCGCGATCCACCACATCTTCGAGCCGGTAGACGCGGTCGTTCATCAGCACCTTGGGATCGGTCGCCGACACCCGCACCCCCGTCACGCGGGAACGCTCCAAATAGCGCAACACCGCCTCATTCGGCCGCGCCGCACCACCAGCATTCACCACCGCTGCCGTGGAGCGCGTCGCCTCCGCATCGGTCAAAATCGTCAATCCCCCACCACTTGCCCGCGCCGGCACCGTCACCACCGGCTCTTCCCTCGCATAACCTTGTGGGTCGGGCTTCATGCCCGACATCTCCTGCCTCTCACCCGCCCCTTCCGATGGGTCAACCAGGTGAACGACCTCCCTCACGGCCAACGAGCCCTGCCCGCTCTGCTGTTGGTCGAGCCGCTTGTCTGCCTCTCGCACATTTATGCCCGACATACCTTCGTTCGCCTCGTCCGCCGCCACTCCAGTCGCAGCCACCACCGGCACCGCCGTTTCATCCACGACCGCCCGACCCTCCTCATCCTCCTCGACCTCCACCGGAGTCACCACAACCGCAGTCGCAACCGCAGTCGCCGCCGGTTCACTCACCTGACCAGCCGCATTAGCCGCATCCGTCGCGTTCGCCGCACCAGCCACGTCGGCCTCACGACTCGCCGACGCAACAGCACCAACACGCGCCGGCTCGCCCGCGTCACCATCGCCATCGCCAGCACCAGCACTGTCACCACGCCCAAACCACCACACGCCACCGATCAAAATCACGGCCCCCACGCCCACCGGCATCGCCCACCGACTCAAGCCACCGCCGGCCCGACGCGACCGCGCCGCCACCAACGGATCCGACCGACGTGCCCCGCGGCCGTCATCATCGCCCTCAAAATCGCTCCCCGAGGCCGGAGCCCGTGGAGGCTTCGACGGCGGAGGTGGAGACCCGGGAGTTTTCGCTCCGCCCAACCCACTCCCCGGCGGCGGCACCGCCCCCGACTGAGCCGCCGCCTCATCCGCCCGCTGCTTCTGCGCCTTCTTCAGGGCTTCGTTGATTAAACTCATCGGCTAGGTGCTGGGGTTTAGTTGCTGGTAGCTGGGTGGTGGAGTGCTCTCAAACTAGGCGCTGGCGGAATCACTTTGCGACTGAATCAATCGCGTCAACATACGACCCACCGTCTCATTGTCGGCCATGAGTTCATCCACGTTCGGCTTGAGCTCAAGGTAGCATTCGCCGACGTAGGTCAGCCATTCCAGTGACTCGTCGTTGGAGGCTCGCGAAACGATGAGGAAACGGTGGTAGTCCTGCGGGTAGTCTCGCCGACCATAACCTTCGACTAGATTCGCCGAAACCGACTTCGATGCCCGCCGCAACTGGCTGCCCGTTTCGTAGAGCTCATACTTCGGCAAACGGAGACTCAGTTGGTGACAAGCGAGACCGAAGGCGTGAGCCCGACGATAAACTTCCAAGGACTTATAGGACATGATGCGAGAGGGTGACGGGAACTACATGTTACAAAATCCAAATGATTGCACCTACCTAGTCTACCAATCCCCACCGCCTAGCAACCAGCCCTTCCCGCCCAAGCCCCGGCGTAGGCGCACCGCCAGCCTCCAGCCCCCAGAAACCCAGCACCCAAAAAACCAGTATCCAGCCCCCCCAGAGACCAGCCCCCAGAAACCCAGCATCCAGCCCCTAGAAAGTGAGGCGACGGACATCTTTGATGGCCCGCCTCACGTCCCAGTATGTCACCTCATCCGACTCGCGGATGAAGGAAGCCAGCAGAGACTTGTCGCAGACGTTGTTGATGATGCGGGGAATGCCCCCCGAGTAGCGGTGGATCTTGCGGGCGGCCCAGCTCGTGAACTGCGGACGTCCCTGGCTGCCCGCCAAGGTGAGCCGATGGCGGATGTAGTGAGCCACATCATTGCGCGTGAGCGTCTTCAGCTCGTAGTGCACGAGGATGCGTTGGCGGAGTTGGCGCAATTCCGGCAGCGCCAGGATGTCCTTCAGCTCCGGCTGCCCCATCAGCACGATCTGCAGGAGCTTCTGTTTGTCGGTTTCGAGATTCGAAATCAGCCGGATCTGCTCCAGCACCTCAAAGGACAGATTCTGCGCCTCATCGATGATCAGCACGATCTCGCGTCCGGCGGCGATGCGCTCGAGCAACACCGCCTGCATTTGCGCGATCAAATCATGGAGGCCCACATCCTTGGCCGTCTCCACGCCCAGCTCGCCCAGGATGGCCCGCAGCATCTCCACCTCGTTGACCCGCGGATTCAGAATCAGGGCAGTATCCCACTCCGTGTCTTCGATCTCATTGAGCAAGCGCCGACACAGCGTAGTTTTGCCGCAGCCCACCTCGCCCACCAGCACGATGAACCCCTTCCGCTCCTGCAGACCGTAGAGCAAATGCTGCAACGCCTCCTGGTGCGTGGGGCTCAAGTAGAGGAACTTGGGATCCGGGGTGATGTTAAACGGCATCTCCGAGAGGCCGTAGTAACCTTGATACATAAGCCGCTCACCATGAGAGAGCTGAACGCAAACGCACGCCAAAACCTGTCCGCGCCAAACCCCTTCGCGTTTCTTTAACAACCCAATTCCCCCGACCGCGCCGCCGGCCGGCGAGGTGAAGGGGAAAGATGAAGGTTAAGGGCCACGGGCGACACGCCCGCGGCTACATCCCCCTCAAACTGTAGCAGCGGCCGTCTCGGCCGCTCCTCGTTGCCCCGGCCCCCCCACTCCTTTTCCTGAGGTCCCGACTACGAGATTTGTTTCTACACTCATAGTGTTCCAGTGCGTAGCCGGTAGGCGAAGCCATCCGTGGTTAAAAAACAGCCCTGCCTCTCGGTTCCAGCCCCCAGCAGCCAACCCACCAGTTTCCAGCACCCAGCAACCAGCACCTAGTCGCCACCCACTTTCACACCTTATCGCTTCGGCGATACTTTCCCACTTTGACAAGGTCACCACCCTCGACTTCCGTCGCCCGCATGCAACGCGTGGTCATGATCGTAATGGCGCTGGTGTTCGTCGCGATGGCGGCGGGCTCGACCACGGTCTATTTCCAGACCAAAGCCGAATACGATCAGCGCAAGCAGACCGAACGCGTCGTGAAAGAGCGCCTGCGCATCGCGGAGAACCGACTCAAGGAGCAGGAAGAAACCCTGCAACGCCTCCGCACCGACCCGGACTACGTGTCCTTGGTCATCCGCCGCCGCCTCGGCTACGCCAAACCCGACGAACTGGTCTTCCGGTTTGAAAACTGAAACTGGTGGCTGGTCGCTAGCGAGCTGGTATCTAGGGGAAACAAATTCGAAGCACCTCGTGTTTTCGGTTTCGGCTCCGTCTGGATCGCGCCGCGCTGCCACCCAACGCAGCGGACTTGGCAAGCCAAGCCCCTACACTCGTCTCCCTGTAGCGGGCTGGCTTGCCAGCCCTTGGGGTAGCCGGCGTCCCCGCCGGCCGCGAGGTGAAGGAAGAAGATGAAGTTTAAGGCTTTACCTACCTGTCACCAACTCTGCGGCTTCGCGCCTTTGCGTCAAAATCCACTTCCTATCCGCCGACGGGGTCCGCCGAAGCAAATCAAGAGCGAAGGCGGATTCCCCTCTGCCGCCCAATTTCAGCGTTTTAGCTTTTCAACGTTTCAGCATTTCGACGGTGCTCCGCGCCGCCTCCTCCCCTGACCGCCATAGTTTCGTTGACGAAACGAAGGAGGATTGCGGCTATCGCCTCCGATGCCAACGCCTCCCGACCAACTGCTCCGAGAGTTTAAAGGCGATCTCCGCGCTTCCCTGCCCCTGCACCCCTTGGAGAAGGCCACCATCTGGGCAGTATCCATCACCCTCTGCGCGTTGCCCTGGATGCTCGGCAGTATGCGCGTCTGGGCTCAGCTTATTGGTTTCGGACTCGCTCTCGTCGCGTTTGCGCTGGCCTTGATTCCCCGCCATTTCGTCGGCGATTACACCCACAACCAAGCCTTCACCTACTACCCGTGGAAGAAGCTGATTCGCTGGCCGTTCTTTTGGATCGGGATCCTCTTTTTTACTTACGTCCTCATCCAGGCCCTCAACCCCGCTTGGGAATATGTCACGCATCCCGAACGCGGCACCTGGAGCATGCGCAAGATCGAGCACATCGACTGGCTGCCCACGGGCATGACGACCCCCTTCGCGACCATGAACACCTGGCGCCAAATGATGATCTGGACCCTGCCCTTTTTCGTCGGCTGCGCCATCTGGATCGGTTTCACCCGCCGCAAAAGCCTCATCGCCCTGCTGACCGTAGTAGTGGGCAACGCCACCGTGCTGGCGCTCGTGGGCATCGTCGCCCGCTACACCGCTCCGGCCAAGATCCTGTGGCTCGTGGATGGCATCCGAAACTACTGCTTTTCGTCCTTCGTCTACAAAAACCACGCGGGCAGTTTTTTTGCCCTCAGCGTCGGCCTCACCCTCGCTTTGGCCGTATTTGTCCATCAACGCGCGGCCCGGCATCAGCGTCGCAGCAGCCCCGCCAGCCTCTTGGTCTTCGTTGCCATGATTCAGTTGGTGGCCGTGCTGCTCACCTACTCGCGCGCCGCCATCCTCATCGTGGGAGCCTTTCTGGTGGTGCTGACCCTGTTTGGGTTTATCCGCCTGTTGCTGCGTGGCGGGTTTAACCGTGCCCCCATCGCCATCGTTGGTTTCCTCCTCGGGCTGACCGTGTTTGGCGTGGTGGGCAGCAAGCTGGTCGAGTCCGAAAAGACCCTCGATCGCATCAGCCAGCTCACGAACAGCGAAAAGGCCGACTATTCCGTGCTCAGGCGCCGCTTGGCCTGGGTCGCAGGATGGGATATGGCGTCGGAAAACGCGATGACCGGCTGGGGGGCCGGGGGCTTCCGGTTTTTGTTTCCCCGCTACCAACAAACCGAACCGAAAATCACTTGGCGCTACCACAACAAAAAACGCGGCTACATCTTCTGGGAACACGCCCACAATGACTACCTGCAAACGCTGATCGAAGTGGGGCGCGTGGGCCTCGGACTCTTGCTGGTCGGCTTCGCCACGATGGTCTTAAGCTTTTTCCGCAACCGAGGGATCCACCACCTCACCGGACTCTCCCTCTTTGCCGCTGCAGGAATCACCTTGGCCCATGCGGCCGTGGATTTCCCCCTGCAAAACCCGGCGATCTTGACCCTCTTGGCGGCGGTATTGGTTTTGCCGCTTTCGCTGACCACACTGGAGCGCCGCCCCACCCGTGCTTGAGACCTTTTTTAAGCGGATCCGTGCGATCTTGCGAGTAGGGCGCCCCGCCAAAAAAGGTAGGGTCGGACCACCGCGCTTGCCCCTCGGCCACTCCACCGCAACCGGCGAGCCCAGCGGTCCCGACATCGAGTCACGACAGAGAGGCAACGCGGCGGCCTCACACGAGGTTAGGCCCTACAACTTGCGTTGGGAAACCTTGGCCAGACACGCCCTCGTGCTCGTCAGCCTCTGGGGCCTGCTTTCGTTCGTCGCCGCCCAGTCTCCGCTCGGCTTTGACATGGGGCCGCCCCCCGAAGCGGCGGCTCGCACCATCAACAGCCTGAACCTCAACAATCCACCCACCGGTTGGATGCGCTTTCGTCGCCTCGGTCCGGGGGCGATTATGTCTCCGGCCCGACCTGACGAGACTAGTGAAGGCGTTCAGGAACGCCGCGATGCACTCACACATATTCGTGAACGAGGCATCCGTGCCGTCGCGATTTTGGAATGGCCACGAAACTGGTGGAACAGCGGCCTTCGCGCTACCCCGTCTGAACTGCCGTTGGACCTGACCGAAGCCTACCGACGCTGCCGCGACCTCGCTTACACCTACGGCGATCTCATCGACGCCTGGGAGATTGAGAACGAGCCCGACATTGGTTTCGTCAAAGAAAACGCCGAAACCTTCGCTGCCTTCTACAAAGCCTGCGCTCTCGGCATCTTAGCCGGCCGCGAAGCGGCCGCCTCGTCCAATAGTCTCAATGTCCAAAGTCGAATAGTCGACAGTAGCGAGCTCCAGCTCGCATCCAAATTCGATGAAAGCGGCAACGCCGCCGCTAGCGACATTGAGACCTTCGGACCTTCAGACCTTCAGACCGTGCATGATCGCGCTGGAAGCGCGATCATGCACGCACCTCTCGCCCTTCCTCCCGGCCCCTACTGGCAAGAACTGGTAGCCAACGATACCCTCCGCTACACTGAAGCCTTTAATTACCACTTCTACGGCTACCCCGAAGACTTCAAAGGCGTCCGCGATGCATGGGTTGCTGCGCTGGAAGCGGCAACCGAGGCCAGCGAACGGAGGTCAGAGAACGGAGCAGACTCAGAGCAGAACCGAAGTCTACCGGAAACGGAGGAAGAGCGGGACCTACCACAAAAACGCCCCTTGGTCGCCTCAGGTGCCGAACCGACCACCGCGTCAGCTACAACGACTGAGCCTGCGGAGCAGGCCGCTGATGACCTTCAGACCTTTAGACCTTTAGACCTTAAGACTCCGTCAAAAACGCCGGCGTTGCCGTTGTTTTTGACGGAATACGGCTACGGTCTCCTCGACCGTTACGACCGCCACACGGTCGCCGGACGGGAGCGCCAAAAACGGTTTTTCAAACTCATCCTGCCCCACGTGACCGACGGCACCATTACCGGCGCCATGGTCTATATGATGCTTCCAACTCAATCGCCGAATGGAAGCGAGTTTGGACTGCTTGCCGAAGTCCCCAAGGGACTTCGGCAAGAGTCTAAAGGTCTTAATGTATCAGGTCTATCCTCCTTCGCCTCGGCTTCGGCGGACAAGAATGTCACGGAACCTCCCCCCCCCAGTCCTCCCACCACTTCGCCTGACGCAACGCATCCCGACGAATCCGCCGCGTCAACAGTGGCTTCCACCCGACCTTCAGACTCTCAGACCTTAAGACGTTTAGACTCCACCGGGCTGAGCCCGGTGGTAATCGACTTCATCGCCGGTGAAGACACCCGCAGTGTGAAACGCTACAACGGACACCTGCTGCAGAGGCGCGAAGCCGCTACTGCAGAAGTATCAAGCGGCAAGAATCAAGTTCCAGGAGTAGGACTCGACCTTGCGTCGCCGTCAGCCACAACGGATGCCGACGAAGCGCGGCAGCGCGTAGATGGTGCGACGAAATCGTCGCGCCCCGAAGGGGTGACGCAGTCGGTCGCCTACCAGGCAGACGAGGAACAACCTCATGCGACCGCTGACCAGAAACCAAGCCGACCTTCAGACTTGCGACCTTTATACTTGAGGAGTGAAGCGACGAGTTCCGGAGACTTCACCTTGGTCCTCTACAACTTCAGCGACGAACCAGTCACCGGCACCCTGTCCATCGCCCTCGAAAACGGCGAGATAAGACAACGCCAGCAATCCAGTGACCGGTCCCCTTCTTCGCCTGACGTGAAACGTCGGGACGAATCCGCCGCCCATGTCCGCCATAGCAATGAAAAAGCGACGGCGGAAGCTTCAGCGAAGGAGGACACAGACCTAAAAACTTCCGATACAGCAGAGCCGTATCGCCGTCCCCCCACCCCACGCTCCAGCCTCAACCCGCCATCGGAACCCGACTGGCCCAACGCAGACAGCAGATTCATCACGACCAGCGACGGAAAAACCTACGCCATCACGCCAGCCTTGGAGCTGTTGCTGGAAACGGCCGCGACCGATGACCGAAGGACCGAGGACGGAGAACAGGAGTCCGTAACTGGAGAACCGAAAACGCCAACCTCAAGCACCGCTGTAGCCGGGGTCGGTGCCCCCGGAACTCAGTCCCTCAGCCCCGAAGACAGCCGCACCGAGGCCGGACGCGACGACGTTCCCAGTACGGAACCGCCAGTCGAAAATAAACCGGAACACTCCCCCTCTGATTTCAGTGTTTCAACGTTTCAGCATTTCAGCGTTTCCAGCATATCCCTCGCCCCCATGGAACGCCGCGTCCTCCATTTCACAGCCACCCTCCCCAACCAAGAATTCCGCCCCCACCGCCTTTGGGCATTTTGGAACTTAAACGACGACTCCACTGATGCTTCGCCCGATCTTGAGGAACCTTCCGATCCCGCGGTCGCGGGACTGAGCGTTGCTCAGCCGAAAACCTCAGAAGCAGACTCGCAACCTTTAGACTCAAGGAACCCGTCTTCTTCCGATCCCGCGGTCGCGAAACTGGGCATTGCTCAGCCGAAACCCTTAGCGGCTGATTCTATTTCAGCATCTCAGCGTTTAAGTTTTCAGCGTTTTGACGCGCGCCTAGCGACGCGCCTCTACCCTTCCCCGGCCGCCTTCCGCTTCGAAACGCTCGATACCTTCAGCTTCACCGCCGAGGATAACGCCGCCGTCCGCGCCCGGCAACTCGCACGCCCCCGAGTCGCTGAAGAAGCTCAACTCTACCAACACCCTACGGCCCAACGCTGGCTCACCACCCCGGGAGTTGAAATCGAAGAAACCCCGACCACTTGGCGGATCACCATCAACGACCTCCCCCCCGAGCCCCTCCGCCCCGCCGAACTGGAGCTCCCATTTCCTTCGCCTCGCGCTTCGCGCGTGGCCGAATCCGCCAACTTGTCCGCCATAGCCTTGGCGTCGGCGGAAGCCACCACTGCCTTGGCGAAGGAGGACCCCGACGCCGCCCTGTCCCTAAAATACCGCCTTATCATCCCCGCTTCGCCTAGCGTGAAACGCTCGGACGAATCCGCCGACTTGTCCGCCAAAGCTCATGCGGCGGCGGAAGCCACCACTTCATTGGCGAAGGAGGAAGCCACCACTTCCTCGTCGCGCTATGAGGAACTCGACATCAATTTTCGAGATGCCTCCGGCACCCTCTGGGGCGTATGGCCGCGTCTCACCGCCCAAGCACAATGGCGAAGTTACCTCGAACCGCTCACCAACTTCACCCCCATGTTCTTCAGCCGCGCCCCCGTTTCTAACTCGAAGCACGAAGCCCCTGTCCGCCTACCTGTCCGCCGAAACAACCGTGAAGGAGGAAGCCTCGGCGAAGGAGGATCTGCTTTTTCGCCAAACGAGTTCCGATCGCTCGTTTTGCTTTTCCGTCCCCGCGTGCTGCCCACGGTGATCGAAATCGAAAAACCCCGCACCGTGCGCCTCGCGCCCCGCTGAGCCAATCTGCACGTCTTTTCTGTCAGGGCGGGCCAGAAAATGGTTTCACGACTCAAGGTGCAGGGTCTCACCTCGTGTGAGGCCGCCGCGTTGCCTCTCCGTCGCGGCTCGACACAGGGCTCGCCCTTCACCTCCTCAGCGCAAAATAATTTCAGCTTTTCCGTTTTTCAGGTTTTAGCTTCTGCCCCTTGTCGTTTCGACTGCTCGCCCATGGCTCACAAGCGCAGCTATCCTCGCACTCAGAACCTCTTATTGCTGACCCTCTTCCTCGGCGATCTGGCTTTTGCCTACTTCGGTCTCACCCTGGGGTACCTGTTGCGGGTTAAGTCTCCGCTGCGGACCTTGGGCATTGAACCGAGCTCCGTCAGTTTTGAGCTCTACCAACCCCTCATTTGGCTTGGCACCATCTTCATCCTCCTGGTGATGGGCTACCAAGGCCTCTACGACGCCCGGCTCCTGCTGCGCCCGCATCGGGCCCTCAGCAACATCATGCGCGGCATCTTTTTCTGGGTCGTCGCGTTCCTCGGTTTTTCGCTGGTCTTCCGGATGGAGCCCGCCATCTCCCGCTACTTTGTACTCATCAGTTCGGTCACCACCTTCGCCGTCTTGGTCGGGTGGCGCTTTACACTCTATTACGCCCTGTCCAATTCCGAGATTCGTCGCCGCCTCACTCAGCGCGTGGTGATCATCGGTTGGAGTGCCGAAGCCGAACGATTGGTGGAAGCCATCGACCGCGATTCCAATCACCCCTACGAAGTGGTGGGGGTGATCGCCGTCGACGAGAAGACCGCTAACAATCCCCGTCAACTTCTAGGCGAACGCCTGCTTGGCGAAATCGATCAACTTGAATCCCTGCTGCAGCACCACGAAGTGGACATCGCTGTGCTGGCCGACCTCGATCTCCCCAAGCATCGCGTCGTTGGCCTCATGGCGTTGTGTGAGCGCCTCTACGTCAGCCTCAAGATTGTCCCCAGCTTCTTTCAGGTATTTGTCTCCAATCTGCGCATGCAGACGATCTCCGGTGTGCCCATACTCGGCGTGGAGGAACTGCCCATCGCCAAATTCTACAATCAACTAATAAAGCGCAGCGTAGATCTTATCGGCGGTATCGTAGGGCTCTTGGGTTCCCTGCCCGTCATCCTCGTACTGACACTCATCATTCGCCGGGAATCCCCCGGACCCGTAATTTACCGCCAAACCCGCACGGGTCTGCACGGCCGACCCTTCACCATCTACAAACTCCGCTCCATGCGACTGGATGCGGAAAAAGACGGAGCGCAATGGGCGCAGGCCGGAGATCCCCGCCGACTCCGCATAGGTGCCTTTATGCGGGAATGGAACCTGGATGAACTGCCCCAGTTCTGGAACGTGCTCAAAGGGGATATGAGCCTCGTCGGCCCGCGACCCGAGCGACCTGAACTCATCAAACAATTCGAGCGGGAAATTCCGCACTACAACCCCAGACACGAAGTACGCCCAGGCGTAACCGGTTGGGCGCAAGTGAACGGACTGCGCGGCAACACCTCCCTGGTGGACCGCATCCGCTATGATCTGTACTACATTGAGAACTGGAGCATCTGGTTCGACGTCCAGATCATGCTGCTAACGTTCTTCAAGCGCGACAACGCCTACTAAAGTAGGCGCTTACGATCGGTACCAACCAACTCGGGGACGTGATCGTTCACATCACCGCCAGCAAACCACCCAGCCAATAGATCGGGAGTGAGCCGCAGCCGCCCCTCCGGGCTCTCCGGCCAAATGAACCGCCGGTGCTACAACCGCCGAGAGCCGCACCAGCCTCTGTTTGCGTCCGCGGCGAGAAGCTTTAACTAATCGCGATTGCGGTTGGTAAACACATAAAGCGCCTTCGGCCCGCGTTGCCGATCGGCGCCAGCAACTCATCGGCACTTTTGCGTCTCTTCCGCCATACACCTAAATGCGTTCCGTTTCGATCTGCGCCATCCGCTCAGACTACCCAACCTCCCCCCCCTGCTTACCACGTACCCGAACAGATGCTTACTCCGCAAATCGACCAGCGCTCTATTATTCCGGTCGACCCCGATTCGAAACGCTTCTTGTTTGCTACCGGGTTCGGCAACCAACAATTTAAATTCCTACTAAAATAGCAGTCTCATAAAAGTAAAACAAGATTTGGTCCATGTGATGCTCAAAAGTAGGTCACCCGAAATGCATCTGTTATACTTCGTGAAACAAAGCACATACGCCTGAAACGATCATAAAACCGGGAACAATATCCCCAAAACCTCATTAATGAGTAACTCATCATGACCGGCTAGTACAACCTCGCGGCGATCAAACCGAATAAAAATTTGGCTTTGTTTACGCCATACCCAGCCCCTAGCGTGCAAAAGCTCTGTTAACATGCTTAAATTGCTCGGAACGCTTGAACCGAAATCCACCTTCTCGCCCCCCAAAAATTGGCCAAAATAAGCTTCCCGACTATCGCCACTCTTCTCGAAGACCCGATACTCTAACGAGTTAATAGAAGTTTGCGCATCATTCGGCACCTTCCAATCATCGACCCTAATGGATTTCCAACCTGATTTCACCCAACAATTATCTGGGGTGTGAAATGCGACACTTCTCGGCGATTCGCGACCAGGACTCCAATAAGTTATAAAAATATGCAGGTCAGACTCTGAATCAACAAAACGACCATACAAAACGTCGGTATACTTCAAAGTGTTCCTAACCTTTGACTCCATAAACTCTGTATCGCCTATACTTAATGGAACGAATCCTCGTATCTCACGAATGCGCCTCATTTTTTCTAAATACGCTTCGTTGCCCACTCCACCTACCTCAAAGCCAAGCACCGTCGGAACCGCTACCGTTACTATCACAGTTAAAACCAACAGGCCTGCCCCACAATAAACCAGAAAAAATTTAGTTAATCGCTCATTCATTTTTAAACCATCTAACGCAATGTTTTTGGACAAAAACCTTATACACTGCCTGCAGACGATTTCGCACACCAAGTGGAAATCTGTTTAGCAATTAAACTTCTGAACCTTTCCGGAGCAAACTGCTCTGATCTTCGACGACATTTTACCGATGATATACCGTGAAGACCCGATTCGAACTTCTCAATTTCCGAATTGAGACTTACAACACTTGATTCATGAAAAAACAAACCCGTTTCATTTTCGACAACAGTCTCCAAAACTCCACCTTTCCCAAGAGCAATTACCGGAGTCCCAGAGGCCATCGATTCTAACGGAGTTATTCCAAAATCCTCTATTCCCGGAAATATGAAGGCTTTCGCCCTGGAATAGATATCTATCAAATTTTCATAACTTACTCTTCCAAGAAACTCTATTGAATTACCGGCTCGATTTTGGAGTGATTTTCTCTCGGGACCATCACCTACGACGAGTAACCTACGCCCGGAAGCCGAAAACGCATCAACGGCGAGATCAATTCGTTTATAAGGAACCAACTCCGACACCACCAAATAAAAATCTTCCTTATCATCTCTGAATCTAAAGTCTGTGATCTCAACCGGTGGATGAATGACTACCGACTCCCGCTTGTAACATCGAGCAATTCGGCTGGCAACAAAATCTGAATTTGCAATAAAATAATTAACCTGCGACGCAGACCACTTATCGAAACTCCTGAGAAAGGGGACGAGCAGACGGAAAGCAACTCTACCAAACACACCTAATTCAGTTGATTTACTGACATATTCATCTTGTTGGTCCCACAAATACCGAGGAGGAGAATGACAATAACAAATATGGACAACCGACGAGCTCACCCGAACTCCTTTAATTAATGATGCGTCAGAACTAATTAATATTTCAGCATCTCCGCTCACGCGCAATAATCTAACGGCAACCGGAAAAATCGGAAGTAATTTTCTGTAGTAGGTCCCCACGTTCGGTAGAAAGTTCAGAACGGAAGATATGACCTCATGACCATGCATCCAAGGCTCCCAACGGGAACGATCTTCAAACAATGTATAAATTCTGGCCCCTGGAAACATGAGCGAAAACTCCTTAAGGACCTTTTCGCCCCCCCGGTAACCATTAAGCCAATGATGAGCTAGTGAGACTTTCATACTATTCTTGATCAAACCAATGATCCACTGGACGTGGTAACAACGCTCTATACTTAGTGTAATCGTTCATAAAAAGTCCTCGTAACCACGACCTATCTTCATTATTCAACTTCGGCTTCCCGCTTGCTCCATACTCACGGTAAAGAATTCGCTGCAGAGGGCCGCGTTTCAAAATCCCAACTATTTCATCCATTCCCCAATCGCGTACTTTATTTGCCGTATGTGTTACAAATCTTGACAACAATTGATTCCGGGCTGTTGCCGCTCCCCTTGTTACCCCAGGTATATACCCACAATTCTGCAAACCAAGATACCTTTGCAACTCTTCTGCGAAATAAGCCGAGTTACCGACAAGGTCATCGAATAAAAATATTCTAAAATTCTCTGACGGAAAGGTATTCACATATCGCGGTAGATGCTCTCCATACATACTATTTTCAACCAATTGCCCCCACCTTCCTGCAACCGCCTCCTGTAGAGATTCACTAACAAGCCCTTTTCGACGTAAATAGAGATAATGCGAGAAAGTGCGCTCAATAGGATTTCGCAAACAACAGAATACCTTTACACTGGATCCTAGGCATTCGAGAATTCGACCAGCGGCATTAGTGTCAAATAAGTAATCGTGTGACAACTCACCTACGGCTTTATGATGTGAACTAGCCCCTTTAAACTTCCCATAATACCATTCCTTGCCGCGCGAATAATAGCGGTCAAAAAAATACAAATCCTTGGATATAGGAATGTAACACTGAGGATTTCGCGCTAGAAGTTCATACATCCATGATGATCCAGCCTTATCAGGGCCAATAAAAACAAAATTCGGGACATTCACTATTAAAGCCTTTCTATTGCTGAACAAAACTCATCCACTGCGGTTAATCGGAAGAACTCGTTCAGTACTGACCTGTCTACATGAAATCCCATATCGCTATCCGCATAGCTAGCAATTTTATTTACAACATCCTGCGGCTGATCGAAATCGATCAAATTGTCGGCCGGCAAAAGTTTACCTGCAATTCCTACATTAGTTGATAAAACAATTCGTTCCGCACGAATAGCCTCTAAAAGTACTAGCTGCGATGCCTCAATTCTGGATGGCAGTAAAACACAATCAAACTTTTTCCAGGTTTTCATATCCAACTTCACGAATCCATGAAAAACGACGTGCTTACCGATCCGCGATCTATTGCATAGCACCTCCAGTCGGTCTCTATCTCGCCCATCGCCAATGAAGTGAAACACCATATTTGCCCTAGAAACTTCTCCAAGTCTTTTAATTATACTAATCAAGCGATCCTGTCCCTTCTGACGAAAATCGATTCGACCGGGCACAACTACATTAAAACACTCGTAATCGACTTGAATAGTACTCGTCGATTCTATGCCGAATTCGTCCGAATCAAAAAAGTTTTCTACATAATTCCCGGTTTCAGGAACCCAGCCCCATAGTGGCAATGATTTCTCCTGATTAGGCAGACTAACTATATTCTTCACTCCCCCTACCAACAGGCGAACACCAACACTCCGAATATATCCAAGAAACAAGCGGTGATGATGGGGTAGCGCCAAGAAGGGGGTATATACTATAAATTGCGCACGTAAGATCCTTCCTAAAGTCGTAATTGACACAGCCTGCTCCAGCCCCCCCGCAATTACCAAAGTCTTATCATGCGAAAATATTCTTTTTCCTCTAAAGAACTTCCACAAAAGATACGCGAGCTCCACGGGAAACGATAATCCTTGATATCGCCCTAGACCCGAAGAACAGGCAATTAAATTCACCTCCACACCTTTTATTGCATAAAGATCATCCAACAGAACTGAATTATACGGAGATACATAGCAAACCACCTTACGATAACGCGAAACTAAACCACGTACATACTTTACCGCCATTTTTTCATGTCCGCCATAGGTCTTTCTACTTAGAAAAACGCAGCCTAGATCGTTCGGATTATTCATTTGTTTCAAATAAGAATTTTACGACCTGCAATGCCTCGTTAGACGCATCCGTCTTAGCATTTTTCCGGCGATCGTCCAAATAACTTACATTGTTTTCAGGAAACTCCTCAATTTGCCTGATTAAGGCACTTTTTAAAGCGCCAACATGGCCCACCGGGAATACTTTATCACCAGAAGTCAAAGTTTGACGTGCGCCAACAGCCGATGAAGAAATAATAGGAATTCCGTAGGCTAGCGCCTCCGTAACCACATGACCCCATGGCTCCTCATATGAAGGAACGACCAATATATCGGTGCACATAAAAAAATCATGTTTCCTTCGCCCATCAACATATGAGATATAGTTAATTCTACGGTCCACTTCCGACGCTGCTTCAACTGAGGGAGCCAACTCCCCCTCTCCGGCTATTTGCAATATTATGCTAGGTGTATTTATTTCTGAAAAGACATCAATCAGATCCATTACTCCTTTTCTCGAATTAAGCGCCCCTATATAAGATATCACAATACAACGCTCATCGCCCCTGTATGTTCGGAACGGTATATCCCCCCCCCCATTAATTAAATTCCTTGGAAAAACTTGCCCTCCAACAAACGTACGTGCACCAGGCCGATAAGCTAAAACAAAGTTTCGTGAATCGTTAGAATAGCATAAGTATTTGGATACAGACTTGTAGAATAATCGGAACCAAAATTCTCGAAAAAGTCTCAGAAGGACACTGCTCTTTCGAATACCGACCACATTGTGACCGACCCACCCCACAAATGGGACTCCATTTCTTTGAGCATGGTGCCTCAACCATAAGTTTCCATAAAAGTTATCCAAGCCGTTATCGAGTGACACTATACAGTCTAGCGGCATCTCAACCATGGGTCGCGCAAATCTACTACCTTTACGTAAAACCGGCACCTCGTTAAACTTCCAGTCCTCTCGGTTTTGGGACCATTTTCTCCCTGCCAAGGTCTCTTTATAAAACGCAACATAAAGGCAAACGAAGTCGGATAACGCATTGAAAAATGGTATACGATAAGGCGCAGGAAAATTAGTGAATATCAAAACCTTTTTCATACCCATTGCACATATTGTATATTTCCGAGTGCTTGAAACCTATCGCCCCCCAACTAAAGTTTTTTGCAAGCTGGATCCCCCTTTTTAACCGAAGCTCAAGCTCATCATCATATTCAAAATCTAAAATACTTTGTGGTGGATTCTCCCAATCATCAAAAACGCCAACTACATCGTCTAGACCTCTCGGGCTCTCTTTCCCGATCGTGGTAAAGATAGGACATCCATGTCCGAGTGCCGCCAACAATGTCCCACGAGTATAGTTCGCGCCATCACGATAAGGAAGTAACACAGCTCTCGCAGTTAATAGTTCCGTAGATACGACCTCCTCAGTCGCGTCGAGCACGAGTCTTATTCCGAGTGCCTCACATTCCCGTTTGACAAACTCGCCATATGCTTCCTGCCCTTTCATTATGCGCCCCATGATACAAAATTGCTTATCGGATCCGGAAACGCGGGCTTCACGAACTAGATTTAGAAATCCAGCTAAACCTTTAGTATGATTCAAAAGGCCAAAGTATAAAAATTCGTTTCCGCGCTCACGAAGGAACCGATCAGCCGATTCAGGATAATTGATATTCGAACCTATTGGCACAACCACCATATTAGTATTTAAACCTAGTGCGGAAGTCCTATATTTTACTTTCTCAGCTTCGGTTGTGAATATAATACATCGAGCAGTTGAGAAAAGCATCAGAGAAAGCTTTCGCAGCAGATGCAACCGAATAAATCCATGTATTGTCACATACGCACGCCTCGAGAATATGACTGAAACTAAGTGAGGAATCAAACTCCATCCGTATGCAGCAGACGGATACTGAATATGAACAATATCTGGGTGCTTCCTCCAAACCATTGACAACCATTTTGTAACTTTCCTAAAACCCCATTCCGATCCAGAAACTATATGCACCTCATGCCCCTCATTGGACAATGCCTTATTTAGGCACTGAGAATAGTCGCCGACACCACAGGCATCTGGAGGATAACTTCCTGCAAATAGAATAATTTTCATTTGAATCTGTGTGCGGTGTGTAGGACTATGTGTGTGAGTGTGTGTGTGGGGGGGGGGCCGGGGGAACTAACGCCAAATCTTAACCTCTTCTTTGCAACGCAAACCGAAAACTTTATGTATTCTCTTTATGCGTTCTATAAATTTAATTGCATCATCAAACTCCGCCCCCCCTCGATTGCATAGCGTCCCATTTTTGAAATACAACCCACCGGATTTATACCCATCAAATAACTTCATTACCCAACGATTAGAATATTTAAATAATGACCCGCAATTCGGATATTGATATGGACGCTTGGCAACTACTGAAAGCCTATGACGAATTTCACTATCAACGGTTGCCTTCTCGCATTCCCGCAAGCGCAGTACCGCACCTAGAACTATACAATTCCCAAGATGTTGTAATTTAGTAAAGCGATAAGCCGCTTCCAAGTCACTTCTGCTCAACTCATGCAGCTTCACACCATCATGAACAATTACAGTTTCAACAAAATCGGTAAATCCCCGCACACTACCACAACCTGCATTCATTAATATGGCTCCGCCAACTGTAGCCGGTACAGAGAATAGATCTGAAATCCCACCAAGTCCGCTTTTAGCTAAATACCTAATCAACTTTTGAAGACGCACTGACGCCCCCACTTTCACATAGCCTCCCCCTAAATTCTCGATAAGATTTGATACCCCTCCCATAAATACAACTAGATCTGAAATGCCGTTTCCAGACGCAATTATGTTTGAACCATTGCCGAGTACACGAAAACTCATCCCCTCCCGTTGAATTTTCTCATAACCATTTTTAAACTCGTCAATTGAATCTGGTTTCCAAAGGGAAGCAACTCCGCCTATCTTAATAGTTGTATATTCGCTCAAATTTTCGCGTTCTATCTTCATAACATTTTCCTCCACTTCTCAATGAACCTACGTCCCTCAAGAGCTAGATTCTCCATTCCTTCAGCTATTCTTGACATATCCATGGAACCAACTGGATCAATACTATTTACAGTTTCCTCCATACTAGATGTCCCCAGATTTCGGTACCGCTCAGCCAACCCCAACTGTTCAAGCAAGAACTTAGTTTTACTTTCAGTCTCAACATATACCCGCCCAACATCTATAACATAAGCCGGGACTTTTGCTTTCAATCCGAAGATAAGTTCATGAAATGACTTTGTTATGACAAGATCAAATAGCCTAAAAGCGACGGCCCATTCAAGCGGGGAAAATATCGTTCTTAAATCATAATCGCAGTGACGGTTGGCGGTCATTGTGACCACAACCCACCCCATTCCATGAAATTTTTCGTATAGTTGTCGGTTTAGTTCGTTAGATGCAGTCGAAATCGACACCACTTTGCGCTTACCTCCATTACCCATCATACTATGCAGTTTCCGTCGAACGGATTCATCGCCGTATACGTTGAAATCATGCAATATTGTCGGATCCGGAACAAGATGCACATTATCCTTTATCCCAACAAAACGAAGTTGCTCTAGCGTATGCCGATCCCGAACACCAATCATCTCAAACTGCCGCAATGCCCGTTCTATGAACTCCAATTTTACATCCGAAAGTTTTGAATAAATCGCGCCATTCGCGGATGCGGCGTAAGAGATCTTTCTAGCACTTAACCGTTCATCAGCCATATATACATTCGGGAATGGTCTAGATGTTTCCCTCAGAGTTGAAAAAGGCGACACTGAACTACCGTGCACCTTCCACACTTCATCACTCCCAACGCACACCCAGTCATAATTCTTACTATTTAAATAGTTTATCGATCTCGTGTAGTCATCGGATCTAAACCTAGGACCATCAAAGTCAAACAACGCCCCCTGGGCGCCTTTCATACGAAAATAATCCGTAATATTCCCGCGTCTTCTTACATTCATAAGCCGCTTTTTGAGCATATTGCATTCCTGCGCAACCGTACAGATATTAGGGAGTCGAACACCCAAGCCTTCTGACTCAAGCATTTTGAGCTCTGAATAGAGCGAATACGCCTGCAATACAGCTCCCCTCCCGATATTATTAAAATAAGTAAGTAGACCGACAGTTTTCATATTCTATTTTTCATCACTGACTTTATCGATAGCCGGGTGATTGCAGGAAAAGTACGCACCCCTACCAAACGTCCAGTCCAAATAGACAGAACGATCAATATAATACTATTCGACAATCCACCAGCAAAAACTGCACCACCAATTCCTGCCCAATTTACACCATAAACTAGCACAAAAGCCGAAGGAATTATAGCTATCGAATACACAATAAGCACATGGGACTGCTTCCCAATCATCACCAAGAAAGGCACTGCAAAACCTGCTAGGCTCGAAATAAATTGAAAGCCTGATCTAACAACAGCTATACTTGCTGATTCCCGATAGTCTGACCCAAAGACAGTCTCAACAATTTCGCCCCCCCAAAGAATCAATACAACGAAAAGCACTAGACATGGCATTGTATATACAAATGCGGCCACCCCTAACAACTGCCTCAATTTGTTTTTCTGCCCTAGCCGCCAAGATTCCACAATAAACGGTGAAATAACACCTGTAAGCAATCCCATCAACGGGAAAACAATATCACCAAGTACAACTCCCGTTTTATATTTAGCAATCTCAATAGAATCAAGAAAATATCCAATAATCCATACATCCATTTGTCGAAAAGAAAATTCAATTAGCCCAACCAAAAAGACACTCCACGCGACACGAGCTACCATCATAAATTGCGATGGATACCGGTATGCCGAGGGATGAACCTTTTTCAATAACTTGTATAATGAAATACTCAGCGGGACGAGCAATGAAAGGATGGTTAATAAAAGCACCCGAGGATATGTAACACCATTGCCATATAACCAAATTAATCCGATCCCAAGTAGGAATATGGTAGTCTTAATTATCCCGGTTGGATCCATGAGAACGCCTTCCCTGAATGAACCATATCCCCGAAAAAGTAATGCGGTAGCGCCAAGAGCCCCTCGAAGCCCCCCCCATACCATTATCCCAAATGCAAAGGAATGAAGAACCTCCTCATCAAACATTTCGGAAACTGCCTTAGAAAGGCCAAAGTAGTATACAACACCAAAGGCGATTTCGATCACAAGCAACACTACAAGCGTGTCTAACAAAATTCTGGCCGAACGTAATTCTTTCCCAACAGCATTGTATTGGGCAATAAAACGCAGACCGGTCCTCCCCAATCCGAATTGACAAATTGTTCCAATGAACGTAGCTACGCTAAGTGATAAATAATACTGGCCAAGCATTACGGGTGTAAGCAGCCGCACAAGTGCAAACGTAGAAAAGAGGCCTAAAAAGTTTCCTGCGATTTTTCCAATCACGCTCCAGAATGCTCCAGATAGAATACGAGACCTGAACTCACCTTCCCGCTTCATTTCCAATTTACGCCAAAAATTTTGTTCGAAATATAGTATATTTTGTTTCTCATTTAGCTATTAAAACGAAGCAGACTCATACTTACGTGCCCCCCGATTGCATGCCCCCTCGCCACGAGACACGGTGCACCCATATGCCATCAAAAACCATATGAGCTTGCTCCCATACGCAGGCGTTGCGAGTTGCACCAAAGTGAGGGTTATTGGCATTAACAAAACAAAGGCATATACCTTAGTCAAAGACGCTGGCCATATACTTTTCCAAAATCTGGTCGTAGAATAGATAAGCAACAAAACATAGGAAAAAAAACCTAAAACCCCGAGGTCAACAAAGTACCCAAATGTCCCCGAATGAAATGCTAATTGGTGATATTTCATATATGGATGAACGAAGATTTCTGCGAACGCACCCGGCCCAATACCTGTCCAGAGATTCTCATTCACAAGATGCAAAGCTAATTCCCACTGCATTAAACGAATTTCGACGTTACTTTTCGACACATCGATAAACCCATATATCAGTTCCCGCTCAGAGGTCAGCACGTATGTAAAAACCCCAGCAATAGCTACAACCACCAGCATGCTCACAAAGCGCAATGGCCCACGCCCTCGCAATACCAATACCGCAGGCAGTAGAATCGCAAACGCAAGTGCCGAGACAATAAAATTTCTCGACTGCAGAACAAACGCCCCGAATAAGGTTATAATAAAAAATGCTATTTTTAGAGCATGCCTCCTACGAGAAATTCGGAACATCACATCAATCAAATTATAAAATATTCCAACAACGTAGCAAGCAACCGCATATCCGTTACTCAAGCCAAGGGGAACCACCTTCGGAAATGGCATCACAAACCCGAACATATTGCGCGCGCTATTCACCTCACCAAGTGGAGCGATGCCCAACGCGGTTAGACCAGCCGCAACAGCTACAACGACAACCGAAAGGCTCATGCCTTGGAAGAAGGCAATTATTCCTGTTGCCCCTTTCAACAACAGCAACCCAACGACAAAGGACAGCGCATACCCCAAGTACGCCACCGAGCCCCTCAAGGCGAGGTCAGTATAATCCGAATACGCAGTGGAAATAAACAGCGAAAACACAAAAATCGCAATCAACGCCAATGGGTAAATATGGAAACGAATCCGCTCAAGCTTAGACAAAGCAAGCACTAGAATCACAACAAACAATAGATTGCCAAGATTCAGCGAGTTATTTCCCGAAACTTTAACGCCGACTAGCCCCATGGAGAAGCCAAAGAGCCATAGGAGCTTTGATTCATCTATTAATACAATACGACTATTTTTCGGCATAGTGCTTTAAATTTGAAGATCACACCCACTCAAAGTCTCAAATCCTCAATCCGTCAGCGATTGTAGATTTTCGTATACTGGTTATCTGAGAAACCGGGCAACCCAGGGAATGATCCCCGATGCTTTTTCCCGCCATTTGGCCAGTTTGCCCAAACGCGATTGGAGCACTTTCTGCGATGCGGGCGTCGTTGCCGCGCGCTTGAGCAGCTCGTCCAACCGCGCCATACGGGCCGCGTTGGCCTCCAATTGCGGCTGAATCCGCTCCCGAAGATACGCCAACACGAGCTTACGCATCTCCAACTCCGGCGCAAACCGCTCCCGCCGGTCCTCCCCCCCCGCGACCACCTTCACCGCCCCTATCCCTCGCAGCGCCTTCAATCCGCCGCTCACCGACCCTTTGCTCAGGGCCAGCCGCTCGTTGATCTCCGCAAAACTGAGCGGCTCCGGCGTCGCATACAGCAGGCCATATATCTCCCCGTGCGACTTGGGCAGGCCGAGCGTCTGCATCATGTCCACAAAGATCGCGATCACTTCGTCCTCAAACGCTACCGCCCCCTGCCCCGCCGCCGCCGCGCCACCGCCTCTGGCGCCAGAGTTCGCATCAACTGAATATGAGTCGACCCCAGTTTCTCGGGACGGCTTCGCCGGGTTGCGTCCCTGCTCAATCGGCATTGCGGAGGCATCCTGGGCGGAGTTCGTTTTGGACAGTGGCTGGGCCACGCGGCGACCGGAACAGCACGGACGAGCCAGTTCAATTCAAAATGAACTGAACCATGTAACTTTTTTGCAATGGGGGCGGCGGCTTAGCCGCGGTGGAAAGTGGGAAAGTACGCGAAGCGTATGGTGTGAAGGTCCGGGCACGGTCCGGACGGTCCGGAAGGTCCGGACGATTGAGCGGTTGGGGCGTGCGAAGGTGGTCTTTGCGCAGCATCAACGGTTCGTTCTCCAGCAGAGCGTCGCCCTATCCTGCCAGCGCCGAGTCAAAACGCCGCGACGACATGCGTAGCCGACTGCGTTTTGCGCCTTCTTGCGGTCAATTTGCTGAAAGACTCCGCCGTTTCATTACGTTACAGAGCTTCAATAACGATGCGGGGCATCGTGGGTCTAAGAGTCTCAATGTCGAAAGGTCCGAAAGTTCCAAGCGGCGGTTTCGCCGCAACCCGGGTTATTGGAATCTCGGCGGCGTCTCCGTCAGCGCCGGCCAGAGATTTCTGAAAGTTTCCCCAGTTTCGTCGCGTTACAGAACATGATGGAACCGAATTATTTGATTCATGCCGACGTGATGGAGGGGCTGCCCGAACGACCCGATGGCTTCTTCCAAGCGATTATCGCGGATCCTCCCCACGGCAACCCACGAGGCGATGCCTCGGGTAAAACGCTGAAAGCCAAAAAATGAAAAAGCTGACACCAGACCGGCTCATCCAAGCAGATGTACTGGATGGCCTCGCGGACCTGCCGGACGATTTATTCCAATTGATCATCGCCGACCCGCCATACGGTAACGTGTTGGTGGAGGAGTCGTGGGACAATGAACTTGAAGGGGACGCATACCTCGAATGGACGGAGGAGTGGTTTCGCGCGGCACTGCGGACGCTGCGACCGGATGGGTTGTTTTTTGTCTTCGGCCAGTTGGGTCAGCGCGAACACCGCTGGATTCATGTCTGCTCCCTCCTCTGTCGGCTCGCCTGCTTCCACGATATGCTGATCTGGGACCGCGTGGTCGGCTACAATGACCGCGGCGACAGTTTTACCCCCGCCTACGAGCAGTGCCTGGTGTTGCGCAAAACCCCGGACACCCGCCCCTACTTCAACAAAGACGCCGTGCGTCTACCCTACGACGCTGCCACCATCTCCCGCTACCTGAAGGACAAACGCTATAAGGACCTGGACGCCCGCCGCACCCATCTGGAAAAAGGCAAATACGCCACCAACCTCCTCCGCGTCCCCAGCCTGAAGGGTTCAAGTCGGGAAAAAGTGGGGCACCCGTCGCAGAAGCCGGAGAAACTGATTTCGATGTTAGTCGAAAGCAGCTCACGCCCAGGTGACTGGGTGCTGGATCCGTTCTTCGGCAGCGGCACGACGGGCGTCGTCTGCGAACGCCTCGGCCGCCATTGGATCGGAATCGAAAAAGATCCCGGCTACTGCCGGATCGCAGAAGAACGGATTGCTGCTGCCCAAACCCGACTTGAATCGAAGGTGACGGAGCGCGGCAGCGCGTAGATGGTGCCTCGAGCCATGCGAGAGGTGGCCCAAAGGGCCCGTTTCGGCGGGTGCCCCCAGGGCAGCCGGAACGGCAAAAAGTCGGGCATCCCAGCCAAAAGCCCGAGCGCCTGATCGAGATGCTCGTTGCGAGCAGCTCAAAGGAAGGCGATTGGGTACTGGATCCGTTCTTCGGCAGTGGCACCACGGGCGTCGTCTGCGAACGGCTTGGCCGGAGTTGGATCGGGATCGAACGGAATCCCGACTACTGCCGGATCGCAACGACACGGCTGCGCCGCGCAAATCCTAACCCTTAACTCCTAAATCCTAATCCCTGACGGACGGAGCGCGGCAACGCGTAGAGACTAGCCGCAAAAACCGGCCAGTGATTATGAAAGGGACCCGTAGTGGAGTGCCTCGGTGCCCATGAGTAGCCGCGCTTGAGCCGCAGGTTAAAGGGTGGTCGCAGGTTGGACACTCGTTGGCCACGTTTTCGACTACGGCTCAAACGCAGCTACGTGGACCCTTGGTTTCCGGCCCCCTTTCAGCCGCTACTCCGCGTCACAGATGTCGACGATAAGGACTGCCTGCAGCGCGTCATCCACCCAGTAATCAAAAATGAAGCCATCAACCATTAGGTGAGAAACCGTTCGTCCCGTGTCATCTGGACTGCAAAAATCAGGCATTAGGAACGGGTCGGCGGCCAGTTCGTGGGCACGATCAAGTAGCTTTCGCTGACGTCGCTTGGACTGCCCAACGAAGAACGCCACCGCTGACTCGGAAAAGACGGGACGATATGAAGGCCTACTCGCCACGCGCGTACCGTTCCTCGAGCTCGCCAATCTCGGTAAACTTACCGCCCTGCATCTCTTTGATCCGCTTAGCCGTTGATTTCTTCCATGCCGGCGTTTTCCGCTTCAACTGAAGCAGATAGATCTCAATTTCCCGACGTTCCTTCAACGACAGTCGAGAAATTCCCTGCTTGATTTCGAGTACACTCATGGGAGCGCCTCAAACTTCCTGCCATCTGCGCCCAAGTCAAGCGGGTGACCAACGGAACCATTAACCCTGTAGGTGGAATTCTTGGGCGGATAGATTCGAACGGTAGCTGTTTTACGGCGCGACTTTGCCGCGTAATCCTAACACCTAAATCCTTACCAAGGGCGCACGTTAGCATCAGCCCTTCGCGTGCCTCCACGACCTTCCCCGGTTCCCGTTCGAAAGGCCGGCTGAAGACCGGCCCTACGCCACCCCTTCAAAGTCGCGGCTGCGCCGCCCTAAATCCTAACACCTCCCCCTTAAAACCGCCCCCCCTTAAAACCTAACACCTCCCGCAGACCCGCCCCCCACCTCGGCGCTGCAGCGCTCCCGCCCAAAGCCCAGATTCGGCTTTTATGATGTATTTTACCCTTTTTACTAAACTTTACTGTTTGACTCCCCCTTGAATCAGCTCTCGCTTCCGCCTCCAATAACCTTTCACTCAACGGCTTTCCTGCCTGCGTGACCGGGGATTACCGCGAAACGATATGTCAAATTACACCGTAAACCATCTCCAGCACCTCGAATCCGAGGCCATCTACGTGCTGCGTGAAACCGCCGCCCAGTTCGGACGTCCGGTGCTGCTCTTTTCTGGAGGCAAGGACTCCATCGTCGTCGCCCACTTGGCCAAGAAGGCGTTCTGGCCGGGCAAGATGCCGTTTCCGCTGATGCACGTGGATACCGGCCACAACTTCGCCGAAACCATCGACTATCGGGATCAGTTCGTCGCTGACGTCGGGGCCAACCTGGTCGTCGCGTCCGTCCAGAAGTCCATCGATGAGGGCCGCGTGCAGGAGGAAAAGGGCCCCAACGCCTCCCGCAATGGCCTGCAGACCGTGACCTTGCTCGACGCCATCGAGGAGCACGAATTCGACTGCGCCATCGGCGGTGCCCGCCGCGACGAGGAAAAGGCCCGCGCCAAGGAGCGTTTTTTCTCCCATCGCGATGAGTTTGGCCAATGGGACCCGAAGAACCAGCGCCCCGAGCTCTGGAACCTCTTCAACGGCCGCAAGGCCCCCGGTGAACACTTCCGCGTCTTCCCGCTCTCCAACTGGACCGAGATGGATGTATGGCAATACATCAAGCAGGAGAACATCCCCCTGCCCTCCATCTACTTCACCCACGAGCGTGAAGTCATCCGCCGCGGCGGCACGTGGCTGGCCGTGACCGACTTCATCACGCCGCAACCCGACGAGGTCGTCGAAACCCGCCAGGTGCGCTTCCGCACCGTCGGTGACGCCACCTGCACCGGCGCGGTCGAATCCCCCGCCGCCTCCATCGACGACGTCATCGCCGAAGTCGCCGCCGCCCGCCAAACCGAACGCGGCACGAGAGCCGACGACAAACGCAGCGACACCGCCATGGAAGACAGAAAGAAAGCCGGCTATTTCTGAGCGTGGTCGGACCACGCGGTTTAAAGGTGAGAAGGTAAAAGGTGTGCCCAAGCACAAGGTGAGAATACAGCCATGTCGTTCGCTGAGCGTTTCGAGAACTTGGAAATCTGGCAGCAGGCTCAGGAGCTCGCCGTCCAGATCTACTCTGAGTTCGGAGCATCCTCTCCTTCCGCTCGCGACCTTCGCTTCAACAGCCAAATTCAAGCGGCGGCCGTCTCCATCTCCAACAATATCGCAGAAGGATTTGATTCCGGTTCGAATCCTGAATTCGCCCGCTTCCTCCGCATCGCGAAACGCTCATGCGCCGAAGTTCGCAGCATGTTCTATCTAGCGGTACGTCTAAACTACCTTTCGTCAGCCCGATCCGGCGAGCTCCGCAACGACGCCGAAGTTCTCTCTAAACGCATCGCGGCCTTCACTCGCACCCTCAAGTAACGCCTCAGCCACCTTTCGCGAAGCGTGCCTTCCCACTTCCTCACCTTCCCACCTTACGCGCCAGCGTACTTTCCCACCTTCCCACTTTAGAATGAGTACCACGAATTACACTGACATGGAACTGCTCCGCTTCACTACGGCGGGGTCCGTCGATGACGGGAAGAGCACGCTCATCGGGCGGCTCATGTATGACACCAAGACCATCTTCGAGGACCAACTCGACTCCATCGAGCGCACCTCCAAGCAGCGCGGCGACGGCCACCTCGACCTCGCCCTGCTCACCGATGGTCTGCGCGCCGAGCGCGAACAGGGCATCACCATCGATGTGGCCTACCGCTACTTCGCCACGCCGCGCCGCAAGTTCATCATCTCCGACACGCCCGGCCACATCCAATACACCCGCAACATGGTCACCGGCGCCTCCACCGCCAACCTGGCCATCATCCTGGTCGACGCGCGCAAGGGTGTCATCGAGCAGACCTGCCGCCACTCCTTCATCGCCTCCCTGCTCGGCATCAAACACATCACCGTCGCCGTGAACAAGATGGACCTGATCGACTTCGACCAGGCCAAGTTCGACGAGATCGTGCGCGCCTACAAGGACTTCGCCAGCCGCCTCGACGTGCCGGAAATCACCTTCATCCCGATCAGCGCCCTGCACGGCGACAACGTGGTCGAGAAGTCGGCCAACACGCCATGGTATCAAGGCCCGACCCTGCTCTACCATCTCGAGACGGTTTACATCGGCACCGACGCCAACCACGTCGACCCGCGCTTCCCGGTCCAATACGTCATCCGCCCCCACTCCGACGAGTGGCATGACTTCCGCGGCTTCGCCGGCCGCGTCGCCAGCGGCGTCTTCAAACCGGGCGACGACGTCACCGTGCTGCCCTCCGGCTTCAACGCCAAGATCAAGGCCATCCACACGCACGACGGTGAACTCGACGAGGCTTTCGCCCCGCACTCCGTCGCCATCACCCTCGACCGCGAGATCGACATCTCCCGCGGCGACATGCTGGCCAAGCCCAACAACCAGCCGACGGTCGGCCAGGACATCGACCTCATGATCTGCTGGTTCTCCGAAAAGAAGAGCCTCGCCCCGCGCGGCAAATACCTCCTGCGCCACACCAGCAAGGAGTGCCGCGCCGTCGTCCGCGACGTGCACTACAAAGTCGACGTCAACACCCTCCACAAACACGAGGACGACAAGACGGTCAGCCTGAACGACATCGCCCGCATCACCCTGCGCACCTCCGCCCCCCTCTTCTACGACTCCTACCGCAAAAACCGCATCACCGGCTCCATCATCCTCGTCGACGAATTTTCCAACGAGACCGTGGCCGCCGGAATGATCCGGTAGACACGGGCTCGTTGGTCTAAAAGTCGGAATGTCTTAAAGTCTTAAGGTCACCAGCAGCGGCTTGCCTGCCTCAGGCATGGCTTAGCCGCGACCGAGAAAAACGGGGCGCGGGCCCTCCCGCAGTTTCGACCTCCGGACCTTTAGACTAAATGACCTTTAGACCCCAGCGCATCGCGCCGGTGGGGCGCGGGCCCGCCCGCCCCCTGCATTATCGAATGCGGCCGAGCCGCCGCTGATGACTTTTAGACTTGGGACATTAAGACATTTAGACTCCTCCAAACGGCCCACCCGGCCTTGAACGGGAGCAACCACAACAAATTTCACCGCCATGCTCGAAACTTTGAGATCCATCGCTGAAGCCGCGGGTCAGGAGACCCTGCGCTTCTACGGACAACCGCTGACCGTCGATGCCAAGGCCGACGACTCCCCGCTGACCCAGGCCGACCTGGCCTCGCACCGGCTCATCACGGCGCGTCTGCGCGAGGCCTTTCCAGAGATTCCCGTCGTCTCAGAGGAAGACACCGAGCGCGACGCCTCCATCGCCTCCGCCCAACGTTTCTTCGTGGTCGATCCGCTCGACGGCACCAAGGAGTTCATCAAACAAACCGGCTCCTTCACGGTGAACATCGGACTCGTCGAAAACGGCCGCCCCGTCGCTGGCATCGTGCACGTGCCCGTCTCCGGTGTCACCTACGGCGCCGACACCAACGGGGGCGCTTGGCGCGCGGAAAAGGACGGCGAACCCCAGCCCATCAAAACCTGCTCTCCGGCCGCCGAACCGCTGCGCATCGTCGCCAGCCGTGACCACGCCGGCCCCGAGGTAAAGGCGCTGCTCGAACGTTTCCCCGACGCCGAATGCCTCAGCATCGGCAGCTCGCTGAAATTCTGCCTCGTGGCCGAAGGTAAAGCCGACGTCTACCTGCGCGACGTGCCCACCATGGAGTGGGACACCGCCGCCGCCCAAGCCGTCGTCGAAGCCGCCGGTGGCGCCGTGCTCACGCACCCCGCCCAAACCCTGCTCACGTATGGCAAACCTGAATACCGCAACGGCTCCCTCCTCACCGTCGGCACCCTCTCCCTCGCCGACCGGCTGGGCGGATGACCGTAGTCGGTTAAAAGTATGAGGGTGGGAAGGTACCGGCGCGATACGCCGGCAAAGTAAAAAGGTGTAGCTTCCAAACACGCCCCCTCCCACACTCCATCACGCCACTCTACGCGCCAGCACCTCCTCCCACTACCCCACCTTCTGACCTTACGCGAGAGACGTACTTTCCCACCTTGCACGAAGCGCACCTTCCCCCCCATGAACCATCTCTACACCATCCACGACCGCCTTGTATCCCGTGCTGAAAAAGAGCAACGGCTCGGCCAGCGCGGACAGGTGATCTGGTTCTACGGCCTGAGCGGTTCGGGCAAGTCCACCATCGCCGCCGCGCTCGAACGCGAACTCCACGAAGCCGGTCGATTCACCAAGGTGCTCGACGGCGACAACATCCGCAGCGGCCTCAACGCCAACCTCGGCTTCTCCGACGACGATCGCCGCGAAAACATCCGCCGCATCGCCGAAGTCGCCAAACTCTTCGCCGACACCGGACTCATCACGCTGGTGAGTTTCATCACGCCCAAACGTGAACTCCGCGCCCTCGCTCGCGAAGTCCTCGGCGAAACCGATCTGACGCTCGTCTACGTGAAGGCCTCGTTCGAGACCTGCCAGCAACGCGACCCCAAAGGCCTCTACGCCAAGGTCGCCGCCGGCCAGGTGAAGCAGTTCACCGGCAAGGATTCCGGCTTCGAAGAACCCACCGCCGACGACACCAATATCGTCATCGACACCGAAGCCCAAGACCTACCCGCCTGCGTCGCACAAGCGCAAACGCTGCTGCGCGGCTAACGCCGCGCACGTCGGAAGGTCTTAAAGTCCTAAGGTCTGAAAGTCACCACCGACGCGGCTGCGCCGCGACCTATAAATATGGAGTGTGGGTCCTCCCTCAGACTCGACAACTAGAGCTTGGGGCACTTCGCCCCTTAAGACTCCGGCACATCGCGCCGGTGGGGTGCGGGTCCTCCCGCAGACTCGACCTTTAGACCTTAAGACCTTCGACCTTTAGACCCACCTGTCCCCGGCTTGCCGCGGCAAAGCCGCCGCTAGCGACCTTTAGACTTTTAGACACTCCGACCTTTAGACCGTTGGTTGCGGGGCATCCGCCTCAAAGGCGGATGCCCCGCAACCAACTGCGATTCGCCTGATACCACTCCGCCATGCGCCGGAAGCCGTCTTCGGGTTTTACCGTCGGCGCCCAGCCGAGCAATCGCTCCGCCTTGCTGACGTCCGCCGCCGTGTCCTGCATGTCGCCGCCGTGGAAGGGTTGTTGATCAATGATCGCCCGCTTGCCCAAGGCCTCTTCAAACAGCGCGATCAATCGCCGGATCGACATCGGCGTATTGCCCCCGCCCAGATTGATCACCTCGTAACCGAGCGGCCGCAGCGCCGCGACCGTGCCGGCGACAATGTCGTCCACATGGGTGAAATCGCGCGTCTGACTCCCGTCGCCGTAAAGCGTGAGCGGCGTGCCTTCATCGATCCACTTCAAGAAACGCAGCGGACTCATGTCCGGCCGACTTGCCGGACCATACACGGTGAAATAACGCAGCACCGAAACGTCGATGCCGTGCAGGTGGTGAAACGAATACGCCATCGCCTCCGCCGCGAGTTTTGAGGCCGCATACGGCGAAAGCGGACGGTTCACGTTGTGCGTCTCCACAAACGGCGCCGGGGCGCCCGCATAGAGCGACGACGACGAAGCCAGCACGTATTTGTTCACGCCGGATTTGCTCATCGCCTGCAGCAGATTCACCGAACCGGAAACATTGGTGGAGGCATACAACTCCGGGTGTTCGACCGAATATCGGACCCCGGCGCGCGCCGCCAAATTGATCACGGCGTCGAAGCGGTAATCCGCAAACAAACGATTCACCGCGGCCGAGTCCTCGACCTCGAGCGCCTTGAAGGTGAAGGCGCCATGCACCTCCTCGATGCCCGCGAACGCCGAATCTGTGGGGGAAGGACCGAGCCGGCTGCCGTCGCCCCCCAGCAACAGATCCAACCGGTAGTCTTTGAGGCGAACATCGTAGTAGGTGTTGAGGTTATCCACCCCCACCACCCGGTGACCCGCGGCCAACAAGGCCCGGGCTGTGTGCGAGCCGATGAAACCCGCCACCCCGGTCAACAGAATCGTCCGGGGTGAAGGAGTGAAGGAAGAGGGGTCTTTCGCCAAAGCCATGTCGCGAGCCCACTACCACGCCGCACCGACGCCCCCCGCACAAGCCGGAAACACCAAGTCGACGCGGACGCCGCCGCCGGCGGAGCCGGCGTTAGGTGTTGGGTGTTAGGCGGTAGGCTTTCAGCTTTTTACGGTGCTCTGCCTCTCGGCGTAGGCCGCGAGCTCGCTCGCCCTAATGTTGCCCCTCGGTCCCAGCGATAGGCGGCAGGATATAAGCTTTCAGCCACCAGCTAGCCACTCCACCGCAACACGCGGGCGACACGCCCGCGGCTACAACCAAACCCCAGTGTAGGTGCTGCCACCTGCCCCGCGACTGCGGTGGTCTCGGCCGCTCTCCATGCCGCTGGGCTCTGCGAAAATCTGCGTTCTCTGCGGTTAAGAAACCTCTGCCTTCCCGTGCACTACCCCCGCGGCACGCCGCAAGCGGCGGCTCTTGTTGCTACATCGGTCCGGCCGCCCCCCGCCCCACCGGTCCTCTCCACCTTTTTTGCGAGGAGAAACACCACATAATGCTGCACCGGGGGGGTCTCATCCAATCAGACGCCTCCCCCCCCGCATTGAGGATCGAAAAACTGCCTTCCGCTGGACCGGGGGGGTCTCATCCAATCAGACGCCTCCGACCCCGCATTGGGGATCGAAAAACTGCCTTCCGCTGCACCGGGGGGGGTCTCATCCAATCAGACGCCTCCCCCCCCCCGCATTGGGGATCGAAAAACTGCCTTCCGCTGGACCGGGGGGGGCTCATCCAATCAGACGCCCCGTCTCCTTTCTCGTTCATTTCCTGTTACTTACGGACCATCGCAATAAAACACCTCCCATCTTAGCCTCGAACGCACTTGGGGAAGCACCGTCCCAAAGCCCACCGGGACCGCCAAAAGTCAGGCTCTACGCTCGTCCCTAGTCCCCCTAAAAACCCCGGTTGATGGCGTCGCGACGCGAGATCCCACCCTCGGGGTGGCCCCTGCCGCCCACTCCCCCCGCACAAGCCGGACATTCCACGTAGGGTCGGTCTTCAGACGCCCCTCAATCCTGCCCCTCCGCGTAGGCTGCGAGCTCGCTCGTGCTCCCTCTGCCCGCGCGACCATTCGGTTAAAACACTCTTCAAGGAAACTTATCCCACTATTTACCATGTATTTGTATTATCCCCCATCGCGGAAACCACGGCGCCCTAGGCCCTGCAAGAGGAAACCAGCCCGCCTGCGAACTCCCAGCGCAGGTCGCCATAATTACTGTGACGGCGCCCCCAACACCTCACGCGCCGCCACAAAATAACCTGTGCTATATCTATCAATATGCCGGCGAAAAAGAATCTTCCTCATCAGAATGCAACGACTGTCCACGATGGTCAGCACCACAGGCACACGTCGCCGTTTAGCAGCGTGACCATCATGCCCACGGATGAGCCCCCCCCGGTGGGCTCGCCACAATATGGGACGATGACACCTCTGCCCCTAACCTCCACCGCCCGATCAATACGAACGCCTAACCAAATAGACCTTGCCCTGGAGTGTCCTCCGCCGGACTACCCGGAGTTGGTCGCCAAATGGAAAGCGAGTGGTCACCGCTGCGAGCTCACGCTCCTGCATCCGCACCAGCGCAGCAACGGGAACTCCTACGCAGTGCGACTGCCGCGCAAATGTGGCCGCGGGAAAAATCGCCAGATTTCCCTCTCGACCACGTGCCATGCCACGGCCTCGGCACGTCGCTTCGAGTTGATGCGCGGCATCCTTGCAGGTCAGGACATCGACCCGTTGACCAAGAGCTGGCGGCACAACCTCGTAAGCGAAGCCAATCTGGTCCGCCAGTTTCCCGATCTTTTTGTCGCTGAGCCCTCCGATGAAAGGAAGCAGGTAGCATGAGCTCCGTCGGTAATCTGCTCGCCGCCATTGCGGCACTCGAGACCCTCACCCACGCACAAAAAACAGCGCTCCTGAACGTGGTCCGGAAGCTCGCGAGATGCGCCCTGTGCGACCACACGGGAATTGACTGGTCCATCGCGCTGTCCGTCTCAATGGGGACCCTTCACCGCACCAAATTGGAGTTCGTCGGACGTCCTCAGAGCGCTGCCGCTCGAGCGAACTTCCCGCGAAAAAATGAGCTGGCGGCCTTCCGACGCTGGTATCGGGAGGACGTCGATAGCGATTTTTTCCGCGCGAATGACTGCGTGCTGCCGTCCGGATTCTTGCGATTGGCAACGTCGGCAAACAGCGGAAAATTCCACTCCCCGGGGCATCCGTCGGTGAAACCCTACCCCGCGCCTCCGACGGAGCACATCGAGTTGGTTTTTGAGCTCATCGCAATGTGCCTGGCGAACCGAAAACCGGACAGCCACTGGCTAATACTCAGTGATTTTTTTGGCGGCAAAGTGATACGGGGGAAGGGGGTCACGCTTAAGGGTCACGAGACCCGGCTCCTGAAGGTTACTCGCCAGCGGAAAGCCGCGCACGAGGCCAATGAGCTAATAGGCTTTCTCGCGGAGGACCACTTCCGCACGCGCAACCTGCTCAAGGATTTCGGCCGCGCGTTCCGCTTCACTTTGGCCACACGCGCGGGCCAAGACTACTCCGTCTGCGCAAATGAAGCAGACATGCAGCCAAGTTCCTTCCTCGCGAAATTTCAGGACGTTAATTTCCGCGACGAGGAGCTGGAGGAATACCTTCGCCTCGAGGCGCTGCTTTGAACGCACCTCAAAACTCACCATGAACCTCAAACCAAATCCATCCTCCCGGGACGCAATCGAGCATTACCTAGATAGACTCGGCTTTCCGCCAAAAAACGATCCCGCGAACGACGTCCAGCTTCGCTTACTCTATGGGTCCGCATCCGGCGAGCACTCTCAACTACGCATGGCCGACATTCTGCCGGAGCACGAGTATTCACCGGGTATCCCCACCGTGCTGGACTTGCATCGGGGATGGCGTGAGACCACGACCGGAAAGGCCCCCTATCAACGCGACGTCCTGACTGACTGTGTCTGGCTCCTGTATGTCGCGCTGCACTATCACGCGACCAACACCCATATTGTCGATAAGCGGCGGAACCTCATTCGCTCCATCGCTCCCGCCATCCTTTCCCTTCCCGTCACCGCAATCCCGTCCACCGCAGTGCGGCTATTTTTCGATCACGCTGAGTGGGCTGCGGAAGACCTCGGGATCGAGGTCACCACCACCGTCAATCAGGTTGCAGCCAACTTTTCCCTGGTTATCCGGGAGGGACAAAAGAGCCTGGGGATAGCGTATCCAAATCTCCATGACGCCGTCATCGGGGAGCGCTTCAAAATCGACCACAAGCCGGTGTCGGCACCGTCCGCCGAGAGTCTGCAGCAACTGTTTGCCACGCTCCCCGGAATTCCGCGAGACATCCAGCAATCCATCCTGCTCGCGCTGTTCACTGGTTTACGCCACCGTGAAACTCGCTTCATTCGCTGGAGCGATATTGGCCTCAGCCAAAATCCCCCGATGCTTCGCGTGCTCCAACGCGGCACCTCCATGACGAAAAACGGGCACAACCGAACAACCGCTGGCGCGCCCGGATTTCTTGAACTATTGCACCAAAAATTCTACCGCGGGCAACCGCTCGACGAACCCATTGTGTATCCACTGTCCGACGCAAAGGACGCTCTGCGCATGAAGCAAACCGTCGACTACCTCCGCGCGGTCGAACTCTACAACACTCCCAATCTCATGCACTACTGTCGCAAAATAGCGATCACCGCCCTGATCAAGGAATTCGGACTCCGCAAAGTCAGTCGCTACGCGGGACACGCCACCACGGATCTCACCGAGAAACACTATGTTTTGCGCGACTGGACCGACCACTTGGGCGACATCTACCATGACGGAATGCGGCAGTTTCTCTCCTGCTGACGTGTGAGGCTACCCAAGTTTCGTTTCTTCACCTGAGTCTCCTTGAGCGAGAGCATTCGGTGCAGAAATTGCAGCAGCTGCGCGGGTGCCCCCAATTCGCGAAATGGCCTGCCCAGTGTCATCCTCATCCACATGCAAATACCGCTGGGTGGTGGTGCAACTCGAATGCCCCATCACCACGCGGGTGAGGTTCAGGTCAAAGCGGGTCGCCTCGTAAATCCCCAGAAAAACGTCTTCAGAAGTGAGTGGGTGCCGTAGTCACCAGTTCCCTCCAACCCGGCCTCCCGTAGCACCGCGTGCACAATGTCATTGGCGCCCCACCGGGTAAGGCGCCTGCCGCGAAAGCGGCTCGGAATGCGAACGGCGTTATTTTCTGGCGGGGAAAAATCGACACGGCGGACGCGCGGAGTCGGCACCTCGTTGAGGAGCACGGTTCGCGAGCGCACGGCGCTGCGGCGCGAACCGCGCCCTCCCCTTTTCATGCGCCCGCGCCACCTTCACATGGGCGCCCACCTCTGCGCCATCCCAGACGTCTCCCACATTGAGGGAGAGCAGTTCGCCGATGCGAAACCCGGTCTGCAGCCCCACCATGACCAGCGTCAGGTCCCGGAACAAAAACTTCCGGGGGAATGGCCAGAATGAGAGACAACTCGATTGGGAATATAGCTTTAAGACCTGGCATGGCTCCATATTGGAACCTCCTTACTCTGGCAAACGCCGTCCATCTACCAAACCGGTGCCGCTGTGCCAGTGCAGCGTGCGGTGCAAGAGGTCGACCTCAATGTGCGCAGGCACCGCGGATGCGCTCGGAGCTTGTCCGGGATTTAGCGTAACCGTATTCTTGATACACCCCGCCCACCTCCGTGGCCGGTGAACGTGACCCGAAAAAACCAAGCGCGGCCGCAGCAATTCGGCGTCCAGGTAGTCCCGCAAACTCAGGTCGCCCCAATCAATGCCCTCCGGTTCCGCAATCGCAGGACCACAGCGCGCCGGCGGCTGGTGACTAAGCAGCAGATCCAGATCGCCCCACATGGGAGCATCGCCCCAATCGAGGTATCCAATCCGCAGTCCCCTGAAATCGATCACCGACTCGCCGCTCCCCAGCGTGTGGCGGCGCAAGTCCGGCAGCCAGTCGTGATACCCGTGCGGCGGATCCAGTTCACGCGCATCGTGGTTGCCCCCACAGATGAGGAGCTTGCTTTCCAGTTGGGCGGCGAGGGATCGCACTACGCAGATCTGCTCTTCCGTGGATACTGAAAGCGTGTCGTCGATCAGATCACCCGTGAGAGCCACGAGGTCATAGCGTGCCGCCTGACGGGCGGTCCACTGATACCAGGGCAGGTGCCCGTGAAAGTCAGTCACGTGGAGCATTTTCATCGCCAGCAAGTTGGGTTCGTTGGCGTCGCGTCAATCGACAGACTCGTTCGGAAGTGAGCGTTTGCGTGGAAAGCGCAGCGCTTCGACATCAGGAGCGCGCTGGAGATAGCGCCGCAGTTCCTCGTTCATAACCGGCTTCACCACTTGGCAAAGCCCGCTGCCGGCCTCGTAACCAATGTAACTCCGAGGGGAGAGTAGGTTATCACGTCGGCCTCCAGCGGGCCGCTGCCCGTTGCCGAGCAACGAATAGGATTCTGCGCGCGTGTAGCCGTAGCTCAAAAGGAACTCCACCGCCCGCCGATACACAAAATGAAGCACTCCTCGAAACTCGACCTCAACCCACCAGCCGCGGGCGTCGATGGCGATAGCTCGACCAAGATTTTCCTGTGGCGGAACAAAAATTCCGAAGGCCCAACGCCGGGTGGGCAAATAGCCCAAGCGGTGATGCTCGGCCATATCCCTGAAAGGAGCGTGCCACGGCTGATAACCGCCAAGCTGCCGCCACAGGGAATAACTGGACGCCGTTCGAGGCAACTCCCGATACATCTTGTCGGGAAGACACAGCTCTTCAATCAGATCGGGACGCACCCGAAAATGCCAGGGCTGGTCGACTTGCAGATAGTGGGCTCGGTCAGGAGAGGGAGGATATTCCATGCCCCAAGTTGGGGTTGCTCAAGACCGACGCTCGCCACGCCGAGCTCCGCCAAACTTTCGCCGTCGTCAGGATCCGGGTCGGCGTCGAGGTGAAGTGAACGGAGAAAAATGGATTTTGGTGCCCCCTACCCGACTTCGAACCACCGACGGCTCCGTCGGCTCCGTTGCCCCTCGGCGGACCGGCCCTCCCGCAGACTCGACCTTCAGACCTTAAGACTGCTTCCGCCGATGCCGTGGCGTAGACGGATGCTCCCACTGCCCCCTTTGCGTTCTTCGCGTCCCTCCTCGTCCGCCTTAGCCTCGGCGTAGGCGGATGCCGTCTTTGCGTTAAATCTCGCTGCCTCTCGGTTCCAGCGGTCAGCTTTTCGACGGCGCAATGCGCCGCCTATCCCCGCTCCGCCTCGACCATCAACGCCGCCAGGTCCGCGCCTTGCGTTTGGGCTTTCCAGCCCAACTCGGCTTTCGCCTTCGCCGGGTTGCCGCGCAAGCTGACGGCGTCCACCGGACGAAAATACCGCGGCGACACGCGCAGGACGATGGCGCCGTTGTCGCGGCGACGCGCCACTTCCTCCACACCTTGCCCCTGAAAGTCCACCGGCACGCCGACCGCCGCGAACGCGGCCGCGGCGAACTCCCGCACGGTATGGGTGCGGCCCGTGGCCAAAACAAAGTCATCCGCCCGGTCCTGCTGCAGCATCCGCCACATCGCCTCGACATACTCCGGCGCATAACCCCAGTCACGGCGACCATCCAGATTGCCCAGCTCGATGACCGCTTCGTCTCCAGCCGCAATGCGCGCCGCGCCCATACTGATTTTGCGCGTCACAAAATTTTCCCCGCGCCGCGGCGACTCATGGTTGAAGGCAATACCGTTGCACACAAACAGCCCGTGCGATTCGCGATACACCTTGCCCAATTGCATCGAGAAGACCTTGGCGCAGCCGTAGGGATTACGCGGCGCCACCGGCGTCGTCTCGTCCTGCGGATCCTCGCCCTCCGGCGCGCCGAAGATTTCCGAACTCTGCGCCAGGTAGAGCCGGGTCGACGTATCCAACTCGCGCATACTCTCCAACAGGTGGAGCGTGGCCATGCCGTTTTCCAAGCAGGTCACTTCAGGTAGTTCAAAACTCAGACCCACATGGCTTTGGCCCGCCAGATGATAGATCTCCGCCGGTTCGATCTTGTGCAGCAACCGGTGGAAGGAAGTGACGTCGTTGAGTTCACCGTAGTGCAGCACCAACCGACCCGAGCCCACGTTTTCGTCGGTGCGCAGATGATCGATCCGACTGCGATTGTAGGCACTCGCCCGCCGCACCAGGCCATGCACCGCATACCCCTTGGCGAGCAACAGCTCCGCCAGATAGGATCCATCCTGCCCAGTGATGCCGGTGATAAATGCCTTCTTCATTTTGGGGCCAAGCATGGCCTCAAAATGAAGAGGTCTAAAAGTCTTAATATCGATCCGTCTTAAGGTCTAAACGTCACCAGCAGCGCGGCTCCGCCGCGACCTACAAAAAACGGGGCGCGGGTCCTCCCGCAGACGGGACTTTCAGACTTTAGGACTAAAAGACCTTTAGACCGCAGGTGAAGGCGCGGTTCAACTGAACCGCGCCTTCACCTGCTCCAGCGTCCAGGTGTTGAGCACGTGCTTTGGCTGCAGCCAACCTTTGCGCGCGGCGCTCACGCCAGCTCGCACGTGCTGCAGGCCGTCACATTCGTGGGCGTCAGGGTTGATCGCACACAACAATCCACGTTCCGCCGCTTTGCGCCACAGCCGCCAATCCAGGTCCAGCCGCCACGGACTCGCATTGAGCTCGATGATGGTGTCATTCGCGATGGCCGCATCGATCACCTTGGCGAGGTTCACCTTGTAGGGTTCCCGGCGCAGCAGGAGGCGCCCAGTCGCGTGCCCCAACATCGTGACCTGCGGATTCTCCACCGCGCGGATGATTCGCTTCGTCATGGTGTCCTCGTCCTGCGCAAAAGCGTTGTGCACCGACGCCACGACATAATCCAACTGCGCCATCACCTCGTCGGCGAAGTCGAGCCGACCGTCGGTGAGGATATCGACTTCACTGCCGGCAAACACGTGGGTCTTAAACCGGCCGCTCTCATTCAACGCCCGGATCTCTTCGACCTGCTTGAGCAGGCGTTCCTCGTCCAACCCATTGGCTTGGAAACTCGCCTTGGAATGATCCGCGATGCCGAGGTAGTCCCAGCCCAGCGCCTCCGCCGCCGTCACCATTTCGGCCAAGGTGTTGCGGCCATCGCTGGCGGTCGTGTGATTGTGAAACGCGCCCCGCAGGTCACCAACTTCGATCAGCTGCGGCAGCTCGCCCGCCTCCGCTGCCTCGATTTCGCCCAGACCTTCCCGCAGCGCCGGCGGCACGAAGGTCATATCCAGCGCTTTAAACAATCCGGCTTCGTCTGCGACCTCCTTGCTCTCGCCGCGCTCGGCTTTCTCCTTGGCGGTGCCTTCCCCGTCGGCCGGCACCAAGCCCCACTCGGAAAGGCTCAGTCCCCGCTCCAAGGCGCGTTGGCGCATGGCCACATTGTGGTCTTTCGAGCCAGTGAAGTGATGCAGCGCAAAAACAAACTGCCCCGGCGGCACGATGCGCAGATCCGCCTGCAGCCCACTTTCAAAACGCACACTGGATTTGGTCTCACCGCGCGCAGTCACCTCCTTTACTTCCGGCAGTTCGCAAAACCACGTCATCACCGGCGCCGGTTCATCACTGGCCACGATGAAGTCGAGATCGCCCACCGTTTCCATGCCCCGCCGCAAACTTCCGGCGGCCTCCGCGCGTTTCACTTCCGGGCGCTCCCGGAGCCCGGCTACGATGGGTTGCGCGACCTCGTTGGCCAACCACCAAAGGTGACGTTTGCCGTAGGCCTCCCGGTTCTTGATGCCCTCGGCGATCTTCGCCGCCGACTTCGCTCCAAACCCCGACAGCTCCGCCACCCGCCCATCGACGCACGCCGCCGCGAGTCCTTCCATCGTGTCGATGCCCAGCTTTTCGTGGATCGCTTTGATCTTCTTCGCGCCCAATCCCGGCACCTCAAGCATCTCCACCAACCCGGGCGCGATCGAAGCCTTCAGCTTGTCATAAAAGCCCAGGGCGCCGGTCTCATGCAGTTCGCCGATCTTCTGGGCCAGCGCCGCGCCGATGCCTTTGACCGAGTCCAGTTTGCCGTCCGCCACCAACTGTTCGAACTCGTCGGACTCCAACGATTCCAACACCCGCGCGCCACTGCCGTAGGCGCGGATCTTGAACGGGTTTTCGCCCTTCAATTCCAGCAACACGCCGATCTCTTCCAGAATCTCCGCGATCTCGTTCTTGGTCATGAGAGGAGCATTCAGCACTCAGCGATCAGGGGTCAGCTTAAAACTCGGGGTGAATCCGAGAGGCAGGGCTGTTTTTAACCACCGATTTCACGGATAAACACAGATCCGGGAGGCAGTGATTGGATAAGCGTAGATAAGGTGGACGCCGACCTCTGGTCGGCGTTTGACGTGGGTCGGGGACTGCGCATAGGCGTTGGATTTTGACGCAGAGACGCCAAGACGCGGAGGCGCAGAGGAAGTAGGTGAACCGACTTTTAGACCTTTAGACTTTCCGGCCTTTAGACTTCAACTTCCGCATGGGTCGCCCCTTCACCTATTCCCGCACGATTCACTTCCCGGACACCGACGCGGCCGGGGTCGTGTTTTTTGCCCGCTATCTGAGCATCGTGCACGAGGCTTACGAAGAGTCTCTCGCCGCCGCCGGTTTGCCCCTCGCCACCTTCTTCGCCGATCACGGGGTGGTCGTGCCCATCGCCAAAAGTGAAGCCAGCTACCTGCGCCCGCTGCTGACCGGCGACCGTATCGAGGTCGAGCTCACCCCCACCCGCCTTTCGGAACACAGCTTCGCCCTCGAAGCCACGCTCTGGAAACAGATCAGTGGCACCCGCAAACGCGCCGCGGTCACCCGCACCGAACACGTCTGCATCCATTCCACCACGCGCGAACGTCTCGCTCTCCCGGACGCCCTCGCCACCTGGGTGGACGCTTCGTAATTCGGCACCGGACAAAGGGTCGGCCGAAGACCGACCCTACGCCACTCCACCGCAACACGCGGGCGACACGCCCGCGGCTACATCCCCCGTCTGATTGTGGCAGCTGCCGCCTGTCCCGCGACTGCGGTGATCTCGGCCGCTCACCGTGCCTCTCGGCCCCCTTTTCAGCCTTTTAGCTTTTCAGCGTTTCAGCTTTTTAAACGTCTCTCCGCCTCCGGCTTTCAGCGCTTCCAGGCGGCCGCTGCTGCCGTAAGCGCGGCGCGATTGATTTTGCCCATCGCGTTCACCGGCCACGGCACCACCGGCACCACGAGCTTCGGGCGCTTAAAACTCGCCAGACGTTCGCGCACCGCACCCGCAACCTCCTCCAAGCGCGTCACCAGCTCTTCACTACCGACGCACGCCACCACCCGATGGCCCCACTCCGCATCCGGCAGGCCGATCACGACGATGCGCGGATCACCCGCCAACTCGCGCAACACCGTTTCCACTTCGTGCCCGTCCACTTTTTCGCCGCCGGAAATAATCAGATCATCCACCCGCCCGAGCAACTGCACCCGACCGTCAACGGAACGTCTCGCCCGGTCGCCGTTTTCCCACGCGTCGTCATCCCGCCAATCCGGCCAGTATCCACGAAACAAGGACGCGCCGCTGATTCGCAGTCGACCCTCGCCTACGACGTCCATTTTCAGATGCGGCAACACCGCATAACCCTTCTCGAGTTCCCCGCCCGCAAACTCCGGCACCGCCGCCGCCAACGCGCCGGTCTCCGTCATGCCAAAACTCAATACGATCGGCAGCCCCGCGTCCTGCGCCGCCGACACCAAATCCGCTTCGGTCGCAGCCCCGCCAATCAGGATACGCTTAAACTGCCGCAACCAAGCGACACCCTCGGCCTGACCCAACATCCGTCGCAACTGCGTGGGCACGAGAGAAACCGTGGCCGCCTCTGGCACCCGTTCCACAAACCGGCCTTCACTCCACGCACGCCAGGAGCCGTCGACGTAGTCGCCGCCGGTCAACACACAGCGCAACCAACCCATCAATCCCCCCACGTGATGCAGGGGCAACACGCCCACGCCATTCACCACCCGCTCCTCAAAAAACGACGCATACCCCTGCACCGCCGCCGCCAGGGTGTGCTGATCGTGCCGCGCGAGTTTCACCCCGCCCGAGCTCCCGCCCGTTGGAATCAGCAACCAACCCGTCTCGGCGTCAGCCAACGCCCCGGCGTGATCGCGCAACGCCAGCAGCCGATCAAACTCCGCCCGTTCCTGCGTTCCCCAGTCCGGATTGGCCAGTGCCACCCGTCCGCCTTGCGCCACGGCTTGCGCAAACGCCGCGCGAAACGCCACTGGATCGCGCTCGCACACGACCACCAGCTCCTGCCGCCCGGGCTCGCCCTCCGCCACGTTCACGCCACTGCGCACCAGCGCGTTTAGGAATTCACGCCGTTCCATACCGCCTCCGCGTTTAAAGCTGTTACATCCGTCCATCGCACAAAGGGCATCGCCGTCGGTCCGTTCGCCCACCTCGCGCCAAACAACGGCCAAACGCCCATGCCCAGCGCCCGCCGCGCCTCGTGCCGCTCCAGCGCAAACGCGAGGGCATACACGCTTCGCGCGCCCACCGCCGTTTCCAACGCGGTCGAAATCACCACATCGAGCCGATGCTGCGCGATCCGCTTCGCCAGCCTCGCCGGATCGCCCATCAGCGCCGCCTTCAGCACCCACACGCCCGGCCAGCCGAGTTCCAGCCAACGCTGCAGATCGGCCTCACCGACCAACGATTCATCCAACGCCAGCGGCGTCGGATAATCGCCCGCCAACCCCAACAACAGATCCTCCGCCTTGGCACCGCCCGCCGCCACCGGTTGCTCCACAAATTCGATCATTGGCCGCTCCGCGCAGCACTCCAGCCACGCCTCCGCCTGCCGTCGATCCCAGGCCCCGTTGGCATCGAGCCGCAACCGACTTTCGCTCGGCAACTCGCCCAGCAGGTCGTCCAGCATCACGCGTTCGTCCCGCGGATCCCCCACGCCCACCTTCCACTTGAAGGTGCGAAACCCCAACTCCGCCCGCTCCACCGCGACTCGGATCGCCGCGCGTCCCGCGGGCAACAAGGCCGCCACCGGCAAATATTCGTGCATCGGACCCTCTCCCACCACCGCTCGCCCCTCCGCTTCCGCCCGCGCCGCCGCCAACGCGAACCCCAACGCTCCGCCCTGCCCGATCACGTGATCCAGCTCCTCCTCCCCGCTTTCACGGCCCAAGCGCCGCAAGGTTGCATCCATTTCCGCCAGACTCGCGCCCCCAAACCCCGGCACCGGCGCCGCCTCCCCGAACCCCACCCCGCCCTCCGCCGTTTCCAGGCGCACCAGCAAACCCTCCCGCTCACTCCACAACCCATGCGCCGTGCGCAGCGCCTGCCGAAACGGCAACGAGTAGGATTTGAAGCGAAGACGATACATCGCCCCCACCATGGGCAGACCGCACTAACGTAAAAAGCTGAAATGCTGAAAAACGGAAACGCTGAAATCCCCACCTCGCACCTCTCCGCCCAGCACCGACCGCAGCCCAATTTCAGCTTTTTAGCGTTTTAGTTTTTCTGATTTCCAGCAGTCCGTTCCGGGCTGCCGCCACTTTCCCCTTCCCTTCCCGGCACACGTCCCTACTACGTTCCCGGCAACTCATGACAAAGGTTGCTACGTCCCCCGCCGCTGCGTTCGACGCCGATTTCTACCAAACGGCCGACGCGTTCTTCGCCGCCAACCGTCCTGTCGGACTGACCTTCGACGACGTCTCCCTCGCGACGCTCTACTCGGAGATCCTGCCCAAGGATGCCGAAACCTCCACCACGCTCTCCGAGCAGGTGCGCCTCTCCATCCCGATCATTTCGTCGGACATGGACACCGTGACCGAGGCCCGCATGGCCATCGCCATGGCCCTCAACGGCGGCCTCGGCCTCATCCATTACAACATGCCCGCCCGCGAGCAGGTGAAGGAAGTCGCCCGCGTGAAGCGCCACATCCACGGCCTCATCCAGGACCCGATCACCGTCCGCCCCGATCTCCACATCGGCGACGTGCTCGATCTCATCGAGGCCAAAAACTACGAGTTCCGCACCTTCCCCGTCGTCAACGAGAAGGGTAAACTCGTCGGCCTGCTCTCCGGCTCCTCCGTCCGCGAGCGTTACCGCGCCAAGCCCGTCGCCGAGGCCATGACCGCGCGCGCCGACATCCACACCGTTTCCGTCGACGCCCTCAAAAACGACCCGATCGCCGCCGCCGACGCCTTCTTCACCCAACATGTCGGCATCCACAAGATGCTCGTGGTCGACAACGACGATCACCTCCGCGGCCTCGCCACCATTTCCGACATCGAGCGCATCACCACCGAGGCCGGTTCCCGCCGCAAAGCCGCCCGCGATGCCGACTTCCGCCTCATCGTCGGCGCCGCCCTCGCCCCCGTCCGCCAAGCCGACGGTTCCCTCGATCGCGACCGCATCATCGACCACGTCTCCCAACTCGTCGCCGAGCACATCGACTGCGTGGCCGTCTCCACCGCCCACGGCCACACCGCCGGCGTCGGCGACATGGTCCGCCTCGTGCGCGATGCCTTCCCCCATCTCACCATCATCGCCGGCAACGTCACCAGCGGCGCCGGCGTTGAATACCTCGCCGATTGCGGCGCCAACGCCATCAAGGTCGGCCAGGGGCCGGGCTCCATCTGCACCACCCGCATCGTCGCCGGTGTCGGCATCCCGCAGCTCACCGCCCTCCACGTCGCCGCCAACGGTGCCCGCGCCAAGGGCGTCAAGATCATCGCCGACGGCGGCATCACCAAGAGTGGTGACATCGTCAAGGCGCTCACGCTCGCCGACGCCGTCATCCTCGGCGGCCTGCTCGCCGGTTGCCGTGAAGCCCCGGGCGAGATCATGGAGATCAACGGCAAGATTTATAAACAATACCGCGGCATGGGCTCCCTCGCCGCCATGAAGGACGGCTCCGCCGCCCGCTACGGCCACAACAAGGACGACAAGACCCGCAAGCTCACCGCCGAAGGCATCGAAGCCCTTAAAGAGGTTTCCGGTTCCCTCGACGACGTGCTCGGCAACCTCGTCGGCGGCCTCCAGAGCGGCATGGGTTACCTCGGTGCCGGCAACCTGCCGACCCTGCGCCAGAACGCCCGCTACATCCGCGTCAGCCCGGCCGGCCAAAAAGAGTCCACCCCGCACGACGTCATCGAGATCAAAGCCGGCGTTTCGAGCTGAGGCGGCGCGCTCACGCACCACGTCCGAAAACGCACTGTAGGCTGCGAGCTTGCTCGCGCTCGCGGCTTCGTGCGCGGTGTGTTCCGCGCTGGACCGGCGCGCCCAAACCGTGCCACTGTCCGCGCTTTGCCCGGCCATCGCGTTTGGGCGCAGGTCCATCCCGGGCCTCCTCTTTCAGCTTTTTAGCGTTTCAGTCTTTCAGCTTTTCCCTCCGCCCATGTCCCTCCTCCCCTTCTCCAGCCAGATCATCGCCGATGTTGGCATTTCCCTCGGTGACGAGGGCAAGGGCCGCCTCGTTCCCGAGGTCTGCCAGGAACTCGCCGACACGGCCCACCCGGTCTCCACCGTGCTCAAGGTCAACGGCGGCGCCAACTCCGGCCACACCGCCGCCGGCGTGAAGCTCAACCTGCTGCCCTCCGGCGTCGTCGAAAAGGAGATCGCCCACCTCGCCATCGGCTGCGGCGTCGTCGCCGATCCGCGCAAGGTCTGGTGGGAGGCCGCCCCGCTCGAGCACAAGGGTTATCAGGTCATTTCCCGCCTCGCCATCGACGAGCGCACCATGGTGAACGACTTCATTCACCGCCTGCTCGACCTCGCCTGGGAGCACTACCGCGTGCACGTCCTGCAGGAGGAACCGCGCGGCTCCACCGGTCGCGGCATCACCCCGGCCTACCTCGACGAGGTCGGCCAATGGCAAATCACTTACTCCGACTTCCTCGCCGGTCCCAACTTCTACGCCCGCAAGGTCGCCCAACGCGCCGATCGCGCCCTGCGCACCATCCAGCACGTCTGCCAGGTCGACGCCGACACCTTTGCCGGTTTCTTCGACCAACTCAGCGCGGCCGAAAAACGCGCCAACGCCGAAGCCATCGCCATCGGCGTGCTCGACGAGGCCGAGTTCGACTTCACCGTCTTCCGCGGCGACGAACCGTTCACCCTCAACCTCGAAAAGCTCACCGCCACCTACTGGGCCGCCGGCACCCGCCTCGCCCCGCAGATCGTCGAAGTGCGCGAACTCATCCGCCGCGAGCTCGGCGCCGGCCACACCATCCTCGGTGAGTTCGGCCAAGCCTATTGGTTGGACAAACGCCACGGCTTCTCGCCCAACGTCACCGCCTCCCACACCTTCACCCCGGAGATTTTTGAGAGCGCCGGCATCCCGACCCAACCCGTCCACACCTTCGGCGTCGCCAAGGCCTACGACACCAAGGTCGGCACCCATACCTTCCTCACCCAGATGGACGACGCGCACCCGTTGGCCATTCTGCTCAAAAAGCTCGAGTTCGGCACCAGCACGGGCCGCCAGCGCATGGTCGGCTGGTTCGATGCCGTGGAAAAGGGCGACGCCCTGCGCTACGGCGGTTTCCAGGATCTGATGATCAACAAGACCGACGCTCTCACCTACCGCGGTGACTGGAACGGCGACCTGCTCATCTGCACCGCTTACGAAGACGCCGACGGCAAACGCTACCACCACGTGCCGCGCAACGAAGCCGTGCGCAAAACCCTGCGCCCGGTTTACAGCCGTCATCCCGGATGGACCGAGGACATCTGCGACGTGCGTCACTTCGCCGACCTGCCGCAGAACGCGCAGGCCTACATCGCCGCGATGATGCGGACCACGCTCGAAGTCGCCTACGAAGGCGGCGCCTGGCCCGCCGATGACCAGCTGCCCAACCTGCGCTACCTCGGCGTCGGCCCCGAGCCCTCCCAGCTCATCAAAGACGTCCCGGCCACCGCCGAACTCATCAAACTCTAAGCGGCGCGCTAGTATTTAGATTTAACGCAAAAAAGAGCAGAAAGGTGGACGCGGACGTCTCGGCCGCGTCGTCCCATCTGCCCCTCCGCCTGATCCATCCCGCATCCCGTATCCCGTATCCCATGTCCGAAAAGAAAGTCCCCATCTGCCCTTACACCGAAACCGACGGCCTCGTCTATTTTGCCCGGTCGTTGAACAAGATCCGCCTGCACACCGCGGGTGAGTTGCGTGAGGATTTCCAGGCCAATCTCGGCAAGGCGATTGACGCCTTCATGTGCGATTACCTGCGGATCGACTACCCCGCGCTGCGCGACCGCACCCTGCAGGGCGGCACCGACGCGGAGGTTCTCGCGTGGGTGCAGGAGACCTCCGGTCGCGACCTGAGTCCCATCGACAAGCGGGTCTGGAATCACTTCGTGACGAAGCTCGGTTGGAAAGACGACATGACGGATCGTTTTGAATTCCGCCGCAACGAAGCCGGTTTGAAGGACAACCCCCACGTCCTCACCATCTTCGACGTCCTCGACTACGACGAAGGCCGCAAGTAAGCGGCGAATCGCGCCGGCGGCGAGGTGAAGGGGAAAGATTAAGTTTAAGGGCACCGTCGAACGCGGGCGACACGCCCGCGGCTACAACCCGTCCTAGTGTAGCAGCGGCCGCCTGTCCCGCGACCGCGGAGATCTCGGCCGCTCTACATCGCCTCTCCGCATCTCTGCATCTCTGCATCTCTGCATCTCTGCGTCTCTGCGTCTCTGCGTCTCTGCGTCAAAACACGCTGCCTCTCCGCCCTCGCCGCCTGATTCAAAAATCCTGCAACCGCGCTTCGTTTTCGCCGCGCAAGGGCTCCAGCCGCTCCAGCACTTCACCCGCGAGGTAGATCGATCCGGTCACCACAATCGGTTCATCGCTGCCATCCGCGCGAAAGCGTCCCTCCACCCCAAACAGACCCTCGACCGTCGATTCCACGACTTCACCGGCGTAGTCCGGCGGCAGCTTTTCCCGCAGCTCCGCAAACGAGCAGGCCCGCGACTGGTTGGGCACTAGGAGGTGAATGCGCGCCGCATGTCGCGCCACCACTTCCAAGAGCGCCCCGGCCCGCGCCGCGCCCAAAGCCCCCACGACGATCACCGGCGCCGCCTGTCCCTGCGCACGCAGGCGTTGCAGGTTGAGCTCCAGGGTCTCGGCGCCTTCGGGGTTATGCGAGGCGTCCAGCACCAGTTCGTGGCGACCGAGTTGAAAATGTTGCCAACGGGCCGGCCAATACGCCGCCGCCAGTCCGCGGGTGATCTCCGCTTCACTCGGCGCCAACCCTTCCGGCAACGCCCGCGCAATGAGCGTCGCGGTCGCCGCGTTCCACCGCTGACACGCCCCTTCCAATCCGGGCTGAGGGTAACCTTCTACATCCTCTCCGAACGTTTCGCGCACCGAATACAACCGGCACCCCAGCTCGGCGGCTCGCGCCCGCACCACCGCCTCGGCCTCCTCCGGCAAGCGCCCCATCACCACCGGCACGCCCGGTTTGATGATCCCGGCTTTGGCTTGGGCGATCTCGGCGTGGGTGTGTCCCAGAATCTCGCAGTGATCGAAACCGATCGAGGTGATCGCACACACCGTGGGTTGCACGACGTTGGTGGCGTCGAGCTCCCCGCCCAAGCCGACCTCAGCCACCGCCACGTCGCAGCCTTTCCGCGCAAACTGCAGAAAGGCCATCGCGGTCATAAATTCAAAGAAACTCGGATGGTCCTCCGGATCCTGTTCCGCCAACCGTGCCGCCACCGGCAGCAACTCGCGGGTGTAGGCCACGATCTCGGCTTCGCTGAGCGCCACCCGATCGACCTGCACCCGCTCGCCGAGGCGCACCAAATGCGGTGAGGTGTAGAGCCCCACGCGCTTGCCGGCCGCCCGCAGGATTCCGTCGAGCATGGCCGCGGTGGAGCCTTTGCCATTGGTGCCCGCCAGATGAATCACTGGCACCTGCCGCTCGGGATGATCGAGGGCTCCGGCGAGCGCCCGCATGCGATCGATGCCGAAGCGCACACCCTTGGCCTTCAGGCCGAAGAGGTAGTCCTGCACGGCCGCGTAATCCGTCAACGCGTCCACGGTTTCCGTCATATCGCGCAAAAAAGCCTAAGACTCCGAATACGGCAACAGTCTCACCGCCGCGAGGTCAGCTCGCCGCCACGGGAGACGGAGACTCCGCCGCGGTCGCAGGCTTGGCCGCAGCAGCAGACGCCGCGGCTGGCCGGGGGGCCGTCGCTTTCTTGACGTAGAGCGCCGAGAGCAGGTCGCGCAGGCGGTCGCGCAGGTCGAGCCGACTTACGATTTGATCGATGAGCCCCTTTTGCAGGAGGAACTCCGCGGTCTGGAAACCAGGCGGCAGGGTCTGCTTGGTGGTCTCTTTGATGACGCGCGCACCGGCAAAACCGATGAGGGCACCCGGCTCGGCGATATTGATGTCGCCCAACACCGCAAAACTCGCGGTCACGCCACCCATGGTCGGGTGCGTCAGCACGGACACGAAGGGCAGCTTGGCTTCGCTCAGCCGACCGAGGGCCGCGCTGGTTTTGGCCATCTGCATGAGGGAAAAAATGCCTTCCTGCATGCGTGCGCCACCGGAGGCGCTGAAAATGATGCAAGGCGTCTTTTGCTCGAGCGCCCGCTCGATCGCGCGAGTGATCTTCTCACCAGCGGCCGAACCCATGGCGCCGCCGCAGAAACGGAAGTCCATCACCGCCACCGACACCGGAATGCTGTGGATATTGCCCGTGCCGCTGATCACCGCCTCCGGCAGGCCACTGACCTCCTTGTATTTGGCGATGCGCTCGGGATAGGGCTTGGAGTCGACGAACTCCAGCGGGTCGGCCGACGTCACGCCGGCATCGGTCTCGACGAAGCTACCCGGATCGAGCAGCCCCTCCAGACGCTGACGCGCCCCGATCGGGAAATGGTAGCCGCTCTTGGGCACCACCATCTGATTGGCTTCCAGTTCCTTGTTGAAAACGATTTCACCGGAGATCGGACACTTGGTCCAGAGCCCCTTAGGGATATCCTTCTTCTTGGGAACGACAGTCGAGTATTTCGGCTTGCTGAAAAGCGACATGGGCGTGGGAAACGGCGCGGAACGGGGCGACTTGGGGATCTAACCGTGAGCGAAGGTGATGACATCAATACTCACCGCCCCCGCACGTCGCAAGGCGTGTGCGCAGGCATTGAGCGTGGAACCTGTGGTGAAGACATCATCTACCAAAATGTAACGTGATTCGGCGGTTATGGCGGTCCCCTCCCGCCCTGCAAAGGCATTTTTCATCCGCTTCCGGCGCGTGCGCCGATCGTAAGCCGTTTGCGATTCGCTATCTTGCACACGTTCAAGCAGCTCGGAGACCGGTCCGGCCTCCGGCACAGCCTGGGCGATCTCCTCCGCCCAGAGCACCGATTGGTTAAATCCGCGGTCCCGAAATTTCCGTGGATGCATCGGCACCGGCACCAAGGTCGCTCCGGCGACCAACTCCACCAACTCCTCGTTCATGGCCAGCAAAGCCCCCATGTCGCGCAGCACGTGCAGGCCTTCGTGATACTTCAGCTCAATCACCATGCGCCGCGCGACGCCTTTAAACAGGGTCACCGTCTTGGCAGTCCCGTAGGCCGGAAAAAGCCCCTCGCAATGCGGACAGATCCGCTCGCCCTCCACCTCGCCGAAGAAGGGATGCCCGCAGGTTTCGCAGTGCGGCCGGCGCACCCGCGTAATGGTGGGCACACAATGCTCACACACATGCCGCAAGGGACTCGTCGCCTCGCACACGCCCCCGCAGCCCAAACACACCGGCGGAAACACCAAGTCCTGCACCGCCTGCGCTCCGGCGCGCATCGCGCCCGCCCAGCCCGCGGTCGACTTGGTGGGCGCGTCACTCATGCGTAAAACACCTTCTCCAAAAACAGCCCCTGTGGCGGACAGGTCTCCACCTCGGCCGTGCGCACCTGGGCGTCCAGGAGCCGCTGCACGTCGGCGACCGAGAGCCGGCCCTCGCCCACCGCGACCAGTGCGCCCGTCAGACTGCGCACCATTTTGTAGAGGAAGCCATTGGCCTCGAAGGTGAGTTTTACGCTGCGCCCGGACGCGGCCAGGTCCAGTCGCCGCAACTCGCGCACCGGACTCTCCAGCTCCCCGCCGTTGTCCGCCGCATACGCCGAAAAATCATGCCGCCCGCGCAAAACCGCCGCCGCCGCCACCATGGCCGCCGTATCCAATCGCTGAGGACGCTCCAGACACCACACGAACGGCCGGCGAAACGGATCCGCGTCGCCCTGATAAAGGTGGTAGCAGTAACGCTTCCCGGTAGCCGAAAGCCGCGCGTGAAAATCGGGCGCAGCTTGGCAGATCGACTTGATCTGGACCCCCGGCGGCAAGCCGACCTTGAGCGCCTTCCGCAACTTGTCGGGCTCATGTCGCCACTCGGCATCGAAATGAAAGACCTGACCGCGCGCATGCACTCCCGCATCGGTGCGCCCGCTGCCATGGATGCGTATCGGCGTTTTAAATACCGCCGCCAACCGCGCCTCGATGTGATCCTGCACCCCGTTGCCATTGGGCTGGCTCTGCCAACCGGCAAAGGACGTGCCGTCATAGGCGCACAGAGCCCGCCAACGCTGCGCGCAATGCTCCCTCGCATGCTTACTCATGGATATCCCCCAATATTGGACCGGAATATTCCTCATATCCTCCAGTAGCGCTGAATTCCCGGCCAATACCGCTCAAGCGGAGCGGTAACGTGCCGTTCCGCGGAAGCGCAAACCGCTCCCGCATGTCCCAAACCAGATCGAAATTAAGTCTGCGCCAACGCATGGTGCTCTCCATTGGATCCGCCTTGTTGGCGGGTTTGGCAACGCTGTTGGTGGTCGTCACCTTGCGATCAAGCGCAACCGTCGAACGTGAGGCCTTGGAAACCGGCCATACCACGGCCGAAGCCGTAGGCCAGAAAGTCGCAGCTCAGCTCAACCGGGCTTTGGAAACGACCCGGACTCTGGCCGACGCCCTCAACGGGATCAGATCGAACGGTGGCGACACGCGCGCCCCCGCCGCCGAGCTCCTGCGTCGCACCCTCGAGCGCTCGTCGGACATCGCCGCAATTTGGACCTGTTGGGAACCCGACGCCTGGGACCACAATGACGCCGCCTTTACGGCGGATCCGGCCTATGGCGCGCAAGGACGCTTCAGCCTCGTTTGGGATCGTCGCGATGTCGGAGTCAGCAGACGGCCCCGTCTCGATTACCAAGACCAGGACTACTATCGACTACCCGCGCAGCGGGCGCAGGAGACCATTCTGGAACCCTATCTCACCTCGGCGGCTGGCTCCGCCAAATCAGGATCCGACGAAAAACGATTGATGACTTCCATCGCAGTCCCGGTGCTCGAAGGCAGCAAGGTGATCGGCGTGGTCGGCATTGACCTTGAGCTTACTCGATTCAGTCAACAACTCGCCGGAGCCACGTTGGGTGATCTGGGCTATCTCACCATCGTGTCCTACAATGGTCTTTACGCCGGCCACCCCAAGGCGGAACGGCGCGGCCAATCCTTCCTCGAACATGACCCTTGGGCGGAAGCGTATTTGAGCCAGCTGAAGTCGGGGCAACCTTTCGAAGCACGCAATGAATCGCGCACCTTGGGAGGCCCCGCTATCCGCATCGCCGGCCCCATCGAAATCGGTCACACCGGCACCCCGTGGACTGCCATCGTCAATTTGTCGCGCACCGAGATGATGCAGCCCGTGCGCGAACTGCGCAATCTGAGTATCGGCATCGGCCTCGGCGTGCTTCTGCTCATGTTGGGATTGGTTTACCTTCTCGCCGGCAGCATCGCCAAACCCATCAACCGTCTCGCCGATCGGCTGCGCGCGGGTTCGCGTGAGGTTACGGTAGCCGCCGACGATATCAATCGCGCCGGCACCACCTTGGCCGAAAATGCCAGTGCCCAAGCGGCGTCCATCGAGGAAACCAGCGCCTCGTGCGAGGAACTAAATGCCGTTGTTCAATCCAACGCCGACACCGCCAAAGCCACCCGAGACCTGGCCGAAACCAGCCGCCGGCGTGCGGAAACCAGCGAAAAGGAAATGCGAGACATGGTCAGCGCCATGAACGACATTCAGGAATCGGCCCAAGCGGTCGCCCGCATTGTCGATTCCATCAACGAGATCGCCTTTCAAACCAACTTGCTCGCCCTCAACGCCGCCGTTGAGGCCGCTCGCGCTGGTTCCGCTGGAGCTGGATTTGCCGTCGTCGCAGAAGAAGTCCGCACCCTCGCCCAACGCGCCGCGAAGGCCGCGCAAGAATCCAGTGAACGCATCGAGGTCTCTGTCGAACGCGCCAACCGCGGCAGTGCGATTTGCGGACGCGTCGAAACGGCTTTCAGCGACATTCGCCGCGCCGCCTCGGAAGTCAGCAACTTGACCGACAACATCGCCAGCGCGTCTCAGGAGCAGGCCGAAGGCATCAAACAGATCAACGCCGCCATCATTCAAATCGATCACCACGTGCAAAACTCGGCCGCCCAGACCGAAGAAACCGCCAGCGCTTCTTCCGAACTTCACGCGCAAGCGGTTTCGATGTCGGACAGCGTCAGCGAGTTGGTGGCACTGGTAAATGGGCAACGTGCTCGAAGCGGATCCGGCTCCAGCGCCAATTCCTCACCCGCCACGCGGCCATCCTCCTCGCGCCCGGCAACGACGTTTCACGTCGCAGGGCGCTAAGTAGAGTCCCGGTAAAACTCGCCGCTTCGTCCGTAACGGCTCAGCCGAGATCGTCCGGAAACGGCGCCAGCTCCGGCGGGAAGCGCTGGTCCAAGTAATCCTGCAAGATCAGCGCCGCCGCGCGCGAATCGATCACGCCGCTGGCGCGCATGTCGCGCAGCTTGTGTTTGGGCAAGGTCGACTCCGCCGCATGGGAGCTGAGCCGTTCGTCCACCAGGTGCACCGGCAACCCGGTTTCGTGACCGAGACGCTCGGCAAAGGCCTCCGCCTCTTTCGCCTTCGGGCCGACCGAATCGTCCATGTTGAGCGGATACCCCACCACCAACTCGTCGATGCGTCGGCGGCGGATCTCTTCCAGCAGCGCGCCCCAACGCAGGTCGGCGTCGGCCTGCGTCAGCGCTGGCAGCGGCGAAGCGAGTCCAAGCTCGTCGCCGCTGGCCAGGCCGATGCGTTTGGTGCCGGGATCAATGCCCAGGAAGCGCATGGGATTTCAAATTACGCCGCGCGGCACCTTCAGGTGTAACGCTTCGCGTCCGGGTGGGCGTAGACCTGCTTGAGCAGCGCTTTGATTTCCTGGGCCTTGCCCTTGGGACAAACCAGGGTGGCTTCCGGCGTATGCACCACGATGAGGTCGTCGACCCCCACCACCGTGACGAGGTGCTTGCCCTCGCTGAACACGATGTTGCCGTTGGCCTGCTCCACCATGGCTTCGCCGCGGGTGACGTTGCCGGCCTTGTCGGCTTTAAAATGACGCGCCACCGCCGGCCACGCGCCGACGTCGTCCCAGTCAAAGGTCGAGGGCAACACGACCACGTTGTCGGACTTCTCCAGCAGCGCGTAATCGACCGAAATCTTCTGCAGGTCCGGATACACCTTTTTCAACACCGGACCGAGGCGGCGGCCCTTGGCGAGCGCGTCGCGAATGAGCTGGAGCCCGGCGTCGAGCTCGGGCGCAAACTTCGCGATGGCGGTTTCGACCACGCCGACGCTCCAGACAAACATGCCGGCGTTCCAGAAATAGTCTCCAGATTTTAGATACTTCTTGGCGGTCTTGAGATCCGGCTTCTCCACAAAACGCTTCACCTCGTAAACCTCGCGACGACCCACCTTCTTCCAAACGTCGGCGCGCTGCACGTAGCCAAAACCCGTGGCGGGTTCCGTCGGCGTGATACCGATGGTCACCATGACCGGCGCCTTCTTGGCGGCGGCAAAGGCGGCTTTCAGATCGGCCTGATACTTTTTGCCGTTGTGGATCACGTGGTCGGCCGGCAGCACCGCAAAAACCCCATTGGGATCGCGGGCGCCAACAATGGCGGCGGCGAGCCCCACAGCCGCAGCGGTATCGCGGCCCACGGGTTCCGCGATGACGTTTTCCTTCGGTAGATCCTTACAGACCTTGCGCACGCCCTTTTCCTGCACAGCGCTCGTGATCACGAAGATGTTTTCCTTCGGCACGATCGGGAGCACGCGCTCCACGGTCTGCGTGAGGAGCGGCTTGTCGCCCACCACGGGCAGCAAGTGCTTCGGACGCTCCGCGCGGCTCTGCGGCCAGAAGCGTTCTCCTTTTCCTCCAGCGATGATTACGATGTAGGGATTTGCCATATGAACCCAATGCATAGCTAGACCTATGCCGTCGCAAATAATCATTTGCGACGATTCCGGAACATGCGTCTGTTTCGGCCCTTTCCGTATCCGCCCTGCCATCATGTCCGATCTCACGCCTGCCGAACTCGCCCGCTACAGCCGCCACGTGCTGTTGCCGGAAATCGGTGTCGCCGGACAAACCAAACTCAGAAACGCCAAGGTGCTCATCATCGGTGCCGGCGGACTCGGCAGCCCGGCCGCGTTGTATCTGGCGGCGGCCGGCGTCGGCACACTTGGCATTGCCGACTTTGATAAAGTCGAAGCGCACAACCTCCACCGCCAGTTGCTGCACAGTGACGCCACCATCGGCCAACCCAAGACCACGTCAGCCGCGCAACGCCTGCAGGAGACTAACCCCTTTTGTGAGCTGATTGAGCATCGCGACGGCGTTACCCACGACAACGCCGTCGAGCTTTTCGACGCTTATGATGTGATCGTCGATGGCACCGACAACTTTACCGCCCGCTATCGCAACAACGACGCCGCGGTCCGCGCTCAGCGTCCCCTGGTGTTTGGCAGCGTCTATCGTTTTGAGGGCCAGGTGAGTGTCTTCGCTCCGCATCTGGGCGGCCCCTGTTACCGCTGCCTCTTTCCCGAACCGCCCGCCGCTGGCAGCGTGCCGGGGTGCGGCGAAGTGGGCGTGCTCGGGGCTTTGTGTGGCGTGATCGGGAGCTGGCAGGCCCTCGAGACGATCAAACTCATCACCGGCTGTGGCGAACCGTTGCTCGGTCGCCTGCTCACTTACGACGCCCTGAGCCAACGCGTCGAAACCCTCAATTTCCCGCGCCTGCCGGACTGTCCCGGCTGCTCCGCCGCGGCGCAGGCCTCACCCTTGCCGCCGGAACCCGACAGCGCTGCGACGTGCGCGCCTGCCATTTCAACCGAACCGACCACCATGCCTGAATCCGATTCCTTCCCCTTCGAAATCTCCGTGCAGGAGGCCAAGACCTTGCTCGCGCAAAATCCCGACACCTGTCGTCTCATCGACGTGCGCGAACCGCATGAGTGGGACATCTGCCACATCGAGGGCGCCGAGCACATTCCGATGCGCCAGATCCCCGAGGCCGCCACCGAACTGCCGCGCGACCAGCACCTGCTCATCCAATGCCATCACGGCGGCCGCAGCATGCGTGTCGTGCAGTTCCTGCGCGCGCAGGGTTTCGCGGCGGTCACCAATGTCGCCGGTGGTATCGATGCCTGGGCCCGAGAAATCGATCCCAGCCTCCTGCGCTACTGAGAACCACGGGCTCGTCCGCCCGGCTCCGAGCTCAAACGCGCAGGTCCTCGCGGCCGCTCAAATGCTCAGCGGCGTAAGCTTCAAACGCCGCCTTCAGCACTCGGCTCCGGCTCTCCGCTCCAACTCGAAAGCGGTGTTCATCAATCTGTCCCACCGGCTGCACATCCTTGGTGCTGGAGAGTAACATCGCCTCATCCATCGTCGCCAAATCGTCCGGGAGCACGCTGCGTTCCACCGGCCGCAGCCCCGCACGGCGGGCTACCTCGGCCAGAATCAATCGCCGCGTCACGCCGGCCAAAATCCCCGCGCTGAGGGGCGGAGTGATCCATTCGTCACCGCGCACAAATGCCAGATTGGCCGTCGCCGCCTCCGTCAGCTCCCCGGTCCGGTTGAGGATCACGACATCGTCCGCCCCGCGTTCGCGGGCCTCAGCCAAACAGAGCATATTGTTGAGATAATTTCCGGTCTTCCATGCCGGATCCAGTGCGCTCGGATCGTTGCGGTGCAAGCGTCGCGCCGTGACGAGATGCAGGCCTTCCGTGAGATGTCGCTCGCTGAGTTCGGGCACCGGTTTCACCAGTATCACATAACCCGCCTGATCCGCATATTCCGGACTTAACCCGATTTCGCCTTCACCTCGATATACCTGCAATCGCACATATACATCGCCTGTATACGTCAATTTTTTGCGAAATTCGGCGACCGTGCGTTTTATTTCAGGCAATAACGCCTCTGGGCCTATAGGTATATTCAGGCCTATAGCTAGCGCGGAGCAGGTCATGCGCTCCCAATGCTCTGCCCAGCCGAACAGCACGCCTCCGTAGCTGCGCCATACTTCGTAGATGGCATCGCCATAAAGAAATCCGCGATTTAGCGGTGAGAGGCTGGCCTCGGCCGCATCATGCAGGCGACCGTTGGTATTGGCTTGAACGAAAGCAGACATCGGTAAGAGCCGGCCACCATGCCTACCTGACAAATCGGCGTCAAAGCCGGTCACAAAAAAGCCCTGCGGAAATACCGCAGGGCTTGAAATTTGCGAAATGCAGGGAGTTCAGGACTCGGTCGAGGCGGGAGCGCTGTCGCTTCCGCGCGGCTTCACCAAACCGAACTCCTTCTTGATGTTCTGCACGCTCGGCACGGAGATACCAAAACGCTCGGCAATCGCCGCGCCGGTTTCGCCCGCTTCCACCGCCTCTTTCACCTGAGCCTTAAGCTCGTCGGTGATTTTGGCGCGGGAGCGCTTGGCCGGCTTGGCCGCCTTCGGAGCGCCCTTGGCCTTGCGTCCACGCTTCTTGCCAGTCGTTCCAGCAGCGGACTTCAGGGCCTTAATAAAGGCGTTCAGATCGGTATAACCATACTTGGCGGGCAGGGCAGCCAATTCACGGGTCCGCTCAACTTCAATCGCTTCTTGCAATTGAGCAGCCTTAGCTTGGAGCTCCTGCAGTTCTTTAATTTTGTCGGTCACCATAACGATAAGAGCAAAACCCCGTAACAGGATCGTTATCAAGTCCTATATCATCTTTTTCAGGGAAGTGATTAGGTTTTCCATATATACCATTCAGCGCCCTTGCCCGGGACGCCCCCACTCCTAAGGTCCGAGCATGCCTTCGGTCCATTCACTCGACGCCTCCTCTCTCGTTCATCGCTGGGACAATGCGGTGCCCGCCCGTCTTACCATCGCCCCCGGCGATACCATTGAATTGGAGATGGCCGATTCCAGCGGCTTTCAGGTTCAACCCGACTGGACCAAGGAGACGTTCAAAGCGCAGTTTGATGCCCTCAAGGTGCACGCCCTGACCGGTCCTGTCGCCATCGACGGAGCCGAACCGGGCGACCAATTGGTCATTCATATCGAAGACTACGCGCATCGCGGCTGGGCTTGGACGAGTCTGATTCCCGGGCTCGGTTTGTTGCCGGAGGATTTCCCCGAACATCATCTCTTTATCTGGAAACTCGCCGACGGTCAGACGACGTCCTTCCCGGGCGTGACCTTGGACCTGCATCCGTTCGCGGGTATCATCGGCGTGCAACGCGCCGAGGCTGGCGAATTCCGCACCCGCGCGCCCGGGCCCTTTGGCGGCAATATGGATGTGCGCCACCTCTGCGCCGGCACCACGCTGCACCTGCCGGTCTTTACCAAGGGCGCCAACCTGCTGGCGGGCGACTGCCACGCCGCGCAAGGTGACGGCGAGGTCTGTATCAACGGCATGGAAGCCCCGATGGGCGGCCGCTTCCGCATCGAGTTGCTAAAGGACAAGCCCCTCTCCTCGCCCTACGCGACCCTGCGCACGCCGCTCGTGCCGCCCCGCTATCAGGAGAAGCCCTGGCACCTGTTTATCGAGTCCGATGAGAATCCCCGCACCGCCGCCAAAAACGCCGTGCGCCGCGCCATCGAATTCATCATGCAACGCACCGGCGTGACCGCTGAAATGGCCTATACTCTGTGCAGCGTCGTGCTCGATCTGAAGATTTCCCAGTTGGTGAACCAGCCCACCACCACCGTCACCGGCTACCTGCCCGAAGCCATCTTCGACTGATTCCAAACCGGAGTATTGGCAGGCGCCTCCGCGCGGCATAACATCCGAACAACCCCAACAAGGAGGATGTTATGTTCACGATCAAAATCCACCTCGACCCCGCGGAACATGCCGTGATCGGTCGTCTCGCCGACAAACTCCACGTCAGCCCCGAAGACCTCGCCTACGCCGGACTCGACCACCTCATGAACCACTGCCGCGACGAAGCAGTGCAACGTTCGGTGGTCGAAATCAAAGCCTGGCGCGGAGAAAACCTGCCCGATTGGGCCGACACCGAACGCTCCGTGCACGCCTACGAAGGTTCGGCCGACGACCAGCCCGAGCAACGCCTGCGCTTCTGAAGCGCGACCGCGTCCCACCACGCGCATATAAACGAAATCGCCGCGCCCGAGAAACCGGACGCGGCGATGGTGAATTCTGTGCGCTTAGACCGCTGAGTGCGTTCAGGCTTTGCCCACGCCAAACGCGGTGAAACCGAGTTCGCGCAGCGCGTCGAGATCGAGCAGGTTGCGCCCGTCGAACAGGAACGCCGGCTTCGGCATGCCCGCCAACACCGCGGCGAAGTCGATCGTCTTAAACTCGTCCCATTCGGTCAGCACCGCTACGGCGTGCGCGCCCTGAGCGGCTTCCTCGGCGGAATTGACCACGATCAGACGTTTGCCCGCTTCGCCTTCTTCGGCGCCAAGCACATCACGGCGAATCTGGTCTTCCGGCACCTTCGGATCGTAAACCACCACCTCAGCCATCTCGGCGAGCAGATCACGGCAGACCGAAATCGCCGCCGTTTCGCGGGTGTCGTTGGTGTCCTTCTTGAAGGCAAAGCCCCAGATCGCGATGCGTTTGCCCGCGACGGTGTTGAAGAGGGTTTTGACGATGCGCGTCGCGAAACGCGTCTTCTGCCAGTCGTTCATCTTCACCACATTCTGCCAATACTCGGCGACCTCCGGCAGACCGAAGCTTTCGCAGAGGTAGACGAGATTCAGAATGTCCTTCTGGAAACAGGAACCACCAAAGCCGACCGAGGCTTTGAGGAATTTCGGACCGATGCGGCTGTCATGACCAATCGCACGCGCGACTTCATCGACGTCGGCTTCGGTCGCTTCACACAGCGCCGAGATCGAGTTGATCGACGAAATGCGCTGGGCGAGAAAGGCGTTGGCCACGAGCTTCGACAGCTCCGAAGACCACAGGTTGGTCGTGATTATGCGCTCCCGCGGCACCCAGTGGGCATACACGCTGGAGAGGGCTTCCACCGCCGCCTGACCTTCGGGGGTCTTTTCACCGCCGATAAGCACGCGATCGGGATTGTGCAGGTCCACTACAGCCGTGCCTTCCGCGAGAAATTCCGGGTTGGAGAGCACTTGGAAGGACAGACCACGGGAATTGGCGGCGAGGATCTTCTTAATCGTTTCGGCCGTCTTCACCGGGATGGTGGACTTTTCCACGATGATTTTCCCGGAGGTCGCCACATCGGCGATGGTGCGAGCCACCGACTCGATAAAACGCAGATCCGCCGCCCGACCTGCCCCCACGCCGTAAGTCTTGGTCGGCGTATTGACCGCGACGAAGATGATATCCGCGGCGTTAATTTCATCGGCGACGGCCGTGGAGAAGAACAGGTTGCGCCCGCGGCTTTCCTTCACGACTTCGTCGAGACCCGGCTCATAAATCGGCAGAGTATCGGAATTCCACGCGTCGATCCGCGCTTGATTCATATCCACTACGGTCACGCGAACGTCAGGGGCCTTTTGGGCGATAACCGCCATGGTGGGCCCACCTACGTAACCAGCTCCGATGCAACAAATCTTCATAAGAAAGAGCGCAGCGTGGTAAGCGCCCCCTGCCCTTCCAAGTCTCTTTTAGACTTTTACGCTACAATTTGGCGACACCGCGAACTGCTGTGCCACCGCGCAAAAGCGACGTCCGGCCTCGGCCAGCTGCGCTTCCGCCAATACGCCAAAACTCAGGCGAATCGTATCGCTCGGCGCATCGTCACCAAAACACAACTCGCCCGGCACATAGAGCACGCCAGCTTCGACGCAGGCCTGACAGAAAGCGGATTCCAAACTCGTATCGATACCTTCCGGTGCCCGCAGCCACAGATACAAGCCACCAGCCGGTCGCTCCCAGGTCCAGCCGAGCTCGGGCAGGCCGCCGTCGCGCAGCGCTGTATCCAGTGCGATCATTTTCTTTTGGTAAGCCGGTCGAATCACCGCGAGTTGCTCCAACAGACCGCCGGTTTCCATCACCGCTTCCATGACGCGCTGATTAAAGTTGGCCGTGCCAAAATCATGGTGCGCCTTTACGTGCAGCATCTTTGCCCGCCACTCGATGTCGGAGCAGGTGGCGAAGCCGACTTTCAGGCCCGTGGCGAACGGCTTCGTGAGTGTCGAGGTATAGAGACGCGGAAACGCCGCCCACTCCGTCATGCTCAACACGCTGGGCGCGGGCCAGGGCTGCTCGTAATAAATATCCCGATACGCCGCATCTTCGATCACCGGCACGATCGCTTGATGCGCCTGTAACTGCCGCGCGATCGCCGCTTTCTCGTCCCGCGTGAGGCTGCGGCCCGAGGGGTTGGAGAAGTAGCTGACAAAATACACCGCCTTCACTTGCGCCAACTCACCGCGCTCGCCCATCGCACCGAGCATTTTCCCGAACGCTTCTTCGTCGACCAGGCCCGTCGTCTCATCGACCGGAATCGAACGAGACTCGATCCCGAGCCCTTTCAGCATCTCCAAAAACACAAAATAGCTCGGCCGATCCACCAACACGATGTCGCCCGGATCACACAGCACCTGCATCGCCAGATACAACGCCTGCTGGGAACCGTTGGTGATGAAGCAGCCTCGCTGCACGTCGTGGTAATCCAACTCCGGCTCGAGCGCGCAGAGGTGCTGACTCAACAGCCGCCGCAATTCCGGCCGACCATGGTTGCTGCCGTATTGCAGGTATTCGTTGCTCCTATCCTCCTGCGCCAGACGACGCACCACCGCCTCGACCTGAGCCACCGGCAGAGTGGCGTTATCGGTAAAACCGGCGGCGATCGACAGAAGCGCCGGATTCTCCAGGGCCATCGCCATCAGGCGCGCGATCGTGGGCGGCTGCGCACGATCGCCGAGAGCGGAAAACGAAGGAGAAACAGAAGAGGACATAACGGAAAAGGCCGCCGAGCGTGGCGGGCCGGACGCAAACATGCGAAACGAAAAACGACGCAGGCATCACACCTGCGTCGTCGAAGTTAAATTACAATCAGCTGCCGGGAGGGTCGGCCGATCAGGCCGGATGCGGAGCAGCGGAACCGAGACCGGTTTCCGGCTCGTCCTTATCCTTGCTCTTCTTCTCGCCATCGGAATCGGCCGAGGGCTTGGACTCCACGTCGATCGGCTTGGAGGAAATCACCGGCGACTGGATTTCACCGTGTTCGAGGATTTCCAACACGTGCTTACCCTCGATGGTTTCATACTCCATCAGGGCGTCAGCCACCGCCTCGAGCGCAGCGCGGCGTTCGGTGAGGATCTTCGTCGCCCGCTCGTATTGTTCGTCGACGATCTTGCGGATCTCGTGGTCGATCTGACGTGCGGTCTCCTGGCTGTAGTTCTCGTGACGGGTGATTTCGCGGCCGAGGAAAACGGTGTCCTGATTGTCGCCGTAAGCGATCGGACCGAGCGGGCTCATACCCCAGTCACACACCATGTGACGGGCCATGCTGGTGACCTGCTTGATGTCGCCAGAAGCGCCGCTGGAGATGTCATCGAAGCAAAGCTCCTCAGCAATACGACCGCCCAGAGCCATCGCGATCTGGTCGAGCACGCGCTTCTTGTAAGCGCTGAGCTGCTCCTTGCGCGGCACATACATGGCCATGCCGAGCGCCTGACCACGCGGGAGAATCGTGACCTTGTGAATCGGGAACCACTCGTCGAGCAACAGCGCGCCGATGAGGGCGTGACCAGCTTCATGGACCGCCGTCTTGCGCTTGTCCTCGTCGTCCATCACGCGGCGGCGTTCGCGACCGAAGAGCACCTTTTCGCGAGCGTCTTCGATGTCGATGGCCTCGACCTTCTTCTTGTTGCGACGGGCGGCCAGCAGCGCGCCCTCGTTGAGCAGATTGGCCAGCTCGGCACCGGACATGCCGGAAGTGGCGCGGGCCACGGAGCCGAGGTCGACGTCGTCGGAGAGCGCGATCTTGCGGGCATGCACGCGCAGGATCTGTTCGCGGCCGACGAGGTCGGGCAGATCGACATGAATCTGGCGGTCGAAACGGCCCGGGCGCAGCAGGGCGTTGTCGAGCACGTCGGGACGATTGGTCGCCGCAACGATGATCACGCCGTCGGTCGTGTCGAAACCGTCCATCTCCACGAGCAGTGAGTTGAGCGTCTGTTCGCGCTCGTCGTTGCCGCCGCCGAGACCGGCGCCACGTTGGCGACCGACCGCGTCGATTTCGTCGATAAAGATGATGCAGGGCGCGTTCTTGCGACCTTGTTCAAACATGTCGCGCACGCGGCTCGCGCCGACACCCACAAACATTTCGACAAAGTCGGAACCGGAAACACTGAAGAACGGCACGTCCGCTTCGCCCGCCACGGCCTTCGCCAGCAGGGTCTTACCGGTGCCAGGAGGGCCGACGAGCAGGATACCCTTCGGGATCTTGCCGCCCATGCGCTGGAACTTCTTCGGGTCGCGCAGGAAGTCGACGACTTCGGCGATCTCTTCCTTGGCTTCGTCGCAGCCGGCGACGTTCTTGAAATTCACCTTGTCGCGATCGCGGTGCAGCATCTTGGCCTTGCTCTTGCCGAAGCTGAGCGCGCCCTTGCCCGCGTTGCGCAGCTGTCGCACGAACAGGAAATAAAGCAGGCCGATGATGATCACGAACGGGATGATCTGCCCCGCCAGTTGCGACCACGTGTTGGTCGCCTCGATCTCGCGGAAAATCCCGGTCGCCTGAAGTTTCTCAAGATTGGAATCGGTGAGACGGCCCTTGGAGCGGAACTCCGCCGTGCTCTCGCCCTTGGCATTGGTGAACTGCTTTTCGTTCGTCTCGCCCGTGATGACGACCCAGTCGCGTCCGCCGGCCAATTCATTCTTAATCGTGCCCGATTTGATCACGCCCTGCTCCGCTTGCTCCATCACGTCGGCGATCTTGATGTCGGCCGCCGGAGAGACGTTGGCAGGATTGAGCTGCCACACCACGACCACCAGGCCGATTACTATGATCCAGACCAAGAACACCTTAGGCATTTGGAAACGGTCGGGAGACGGAGGACGGAGCGGCTTGCGCTTCTTATCAGGATCGTTTTCGGGCATCAAATCTAGGGACTAAACGGTAACGGTGTGGGTTCCCTCGCCATAAGTCAACGAGGCCCGCCCGCGTAGTTTTGCGAACGGGTGGCAGTGTGTGATACCCCGAATCACGCCGAGAGTTTCTGAAAATACAACTTCCCTCGCCGGATTCGCACGAAGCCGCCCCGCCCCAGACTGAAGCGCTGCGTGCGACCGGCCATCGCTTTCGCGAGCAAATCCTCAAACCCTGCCCGTGACAGATCCCCGGGATCGTCCTGCAACGCCAGCCAACGGTGTAGTGCGCGCCGCCATACAGCCACCGGTTTGCCACCCAAACGCTCCAGGCACAGCACTCCCTCGTCATCGATCGGCGCCAACTCATCCACCCAGGCGTCCAAGGCGACAGCATCCTCCTCCAAACGCGCCCGACTGAGCGCCGCTCCGGCCACCACGTCGCGCTCTCCGGCGGCCGCCGCCCACGCCGGCAACACGTCCGCCCGCATGCGGTTGCGCAGAAAGGTGTCGGCCGCATTAGACTCATCCTCTCGCCAACGCCCGCCAGCCGCCTGCAGCTCCTCGCGCAAAGCGGTCCGCGACCAGCCAAGCAAGGGGCGCAAGCGCCAACGCCCATCAGCCCCCATCTGCACCGGCCGGGGAGCCGCCAACCCCTCCGTGCCGCTGCCCCGCGCCAGCCTCATGAGCAGGGTCTCGGCAATGTCATCTTGTTGGTGCCCCGTCCAAATGACCCGCGCGCGATGTCGCCGGCACACCTCCGCCAAAAAGGTCTGCCGCGCCGCCCGCGCCTGCGCTTCGCTGGGACGAGTCGGACGCGCTTCCCACCGGGCGCTTTCAAAACGCAGCCCCAGTCCGTCGGCCAATCGCGCACAAAAGCGCGCGTCGGCGGTCGAGGCGCGCCCCCGCAGTCGATGATCGAAGTGCGCCAGCACCAACTGATCGCGTTTGCGCGGCCAGTGTGCCCCAACCGTCAATACCAACGCCACCGAATCCGCCCCGCCCGAACAAGCGAGCACCCAGCGACCACGTCCGGCGGGCTGCCCCGGCGCGACAAACGCCCGCACCGCCGCGTCCAACGAGTTGACGGGCAAGCGTTCCGCCAGCGCCGCCGCTACCTCGGGCCAGGACGGAGTGCGCGAGCCTGGCATCGGGGCGGAGGGCTGAAGGCTGGAGGTGTGCCGACGAGCGTGCGGCGACTCAGCCGAAACGCACGGTGTCGCGACCGAAATACGGCACGAGCGCCGCCGGCAGTTTCACCGAGCCGTCGGCCTGCAGGTTGTTTTCGAGCAAGGCCGCCAGCACGCGCGGCACCGCGAGACCCGAGCCGTTGAGGGTGTGCACCAGCTCCGGCTTGCCTTCGCTGCCCGCGCGGAAGCGGATCTTCGCCCGGCGCGCCTGGAATGCCTCGAAGTTCGAGCAGCTCGAAACCTCCAACCAGCGCTGCTGGCCGGCCGCCCAGACTTCGAGGTCATACTTCTTCGCCTGGGCAAAACCGAGGTCACCGCCACACATGAGCAGCACGCGATAGGGCAGCTCGAGTTTCTGCAGGAGACGCTCGGCGTCGCCGCGCAGGGCTTCGAGTTCGTTGTAGCTCTGCGTCGGGTGGACCCACTTGAGCAGCTCCACCTTGTCGAACTGATGGAGGCGGTTGAGCCCGCGCACGTCCTTGCCATGGCTGCCCGCCTCACGGCGGAAACACGGCGTGTAAGCGCAACGCTTCACCGGCAGTTCGGCCTCTTCCAGGATCTCATCGCGGAAGAAATTCGTGAGCGGCACTTCCGCCGTCGGCACCGCGTAGAGTTGGTCGTTCACCGTCTCATACATCTGGCCTTCCTTGTCAGGGAGCTGACCGGTGGCGGTGGCGCTGGCTTCGTTGACGAAGATCGGCGGGTTCACCTCGGTGTAACCGTTGTGACCGGCTTCATCCAAAAAGAAGTGCAACAGGGCCCGCACCAACTTGGCGCCGTCGCCGATGTAGAACGGGAAACCGGCGCCGGTCACCTTCGAGCCGCGCGGAAAATCGAAGACCTTCTCAAAGCCCGGGATATCCCAATGGGCTTTCGCGTCGGGCGACACCGCGTTCACGTCGCCGTGGGTGGCGTGCACCACGTTATCGTCGCCGTTCTTGCCTTCCGGCACGCTCTCGTGCGGCAGGTTCGGCAGCTCGAGCATGGCAGCCCTCCAAGCGGCTTCGGTCTCGCGCAGCTCGTCTTCCTTGGCTTTCACGCCCACCTTCAACTGCTTCATCTCGCCCACCTTGGCCATGAATTCGGGCGAGCCCTTGGCGAGTTGGGACATTTCCCCGTTCACCGCCTTTTGCTGCGCGCGCAGCGTTTCGACTTCGGCGAGCTGCTGACGCCAGCGCGTATCGAGCGCGCTGACCGCGTCGAGATCGACGTTGAGGTGCTTCTTGGCAATCGCCGCGCGGACGAGATCGGGCGATTCACGGAGGAGTTTGGGATCGAGCATGGCGAAACGGAAAAGTTTGCCAGCAAAGAGCACCACCCCGCCGCATGCCAACCTCGAAAGCAGGGTTCCCCCAGGTAGGGACGGACCGCCGGGCCGTCCGCCGCGGTATCCCCGCTTTTGCCTTCCCCCGCACGGCCTCCCTTCCCAACGTCAACGCCGTCGCCGCATGTCCACCACCGCTTCCGCATCACCTTCCCCCTCCACGGCTTCCCGCGCCTGGACCATTTTTCGGCAACCCCACTTCAGTCCCTACAAGTGTTACCTGCGGCGTGATCTGGGACTCGGTGTGCTGCTCAATCCCAAGGTCGGCTCCACCGCGTTCCGCAAGGTCCTGGTTGAAGGTCTCACCAACGCCGGCGCTCGCCCGCAACTCGGCCCGTGGTGGCCCGTCAGCCGCACGCGCCGCTACACCACCGCGCCGCTGCCCGACTATTTTCACGCCTTCAACCACCAGGACGCCTACGATTTCCGCTGTTTCGTGCGCAACCCCTACGCCCGCGTGCTCTCCGCTTGGAACGACAAGCTGGTGAAGGGTTTCAACTCCCCCGACTACCCGCGCTCCATGCGTAAACTCGTCCCGCAGCTGCGCCGCTTCGCCGCCGAGCGCGACCTGCCCGGCGCCGCCGACGACGCCCCCTTCCCTTTTCCGTCCTTCCTCAGCTACATCGAATCCCAGGCCGAGGGCACCCGTAACCAACATTGGGATACACAACGTTCGGTCCTGCTGGCCGACCATGTGCGTTACCGCCACACCTTTCACATGGAGACCGAGTTTGTGAGCGGCATGGCCGACACCCTCGCTCTCGTCGGCATCCCGGCCGATTGGACCGCCCAAAAACTCGCCCGCCCCACCAACGCTTCCGGCAAAATCAAAGAGCCGGTCTACACCGACGAACTCGCCGAACGCGTCTATCAACTCTACGCGGTCGACTTCGAACGCTTCGGTTACGACCGCGATTCCTGGCAGGGCATGTAAGCCCTCCACTCTGCCCTCGTCCCCGCCGCCCATGAGTCCGCGCAAACGCGACACCGCTCCGCTCTACCACCCGAAGTTTTGGCCCATGTGGTTCGGCTTGGGCATCTTTTGGCTGCTCAACCTCCTCCCGTGGCCCATCAAGCGCGCCCTCGCGACCGTCCTTGGCACCTTCATTTATTACGTCATTCCGGTCCGTCGCCGCGTCACCCTGATCAACCTCCGCCTCGCGTTCCCTGACCTCAGCGAGAGTGACCGTCGACGCCTCGCCCGCGCCCACTACCGTTCGCTGGCGCTGGGTTTGTTTGAAACCTGCGCCGCCTGGTGGTCGCCGCTGAACCGTCTGCCGCCCTTTCGTATCATCGGGCGCGAGCATTTCGAAAAAGCCGCCGCCGCCGGGAAAGGCGCCCTCGTCGTCACCGCCCACCTCACCCTGCTGGAAATGGGCGCGCGCATCATCAACGAGCAGATCGAGTTCAACGCCCTCTACCGCGATCCCAACAACCGCGTCATCGCTTGGATCATGCGCCGCAACCGCGAGCGCCACCTCAAGACCGCCATCCCCTTCGAGGACCTGCGCGCCCTCCTCCGCACCCTCAAGAATGGCGGACTCGTTTGGTATGCGCCGGACCAGGGCAAAAAAACCAAGATGTCCGAAGTGCTCCCGTTTTTTGGTGAACCCGCCATCACCAACGTCGCCACCAGTCGCATCGCCCAGATGAGCGGCTGCCGCGTCGTGCCTTACTTCGCCCGCCGCCTGCCCGACGGCTCCTACGAACTCGAGGCCTTCCCGGCGTGGGAAAACTTCCCCTCCGGCGATCACAGCGCCGATGCGATGCGCGTAAACCACTTCATCGAGGAGCAGGTCAAACGCGCGCCGGAGCAGTATTTTTGGGTGCACAAACGCTACAAACGCCGCGGCGAAGGTTACCCCGACGTTTATCGCGATTGACCTGCGACTGCATGGCATCGCCCTTGCAGCACCGAAGGCACTTGCGCCGCCGCCCAATTTCCCGGTAGCTCCTGCCACACACACACAACTTGAGCCCTCGGATTTAATGCCGCTCCTCTCAGTCAACGACCTCCGCACCTACTTTCACACCCGTAACGGAATTTACCGCGCTGTTGATGGCGTCAGCTTCAGCCTCGATCGCGGTGAGACCCTTGGCATCGTCGGCGAGTCCGGCTCCGGCAAATCGGTCACCTGTTACTCCCTCATGGGCCTCCTCCCCATGCCTCCGGGGCGCATCGAAAGCGGCACCGCCATGTTTGATGGCGTCGACCTGCTCAACTGCACCCGCGCCCAGGCCCGCTCCATTCGCGGCAAGCGCGTGAGCATGATCTTCCAGGACCCGATGACCTCGCTGAATCCCTACCTGCGGGTCAGCGAACAGCTCATCGAGCCGCTGATGATTCACGAAAAAATCTCCAAAGCCGAAGCGTTGAAACGCGCTCTGGAGATGCTCGACGCCGTCGGCATCAACGACGCCTCCAGCCGTATCCACTATTACCCGCACGAGTTCTCCGGCGGTATGCGCCAGCGCGTGATGATTGCCATGGCGCTCATCACCAAACCCGAGCTCCTCATCGCCGACGAGCCCACCACCGCGCTCGACGTGACCGTGCAGGCCCAGATCCTCGAGCTCATCCAAAAGATGCAGCAGGAGATCGGCATGGCGGTCATCTTCATCACCCACGACCTCGGCGTCGTCTCCGGTCTCTGCGACCGCGTGCAGGTGATGTATGCTGGCAAGATCGTCGAGACCTCCGACACGCGCACCCTTTTCTACGAGCCGAAGCACCCCTACACCCGCGCGCTGCAACGTTCCATCCCGTCCATGCAGCCCAAGGGCTCCGAGCTCTACACCATCAAGGGGCTGCCACCGGACCTTTCGAAGCCGCTCGCCGGCTGCAGTTTCGCCCCGCGCTGTGAGTTCGCCACCGACGTCTGCCGCGAAGGCGACGCCCCCGCCCTCGCCGCCACCAGCGACCACCACCAACACGCCTGCCGCCGCGTCCAACTCGGCGAACTTTGATCCTTTTCCAAGGCCCGGACCATGCCTGAGACCATTCTTGAACTAAAGAACCTCCAGACCCACTTCCCGATCAAGAAGGGGGCGTTTATTAAAAAGACCGTCGGCACCGTGAAAGCCGTCGATGGTGTCGACCTCAAGGTGCAGCAGGGCGAAGTCCTCGGCCTCGTCGGCGAGTCCGGTTGCGGCAAGTCCACCCTCGCCCGCACCGTCATGCAGCTCGTTCCCACCACCGGTGGCACCGTGGTGCTCGAGGGCCGCAACCTCACCTCCAGTTCCGACTCCGACGTGCTCTCCATCCGCCGCGATCTGCAGATGGTGTTTCAGGATCCCTACGCGTCGCTCAACCCCCGCTCGACCGTCTTCGCCACCCTCGCCGAACCTCTGCTCGTCCACAAGGTCTGCAAGTCCTCCGAAGTCACCGCGCGCGTGACCGAGCTCATGAAAACCGTCGGCCTCGCGCCGCGCTTCATGCAGAAATACCCGCACGAGTTTTCCGGCGGTCAGCGTCAACGTATCGCCATTGCCCGCGCTCTCGCGCTGCGGCCCAAGGTGGTCATCGCCGACGAACCCGTCTCGGCCCTCGACGTCTCCATCCAGGCTCAGATCCTGAACCTGCTGGCCGACCTCGTGCGCAAGATGGGCCTGAGCCTTATCTTCATCGCTCACGACCTGTCGGTGGTGAAACACATCTCCGATCGCGTCGCGGTCATGTATCTCGGCAAGATCGTCGAAATCGGCAAAGCCGAGGACATCATCGAAAAACCCGCGCATCCCTACACCCGCGCGCTGGTAAGTGCGATTCCCACGCCGAACCCGGACGAAGAGCGCAACCGCAAGCGTATCGTGCTCCCGGGCGATCCGCCCTCTCCGATCAACCCGCCTTCCGGCTGCACCTTCCACCCGCGCTGCCCCCACGCCAAGGACGTCTGCAAGACCGAGCGCCCGCTCCTCGAGGTGTTTAAGGACCGCGAAGTTTCCTGCCACCTGAAGGCGGAAATCTGAATCGCGCTTTGCGCGGTAAATCCTAACCGAACAAATCCTAAATCCTAAAAGCTGAGAGGCGTGTAGTCGCCCTCTGGATTTAGGATTTAGCCCCTAGGATTTAGGATTTCAGCTTTGGCCACGTGGCCAAAGTTGCCGCACTGCTTCGTAGGTCGCCACTCCCGCGGCCGTGCTGAGGTTCAGCGAGCGCAGTGAGTCGTTGCGATGCGGGATCGTGAGGCGTTGCTCCTCGCCGATTTCGTCATGCAGCCAGTCCGGCGCGCCGTGACCTTCGTTGCCAAACACCAGACCGTCCCCATCGGCATACGTCACATCCCAATAGGACTGCTTCGTTTTGGTCGTAAATAACCACAAACGCTGTGGGGCAAACTCACTCGCCCGGAACGCCGCCCAATCGTCGTGATGATGAACATCGAGTTCATACCAGTAATCCATGCCCGCCCGTTTCAGGTGCCGATCAGTGATTTCAAATCCCAGCGGATGCACCAAATGCAGCCGACTCCGCGTCAGCGCGCACATACGACCAATATTACCCGTATTCTGGGGAATCTCCGGTTGAAATAACACCACGTGTAGCATCTTGGCGCGGACCCTACGTCCAAACTTCCCGGATACAACCGCAACCCGCCGAGGCGTTTCACCACCTCATGCTTTACTGCCACAAAATTACATCCAAACTCAACCGATCCTGCTTCCCCCGCTTTGACCGACTTTAATACACCGCACGCAATCATTGTTGATGACGAGCAATCCTACTTGGATCTGCTGGCTGTCATCTTGGAAGAGCACCTCGATTGCCCCGTATCCACTTTTGTTCGAGCCAGCGACGCTCTGGCCGCCATGCGGACTCTGCCGGTCGGCATCATCGTGACCGACTACTACATGCCAGACATCGACGGCATCGAGTTCCTGCGCCGTTCGGCCAAGGCGAAACCCGGCGTGCCGGCCATCATGATCACCGGTCACGCCGATGCCATATCGCAGGAGCAACGAGACAGCTTGGAGAACCTCCGCGCCGTCCTCGCCAAACCCTTCCGCGCCCAGGTGCTCGCGGATTCCATTCGCCAATTCTGGCCCGCCGCTGGCGGTCAGGCCTGAGTTTTTGGAGCGGCTGTCGTGCCCGCCGGGGCGCTTACTCGACGACCAACCCGTGGTTGTCGGCGCTCAGCACGTTGATCGCACTGTCGATGCCTTTGGCGGCAAAGGCGCTTCGCATCGCGTCGCCCACGGCCGCGGCGGTATCCACCAACCCCACACACAGCACGCTGGAGCCACTGCCGCTCAACCAGCCGCAGAGGGCGCCTGCCTTCACCCCGGCCGCGATGGCTTCAGCCGCGCCCACGATGCCGGGCAGTCGGTAGGGCTCATGCAAGAAGTCGCCCACCGCCCCGCGCAGTGATTCGTAGTTTTTGGTCGCCAGTGCCGCCGTCAGATAGGCTGCACTGTTTACGCTGCGCACCGCATCGAGATGACTGATTTCCTGCGGCAAGACCCCGCGGGAGGCCTTGGTGGCCACTTCAGTCACCGGCGATACGACCACAAAGCGCAGCGTATCCTCCAATTCGATACGCACCAGCCCTTGGTAGTCGGCCGGAGTCGGCGCGCAACGCGCCACACAGAATCCGCCCAGCACGCCGGCGGTGGCGTTGTCGGGGTGCCCCTCCAGGCGCGTAATCAATGCCGCCAGTTCCTCCCGAGTCAGCGCCTCGCCCGCCCAATGATTCACGCCGCCCAAAATGCCGGCGATCACGGTGACGCTGGACCCCAGCCCCCGGGCCGGCGGCACGTCACCTTCGATTCGGAAACGGAACCCCGGCAACTCCGCCGCCGCCGCCACGCGTTCGCGCCACGCCGCCAGCGCCTCGTTCACCAAACCGTTGGCGCGCTCGTCCGACGCCCGTTCGCCTTTCGCCGTGCCCGCCGGCAGCGAGACGTCCGGCGTAAGCGTCACCCGGTTATAGATCTGCAACGCCAGACCCAAGGTATCAAAACCGGCACCGCAGTTGGAGGTGCTGCCAGGAACGCGAACGGTGACAGGAGACATGAAGGGAACGGCGAAGGAAGGAAGCGAAGAAGGAGGACTCGGCTCAGCGTCGGGCCTTGATCGCACGATCGAGTTCCCGCTGGACGATCTTGTTTTTGAGGTCGTCGCGTTTGTCGTAAAGCTTCTTACCGGTGCAGATTCCCACCTCCACCTTCACGAGCGCTTCCTTAAAATACATGCGCAGCGGAATCAGCGAACGCCCGCCTTGGTTCAGGGCCTGATCGATCTTCCGCAACTCCGGTTTGCGCAGCAGCAACTTCCGCGTGCGCTTCGGCTCATGGTTCGAGTAGGTGCCAAACCGATACTCATCGATGTGCGCATTCACCAACCACAGTTCCCCCTTCTTCAGGCGGCCAAAGGCGTCGTTGATCTGCGCCCGGCCATCCCGAATCGCCTTCACCTCCGTGCCCTTCAACGCGATGCCCGCTTCGAAGCGGTCTTCCACCAAGTAGTCCCGCCCCGCTTTCGCGTTGCGCACTTCGGTGAAGCGTTGGGCGTCTTTTTTGGAACGAGCCATGGGAATAGATTAAGTCGACGAGCGGAGACTTTCAATCGACTGCCGCTCCGCGGGCAAAAAACAGGCGGCTCCGCATTCAGCGGGCCGCCCTAAAAGAGTGAAATGGGAACCGCTCAACGGTCCCCGGCAATCATTCCGCCGTCTCGAAGACGATCTTACCTTCGATCACTTCGCGCAGCGCGACATCCTCGGGCGACAGCTTCTCGAGCGACTCGACCAACGGACGGCTCCCGCGCTTGAGTTGCTTGACGCGACGGGACACGACATTGATGAGCAGATTGGGATCGGGCACTACGGCGAGGGCCTCTTTGATATAATCGTCACGCATGAATCGGAGGAAAGTTGTATCGACAGAAACCGACGAAAGCATGGCTCCCGCTGTCCACCGTCAAGGCGAATTTCGCGCCGCCCTCCCCCCTAACCCCTGATCGCCACCTCTTTATTGGGTTCGAATCCCCGCCCAGACCCGTTATCACTTCGCCATGCTTATCGGCTGGACCACCACCTCAACCGAGACCGAAGCGACCACCTTGGCGCGCGGACTCATCGACCGGAAGCTCGCCGCCTGCGTCCAGATCGACGGCCCCATGACCTCCATCTACCGCTGGGGAGGCACCACCGAAACCAGCACCGAATACCGCCTCACCATCAAGTTTTTGGTCAACCGCCACTTGGAGGTGGAAACCTACGTGCACAACCACCATCCCTACGACACGCCGCAGTGGATTGTCGTCCGCGCCGAACATGTGGCGGAAAAATACTTGTCATGGGCGCAGGCGAACTCTAGCTCCCTTCCCCTTTAACGCATCGCAAGCACCACTTTAACCGATAACACCATGTCCCAACACAAGTCTCTCCAAGGTCCCCGTGGCCTCGTCGTGAAGCGCAACGTGCTCAAGCGTTTTGAGCGAGTCGAACTCCTCAAGAAGCGTGGCCAGTGGAAGGAAGGCGACCGCGTCGTCGGCCTCAAGAAGACCATTCCCGCCGTCTAAGCGACGATTTATCATCACTTTACTTGGCAGGTCGATGCACTTCGGCCTGCCTTTTTTGTGGCCGCGTGCCGTGCCACGCCCCATCTCCTCCCTCTCCTCATGCGCAGCTTGTCCCACCTCCGAATCGCTCTGGTTGGTTTCCTCATGGGCTCGGCCGACGTCGTCCCCGGCGTCTCCGGCGGCACCATCGCCTTCATTTGCGGCATCTACGAACGCCTGCTCAACGGCATCAAGGCCTTCGACCTCACCACGCTGCGCCTCGTGCTCAAGGGCGATATCAAAGCCGCCTGGACTCGACTCCCCATCGCCTTCTTCATCGCTCTCGGCGCCGGTCTGCTCACCGCCGTGCTCTCCATGGCCAAGGTGCTCGAGCACCTGCTGGTGAGCCATCCCGCCGAACTCTGGTCCTTCTTCTTTGGCCTCGTGCTCGGTTCGATCGTGCTGCTCGCCCGCGAGACGTGGAAATGGCGCCCGGTCGACTTCGTGCTCTTCGCCGCCTTCGCCGTCGGCACCTGGCTGCTCGTGGGCATGCAGGCCACCCAGACGCCTCCCGGCCTGCCCTTTGTGTTCCTCGCCGGTGCCATCGCCATCTGCGCCATGATCCTGCCCGGCATCTCCGGCTCCTACTTGCTGCTCATCATGGGCAAATATCAGCAAGTCCTCTCCGCGGTAAATGACCGCGACATCGTGACGATCGCCGTATTCTGCGCAGGTATCGCCACCGGCATCCTCTCCTTTGTCCGCGTCGTGAGCTGGATGCTCAACCACTACCGGCACGCCACCCTCATCGCCCTCACCGGCGTGATGGCTGGAGCGCTGCGCACTCTGTGGCCGTGGAAGGAAACACTCACCACCCGCATCAACAGCGCCGGTGAAGAAGTGCCGCTCGTGCAGGTCAACATCATGCCCGGCGCCGAAGCCTCCATCGGCCTCGCCATCGCGCTCGCGGTGGCCGGCGGCCTGGCCGTGCTGCTGATCGAGCGCCTCGCCCGTGCCGAGCAAAAGGTCGCCCCGCAAAGCTGAATCATTGGCGGACCGAGCGACCGCCATAAAAACCGCTCGACACCGCCGCCTCGCCGCGGCCACTTTCTCGCCTCAGTCCTCTGGGCAACGCTCCTGTAGCACAATGGATAGTGTAGCGGTCTCCGAAGCCGTTGATGTGGGTTCGATTCCCGCCGGGAGCACCATCGATCTCAATGAGATCGATGCCCGCCGAAGCCCAACGGGCGAAGGAGGGCGGTGCCAAACCCGCACAACACGCCCCACACACACAAGAAAGCCGCGGTCTAAAACCGCGGCTTTTGTCGTAATTGGAATCGGAACTGTAGCCGGGGTCGTCGACCCCGGCCCTTTGCCTCTCGGCCCGTTCGCTCAGATGTGAATCGCTTCGCCCATCGAGGCGGCGGCGGCTTCCATCAGCGCTTCGCTCAAGGTCGGGTGCGCGTGGATGGTCTTGTGCACCTCTTCCACCGAGCACTCCAATTCGATCGCGAGGCCATACTCCGCGATGAGTTCCGTCGCTTCCGAACCGATGATGTGCGCGCCGTAGATTTCGCCCGTCTTCGCGTCGGTCACGACCTTCACGAAGCCTTCGGAAGAACCACCCGCGACGGCCTTGCCGGACGCGGTGAAGGGGAACTTGCCAACCTTGATATCGAGCTTCTTCTCGCGGGCCGCACGCTCGGTGAGACCCGTGCTGGCCACCTGCGGCTGGCAGTAGGTGCAGCCCGGAAAATTGGACACCCGACGCGGCTCGCCGTGACCAAACATGGCGTTCACCGCGTTCACGGCCTCGAAGGTCGCGATGTGCGCCAACCAGGGCGGACCGATGATGTCGCCGGCCGCGTAGATGCCTTTCACGTTGGTCTCGTAGTTGTCGTCGACCTTCACGTAGTTGCGGTCGAGTTCCACCTTCACGCCCGGAGCGAGCACGCCTTCGATGTTGGCAACGACGCCGATGGCGGAAAGCACCACGTCGGCTTCGACCACTTCCTTCACGTCGTCCTTCACCAGGTCGACCGTGACCGACTTTTCGCCCACGCGGAAATTCTCACACTTGGTGCCGGTGCGGATCTTGATGCCCTGCTTTTCGAAGGACCGTTCGAGGGTCTTGGAAATCTCGTCGTCCTCGATCGGCAGCACCGTCGGCAGCATTTCGACCAAGGTCACATCCGTGCCGAGCGCGTTGAAGAAGTAGGCGAACTCCACGCCGATCGCGCCCGCGCCGACGATGATGATCGACTTCGGCTGCTTCGTCGAAGCCAAGGCTTCGCGGGAGGTCATCACGCGCTCGCCGTCCACCTCGAGGCCAGGGATGCGACGCATCTTGCAGCCCGTGGCGATGAGGATGCGCTTGGCTCTGAGCACTTCACCCTTGGCCGCGCCGTCCACGATGGAGACCAGACCCGGCTGGCTCACCTGCGCCTTGCCGCGGATGTAATCGACCTTGTTCTTCTTGAAGAGGAACTCGATGCCCTTGGCCATTTGCCCGGCCACGCCGCGCGAACGCTCGATGACCTTGGCATAGTCGAAGGTGATGTCGCCCACCGTGAAACCGAACTCGTCGGCTTTCTTCATCTTGAGGTAGAGCTCGGCACTCTTGAGCAGGGCCTTGGTCGGGATACAGCCCCAATTCAGGCAGGTGCCGCCGGCACTCTCCATTTCGACGCAGGCAACCTTCTTGCCCAGTTGTCCGGCGCGAATGGCGCCTGCGTAGCCCGCAGGTCCGCCGCCGATGACGATGAGATCGTATTCCTTGGAATCAGCCATGGTTGGTAAGTTGGTAAAAAATTTGGCCGCAACGTCGCCCGGCCCTCCCCCCCGGTCAAATCGTTTCGCTATTCCCGTGGAATGCCGCTCGGCCGAACGACCTCAAATGTCGATCACGTCGTCGTCCCGCCGCGAACGTCCGGAACCGCCACCGCCACCACGACCGCCACGTCCCCCGCCTTTACGTTGCTCATCCTTGGCTTTGGCCGATCCCAGCATGCCCCCCAACAACATATTGGTGACACTCACAATGACCGCGCCGATGAGCGCGCTGCCAAAGGATTGCACGGTGAAACCGTCCACCACTTCGCCCACGAGCCAGAACAGCACCGCGTTGATCAGGATGATGCCCAGTCCCATCGTCACCACGATGAAGGGCAGCGCGAAGAGCATCAGCACCGGTTTGAGCACCGCGTTCAGAAAACTCAGCAACACCACCACGATGATCAGCGTCGAAAGCTCATTGCATTCGATGCCGGGCACCAGCTTGGTCGCGAGCGTCACGCCCAGCGCCAATACACTCCACCGCAACAACAGTTGTATCATCGGATGATTCATCCCTAATTCCGACCATCCTCCCCGGCTGGGGTTTCCGGCAATGAAAATACTCGTCGTCCAAGATCATCTGCGCAGCGGCGGCACCGAACGCCAAACGGTGCTCCTCGCCCACGGTTTCGCCACTGCCGGACACGAGACTCACCTCGTCACCTTCCGCCCCGGCGGCGCCCTCTGGCCCGACGCCGCCACCCTGCCCGCCGGCCTCCACCTGCGCTCCCTGCAACAACGCGACACCCGCCTCGATTGGTGGGCCCCCGGCCTCGTCCGCCACGCCCGCCAACTCGCGCCCGAGGTCGTGCTCCTCATGGGCCGCATGGCCAACTGTTACGGCAGCGCCCTCCAAAAAGCCCTCCCCGCCGCCGCCGTGATCGCCACCTTGCGCACCGGCAAACCGCTCCCGCGCCTCTTCCGCCGCTCGCTGCAACACGTCACCCACATCATCGCCAACAGCGAAGCCGCGCGGGCCAAAGTCACCGCCGAGCAAAACCTGCCTGCCGCCAAAGTCAGCGTCATCCACAACGCCCTCGTTTTCCCGCCCGCCGACGCCTCCACCGCCGCCAACGACCTGCGCGCCACCACCCGCGCCCAACACGGCGCCTCCCCCGAAACCGTCGTGCTCCTCGATGTCGCGATGTTTCGCCCGGAGAAAAACCAGATCGCCCTCGTCGACATGCTGGCGGAGCTCGACGCGCCCGTTCCTGTCCACCTCTGGCTCGCTGGCGACGGTCCGGCTCTCGCCGCCTGCCAGGCCCGCGCCACCGCGCTCGGCCTCGACGATAGCGTGCATTTCCTCGGCTGGACCGATGACCCCGCTCCGCTCTACGCCGCCGCCGACCTCGCCGTGCACGCCTCCCGCCGCGAATCCCTTTCCAACTTCCTCATCGAAGCCCAGGCCCACGGCCTGCCCGCCATCGCCAGCGATGCCCTCGGCGTGAGCGAAACCTTTCTCGACGGCGAGACCGGCGTCCTCATCCCGCCCGACGACCTCGCTGCCTTTCGCGCCACCGTCACCCGCTTCGCAACCGATCCGACCGAGCGCGCCACCATGGGTGACCGCGCCCGCCAGCAAGCCCGCGAACGTTTCTCGACGGATCGCCAGATCGCTGCCTACCTCCACCGTTTCACCTCGCTCTTGGCCCCGCCCCCTACCTCTGCTGCATGACCAATCGCCGCCGCGTCGATCTGATCGAAAAATACCTCCGCGAACACCGCTACGCCGACCTGCAAAGTCTCGCCTCCCGTTTCGCCATCTCCGTCTCCACCGTCCGCCGCGCCATCGATGAATTGGAATCGCGGGGCGTCGCCCGCCGCCACCACGGGGGTGCCTCCATCATCGAGGCCGACGAGGTCACCCGCGAATACGACTTCATCGCCCACGACCAACGCATGGCCGAAGAAAAATTCGCCATGGCTCGCTACATCGCCGAGCGCGTGATGCCCGGCATGACCGTCATCATCGACGGCGGCACCTCTCCCTACGCCGTCGCCCGCCTCCTCATCGGCAAACGCCTCAAGGTGATCACCAACTCCCTCCCCGTCGCCGGCCTGCTCAGTGACGTGAGCGCCATCGAGACCATCGTCACCGGCGGCACCATCTACAATCGCATCGGCGTCCTCGTTGGCCCCTGTTGCGACGAAACCCTCGCCCACCTCCACGCCGACATCGCCATCCTCGGCGCCGTCGGCGTCACCGCCGAGGGCCTCTGGAACCACAACCCCACCATCGCCGCCACCCAGCGCCGCATGGTCCAGTCGGCCGACCGCACCCTCTTCGCCGTCGACCATTCCAAATTCGGCCGCAAGGCCCCCGTGCTCGCCGTCCCCTTCTCCGACGACCAGGTCATCTTCACCGACCGCGAGCCCCCCGGCGACATCGGCCGCGCCCTGCGCAACGCCAACGCCACCCTCGCCCTCTGCCCGACCTGAGGACGCCCCTCCTTGGCTACGAGCGTGAGCGAGTGGCTCCCTCGCCTCACGCACTCATCTCCACAATTTCCCGAGCCCGCGCTTGCTCGTCGGCCACAAGCCCCCTTCGTGGTTCTGTGGTCAAATCCGCTCAGCCTTCCGCCCCCGATTGCATCCGCCTGCGCGGTGTTCGCCAGAACAACCTCAAGGGCTTCGACCTCGATCTGCCCCTCGGCCGCTACATCGTCGTCACGGGCCTGAGCGGCGCGGGCAAAAGCTCCCTCGTCTTCGACACCCTGCACGCCGAGGGCCAGCGCCGCTACGTCGAAACCTTCAGCGCCTACACCCGCCAGTTTCTCGATCTGCTGGACAAGCCCGCCGTAGATTCGATCGAAAACATCCGCCCGTCGATCGCCATCGAGCAGAACAATACCGTCAAAACCTCCCGCTCCACGGTGGGCACGATGACGGAGCTCACCGACTACGCCAAAGTCTGGTTCAGCCACGTCGCCCGCTGCTTCGACCCCGCCACCGGCGCCCTCGTCGAGGACGACACCCCCGCCACCATCTGGGAAAAAGCCCGCACCAACCACGGCCCCGACGCCCAGATCGTCGTCGCCTTCCGCATCCCGCGGCCGCCAAAGATCAAATGGGCCGAGATCCTCCAAAATCTTCGCACCCAGGCCTACGTGCGTGTCCTCCTGCCGACGGCGACATCCGCCGCCGCCTCCGGGACCGCCGAGCTGGCCCCGCACCGCATCGAAGACCTCGAGCAAGACCCGTCCCCGCTCGCCGACCTCGACCACCTTTTCATCGCCCAGGACCGCGTCCGCCTCGCCGACGCCGACCGCAACCGTTTCCTCGAAGCCGCCGAAACCGCCCTGCACTTCGGCCAAGGTGAACTCCATCTATTCACGCCCGCCGCCACCGGTCGCAACGTCTCCGCCGCCGGACATTTTTCCCGCGGTCTCCATTCGCCCGCCACCGGCCGCTCGTTCCGCCCCGCCACGCCCGCCCTCTTTTCCTTCAACTCCCCCCTCGGCGCCTGCCCGCACTGCCGTGGTTTTGGCCGCGTGATCGAGATCGACTACCGTCTCGCCATCCCCGACCGCACCAAGTCCATCGACGAGGGCGCCATCAAACCTTGGGAAGGCCAGGTTTACGGCGAGTCGAAGAAGGACCTGCTCGTCTTCGCCCGCAAAAAGAAGATCCCCACCCACGTCCCCTTCGCCGAGCTCACGCCCGAGCAGCAGACCTACATCATCGAGGGTGAACCCGGTTACGGCTCCGACGGCGTCGAATGGCCGCGCGCTTGGTATGGCCTGAAGGGCTTCTTCGACTGGCTCGAAAAGAACACCTACAAGATGCACGTGCGGGTCTTCCTCTCCCGCTTCCGCGCTTACAACACCTGCCCGCAATGTCAGGGCACCCGCCTCCAACCCGACGCCCTGTGCTGGAAATGGCAGGGAGTCACGTTGCCCGAGCTCTACGTCAAACCTGTCTCCGAACTACTGGAGCTGCTTAACGATTCGCCCGACGCCAATCAGCCCACCAAAGCCTCCGCCTCGCACCAGGCCGACATCGCCCACCACGCCATGCTGAGCCGCCTGCGCTACCTCGATCAGGTGGGCCTCGGCTACCTCACCCTCGACCGCCCCTCCAAAACCCTCTCCGGCGGCGAGGTCGAACGCGTCAACCTCACCTCCTGCCTCGGCACCTCGCTCGTCGACACCCTCTTCGTCCTCGACGAGCCCTCCGTCGGCCTGCACCCGCGCGACATCGATCGCCTCATTGGTATCATCCGCACGCTCACCGATGCCGGTAACACCGTCGTCGTCGTCGAACACGACGAGGCCATGATTCGCGCCGCCGACCACCTCATCGAGATCGGCCCGGAACCCGGCAGTCGCGGCGGCCACGTGGTCTTCCAAGGCGACCTGCCGGCCATGCTCGCCTCCGACACCAGCATCACCGGCCGCTACCTCTCCGGTCGCGCCGACCTCACCGCACCGACTTCCCGCCGCCCCATCGACAAAACCACCCCGCGTCTCACTTTCCGCGGCGCGTCGAAACACAACCTGCGCAACCTCGACGTATCCATTCCGTTGGGACGCCTGGTCTGCCTCAGCGGCGTGTCCGGTTCCGGCAAATCCACTCTGCTCGATCACGTCATCTACCAAGGCCTGCTCACCCACCGCCATCAACAGACCGAAGACGTCGCCACCATCAAATCCATCGAGGGCGCCGACCTCTTCGACGAACTCGTCCTCGTCGATCAAAGCCCACTCTCCCGCACCCCGCGCTCCAACCCCGCGCTCTACTGCGAGGCCTGGGACGGCATCCGCGCCCTCTTCGCCGCCGAACCCGCCGCCCAGGAAGCCGGCTTCACCGCGTCGTCTTTTTCCTTCAACGCCGGCGACGGTCGCTGCGATCACTGCCAAGGCCTCGGCTACGAACGCGTCGAGATGCAGTTCCTCTCCGACGTCTTTGTGCCCTGCCCGATCTGCGAAGGCCGCCGTTTTAAACCCGAGGTGCTCGCCGTCACCTGGCAGGGCCGCTCCGTCTCCGAGTTGCTCAACACCTCCATCGGCGACGCTCTGCCGCTCTTCGCCGAACACCCCGCCATTCACGCCCGTCTCCAGTCTCTGGATACCGTCGGCCTCGGCTACCTCACGCTCGGCCAACCGCTCAACACCCTCAGCGGCGGTGAAGCCCAGCGCCTCAAACTCATCAAATACCTCGGACTCGGAGACTTCACCGAATCGAAAGTCCCGAATCCAAAATCGAATATCCCCGGCGCCCTGCTCCTGCTCGACGAACCCACCACCGGCCTCCATCGCCACGATGTGGGTCGCCTGCTCGGTGTGCTCCAGCAGCTCGTCGAGCACGGCCACAGCGTCGTCGTGATTGAGCACAACCTCGACGTGCTCGCCGCCTCCGACTGGATCATCGAAGTGGGCCCCGAAGCCGGTGCCGCCGGCGGCCGCATCATCGCCGAAGGGCCCCCCGAGCACATCGCCGCCCTCCCCACCACCCAATCCACCGCCACCTCCCCCTACCTCGCCGCCACTCTCGATCCGGACAAATCTTGTCACCTATTAGGTGACGAGTCCCTGCAACTCGCTGCCGAAGCGCCGGTTGCTTACGGGGCGGGCCGGGCGTCAGGACTAAACATTGTGGGGGCGCGGGAGAATAACCTCAAAAATCTTTCGCTCACGCTGCCGCACAAGGAGCTCACCGTCGTCACCGGCGTTTCCGGCTCGGGCAAGTCGACCCTCGCGTTCGACATCATCTTCGCCGAGGGCCAGCGCCGCTTCATGGAATCAATGTCGCCCTACGCGCGGCAGTTTGTGGAGCAGTTGCCGCGGCCCGACATCGATCAGCTCGGCGGCATTCCCCCCACCGTCGCCATCGAGCAACGCGTCACCCGCGGTTCGCGCAAATCCACCGTCGCGACCATCACCGAGGTCGCTCAATACCTGCGCCTGCTCTACGCCCGCATCGGCATCCAACACCATCCCGACACCGACCGCGCGGTGCAGCCGCTCAGCCCCGCTCAACTCCAGCAACTCCTGCAACGCGTTCTGCGTTCGGCCAAAGCTCGCCGCGCCAAACACCTTTACCTCTGCGCGCCCCTCATCCGCGGCCGCAAGGGTCACCACGAACCGATGGCGAAGTGGATCGCCAAGCAGGGCTACGAACTCATGCGCGCTGATGGACGCGTGTTTCCCGTCAGCGCCTTCACCAAACTCGACCGTTACAAGGAGCACGACATCGAGGTCGTCGTCGCCGATCTCAAAGGGGCCAACGACGCCGCCGTCGACGAGGCCCTCAGCACTGCGCTGCGCCTCGGTAAGGGCGGTTGCTTCCTGCTCACGCCCAACGGCGAAGTCATTTCGTGGTTCTCCACCACCCGCACCGATCTTGAGACCGGCGAGTCCTTCCCGGAACTCGACCCCAAACACTTTTCGCACAACTCCCCGCGCGGCTGGTGTCCGGCCTGCCGCGGCCACGGCCGCATTTTTGGGTGGATGATCAACCAGAAGGACGACGAGGAACTCTCGCCTGAAATCGCCGACATCGCCCACGACCTCGGTGAGCTCGCCGACTCGTCCTCCACGCCGTGCCCGGAATGTCACGGCACGCGGCTCAACCGCATCTCGCGCGCCGTCAAACTTCACTTCCCCGGGCGCAAGGCCGCCATGTCGCTGCCCGACCTGCTCGCCGGCACCGCCAGCGAACTGCTGCACCACCTCTCCACCATCGCCACCGATCAGCGCGGCCAACTTATCCTGCGCGACATTCGCCCGCAGATCGAAGAGCGCCTCAAGTTCCTCGATCACGTTGGCCTCGGTTACCTTTCGCTCGATCGTCCCACCGCCACCCTCTCCGGCGGTGAAGCCCAACGCATCCGCCTCGCCGCCCAGCTCGGCACCAACCTCGCCGGCGTGCTCTACGTGCTCGACGAACCCAGCATCGGCCTGCACGCCCGCGACAACGACCGCTTGATCGAGACCCTCGAAACCCTGCGCGACAAGGGCAACTCCATGCTTGTGGTGGAGCACGACGACGAGCTCATGCTGCGCGCCGACCGCATCGTCGACCTCGGCCCCGGGGCCGGCACCCACGGCGGTTCACTCCTCGCCATGGGCACGCCCGACGAGATCAAAGCCAGCGACCGCTCCCTCACCGGCCTCTTCCTCGCCAAAGGCATCGCCCACCCGCTGCGCGGCGCGTATCGAAAAATTCCTGACAAAAACTCCCGCGCGCCCGGCACCTGGCTCAAACTCTCCGACGTCACCTTCCGCAACCTCAGTGGCTTTGACCTGCGTTTGCCGCTCGGCCGCCTCATCATGGCCATCGGTCCCAGCGGTGCCGGCAAGTCCACGCTCTTCCGCGACGTCCTGCATCCCGCCGTCGCTGCCGCGATCAAAGCCAAAAAGAAGCGCCTCACCGGCGCCGCCCTGCTGAAGACCGGCACCTTCCACGGCGCCGAAGAATGCACCGACGGCGCGCCGTTCGGCGAGCTCAGCGGCTCCATCCCCTTCAAGACGGTGATCGAGGTCGATCAATCGCCCATCGGCAAAACCCCACGCTCCACCCCGGCCACCTACCTCGGTATCTTCGACCTCATCCGTCAGTTTTTCGCCGCGCTTCCCGAAGCCAAAATGCGCGGCTACAACGGCGGCCGTTTTTCCTTCAACACCGCTGGCGGTCGCTGTGAAACCTGCTCAGGTGCCGGCCGCATCAAGCTCGAGATGGCCTTCATGCCGGACACCTTCCTGCCCTGCGACGATTGCGGCGGTTCGCGCTACGGCCCCGAACTCAACGACATCACTTGGAACGGCAAAAACATCGGCCAGGTCCTCCAACTCACGTTCGAGGAAGCCGCCGAGTTTTTCTCCTTCCACAGCCAGCTCGGAGAGGTCTGCAAACTCATGGTCGATTGCGGCCTGGGTTACCTCACCCTCGGCCAAAGTTCGCCCACCCTTTCCGGCGGCGAAGCCCAGCGCCTCAAACTCATCACCGAACTCTCCCGCGGCCTCGCGTCCTACACCGAACGTTCCCGCGGGCAAAAGCCGCAGAACCTCTACCTCCTCGAAGAGCCCACCATCGGCCTCCACCTGAGCGACTGCGAAAAACTCATCCACCTGCTGCACTCACTCGTCGAGCAGGGTCACACCGTCGTTGTCATCGAGCATCATCTCGATCTCATCGCCGAGGCCGACTACGTCGTCGAACTCGGCCCCACCGGTGGCCCCGCCGGCGGTCGCCTGATGTATCAGGGCAACCTCGCCGGACTGCTCAAAAGCAAACGTTCGCCGACCGCCCCCTACCTGCGCACGAAGCTCAAAAGCTGAGCCGCACTCCGAGTTCGACGTCCGCGCCCACCGCGCAGCTCAGACCGCCAACGCGCCCGCCACGGCGGCTTTGAGCTGCTGCGCGTTCACGGGCTTGATCAGGTAGGCGCTCAACTCCGCCAAGGTCTGCGCCCGCGAAATGAGTTCCGGGTTCAGATAACCGGTCACCAGAATGCGTTTGGTCTGCGGGAAGTGCTCCCGCACCCGCATCAGAAAATCCAGGCCCAGTTCGCCCGGCATCAGGTGGTCCACCAACACCACATCAAAGTGCTGCAGGCCCATCTGCACATCGGCCTCCGCCGCCGAGTTGGCGATCTCGACTTCGTAGTCGTCGGCCAAGCGCGCCGCCATGACGTCCAACAACGCGGTCTCATCATCGACGATCAGGATCGCCGGTTTTGAAGTCTCCGCGCCGTTGTCGGCCGCCGCGCTCATTATTCCGCCACGGACTGATCGTGCAGTTTCACGGCCTCCGAGGTCACCTTGACCAACTCGGTCAGCGACACCGGCTTGAGCAGGTAGCGGAACAGCGCCGCTTCATTCACGCTGCGCAGTAACATCTCCGGCTTCATGTAACCGGTGACCAGAATGCGCTGCATATGCGGATACTCTTCGCGGGCCCGCACCAGAAAGCTCATGCCATTGCCGCCGGGCATCAGATGGTCGGCGATGACAACTTTGAACTCCTTCTTGCGCAGAATAAATTCCGCCTCGCGCGACGAGGTCGCCGTGGTGCACTCAAACTCCGAAGAAAGCGCCGAGACGAAGATCTCCAGCAGGGAGGCTTCGTCGTCGACCAACAGGATCGGGTCACGCTTTTTGGGCGCGGGTGCTGACGGGGCGGATTCAGAGCTCATCGTTCTTCGGAACCGTGAAATGTTGCCTCTCATTGGCAAACTCTAAAGCGAGCCGCCCTCGCCCTGTTTTTTGTTTTGCGTCCTGTTTACGAGCACAGAACTCTCCCCTCACCAGCAGCATGGATAACAAGGAACTTCACGCAGCGCTGCGCAATGGCTCGATCACCGCCACGGAATTGGCCGCGATTGACCCCGCAGATTTCCTGGTGCCGAACGCGGCCGGCAGCACCCCGCTGCACACCGCCGCACGTTATGGTCGCTTGGCCGACCTGCCCACCACCGTGCTCACCGCCGAAAACATGCTGGTGAAAAACGACTCGGGTTACACTCCGCTGCATCACGCTGCGATGGGTGAAACGCTCGCCCAGGTGCCTGCCTCCTTGCTGAAGCACGACCACCTGCTCACGCGCAGCAACAGCGGCTACACCGTCTACCACGCCGCCGCCAGCAACGGCTGCCTCGGCTCACTTCCCGCCGAACTGCTCACCACCGAACTCATCACGACGCGCAACGACCTCGGCCAAAACCTCCTCCACGAGGCCGCCGAACAAGGTTCGCTGGATCGATTCCCGCCCCAATTCATCACCGCCGAGCTACTCGCCACCACCAACGCCAGTGGCGAAACCGTCATTCACGTTGCCGCTCTCAACGGCCACCTTGATCAGATCCCGGCCGAGCTGCTCACCGAGGAAGCCCTGCTCCGCAAAACCCACTCCGGCGACACCGTGCTGCACGCCGCCGCCATCGCCGGCAACCTGCGCCAGATCCCCGACGCCTGCCTGATCCACGACAATCTCATCATCGCCTCCAAGGCCGGCTTCACCGCCATCCACGCCGCCGCCGAAACCGGCCAGCTCGACCACATTCCCGCCGAGCACTTCACGCCGGACCTGTTGCTGCATCGTAACGACCACGGCGACACCCCCCTGCACGCGGCGGCCTACGAGGGCCACCTCGACCAGATCCCGGAACATCTTTTCACGCCCGAGCTCCTGCAGTCGCGCAACTACAATGGCGTGACCGTCCTGCGCACCGCCATCGTGCGCGGCTTCGACAAACAACTGCCCGCCGCCCTGCAACCCAAACCGCCCAGCGGTTTGCGCCGCACCCTCGAAAAGTGGGGCCTGCTTCGACCGCAGTATTAAACCGCGCGTGCTAGCGCGGCCCACCGCGCACCGCCCCGCCACCACGGCACTTCGCATATCTTGGCGTCCAATCCGCAGGCGTCCTCTTTGGACTTCCCTCGCCCGCCCCCTGTGCTTCACTGCTGGTTCGCGCCGCGTCCGGCGTTTCAACTGAAAACCCTTTCACCTCATGAATACCACCATCACTGCCATCAACGCCCGTGAGATCATCGATTCCCGCGGCAACCCGACCGTTGAGGTCGACGTGAAACTCGCCGACGGCACCCTGGGCCGCGCCGCTGTTCCCTCCGGTGCGTCCACCGGTGAAAACGAGGCTCTCGAGCTCCGCGACGGCGCCGTCAAGGGCCTCAAGGGCGCCAAGGCCAAGGCCGCCTCCGCGCGCTACCTCGGCAAGGGCGTGCAGACCGCCGTGGCCAACGTGAAGGGCTCCATCGCTGAGACCCTCATCGGCTTCGATGCCTGCGATCAGGTCGGCGTCGACACCGCCATGCTCAAGCTCGACGGCACCAAGACCAAGTCGAAGCTCGGCGCCAACGCCATCCTCGGCGTCTCCCTCGCCACCGCCCACGCCGCCGCCGCCTCCCTCGGCCAGCCCCTCTACAAGTATCTCGGCGGCCCGAACGCCAAGGTTCTCCCGGTGCCGATGATGAACATCATGAACGGCGGCGCGCACTCCGATGCCCCGATCGACTTCCAAGAGTTCATGATCCGTCCGGTGAACTTCAACACCTTCTCCGACGCTCTCCGCGCCGGCGCCGAAGTGTTCCACGCCCTCAAGTCCGTGCTCAAGGCCAAGGGCCTCCAGACCGCCGTCGGTGACGAAGGTGGTTTCGCCCCCAACCTCGCCTCCACCACCGACGCCCTCGATGCCATCGCCGAGGCCGTGAAGAAGGCCGGTTACAAGCTGGGCAAGGACATCATGCTCGCCCTCGACGTCGCCTCCTCCGAGTTCTACGACAAGAAGAAGAAGAAATACGTCTTCAAGAAGTCCTCCGGTCAGGAGTTCTCCGGTGATGAGTTCGTCTCCTACTACAAAGAGCTCGTCGCCAAGTATCCGATCGACTCCATCGAAGACGGTTGCGACGAAGGCGACTGGGACACCTGGAAGAAGCTCACCGACGCCATCGGCGACAAGTGCCAGCTCGTCGGCGACGACCTCTTCGTCACCAACGTCGACTTCCTCAAGAAGGGCATCTCCCTCGGCGTGGCCAACTCCATCCTCGTGAAGGTCAACCAAATCGGCTCCCTCACCGAGACCCTCGACGCCGTCGAACTCGCTCACAAGAACAAGTATACCGCCGTCATCTCCCACCGCTCCGGTGAGACCGAGGACACCACCATCGCCGACATCGCGGTGGCCCTCAACGCCGGCCAGATCAAGACCGGCTCCGCTTCCCGCACCGACCGCGTCGCGAAATACAACCAGCTCCTCCGCATCGAAGAGGAACTCGGCGCTTCCGCGATCTACGCCGGCCTGCTCTGAGCTTCGGATTAGAACCCTTCGTTCTTCGCTTTTTCAGCCGGTCCCATCACGGGGCCGGCTTTTTATTGGGTCCCGGCGATCATGACCCGTCCGCCACCAGCGGGCTGCGCTCGAGCACCCTCGCCATTTCGCGCTGCAACCACGCCACGGCCGCCGCATCACTGGCGGCGTCCTGCAGCGCCACCACCACCCGATCGATCTGGGCTTCGCGCTCGCGCTGCAGCACGCGATCCAGTCGCGCGTGAACTATGCCTCTGGCTCCACTTAAACCCAAACGCCCCAAAGGCTCATTCTGCCGCGCATCCCAAAGCAGGTTAAACACGTGCTGCGTGTGACCGCGGGTTTCGAAGACGTAGGCCGCAAACGGCAAATGGGCGCCATCGACATCCACCACGACCGGCGGCAGTTCGCGCACCATCCGCCCACCGATCGCCGGCATGCAGATCTCCGGACCGTGCCCGGCTGCCGCCCCCGCCCGATCCTGCGCGTCATCTATCCAACGCAAAACCATCGCGACCGCCCCGCCACTACCGCCTCCGCTGGCACGCCACGAGAGCTGTTCCGCCTCGCTGCACTGCAACATTTCCAGCACGCGATCCTCAATTTCCAAGCCGGTCCAGCCGGGCACGGTCTCCAAATACCAATGACGTGTCGGCTCGTCCTGTCGGCCGCCGCCATACCACCATTGCGTGCCCACCTCGGCGAGCACCACCACGAGTGTCGCGGTCACTAATGCCACCCGCGAAACCCGCGGAATCGCTTCAGTCCTCCGCTTCGGCGCGACGTCCACCTTCGCCGCTTCCGCCGCTTTGGCCACGCGATTGGCGTCCCACCAAACCACCGCCAGCGTCACCACCAAGGCCACGATTCCGAGCGGGTCGTGCCACTGGTCTCCCGCGGTCGCGCCGCCGTCCTCGATCTTCCACGTGAGCACCAGTGTGCGCCCCAAATTACTGACCCAGGCCACCACCAGCGCGACGACCACGATCCGAATGCGACCGCTGACTCTCAACTGAAACAACTCTCCAAAAAGCCAACCGATCATCCAAACCGCCTGCAGGGATCGCAATCCGCTGCACGCCGCCTCCACGCCGATCAAACCTGACTCCACTTCGATGACGTTGCCACGCACCACTGCCGCTTTGCCCGCCAACGACAACACCTCGGCGGCGATTTGCGCGTTGGACTGCATCAGCCATTGCATGACCGGCTCGCGCAACATCGTCGGCCACGCGATCGCCGTGTGCATAAAAAACAGCGCAAAGCCGGCCCACCGACACGCCGCCCATCCCCCCATCACCCAGAGCGCGCCCAGGGTCGCGACGATAGCCGCCCCCAACGCGCCCCACTGTGCGGTCGGCCACAAGCGATTGGCCTCCAGCACGGGCATCACCATCAGCACACCGCCAAGGCCCAACGCATAACCCCACCAGCCCCAGCTTCGGCCACGCGTTCTTTGGGCCGCTGTAGTCACCACTGAAATTTCAGCACGCCGCAGCCACAGTCCGTAGATCGCCAACAGCGGCACCAACGGACCGTGCAGCAAATCTTCGTCCACCGCCCATGCTGTCCGCCATCGCCAGACCACCGGTATCCAAACAATCGCTACAAGCGTGACCCAACCGCTTACGGTCCAGCGCCCTCTCGCGTCATTCGCCAGACGAATCGCGGGGAAGTTTTGGGATTCGGGAGCCGACATTGGCGCGATGTTTTCGAGCACCCATCCGGGTTAGCGCAAGCCGGCTTCGTCGCCGGCAACATTTTCACGCCGCCGCGGCACTTTTGCTCGAACCTTTTCGCCAAGTAGGGGGTCAACCATGCGGCACCCGAACTGCTCAGCTACTTTTCCGATGCGTCTTCTGCCGCCGTCCTGGCGTGAACGATTTGAATCTTACCTCACCCGCCTCTCCGCTGGTGAACGCGCGCGCGTGGGGGGATTGGTCGTTCTGGTGGCCTGCGCCATCTTGGCGATACCGGCATGGAAACTCCTCTCCCCGGTCTGGCGTGACTGGCGCGTCAACCGCGCCCTCGAGCAAGCCTCCGCCTCCGCCGAAGCCGGCAACTACCGCGCCCTGTTGCTCCACCTGCAACGCGCCTCGCAACTCGCCCCGAGTAACCTGGAAGTGTGGAGCGAGACCGCCGGTTACCTCTCCGCTCTCGGTCAACCCGATACGCTCGTCGCCTACGAAAACCTGCTGCGCCTCGGCCAGAACGACGTCGACACCCACTACCAACTCGCTCGCGAAGCGCTGCGCTTCGACTCGCCCGAACGCGCCCGAGACGCGCTCGCTTCGCTGCAGTCCACTCCCGACCTTACCCGCCATCAACTCACCGCCGCCGTCGCGCTGCGTTTGAACGAGCCGTGGGTCGCCTTGGCCGAGCTGCAAGCGGCCCTGGCCCTCGCCCCGGATAACCCGGAGGTTCGCTACAACCTGAGTGTGCTCCAACTAAACCTGCCCGACGCTCACGACGAAGCGCAGGCCCGACTACTGGATCTTCGCCACAACGCCGACTACGTCGTGCGTGCCTCGGTCGCGTTACTGCGCGACGCCGGCCGCCAGCGCGACGCGACGACCGCCTCCACGGTGATCACCGGCTTGGTTGGCGACCGCGCCAACACCTACCCCGACTCCGACCAACTCTTCGCGGCCTTCCTGCAAACGTTGCAATCACGCGCCACCACCCAACCCACCGATGTCGCCACGGTTGCCCGTTGGATGGTTGAAATCGGTCGCGTCGATTCCGCTCTTGAATGGATCACGACCCTGCCCACCGCAACCGACCCCTCCGCGGAACTGGCGCCACTCACCGCCGAACTCGCTCTGCGCGCCCGCCGCCTCGATGTCGCCGCGCCGCTGCTCATGCAGGGCACTCTCGGACCACTCGCTCCTGAGACCGTCGTGCTCGCCCTCGCGGCTCAAGAGCAACTGCGCATGAACAAAATCGACCGCGCTCAGTTCACGTGGAGTGATGCCGTCACCCAAGCCAACGCGGCTCCCTCCGTCGCCCAGCTCCGCACCCTGGCGCGCATCGCCGCGACCGGGAGCAACAACGAGCTGAGCCTGGCACCGCTGCAGAGCATTCTGAAACGCGACCCCACGGACACCTGGGCATTCACCACTTTGCTCGGCCATTTCACCACGACCGACCGCCGTCGCGACCTGCAGGAGTTGCTCGACGAACGTCTGCTTCACCAGCCCTCCGATTTGATCGCGCTGCAATGGGCTGTCCGCCTCCACGCGACCAGCCCGATCAAGTCCGCGACCTTATCCGATCCCGTGTCCCGCGCGCTGTCCACGGCGCCAGCCGATTCGCCGGTCACCCTCTTCTGCCGGGCGCTACTCGTTCAACGCCAGCACCACACCTCGGACGCCGCCGCGATCTGGCAACAAGTCCCCGCCGCGGCCCTCACCCTGCCTGAGTTCCGGCACTGGGGCGCCGTGATCGCGGTCGCTGCCGGCGACACCGCCACCGCTCGTCTGCTCCTGGCGGATCCGCCTTCAACCAAGTTGCTCAACGCGGAACGCGAGCAACACCTCCAACTCCTGCGTCAGCTGCAGTGACCCCGAGTCACGCGAACTTTTTTCATACTCGCGGCTCCCTATTGACAATCGTCCCACTTCCCTCGTTAGGTTCAATCATCATGAGGAAATCACCCTATACCGGGCTTATGGTCGCCGCATCCGTTTCCATCGGCGCCGCGACTGCGTTGGGCCAAGTCTCGCTCGAATCGGACATCGCCCAACTCGATTCCTACCTCCGAAACTACAATCTCATCAGCTTCGGCAACGCCTCCTTTGCGGGCTCACAGGACACCCACGGTGGTCTCGCGGTAGCCGGCGACCTCTTCCTCGGCTCCGGCACCGATGTTGCCCAACGCGACGATCTTTTTGGTCTTTCCAGTGATCCGACCCTCTACGTGGGCGGTCAACTCACCACCAACGGCACCGTGCATCTCGAGAACGGTTACGCCGCCCTCCCCGGACTCTCCGGCAGTTGGAGCTACGACAGCGTAACCCAGCGACTCAGCAACAACGGCAACAGCACCCTGCTGAGTTCTTCCAACGCCTACGGCGGCGGCACCACGCTCGCCGGCAGTGACCCCCGCGGCAACCCCACCCCGGCCGATTGGGATTGGAGCGCCATGTCCACCGCGGTCACCGGTATCTCCACCAACATCGCCAACGCCACCGCCAACGGCACGATGTCCCTCAACAGCGGCGCCCTCACCTTCGACGCGGGTGCCATCACCGAAGGTGTTGTGGTCTTCGATCTCGATCTCAGCCGCTTCAACAACGTTGTCTACGACTTCAACGACGACGGCGTCTTCGAGTTCAATTCCGAGAAAGTCGACCGCATCGTCATGAACATACCGGACGACGTGGTCTTCGCCATCAACGTCCGCAACGGCACCGACGGCGACGTGCTCTTCGGTAACTCCATCGGCATCAATTTTAACGGCGGCGACAACATGGACCAGTTGCTCTGGAACATCGTGCCCGACTCCGATCCGCTCACCACCGACTCCATGTCACTCGGCGGAGGCGCGTCCTTCTACGGCACCGTGCTCGCGCCCCTCGTCGACTTGAGCAACATCGGCAACGTCGCCCCCAACGGCCAAATCATAGCGGCCAACTACTCCCACAATGCCAACGCCGAGCTCCACTACGTCGGCTTTGATGCTCCCGTCAGCTTCTCCGCCGTGCCGGAGCCCCGCACCTGGAGTTTGATCGCGCTGGCTTTCGCCGCCGTGGCCATGGAGTTTCACCGCCGCCGCCGCCGCCGAATCGAGGCCTGAACGACGCCTCCCGCTCCACCCGATTCCCCCCCCCCGACTGCGCCGCTGAAATTTCAGCGGCGTTTTTCTTGGATTTCTTTGCAACTTCGACCGGGGGCGGCGGGTTCTTCCCATAACATGCTCCGCAAACTCCTGCTCCCCGCCCTTCTCCTGCTCACGCCGGCGTTTACCTTCGCCAAGATCAACCGCGAGGTTGAGCGCAGCTTCACGGTGCGTCCCGGCTCGGAAATCAAAGTCGATATCTCCGGCGGCTCCATCAAGGCCGAGATCGTGCGCGGCGACACCGCCTCGCTCACCCTGCACCAAACCTTTCACACCAACGACGAGCGCGACATCGCCGAAATCCTCGAGCGCTATAAAATCACCTTCGAACAGCAGGGTGACGACGTGGTGCTCGATATCGAATCCGCCAAGAGCGGCGGCTGGTTCTCCGGTTGGTCCAAGAAAAACCGCGCCAGCTTTAAGGTGACGCTCACCTGCCCCGACTACGTCGACCTCAACCTCGACACCTCCGGCGGCTCCATCTCCGTCGATGGTGAAGTCACCGGCGACCTTATCGCCGATACCTCGGGTGGTTCGATCAACGTCACCGGCGGCACCGGCTACCTCAACCTCGACACTTCCGGTGGCTCCATCTCCGTCAAACGCGCCCTCGGCCGCGTCCGCGCCGATACCTCCGGCGGCTCCATTCGCATCAACTACGTCGGCCCCGATGTCGAAGACGTGAACGCCGACACTTCCGGTGGCTCCATCAAAATCGGTCTCGATCCGGACGGCAGCTACGACCTTTACGCCGACACCTCTGGCGGCCGCGTCACCATCGACGAACTTGCCATCACCCCTCACAAGATCACCCGCACCCACGCCGAGGGTGAGATCAACGGCGGCGGTGCCCGCGTCCGCGCCGACACCTCAGGCGGCTCCATCACCATCTACGCCGCCGATCAATAAGCACGCCCGCCGCGCTCCCTGGAAAAAGTTACTCAGCCCCGTCGCTGCTTGCCCACCGTGGGCTTGAGCAGCCGCGGGGCTTCTCTTTGCAACCACGCCACCGCGGCCGGCACGGAGTAATCGCCCTCCAGCACCAACACGACGCGATCGCGATCGGCATAACGTTGGCTAGCCCAGACTCGCGCGAGCCGTTCGTCCTCCACCGTCACTCCGCGTTGCGCGCGCGGCATCGACTCGCCTCGCATCGCGTCCCACACCGCGTTGAAGACCGTCTGCACCCGCCCCTGCGTTTCGAAACGATAGACATCGAAGATCAACTCCCGCGCGCCCAGCTTCAGCGCCACCTCGCCGGGTTGATCGAGCAACCGCCCCCCCACCGCCGGCATGCACACCGAAGGGTCGTGGGAATTGGTCAGTGAACTCGCCGCGGTTTGATCATTTTCCCACCGGAAAATCGCCGCCAGAGCCGCCGTGCGACTGCTGGCCGAGGTCTGCAACTGCCGCGCACTGGTGCACAACAAAATCTCTCGCGTGGTCTCATGCACCGCTTCTGCCACCCAATCGGCCGAAGGGTCGCACAACTCCCAACGTTGCGTCACCACCGCGTCCTGCCCGCGTTCATACCAATGCCGCACCGCCACCTCGACCAGGAGAGTTTCGAGTAACACGGCCAACAGCGCCGGACGCCACACACGCGGCCACGCCCCCGGAGTCGCGGCGATCGGCGCGGCCGCTTTCGACCGCGTGAACCGACCCGCCTCCCACTGCGCATACACCACCGCCACCACCAAGGTGCCGATGAGCACGGCCATGCCGGCCTCGTCGTGCCAGACCTCGTTGGCGTGCAGTCCCTCCACCCCGATCCGCCAGGTCAAAAACACCGTGCGCATCACATTGCCGACCAATGCCGCGATCACCACGACCGCCAGCACGCGTAGTCGGCCCGCCACGCTCAGCAGATGCAGCTCCCCAAAAAAGAGGCCAAACATCCACACCGCCTGCAGCGATCGTAGTCCGGCACAAGCTTGCTCCACCCCCACCAAACCCGACGCCACTTCGATAACGTTGCCACGCACCACCGCCGGATAACCCAGCAGCGATACGATTTCCGCCGCCATCTCCGCGTGCGACTCGGTCAGCACCGAAACCACCGCCGTGCGCACAAACGTCGGCCACGACAACGCCGTGAACATAAACAAAACCGGAAAGGCATAATGCCGCACCCGCGGCCACCCACCCGACCAATACAACACCCCCAAGCTGCCGGCCGTCGCGAACCCCGCCCCCACCCACTGCGCCTTCGGCCAGAGCGCATTGATCTCCAGCACGAGCGCCATGGCCCAGCAGCCCACCAGGCTCACGATCAAAACCACGATTCCAATCCACGCCGTTCCAACCTTCCGGCCTCCGGTCCGTTCCCCGACCCGCGCACGCTGCCACGCCAGATAGAGCGCCAGGAATGGCACCGCCACCCCGTGCATGAGCTCCGGATCCGCCCCCCATGCTTCACGCAGGCGCCACAGGATCGGCCCCCACAGGCACGCCACCAGCAACCCCACCGACCAGCGGTCCGCGCTCACCTCACGCCCCCGCTCGGGCGCCGCGACTGTTTCGATCTGGGATGACATTCAAGACTGGGCGAAATCCGCCGATAAACAGGGAGGAATCCCCTTCATGTATCGCCACATCCACTTCCCGATTGAGGCTAAATCCGGGGGACCGTCACCGTGATCGCCCGCTGGCAACGCCACTGGCACCTCTACTGGACCGGCTTCACCCACCGCCAACAGATCGCCGCCACCGCCGCAGCGGTCACCGCCCTGCTGGGCCTCGCACTCTGGCCCGTCGTGCAATTCTGGGGACTGCCTCGCCTGCAAACGTGGCGCGTCGACCGCACCCTCGCCCAGGCCAACGCCTTCGCCGCCGAGCAGGACTACCGCAACGTCCTGCTCGCCATCCGCCGGGCCTCCCAACTGGGCTCGCAAGACGTCGCCGTGTGGCGACGCATCGCCGATTATCTCACCCAACTCGGCTCCCCCGAGGCCCTGCAAGCCCGCCAGACTGTCACCGCCCTCGACCCGACCGACCTCCACGCCCGGGTGGAACTCGCCCAGACCGCCCTGCTCTTCGGCGATTACAAAACCTCCCAATCGGCCCTCGAGGCTGCCAAGGCCCTCGCGCCCTCCAGCACCACCTATCAGGAAGCCGCTGCCACCCTCGCGCTCTACTTGGGCGACGTTGATCAACTGAAAACCAATCTCACCGCCCTCGTCTCAGCCGACCCGTCCAACACACAGGCCGCCTACGACCTCGCCATCGCTCGCCTCTGGAGCCCCGACGCCACCGAACGTCGCAACGGCCTCGATACCCTCACCGTCCTCCTCGCCCAGCCCGAGCTGCGGGTGCGCGTCACCCTCGACCTGCTCAAGGACACCGCCCGCAACCAAGACCAACCCCAACTCGTCGCCCTCTTTCCGCACCTCGTCGACGCGCTCGACTACCCCACTGCCTTCACCGCCCGCACCACCAACCTCAACACCCTCATCCTCGGCCTCAAAACCACGGCACTCGACGACCCGGCCGACGTCGCCCGAGTCGCCGATTGGCTCGCCGATATCCGCCTCGGCCGGGACGCCCTGCAGTGGGTGCATACCCTGCCCGCCGAACTCCGCGAACACCCGCGCGTCGCCGAGATCGCCGCCGAGATCTCCCTGCGCGAGGGCATCCCGGCCGCCTCCGCTCATTACCTGCTGCAAAACGCCTTCGGTGACCTGCCGCCTGAAGCCGCCGTGCTCGCAACCGGCGCCCGCCAACTCGAAGCCCACAACCGCCTCGCCGCCGCTCAGGCCGCCTGGGACGAAGCCATCAATCTCGCCTCCGATGCCCGCGATCCCAACGCCCTGCGGGTCCTCGCCCGCGTCGGGGCTCTCTGGGGACGCAACGATTGGACTCAACAGGCCCTGCGCGCGGCCCTCAAACGCAACCCCAACGCATTCTGGGCCTACGCCGGCCTCCGAGACCAACTGCTCGCAGCCGACAACGCCAACGCCCTGTGGAAACTCTACCAGCAATGGATCGAACGGCAGCCAGACGATCTCACCGTTGTCATTCAGTGGATACGCCTGGGCACCTCGCTGCCCCAAGTCCCGACCGAACTCGAACGCGAGGCCACCCGTCGCCTCCTCGCCCTGCCCGCGAGTCCGCGCCGCGATGCCGCGCTCGCCGGGTGGCACCATCTCCACGGCGAAACCGCCCTTGCCCGCGAGCTGCTCCAGCGCGCCGGCAACGTGGTCGACCGCGAACCCGACGCCGCCTACTGGGCCGCTTTGATCGACCGCCCCCTCGACCCGAACCGCCGCTTCCCCGCCCTCTCCCGCCTGCTCCTCACCTACGAGGAACGCCGCCAGCTCTCCACCGACGACGACATGCCCGTCGGTGCTCCCCGCCCCGTCTCCACCAATTCCCACTCTCTGCACGTGAGGTAACTCCCCTGCGTAAAGATGCTCAGCTGCCGCCAATTGACCACCCCCTGCCCGGGCCCAAAATTTTCCTGCTCGTGAAGCCTCTTCGCCGTCCTCTCCAACTCCTGAGCCTCAGCGCCGCTCTCGTTTGCAGTGTCACCGCTCAGGTATCGGTGGACAACGCGGTGTGGACGGTCGACCAGACCATCCGCAACTACGGCCTGATCTCTTTCGGCAACGCCAGCTTCACCAACTACGGCGACACCTGGGGCCCCCTCGCCGTCGGCGGCGACCTCCATCTCGACGGCGGCTCCATCGCCCAGAAATCCTACCTGTTCGGCGCCTCCTCCGACCCCACCCTCTACGTGCAGGGCAACCTCACCATGAACAACTGGGTGCATTTGGAAAATGGATACGCCGCCCTCCCCGGTCTCGAAGGCTCGTTCTCCTGGGACAGCACCCAGCGCCGCCTCAGTGGCAGCAACGGCGTGCTGAGCACCAGCAACACCTCCGACCCACTCGGCGCCGTCGACCCGCGCAACAACCCCGGTCCCACCGACTGGGACTTCGCCACCATTCAGGCCGACCTCGCCCAAGCCTCCGCCGAACTCGCCAGCGCTACCGCCACCGGCCTCATTCAACTCTCCGGCCAAACGCTTTCCTTCAACGCCAATGGTCAGACCGAGGGAGTCGTCGTGTTCAACCTCGATATGAACGACTTCCAGGGCTACATCTACGACGCCAACGGCAACGGTCAGTTCAACCAAAACCAGGAGCGCGTGAGCCAGGTGAAGATCGATGTGCCCGACTCCGTCACCTACGTCATCAACGTGCTCAACGCCACCGGCACCACCATCTTCGACGGCATCAACTTTAATCAGGGCCAGAACAACAACCAGATCCTCTGGAACATCACGCCCGACTCCAACACCTCCCTCGGCGACTCTGTTTCCCTCGGTGGTCAATCCCGCTTCTACGGCTCGATTCTCGCTCCGCTCATCGATCTGTCCAACAGCGCCAACGTCGCGACCGAAGGTCAGGTCATCGCTGCGACCTACAGCCACAATAACGCCGAGCTGCACTACCAGTCTTTCACCACCTTCGTGTCGTTCACCCCGGTGCCCGAACCCCGCACCTGGGCCGCCGCCGGCATCGGGGCCGCCCTGCTCGCCATCGCCCTGCGCCGCCGCCAACGCCGCCCCGCCGTCGCGGAACTTAATTAACGCCCGTCCTGCAGTCGCAGCATCGCGCTCGCCGTGCGGCGCAGCCACGCCGCCGCGTCTGCCGGCGAGACATCGTCCTGCAGCACAAAAACCACCCGGTCTCGATCCGCGTAACGCCGCCCGCGTAGCACGCGGGTCAGCCGCTCGCTGTCCAAACTCGCCCCCACCACCGAGCGTGGCGTCGCCTCCCGACGCGACGCATCCCACACCGCGTTGAACACATACTGGCGCAGCCCATCGACGCGAAACTGATAGGCGTCAAACGCCAGCACGCGTCCCGCCACCTCCAGCTCGATCGGCTCATCCGTGGCAACCAGAGTCGCGCCTATCGCCGGCATACACACGCGCGGGTCGTGCACATTGGTCAACGTGCTTAACCCCGCCGCGTCCTCCTCCCAGCGAAAAAGCATCGCCAGACCCGCGACCCCATTCCACGTGCGCACCGTCGTGAGTTGCGTTGCCGAGCTGCACTGCATCACGGCCAACACGTCCTCCGAGATCGGATGCTCCTCCCAGCCATCGGGTGCCGCCACAAAAGCCCAGTGCTCCGCCCCGTCTTCGGATCCCTCCCGGTCGAACCACAGCCGTATCCCCGATTCCAATACGAGCACCGCCACCGCCGTCGCCACCACCCAACCAACCCGCGTCGAATGCCAAGTCGTGGTCGTGACACTCGCGCCCCGGTCCGCGCCCTCCGCATCATTGCTCCGCGCCAAGCGCAACGCGTAGAGCACGATCGTCAGGAGCGTGGCGATCATCACGGTCACGCCGGCAGGATCGTGCAGATCCGTCGCCGTCTCGCCGCTTTCACTGCCAACCATCCAAGTCAGGAACACAGTGCGCACGACGTTGAAGACCAACGCCGCCAGCATCGCCGCGCCGACCAGACGCAATCGGCGTATCCACCGCAGGCGATGCAGCTCACCAAAAAACCACGCAAACATCCACACCGCCTGCAAGGAGCGCAGGCCGCTGCAGGCGTCCTCCACACCGATCAGTCCCTGTTCCACTTCGATGATGTTGCCACGCACCACCGCCGCCCGCCCTGCCATCGTCACCACCTCTGCCGCCAGTTGCGCGTGCCACTCCGTCAGGGTGTGCACCACCGGCTGCCGCACCACCGAGGGCCACGTGATCGCGGTGAGCATAAAACACACCGGAAAGGCATAGCGCGCCATCGCCACCGCGCCGCCGCGGCGCCACAACCACGCCGCCGTCGTGCCCACGGCCGCCAGCCCCCCGACCCACTGCGCGCGCGGCCACAGTGGATTCACTTCCAGCACCACCACCGCCGCGGCCACCACCGCCGCCCCGCCCAACATCACCACCAAGGCCCACGGATGCGGCCGCTGCGCTTCCGCCACATCCACTTGGCGCAGCCGCGGGGACGCGAGTGCGCGCTGCCATGACAAATACAACGCCAACACCGGCACCGCCCAGCCGTGCGCCACCTCCGGGTCGACCGACCACGCCGCCGACCAGCGCCACAACAGCGGTCCCCACAACAACGCCAGCCATGCAAAATCGGTCCACTGCCACACCGGCGACGCGGTGGGGCACGCCTTGTGCTCGACTGCCATTGGTTGTCTTGAAGCCATTTTGTGCCGACGTCGTTTGCCTAAGAACGCACATCGTCTTCCGCTTACAAGATCCGGTTCCATAATTCCCGGTCCAAAACGTATGGCCCTCGCCGATCACCCACTAGTTCGACGCCTCGCAGAGACGTGGGAAAACCGTTCGTCCGCCGAACGCTTTTCACTTATCGCGATGGGAGCCGCGATCCTCGGTTTGCTGGTGCTGCTCCCCCTGTATACGTTGGCACTAAAACCGGCGTGGCGTCACTACCGCCTCGAGCGAGCGCTGGACCAAGCCGCCACCTTCGATGCCGAACAGGACTACCGCAACCTGCTCCTTTCGCTCTACCGCGCCGCCCAACTCGGCCAGGACGACATCGAGGCCTGGCAACGCATCGCCGGTTACCTTTCCAAAGTCGGCGACGAGCAGGCCATCTCCGCCCGCCAACAGGTCGTCGATCTGGCCCCGGGTAATATGCAAGCCCGACTCGACCTCGCCGCCGACGCCCTGCGCTTTGGCCGCTTGAAGGTGGGACAGGACGCACTCGATCCGGTCGTCCTCAGCGCCGCCGAACTGGACGCCCGCTACCTGCGCCTCGCCAGTTCGATCGCGCTGCACCTCGGCGATATCGAGACCATGAAGGCCCACCTGCGTGAGCTGCTGCGACTGACGCCCGACGACACCCAAGCCGCCCTCGATCTTGCCATCGCCCAAGCGTGGAGCCCCGACGCCACCGAGCGCGCCGCCGGCCGCTCCGCTCTCGATGATCTGCTCGACCAACCCACCGTCCGCGTGCGCGCCGCCCTCGAGTTACTCAAGGATGCCGCCCGCCAACAGGACGGCCCTCGCGCCGCCGCCTTGGTGGAGCGCCTGCTTGCCACCTTCCCTGCTCCGCCGACCACCACCGACCGCCCCGCTGTTCCGCTCGCCCCGCTGGAGGACGTGATCGCCCGCCTCAAATACAGCGCGCAGGACCACGATACCGACGTCGCCGCCCTCGCCGCGTGGTTGTCCAGCGTGCGCCGCTCCGATGAAGCCCTGCGCTGGCTGCAATCGCTAGCACCCGCGCGCATCCATGACAGCGCCATCACCGAGATCTACACCGAGCTCCTGCTCAGCACCGGCCAACTCGGCCTCGCGGTCGACCCGCTGCTCGACGCCACCTTCGGCCCCATATCATCCGACACGCTCCTGCTCGCCACCGGCGCCCAGCGCCTCGCAGTCACCAACCATCCCAACGCCGCCGATGTGGCTTGGACCGAAGCGCTCACCATCGCCAAGACCGCCTCGCACAACGGCGAACTGCGCGTGCTCGCTCGCCTCGCCTCCATTTGGCAACGACCTGCCTGGGGCGAAGCGGCCCTGCAAGCCGTCGTGACCCGCTCCCCGCAAGCCTTCTGGGCCTACGCCGCTCTGCACGACCAATGGGTCGCCGCCGGCAAGACCGAACTCGTCTGGTCGCTGCTCAGTCAGTGGGTGCAACGCGACCCGCACAACATCGACGTCGTCACCGCGTGGCTGCGCCTCGGTTTGGCGCGGCCGGAAACCCAGGGCCGCATTCGCTCCCTCGCCGCCGAACGTCTCGAGGGCCTGCCCGCCAGTCCCCGCACGCTCGCCGCCCAAGCCGCCTGGGCCTGGCTGCGTGAAGACTCGGCCAAAGCCCGGGAACTCCTGCAAGCCGCCGGGCCCGGCGCTCGCCAGAACCCCGACGCCGCCTTCTTCGTCGCCCTCATCGAGCGCCCCGCCCGCCCGCTGGAAAGCCTGCCGGTTCTCCGCCAACTTCAGTTGCTGCCCGAGGAACGAAACCTGCTCACGCAAGGGCTGCCCAAACCCTAACCTCTCGGCCGGCAAATGCGCACTACTACGAAGTCCCTGTTCATCACGATTGCGTAAGGCCCCTCCATTGACCCGACGCAGCTCTTGAATCATAGTAAGGACACAACATGAACCGTCTTTCTTTCCGTTCCTGCTTTTCGGCTGCCTGCCTCCTCGTCGTTGGAGTCTGGGGCACCTCCGCGCTGCATGCGCAGGTGGCAGTGAACAACGCCGTCTACGCCTACGACCAGGCGATGCGGAACTACGGCCTCATCACCTTCGGCGATACCACTCTCTCGAACTACGGTGACACGTGGGGACCGCTCGCCGTCGGCGGCAACCTCACCCTCAACGGCTCCGGCTCCATCGCCCAAAAGCCCGAACTCTTCGGCGTAACCAGCGACCCGACCCTCTACGTCGCCGGCCAGCTCAACCTCACCGGCGACACCCAGCTGCACAGCGGTTACGCGTCCACGCCCAACCTCACCGGCAACTGGTCCTACACCTCCAACCAACGCCGCCTCCAATCTCCCGGCAACGGCCGCCTCTACTCGGCCAACAGCTCCGACCCGCAGGCCGCCTTCGACCCGCGCACCAATCCCACTCCCGCAAACTGGGACTTCGCCAATCTGGAGAACGGCCTCGTCGCCATCTCCCAGACCCTCGCCGCCGCCACGCCGACCGGCAGCATCTCGCTCCAAGGCCAGACGCTCAACTTCAACGCCAACGGTGCCACCAGCGGCGTGGTCGTGTTCAACCTGGACATGAACCTCTTCAATGGCGTGCTCTTCGACGCCAACGGCAACGGCTCGTGGGACCAAAACCAAGAGCGCGTCAGCCAGGTGAAGATCGATGTGCCCACCGACGTGACCTACGTGATCAACGTCCTCAACGCGACCGACAAAACCATCTTCGGCGGCATCAATTTCAACTCCGGCACCAACAACGAACAGCTGCTCTGGAACATCACGCCCGACTCCAACGGCAGCCTCGCCGACTCAGTGAGTTTGGGCGGTGGTGCCCGCTTCTACGGCTCCATCCTCGCCCCCGAGATCAATCTGAGCAACAGCGGCAATGTCGCGCCCGAGGGTCAAATCGTGGCCTCCAGCTACACCCACAACGGCGCCGAGCTGCACTTCAAGCCCTTCGATTCCACCGTCGGATTCACTCCGGTCCCCGAGCCGCGCACCTGGGGCCTCATCACCGTCGCCCTCGCCGGCGCCATGATCTGGCACCAACGCCGCCGCCAAAAGCGCACCGCTTAAACCACGTAGGGTCGGCCTTCAGCCGACCCTTTTTGTTTTAACTCACTAGCCGCGTTGGAGCGCAGCGACAACGTGGTCGCGGGTCGGTCGCTCAATCCACCCGCAGCACGTAGCCGCGCAGGTATTCGCTTTCCGGCATCGTCACCAGCACCGGGTGATCCGCCGGCTGGTGGCAATACTCCACGATGTGCACCCGTCGCCGCGCATCCGCCGCCGCGCCCGCCACTACCTGGCGCAGCTCCGCATCCTGCATGTGGTGCGAACAGGTGTAGGTCGCCAGCAGCCCGCCCGCATTCAGGCTCTGCAACGCGCGCAAATTGAGCTCCTTGTAGCCGCGCATCGCGCCGTCCAAGGCCTTCTTCGACTTCGCAAACGGCGGGGGATCGAGCACGATCACGTCCCACTTCTCGCTCCGGTTGGCACTGAACCAGTCGAATACATTCGCCTCGGCAAACCGACAGGTATCCGCCACGTCATTACGCTCGGCGTTAAGCCGCGCCTGCGCGATGGCATCTCCGGCACTGTCGAGCCCGAGCACTTCGCCTGCCCCGGCCCGCGCCGCCTGCAGCGCAAAGGCACCCTGGTTGCAAAACGCATCCAGCACCCGCGGCTTGCCGCCGCCGCGCCGCGCCAACTCGGCCACCCACGCCGCCACTCGCGCGTGCTGTTCCCGCTGATCCAGATAGAAGCCGGTTTTCTGGCCAGACATGAGATCCAACCAATAATCAAAGCCATCAATCGTCGCCCACCGCGGCTCCCAGTCCCGCCCCGAGCGGGTGCGCACTTCGTGCGGCAATCCTTCAAATCGACGAATGGACGCATCGTCGCGATGGATGACCTCTCGGGCACCGGTGAGCTCGATCAGGATGTCCGCCAAGACGTCCTTCCAGCGCTCGAACGCCAGGGTTTGCACCTGCATCACCAGCGTGTCGCCAAATTGGTCGACCACCACGCCCGGCATGCCATCGGCCTCCGACCAAATGAGCCGGCGGTAGGTCGAACGACTGCCCAGCGCCTCTCGGCGGGTCAGCGCAGCCTGGGCCGCATGGCGCAGGTAACGTTCATTAAGCGGGGCCGGCCCGCCGTCCAAGCGCCGCCAAGCGATCTGCGACTGGCTGTTGTAAATGCCCACGCCCAGGCGTTTGCCGCGTCGATCCCGACACTCGAGAACTTCGCCATCAAATTCAGATCCCGCCAGCTCTGTCAGTTCGTTGCCAAACACCCACGGGTGCCCGAGCAATACACGCCCCTTGGCGTTGGGTTTGAGTTGGAGGAAAGGCAGGTCCGACATGGACGCGCACTATCGCGGCCCCAGCGTCACGGCGGAAGCCCATTTTACGCAACTCGGCGCCCCGATCGGGCGCACCGCCTCACAGCTTCGCCAAGAGCGAATCGGTCGTCGAACGCTCCAACGGGCGTTCGCCGTTATGGAATCCTTGGTCGTCTTCATAACCGACGGGCGCACGACGCACCATCAAGGCGATCAACAGCGCGATCGCGACATAACCGAGGAGGATGAAAGTAATGAGGTTCACGGTTCTAAGGGTTTCCTGCAGACTTTCGGCACGCTGGATTTAAACCTTAAGCCGGAAAGTTACGCATTTAAGTGCTATAACTACGCACCTGCTAACAGGATGTAGGATATAGCCCCTATCCCATCTGGGGGCCTACCCCCAAGGGTCCACTCTTGACGGTCTTACATCGGCACCGGACGCTCGCCGGTTTAGCCATGACGCCCGCCCAGGAAATCGCTCGCCGCCGCACCTTTGCGATCATCTCGCACCCCGACGCCGGTAAAACCACCCTCACCGAGAAGTTTTTGCTCTACGGTAATGCCGTGCATTTGGCGGGTTCCGTCACGGCGCGCAAAAACCAGCGCGCGACCACCTCCGACTGGATGGCGCTCGAGAAACAACGCGGCATTTCCGTCTCCTCCACCGTCCTGCAGTTCGACTACGAGGGCCACGCCGTCAACCTGCTCGACACCCCTGGCCACAAAGACTTTTCCGAAGACACCTATCGCGTGCTCACCGCCGTCGATGCCGCCCTCATGGTCATCGACTCCGCCAAGGGCATCGAGCCGCAGACCCGCAAGCTCTTCGAGGTGTGCCGCCGCCGCGGCGTGCCCATCTTCACTTTCATGAACAAGTGCGATCGGCCGACCCTCGACCCGCTCGCCTTGCTCGACGAATTGGAGTCCGTCCTCGGCCTCGAACCCGTCGCCGTCACTTGGCCGCTCGGCAATGGCCCGTCCTTCAAGGGCGTTTACGACATCCGCCAGAAACACGTGCACCTCTTCGAACGCACGCCCGGCGGCGCTTTCCGCGCCCCTGAAAAAGTCTCCGACCTCAGCGATGAATCCCTCCGCGAGGTCCTCGATCCCGATGCCTACGCCGCTGCGGTGGAACAACTCGAGATGCTCGATGGCGCCGGTCACCAATTCGACCTCGCCGCCGTGCACGCCGGCCAGCAGACCCCCGTGTTCTTTGGTTCGGCCGTGAACAACTTCGGCGTCGAGCTGCTGCTGCAAGGCTTCCTCACCGACTCCATCCCGCCGACCCCGCGTCGCTCCGTTGCGATGCACTCGCCCGGTCTGCCGGCTCCCACCGAAGCCCGCGAGTTGCCCGTCACGCACGAGAAGTTCTCCGGCTTCGTCTTCAAGATTCAGGCCAACATGGACCCGAAGCACCGCGACCGTATCGCCTTCCTGCGCGTGTGCACCGGCAAGTTCCAGCGCGACATGGTCGTCACCCATCAACGCACCGGCAAAAACGTGCGCCTCTCCTCCTCGCACAAACTCTTCGGCCAAGAACGTGAGACCGTCGATGAAGCGTGGCCCGGCGATGTCATTGGCCTCGTCGGTCACGACGCTTTCGGTATCGGCGACACCCTCACCGAAGACCGCACCATCGCCTTCGACGAGATCCCGCGCTTCGCGCCCGAGGTGTTTGCCTGGCTCACCAACCCGACGCCCGCCGACGCCAAAAAATATCGCTCCGGCCTTGAGCAGCTCCTGCTCGAGGGCGTCATGCAGTCCTTCGAGGTGCGCTTCTCTCCGCCCGGCGCGACGCTGTTGGCCGCGGTCGGCCCGCTGCAGTTTGAGGTCGTGCAGGCGCGCTTGGAAAACGAATACAACGCCAAGTCCCGCCTCGCTCCCGCCCCCTTTGAACACCTGCGCTGGATCGAGCCGCACCCGTCGCTCGATTCCCCGGAGACCTTGCTCATGCCCGGCGGCGTCCACCTCGGCACCGACAAGTTCGACCACCCGGTGGTCCTCTTCCCCAACGACTGGACGATGGATTACTTCACCGAGAAAAACCCGGACCTGAAGCTGCACGCCCAACCGATCGAGTTGGCGACCACTTAGGGCGTGCGCCCCTTCGCGCCCCCGCACGCGCGCTATCACCATCGCCTCGCTGCCTCATGAGGCAGCGAGTCACATCGCATATTTGCGCCGAGACTTTATGTATCCCATAATCGGATACACTGATCCGCCGCCCGCCTTAAACTGAGTGCTTTTTCACCCCATAACCATTCATAATTTCGTATCCTAAACATTAATACACTGGACAGCATTTTTCCCATTCGCGCCGCTTTTTCGGCACTTCGCCCCTTTCATTCGATTTCACTACAGTTCCCCCCCATCGGGTCGTAGGTCGCAGGTCTGGATTCATGAAATTCATGGATCTGCAAACGACTGACGACCCCGATGACTCCTTCCCAATTTGCTCGAAACGCAGCAAGCAACGCATCCGCATGGCTCCTGCATTTTTCCAACTTCGGACAACGCGCCTCGGCCGTAACCGCCTTTTTGTTGCTCCTCGTGTTGGGCCTCACAGCGACCGGGCTAGACGCTGAGCAAACCGTCGTTTCCAACTACTCCGGCGCCTCCCTTTTTGTCGTCGATCTCAACACCGGCGAGCGCACCGAGCTATCCTCCGCCACGCTCGGCACCGGCCCAAATTTCAGCTCCCCTTTGGGCACTGCCAAAGGGAGTGACGGTTACCTCTACGTAGCCAGCCGCGGCACCGACTCCATCATCCGGGTCGATCCGGCCACCGGCAACCGCACCACCGTCTCCTCCAGCACCGTCGGCACCGGTCCCTCCTTCAATGATCCGTGGGCTCTGGCCATTGAGGCCGACGGCAGTATCCTGGTTGGCGACCAAGGCAGCGGCTTCAATCTCTACCGCGTCAACCCCACCACCGGCGACCGCTCCTACGTCGCGCAGAACTTTGCCTCTATCACCGGCCTGTGGGTCGAAGACGACGGGAGCATTATCGTCGTCAACATCGGGAATCTGAATTCCGAGAACCCCATCATTCGCGTCGATCCTGCCACGGGCGCCCAAACCACCGTCACCACCCTCGCGCCTTATTTGAACCGCCCCACGGCCTTGGTGGTTCGTCCCAATGGCCACTACCTGGTGACCAACGAAAGAGGGAACAACCTCGTCGATGTCGACCCTGCCACCGGCACCCAAACCCTCGTCTCGGGAGATTCGCTGGGCACCGGTGACTCCTTGAGCTCCTGCTACGCTCTGTCGATCACGAATGCCGGCGACATCTTCGTCGCTTCCTACGGCCGGAACACGATCTATTCGATCGACCCCGCTACCGGCGACCGCACCGCCGTTTCCAGTTCCAGCGTTGGATCCGGGCCCGCCTTCAACGGCTTGCTTTCCATCATGGGCGCCGCCGTCACCTCCGTGGTCGGCCCCAGCAACACCGCCCCCACCGACATCGCTCTGAGCTCGAGCTCCGTGAATCAGTCCAGCGGCACCAACGCCACCGTGGGCACCCTCTCCACCACCGATGCCGACAGCGGCGACAGCCACACTTACACGTTGGTCGCGGGCACTGGCGACACGCACAACGCGTCTTTCAACATCAACAGCGACAGCCTCCGCGCCAATGACGCCTCCGCCCTCGCTGCCGGTTCCTACTCCGTGCGCGTCCAAACCGACGACGGCACCGACACCTACGCCGAGAGCTTCACCATCACCGTGGTCGATGACGTCGCCCCCGCCGCTCCCTCCACGCCCGACCTGAGCAGCGTCTCCGACTCCGGCACCTCCAATTCCGACAACACCACCAACGACACAACTCCCACCCTCACGGGCACCGCCGAAGCCGGCACCACCGTGACGCTCTATGATACCGACGGCACCACGGCCCTCGGCTCCGGGATCGCCACCGGCGGCAATTGGTCCATCACCACCTCGGTCCTCTCCGAGGGAACTCACACCGTCACCGCCAAAAGCTCCGATACCGCCGGCAACACCTCCGTCGCCTCCAGCGGACTCGCCGTGACCATCGACACGACCGCGCCGGCCTTCACCAGCGCAACCACCGCCAACGCCACCTACGGCACCTCCGTCAGCTTCTCAGTCACCGCCTCCGGCAGCCCCACCGCCTTCAGCACCGCCAGCATGCCGTTCGGCCTCGCGCTCAACAGCTCCACCGGCGCCGTAACCGGGTCGCCGTCATCGGCTGGCTCCTCCGCCGCGACCATCACCGTCACCGACCTCGCGGGCAACACCGCCCAACAAACCCTCACCATCGCCGTCGCCCGCAAACCGGTGACGCTCATCGGTCTCGGCGTGGCCGACAAGGTCTACGATGCCACCAACGCTGGCACCTTCAACAGCACGCCACTCGTCGACGGCTCCGTCTTCGGCGACGACGTCTACTTCGATGACACCAGCGCCACGGCCACCTTCGCCTCACCCAACATCGGCTCAGGCATCGCGGTCACCGTCGCGGGCTTCGGTCTCTCCGGCACCGATGCGGGCAACTACGCGCTGAGCCAACCCACCGGTTTCACCGCCAACATCACGGCCAAGCCTCTCACCATCACCGGCGTCACCGCGGAGCACAAAGTCTACGACGGCAACAACACCGCCACCCTCGACGTCAGCGCCGCCTCCCTCGTCGGCGCGATCTCCGGCGACGATGTGAACCTCTACCCGAACGCCGCCACCGGCACCTTCGCTTCCACGTCGGTCGGCACCGGCATCACCGTGACCACCGCCGACTTCCAATTGGCCGGCACCGCCAACGGTAACTACACCCTCACCCAGCCGTCCACCTCCGCCAACATCACCGCGCGGCCGCTCACCGTCACCGGCATCACCGCCCAGTCCAAGGAATACGACGCCACCGATGTCGCCACCTTCGACTTCTCCGGTGCCGCGCTGCAAAACAGCGTATCCGGCGACAACGTGAGCCTCGATTCCAGCTCCGCCTCCGGTGCCTTTGCCAACGCCTCCATCGGCACGGCCAAGACCGTGACCCTCTCCGGCCTCGGCCTCAGCGGCACCACCGCGGGCAACTACACCCTCACCACGCCCACCGGGTTCACCGCCAACATCACCGCCAAAGCGCTCACCATCACCGGCGTCACCGCGGAGCACAAAACCTACGACGGTAACAACACCGCCACGCTCGACGTCAGCGCCGCCTCCCTCGTCGGCGTGATCTCCGGCGACGACGTCTCCCTCTACCCGAACGCCGCCACCGGCAGCTTCGCTTCCACGTCGGTCGGCACCGGCATCACCGTGACCACCGCCGACTTCCAATTGGCTGGCACCGCCAACGGTAACTACACCCTCACCCAGCCGTCCACCTCCGCCAACATCACCGCGCGGCCGCTCACCGTCACCGGCATCACCGCCCAGTCCAAGGAATACGACGCCACCGACGTCGCCACCTTCGACTTCTCCGGCGCCGCGCTGCAAAACAGCGTTTCCGGCGACGACGTGAGCCTCGATTCCAGCTCCGCGGCCGGTGCCTTTGCCAACGCCTCCATCGGCACGACCAAGACCGTGACCCTCTCCGGCCTCGGTCTCAGCGGCACCGCCGCCGGCAACTACACGCTCACCAAGCCCACCGGTTTCACCGCCAACATCACCGCCAAGGCTCTCACCATCACCGGCGTCACCGCGGAGCACAAAACCTACGACGGCAACAACACCGCCACGCTCGACGTCAGCGCCGCCTCCCTCGTCGGCGCGATCTCCGGCGACGATGTGTCCCTCGACACCAACGCCGCCACCGGCACCTTCGCCTCCACGTCGGTCGGCACCGGCATCACCGTGACCACCGCCGACTTCCAATTGGCCGGCACCGCCAGCGGTAACTACACCCTCTCCCAGCCGTCCACCTCCGCCAACATCACCGCCGCCGGCATCACCGTCAGTGGTCTGGTGGCCAACGCCAAGGTCTACGATGCCTCCGTCGATGCCACCATCGACTACAGCGGCATCGCCTACACCGGCATCATTGGCTCCGACGACGTCTCGCTTGACCAAAGCAGCGTCACCGCGACCTTCGCCGACAAAACGATTGGCACCGCCAAACCCGTTTCTCTCACCGGCTCCGCTCTCACCGGTGCCGCCGCCGGCAACTACACCCTCACCATGCCGAGCGACCTGAGCGCCGACATCACTGCGGCGACACTCACGCTCACCGGCCTCGCCGTGGAGACCAAAGCCTACGACGGCACGCGCACCGCGACGCTCGACACTTCGGCCGCTTCGCTCAACGGCGTGCAGGGTTCCGACACGGTGTCGCCGGACTACGCCAACGTCACGCTCACCTTCGACACCGCCACCGCCGGCGTCGACAAACACGTCGCGCGCACCGAGCTCACCCTCACCGGCGCCGATAGCGGAAACTACACGCTCACCGACCCCGATGGTCTCCTCGGCGCCATCACTCCTGTGGCCGTCGTCGTTTCGGCGGAAAATATCAATCGTCCCTACGGCGATCCCAACCCCGCCCTGGTGCCCACCTACACCGGCCTCATCACCGGCGAGGACGCCAGTGTGTTGACCGGCGCTCCTGTGCTCTCGACCGACGCCACCCGCACCAGCGCCATCGGCGATTACACCATCACCGTGGGCCTCGGCACCCTCGACTCGACCAACTACACCTTCTCAGCCGCCAATGCGCAGTTCACCATCGATCCCGGCTATCACTTCGCCGACACCGATCGCGACTACACCATCGGTCTCTCCGAGCTGCTGCGGATGATCGAGCTCTACAACTACCGCGAAGGCTATCGTCGCACCGGCGCCTACCAATCCGACGACACCACCACCGATCGCTACGCCCCCGGCGACGGCGAACGATTGTTACCACACACCGCCGACTCCAACGGCGACGGACAACTCAGCCTCATCGAGCTGACCCGCGTGATCGAACTCTACAACACCCGCGAAGGCGGCACCCGCACGGGCGCCTACCACTACCGCGGCACGACCGAGGACGGCTTTGCCCCGGGCCCCGAGCTCAACCGCTAAGCCCCACCGCCCTGCAACACTTCGTCCCGGAATTCATCCCTCATGAAACGTCTTCTTCTCTCGATCTGCTTCAGCACCTTGTTCGCCGCGGTCGGCTTCGCCAGGTCCGACACCACCCCCACCGCCACGCTCGAGCTCACCGCCGATTCCCCCAACACCTCGACGGGGGGCGGCACGCTGACCTTCACCGCCAGTGCGGCCGACTATCCGACCGATACCACCGCCATTGCCTGGGCGGTCACGATTCCCGCCGGCTGGACCTATTCCGGCGGCGTGGATGAACCGAGCATCACCCCCGCCCCCGGTGATCTCGTGCTGCTGGAATGGGCCTATATCAACATTCCGGATACCGGCGCCATCTTCAGCTTCTCGGTCGATTACCCGGCCGATATTCTCGAAGCCAGCACCATCACCGCACAGGTGGTGCTGCGGGCGTCCTCCGCGACCGACTACGGCCTGCTCGATGTCGACCCGATCACCTTCGAGCCCGCCCCCTATCGCGACCAGACGATCAACTTCCCGGCGATCGCCACTCGCCGCGCCAACGACGACAGCTTCCAACTCGACGCCACCTCGCCGTCCGGCCTGCCCATCACTTACACGGTCGTATCCGGTCCCGCGTTTATCTCCGGGAATACTGTGACCCTCACCGGCGCTCCCGGCGAAGTCGTCATCCGCGCCGAACAAGCCGGCAACCTCTACTACCTCCCCGCCAGCTCCGCCACGCAGACGTTTACCGTCATACCGGCAAGCTCGCTGGTTTACTTTGGTGAGGCCAGTGACGGTGAGGACTTCGCCGCCGAAATTCCAGCCGGCGAGAAAAACGGCACGCTCTTCGGCCGCTTCCGCGCCACCGGCCAATACTTCATCCTCTCCTTCCAAGTCGACTCCAGCGGCAACGTCGTCGTGCTGGATCTGCAGGTGCTCGGTGAACCCACCGCAGACTCCGCCTCACTCGCCTTCAACTCGCTGCGTCGTCGCGCCGCCGGCGATGAGATCGCTCGCGCCGAAACCACCTACACCTTCACCGGCACGCTCAACGGCGGCGTGCTCAACCTGCAGATTGCGGAACTCGGAGTCACCATGACTGCACTGGTCGAACCGGCCGATGGACCCACCGCCGACCTCGCCGGACTCTACGAAGCGTCGTCCCTCAACGCTTCCAACGGCACCACCTCCTCCATCGTCGGCACCACCGGCAAGGTCTACGTGCTGGCAGTGACCCCGAACATCATCACGGGCGGCACCGGTGCGATCGCCACCTCGGGTGCATTTGACTTCAGCACCAACGAGTCCCTGCACATCGTCGGCAGCGTTGATGCGCCCAGCACCACCGTCAGCGGTCACCTCGTCTTCCCGGATGGCGCCGAAGACGACTTCGCCGGATTGGCCACCGACACTCAGCGCACCGATCGTTTGATCAACCTCTCCACCCGCGCTTACGTGAACGGCTCGCCGCTCATCACCGGCTTCGTCATCGGCGGTGATCAACCCAAACGTGTGCTCCTGCGCGCCGTCGGTCCCTCCCTCGCCGACTACTGCATCGACAACCCCGTCGCCGATCCGCGCATCACGCTCTTCGACGCCGCCGGCTCCGAGCTCATGTCCTCCGACACCTGGTCCGATGACGCCAACGCCGCCATGGCCGCGACCGTCACCGGCGCCTTCCCGCTCCCCGAGGGCAGCCTCGACGCCGCTCTCGTCACCGAGCTCGCCCCCGGCGTCTACACCCTGCACGTCAACCACACCGGCGCGGGCGGCATCGCCATCGCCGAAATCTACGACGCGGCCGAGAATCCAAATTCTGAATACCAACGCCTCGTCAACATCTCCTCCCGCGGTGATGTCACCGGCGGCGAAGGCGTGCTCATCGGCGGCTTCATCGTCACCGGCAACAGCCCCAAGCGTGTCCTCGTCCGTGGCATCGGTCCCGGCCTCGCCGCCCAAGGCGTCCCCGGTGTGCTCATGGACCCGCAGGTGAAGGTCTACAACGCCGACCGCCAGGTCGTCGCCGCCAACGACAACTGGCAGAGCGCCACTCCGGTCTTCGCCGGGCAACGCACCGCCACCGCGACCGAGATCACGACGGCCAACACCACCCTCGGCGCCTTCGCCCTCGCGGACGGTGCCGCCGACGCCGGCCTCATCGTCACCCTCGCCCCCGGCGCTTACACCGTCGAGCTGAGCGCCAGCGCCGACGGCGAACAAGGCAACGCCCTCATAGAAATCTACGAACTGCCCGAATAATCCGGACCGCTCTTCCCCCGACCTTTTCTCTTCCTTCAGCCCCGGCCGCCCCGTGCGCGCCGGGGCTTTTTCGCGCCCGTCCCGCACCGTGTTACGTCGCCTTGCTTGATAACGAGCTACCGAACGGGAAATGAAATTTCATTATTTTAAATTCTATGTAATATTACTTTTCCGAATATTAAACATTGCTTGGGCACGCAAGGCGCCTGCACCTTGGTTCACCATCTGCGATTACTGCGCCGGCTGCAGAGGGCGACCCACAAGAGCTTAGGTTCCTATATTTTAAGTAGTTACCCAACTTTCACCCCTCGCGCTGCCTGGTTTTTCGCTTCGGATCTTCCTGCCGGTCGCTTCCTCCAATTCCCTTTTTCCCTAGTTCGCCTACCATGAACATTCGCTCATACCTCGCCGTCGTATTATCGTGCCTTGCTGCAATTTCAGTGCAGGCGGAAACCTTCGATTTCGAATCCAATACCACGCCAGCAACCGGAGGGTCGGGCGCCACCGTTCAACAAACCGTCAGTGGTGTCACGGTCACGCTCTCCGACAGCGATACGAGTCCCAACCTGTGGACCCTCACTGACGCTGGCGATGCCGGCGGCACCAACAGCTTCACCGCCATCATGAATGGCGCGCAGGCTAGCTACACCGTTACTTTCGACACTGCGGTCGACCTGACCTCGCTGGTTATGGTTGAGGTATTCGGCGGGCAGCCTTCCGGGAACTACACCTTTCATCAGACCGCAGGTTCGGGATCCAACGCGGACGTCGTTGTGTCCACCGACAGCCTGTCACCGGCGGGGACGGTTGGCCGATACGGAACCATTACTCTGAATTGGACCGGTGTCTCTGCGTTCACGGTCAGTCATAGCTCGGCCCCGATTGCCTTGGCCTTCGATACGATCATTTGGACGCCAGCCCAGAACCAAGCCTCACTCAGTCCTGGCGACATTGTTTTTGTCCGGTTTAACACCGACACACCAGACGGGTTTTCCTTTGTCCCAATGGTCGATATCCCGGCGGGTCAGTCATTTTACCTTACCGATCAGGGTTGGTTGGGGTCAGCTTGGCAGTCCAATTCCGAACCGCACTTCCGTTACACCGCGCCAGGCGGCGGCCTTTCCGCTGGCACCGTTGTCCACGTGGACGAAACCGCCACGGATGGCGTGCTGAGCATCACCGGCGGTGGCGGCACAATGACTCAGCTAAATGGCTCTAATTTCTCACTTTTAGCAGGCGATTCCATCCTCGCCTACACCAGTTCGACCGGCGTCGCCCCGACTTCTCCCAACTTTGTGGGTGGCGTCCACGGCGACTACAATTGGGCAGCCGGAAAATACGACCCGATCACCACCTGGAACGCCGTCAACAACACCGCCACCTCGGATTCCGCGCTTCCCACCGGTTTGGTTAACGGTGCGACTGCCATATCCCTATTCCCCAATCCAGCGCACCGCGCGGACGACGACCCCGAATATGATTCGGCCTACACCACCAACCTAGTTTCTACTCTGGGCTACTACGGCGAAAAGAACAATGCCCGCTACAAACTGGGGTCACTGACGAGCGGCACCCGCACCGAGTTACTCTACTCGCTCAACAACCCTGCCAACTGGGACAGCAATGACGGGTCCGCCTACGGCACCGGCGCCACCATCACCTCTCTCACCATCACCGACGATCCCTCGCCGGCCGTGCTCCCGCTCGGCAGCCCGCGCACGTCTCTTTATGCCGGCGACTTGACACTGGAGAGCTACGAAGTGCCTGCGGGCACCAACCGCGTTTTGCTGGTCTCTGCCGGTAATTCTGGATCAACCGACATCACGGGTGTTTCGTTTGGCGGCTCTGCCATGACCCAGGTCACCGAACGTGATGACGGCACCGCAGTGGATTCGATTTGGGTTCTCGCGCTGGGCGATTCCGCCTCCTCGACCACGGGCGATATCACTGTAACTCACGCCGGGAGCGGCGACATCCAGTTTATTCACGCCGAAGCATTTTCCGGCGCTGATCAATCAACGCCAACCTCCGGCGCGCAAACGAATCAGGCCACCACTGGCACCACCTCTTCTCTCACCGTTTCCAGCAACCCCGGCGATCTCGTCTTCGAGATCTTTGATGTCTACCGATCTGGCGGCGCGGCAACGCTCACGCCCTCCACTGCTCGGCCTCTCACCAGCTACAGCCGCCTGCCGCTCGGCAGTGGTTACGGCACCTACACCACCGCCATCAAACGCGGTGCCAGTTCAGTCCCCCTCGCTTGGACTCATAACGGCGGTGCCCTCCTCCACCTGGCGGTCAACATCCAACAAGCCTCCGGCAATGCCGCCCCGACGGACATCGCGCTAAGCGCCACGACGGTCAACCAATCCGCCGGCACCAACGCCACCGTCGGCACCCTCTCCACGACTGACGCTGACAGCGGTGACAGCCACACCTACACGCTGGTCGCCGGCACGGGCGATACGGACAACGCGTCCTTCAACATCAGTGGCACAACCTTGCGCGCCAACGACGCCGGGGCCCTCTCCCCCGGCGCCTACTCCGTCCGTATCCAAACCAGTGACGGCACCGACACCTTTGCAAAGGCGTTTACGCTTTCCGTCGCAGTGTCGCTCAGCTCTTCCCCAACGCTTAGCTTCACCCGGAACGGCACCGATATTTCCGGCGATGACATCGCAAGCGACGGCGAAGGCGGATCAAATCCGATCAGCGACATTGATATCCAAATTTTCCTCATCTCGGACACAAACGGCACCCTGGACACTCCTCTCAGTTGGCATGACAACACGTTTCTAGGAAGCACCGATGCCAGCTTCACCGGGTTGACCAACGATACCAACGCTGGGTCTAAGGGCTTCGCCATCAAATCCGCTGACGGCAGTGAGTTTAGACTCACCTCCTTTGACTACTATAACTGGGGAGACACGGAATCGACGACGATCTCCGTCATTGGCTACCGCGACGGCACACAGGTCGCCGCCACTTCGTTCGAAGGCTATGACCCCAGCTACAGTCCGCAGACGGTCACCCTCGACAGCACCTTCAGCAACGTCGACGAGGTCAGACTCTTTATTTCTGCCGGCGGCTACATCGGAGACCAGTCGGCCAGCCATCATTCTATCAATGATCTAGTGCTGGGCTCTCCAGTCGCCAACACCGCCCCGACGGACATCGCGCTGAATAGCACTACGGTCAACCAATCCGGCGGCACCAACGCCACGGTCGGCACCCTCTCCACGACCGACTCTGACAGCGGCGACAGCCACATCTACACATTGGTCGCCGGCACGGGCGACACGGACAACGCGTCCTTCAACATCAGTGGCACAAGCCTTCGCGCCAACAACGCCGCAGCCCTCTCCGCCGGTGCCTACTCGGTGCGCATCAACACCAACGACGGCACCGACAATTACGCCGAAGCCTTCTCCATCACCGTGGTCGACGACGTGGCCCCAGCCGCTCCCTCCACGCCCGATCTCGCCGCGGGCTCCGACAACGGCACCTCCAACACCGACAACATTACCACCGGCACCCAACCCACCTTCAACGGCACCGCCGAAGCCGGCGCCACCGTCACGCTCTACGACACCGATGGCACCACCGTGATTGGCACGGGCACCGCCACCGGCGGCAACTGGTCGATCCAGACTTCCGTCCTGAGCGAAGGTGACCACACCGTCACGGCCAAAGCCACCGACGCGGCCAACAACACCTCAAGCGCGTCCACCGGCCTGACCATCACCTTGGACAACACCGGCCCGGTCATCACCAGTTCGATCACGCCTACCCTCAACTACGGCACCGCTTCGACCTACACCCTCACCGCCAGCGGTGGCCCGGTCAGCTTTGTCGCCCCCACTGGCCTGCCCGCCGGCCTCTCGCTCAACCCCACCACCGGCGCCGTCACCGGCACCCCCACCGCCGTCGCCACCGCGACCGGTTATCCGGTGCTGGTCAGCGACACCGCCGGTAATACCACCGGTGGCTTTCTCTCCATCACGATCGCCCCGAAGCCGGTCACCCTCATCGGCATGGGCATCGCCTCCAAGGTCTACGACGGCAATACCGCCACTACCTACAACAGCACGCCGCTACTCGATGGCGCTCTGCTGAGTGACACCGTCGACTTTGACGAAAGCGGCGCGACCTTCACCTTCGCCTCAGCCGATGTGGGCACCGACATTCCCGTCACCGTTGCCGGCTTCACCCTCACCGGTGCCGACGCCGCCAACTACAGCCTCACCCAGCCGTCCGGCTTCACCGCCAACATCACCGCCAAAGCGCTGACCATCACCGGCGTCACCGCCACCGGCAAAATCTACGACGGCACCACCGACGCCACTTTGGACACCAGCTCGGCGGCCCTGGTCGGTGTGGTCAGCTCCGAGGACGTCAACCTCTACCCCAACGCCGCCACCGGCACCTTTGCCTCGGCCAATGTCGGCAACGGCATCGCCGTCACCGCCGCCAACTTCCAGTTGGCCGGCACCGCCATTGGCAACTACACCCTCACCCAACCCACCGGCCTCACCGCCAACATCACGGCCGCCCCGATCACCATCGCCGACGCCAGCGCCAACCCCAAGGCCTACGACGGCACCGCCGATGCCACCTTGGACCTGAGCGCGGTCACCCTCACCGGCAAGATCGGCAGCGATGACCTCTCGCTCAACACCGCGAGCCTCACCGCGAGCTTCCCCAGCGCCGACATCGGCGACGACCTCGCGGTCACGGTCTCCGGCTTGGCCTTGGACGGCACCGCCGCGGGTAACTACTCGCTCAGTCAACCCACCGGTCTCACCGCCAGTATCACTCCGGCGCCACTGTCCATCACCGGCATCACCGTCGACTCCAAGACCTACGACGCCACCACCGACGCCACCCTCACCGGCACCGCCGCGCTAAGTGGCATCGTCGGCTCCGAGGACGTCACCCTCGACGCGACCGCCGCGACCGCCAGCTTCACCACCAAGACCGTTGGTTCGGCCAAGGCCACCGCAGTTTCTGGTTACACCCTCACCGGAACCGACGCCGGCAACTACACCCTCACCCAGCCTTCTGGTCTCACTGCCGACATCACCGCAGCCGGTCTCACCGTCACCGGTGCCCTGGCTGAGAACAAGGTCTACGACACGACCACCGATGCCACCCTCGACCTCACCGGCGCCAGCTTGGTCGGCATCATCGGCTCCGACTCCGTCGGTCTGGAAACCTCCGGTCTGGCCGCCAGCTTCGGTGACAAGACCGTCGACACCGCCAAGGCTGTCACGGTCACCGGTCTTGCTCTCAGCAGCACCGACGCCGGCAACTACACCCTCACCCAGCCGACCGGCCTCACCGCCGACATCAACCCGGCCACCCTCACCGTCACGGGGGTCACCGCCGGCCACAAAACCTACGACGGCTCGGCCATCGCCGCCCTGTCCACTGGCAGCGCCGCCCTCCAGGGTATCCTGTCCTCGGATACGGTGGACCTCGACACCAGCGCCGCCGCCGGTGCCTTCGTCGACCCCAACGTGGGCGCGGGCATCACCGTCAACGTCTCCGGCCTCGCGTTGTCCAATACCGACGCCGACAACTACACGCTGACCCAACCCACCACCGCCGCCGACATCACCCCGGCACCACTCACCGTCACCGGCGTCACCGCCGTGGATAAAACCTACGACGGTTCCACCGATGCCACCCTCGGCGGTTCCGCCGTCCTCGTCGGCATCATCGGTTCGGATACGGTGAATCCCGTCACCACTGGCGCAGCCGGCACCTTTGCCAACGCCAACGTCGGCACCGGCAAAACCGTGACGGTCACCGGCATCACCCTCTCGGGCAGCCAGGCCGGTAACTACGCGGTGGTCCAACCCACCACCACGGCCGACATCACTGCCGCCCCGCTGACCGTCACCGGTGTCACCGCCACCACCAAAACCTACGACGGTTCCACCGACGCCACCCTCGATACCGGATCGGCCGCTCTCGACGGCGCCGTCTCCGGAGACGACGTCGGCCTGGACACCAGCGCGGCCACCGGCGCCTTCGCCGATGCCAACATCGGCACCGCCAAGTCGGTCACCGTCTCCGGTATCACCCTCACCGGCACCACTGCCACGAATTACGCCCTCACCCAGCCCACGCCCACCGCCGACATCACCGCGGCCGAGCTCACGGTCACCGGCGTCACCGCGGCCAATAAAGTCTACGACGGCAACAACACTGCCACCCTCGACACCGACTCCGCCGCCTTGGTGGGTGTGGTCGGCAGCGAGGATGTGACGCTCGATAAGACCGCCGCGGCCGGCGCCTTCGCCGACGCCAACGTAGCCACCGGTAAAGATGTCACCGTCAGCGGTCTCGCCCTCGCGGGCACCGCCACCGGCAACTACACCCTCACCCAGCCGGCCACCACGGCCGACATCACCGCTGCTGAACTGGGCCTCACCGGACTGGTCGCCGAAGACAAAGTCTACGACGCCACCACCGCTGCGACGATCGACTACAGCGCCTTGGGTTACACCGGCATCGTCGGCTCCGACGACGTGAGCCTCGACCAAGTCAGCGTCACCGCGACCTTTGCCGACAAAGCGGTCGGCACCGCCAAGGCTGTCACGCTCTCCGGCTCGACCCTCACCGGTGCGGCCGCCGGCAACTACAGCCTCACGGTGCCCACCGGGCTCATCGCCGACATCACCGCCGCCGAGCTCACTCTGCCGGGCCTGGCCATCACCACCAAAGCCTACGACGGCTCCACCGCCGCCACCCTCGACAGCTCCGGTGGCACGCTCACCGGTATCCAAGGCTCCGATACAGTTACGGCCGACTACACGGGCGTCACCGTCAGCTACGACACCGCCGATGTCGGCACCGGCAAGCCGATCACCCTGTCAGGGCTAGCCCTCAGCGGCACCGACGCGACCAACTACACCCTCACCGACCCGGTCCTCACCGGTGACATCACCGCGGTGCTGGTCACCGTCTCGGCCGATGCCATCAGCCGCGTCTACGGCGATGAAAACCCCGCGCTGACCTTCAGCTACGCGGGCTTCGTCAACGGCGAGGACGAGGCCGTCGTCACCGGCACCCCGGTGCTCACCACCGATGCCACGCGAACCAGCGCGATCGGCGACTACACGGTCTCGGTCGATGTGGCCGGCCTCTCGGCCACCAACTATGCCTTCGCCGGCCAAAACGCCGCCTTCACCATCACCCCGGGTTACCACTTCGGTGACACCGATCGCGACTACCACATCTCGCTCTCCGAGCTTTTGCGCATGGTAGAACTCTACAACACCCGCGAGGGCACGCGCCGCACCGGCGAATATCGTTCCAACGACGAGACGGTCGACAGATATGAACCGGGGCCGGGCACGCGCATATTGCCTCACACCGCCGACTCCAATGACGACGGTCAGCTCAGCCTGCTCGAGCTCACCCGCATCATCGAGCTCTACAACAGCCGTGTCGGTTCCACTCGCACCGGCGAATACCACTACAACCCGAACACCGAGGACGGCTTCGCCCCCGGCCCGGCCATGGTCCCCTGAACCCGGCACGTCACCACCAACCGGATACCACTATGAAACGCTTCGCTTTTACCGCGTTCCTGCTCACCGCCGCCACCCTCTTCGGTCTGAGCACCGCCGAGGTGCCCATGCCGGCGCCCATCCCCACGCCGACCGCCACGCTCACGCTCGGGGCTGACTCAGATGAAACCTTCACCAGCGGCGGCACGCTCACCTTCACCGCGACGGCCACCGATTACCCGGAAAACACCTCCGCGCTCGCCTGGGCCGTGACTCTGCCCGAAGGCTGGGCCTATGTCTCCGACGACGGTTCGGTCGATCTGTCGCCGTCCGTCGGCACCACCGACCTGTTGGAATGGGCTTACTTTAATGTGCCCACCGCCCCGGCGTCCTTCACCTTCACCGTCAGCTATCCGGCCGACGTGACGGTCGACACCGAGGTCACCGCCGAGGTCATTATCCGCACCGAAGACACCCCTGATGCCACCACCCTGCCGGTCGATCCGGTCGCGTTCACTCCGGCCCCCAGCTTGGACAATGGCATCACCTTCCCGGCCATCGGCACCAAACGCGCCAACGACCCGTCCTTCACCCTGGACGCCACGTCCCCCTCCGGTCTGCCCATCACCTACACCGTCGTCTCCGGGCCGGCCATGATCTCTGGCAACGTCGTCACCCTCACCGGTGCCACCGGCGCAGTCGTGATCCGCGCCGAACAGGGCGGCGACCTGTATTACGTGCCTGCCGACGCGGTCTCTCAGACCTTCAACGTCGTGCCCGCCGGTCCCCTGATCTACTTTGGCACCACCAGCGAAGGCACGGACTTTGCCGTGCAGATCCCCGCTGGTCAGACCACCGGCACCCTGTTTGGCACCATCGCCTCCACCGGTCAGTTTTACATCCTCACCTTCCAGGTGCAGAACAACAACACCGTCACCGCCATCTCCCTGCAGGTCCTCGGCAACCCGAGCACAGCAGCCGCTGCGCTCGCCTTCAACTCCCTGCGCAAGCGCACCGGCGCCGACCAGCCTCGCCAGAGTGCGGCCGACATGGCCTACACCTTCACCGGCTCAGTCGCCAACGGCACGCTCAACCTGCAAATCGCCGAACTGGGCATCACCCTCACCGGCACCCTCGAACCCGCCGATGGTCCCACCGCGCCCCTGGCCGGCCTCTACGAATCATCTTCGGTCAACTCTGCCAGCGGCACCGTCTCCTCCATCGTCGGCACCACCGGCAAGGTTTACGTGCTCGCGGTCACCCCGACCATCATCGGCGGCGGCGCCGGCACCATCGCCACCAACGGCTCCTTCAGTGTCACCACCGCGAATAACCTCACCATCAACGGCGCCGTTGATGCGGCGAGCACCACCGTCACTGGCACCATCGTGCTGCCCGACGGATCGACCGATGCCTTCGCGGGTCTCTCCACCGGCACCACCCGCACCGATCGCCTGGTAAACCTCTCTACCCGCGCCTACGTGAACGGCTCGCCGCTCATCACCGGCTTTGTCATCGGCGGTGACCAACCCAAACGTGTGCTCCTGCGCGCCGTCGGTCCCACCCTCGCCGACTACGGCATCGACAACCCCGTCGCCGATCCGCGCATCACCCTCTTCGACGCCGCCGGCTCCGAGCTCATGTCCTCCGACACGTGGTCCGATGACGCCAACGCCGCCATGGCCGCCACCGTCACCGGCGCCTTCCCGCTCCCCGAGGGCAGCCTCGACGCCGCCCTCGTCACCGAGCTCGCCCCCGGCGTCTACACCCTGCACGTCAACCACACCGGCGCAGGCGGCATCGCCATCGCCGAAATCTACGACGCCGCCGAGAATCCAAATTCTGAATACCAGCGCCTGGTCAACATCTCCTCCCGCGGTGACGTCACCAGCGGCGAAGGCGTGCTCATCGGCGGCTTCATCGTCACCGGCAACAGCCCCAAGCGTGTTCTCGTCCGCGGCATCGGCCCCGGCCTCGCCGCCCAAGGCGTCTCCGGTGTGCTCATGGACCCGCAGGTAAAGGTCTACAACGCCGACCGCCAGGTCGTCGCCGCCAACGATGATTGGCAGACCGCCACTCCGGTATTCGCCGGCCAACGCACCGCCACCGCGACCGAGATCACCACGGCCAACACCACCCTCGGCGCCTTCGCCCTCGCGGACGGTGCCGCCGACGCCGGCCTCATCGTCACCCTCGCCCCCGGCGCCTACACCGTGGAACTGAGCGCCAGCGCCGACGGCGAACAGGGCAACGCCCTCATCGAAATCTACGAACTGCCTGAGTAAACCGCTCCGCTCAACTCGGCGCCGCCGCGGTCAACCCTATACCGGGTTGACCGGCGGCATGAGGTTTCGTCGGTGGGCCGCCTGAAGGAGTTGCTCCAAGGACGCGTTCAAACGCTCGCTCGCTGCCGAGGGGCGTTTCGAACAGCTGAGCACATAGTGAGCGGTCTTGATCACGTTGCGCCACCGCGGTCGCTGCGGCAGCCGCTCCACATCGAGGTAGCGCTCGAGCGAGCGCGCCCGCAGGCGTCCGTCATCAATGTTGACCGCCCAGATGCCACTGGCCTCGGCCAACTCGATGGCCGACTTGCCGGTGTCCGCTTCCCAACATCCGATCGCATCCGTCATCACCCGCACGATCAGCGCCGGGAAATCAGCCGGGGCGCCCTCCGGCTCCAACTGCTGACTCAGCTTCGCCATCGCGCCTTCGAGTGACTCCAGCTCCTGCAACACCTCCGGACGCTTATCCATCAGCGCCGCGGGGAGTTCTTGGAATACCTCCGAGAGCCGACGTAGCCGAGCCCGGTGGACCTCGACCGACTTCATCCATTCCAGCGAACGCGGCGGAGTCACCGTTTCGTGCTCGCGGTCGGTCCGCGCCCTAAAACTGAACAGCCACGCTTCCTCGCCCAAGTCCAACTCGGCGCGCCACATTTGCCCGGACCATGACTCGCCTGCCCCGGTCCGCAGCGTGACCGCCTGCGCAACGTCCGCGTCAGTCCCGCGCTCGGGCGGGGGCCAATCGGCTGCGTCCCCCGATTCGCTCAGCTCGCGCCACGACATGCCCTCCAAGGCGTCCACCGCGTAACCCAGGGTCTCCGCCAGCGCCGGACTGGCGTAGGTGATCGTGCCCTGCCCATCCACCACCAGCGAGGCCTCCTTGGACCGCTCCAGAATTTGCAGCAAGCGATGTTCCGAGGCTTTCAGCACGTCTTCCGTTTGGCGGAAGTGCTGCACGCGTTCGGCCAGCCGCTCGTTCTCCCGCAGCACCCCGGTCGCCCGCAGTTGCGCCAACTGGCTCTTGATGCGCGCCAACAACTCTTCGCGATAGAACGGTTTGCTCAGGTAGTCGTTTGCCCCGGCCCGCAAGCCCCGCACCAGGTCCTCCATCTGCCCCTTCGCCGTCAGGATGATGACCGGCAATTCCGCCGACGTATGGGACTCCCGGATACGCTGACACGTTTCGTAGCCATCCATCCGCGGCATCATCAAATCCAACAGCACCAAATCCGGTCGCTCGGTCTCGAGCACCTCCAGCGCCTGGATTCCATCCATGGCCGAGACGACCCGGTAACGCTCCCGCTGCAGCTGGCTGCGCAGCAACTCGATATTCAGCGGCTCATCGTCGACCACCAAAATCAACGCGCTTTCCTCCGCCCCGGCCGCCGCCTCCACCGAAAAAGGCGACGTGCTGATCGAAGGCGCAGCCTCTCCCCGCCCCACGATCAACAACGGCGGCGGACTGACCGCCACCGCGGCCGCTGGGACCTGTCCCTGCGCCACGGGCAGAGTGAACGCGAAAGTCGACCCGCGACCATGTTCGCTTTCCAACGTGAGTTGGCTGCCGTGCAATCGCACCAGCTGCTGACTGATCGCGAGCCCCAACCCCGTGCCGCCATAGTTGCGGGAGATCGACCCGTCGGCCTGCACAAACGGCTGGAAAACCTCCGCCTGCTTGTCGGGCGCGATTCCGATACCCGTATCACTCACTCGGATGCGGATTTGGGTTCCCTCCGCTGTGGCTGATACCGTGACGGAGCCTTGATGGGTGAACTTGATCGCGTTTCCGACCAAGTTGAAGAGCACCTGCTGAACACGATCTTCGTCGGCGTGCACCATCATCGGAGCCGCCGGCAGCTCGCTCCGCAGCACGACGGGTTTCACCCCGATGGCCGTTTCCGTGAGCCGACAGGCCAGACGGATCGGGCCCCGCAAATCGAAGTCCCGCTGATTCAGACGCAGGTCCTGATTCTTCATCCGCGAAAAGTCGAGGATGTCGCCCACCAGATGAGACAGCCGTTGCGCGCTCGTGATGATGAGATCGAGGTTACGCCGCTGTTCGGCCGAACTCAGCGGCGCCGCATCGTCTTCCATCGTTTGGCACAGCCCGATGATTCCATGCAGCGGTGTGCGCAGTTCGTGCGAGGTATTGGCCAGAAAATCATCCTTCAGCTGCGACGCCCGCTGGAGCTCTCCCACCAAGGTATCCTGAATCTCCAGCTTCTCCGCCTGGATGCGTTCCTTCTCCAAGCGCAGCACCTTGTAACGACTGGTGAAACCAAAAGAGAAAAACAGTGCTTCGGCCCATCCGCCCGCCAGCGAATAGAAATCGAGTCCGTTGATCGGGGCCTCGCCGTAGGCAAGGCGGATGTTGTTGAACAACGCACTCAGTAGCATCGCCCCACCGCCCATCAACGCATACCGCGCCGGTTCATAGCCCTGCCGCGTCCGCAGCACCGACGCGGTCACCCCGACGGTCAACGCCAGCACCAAGCATAGCAAACTCGCTTGGATCTGCACCCCGTAGGGGAATAGCCACGACACCAACACGCCGCCCGCCAAGGCATAGGTGCCCCAGCGCAGCACCCGGTCCATACGCGGCAGAGCTTGCCGTGAATCGAGCACGGCCCGAAAAGCCTGGAGCAGAAACAGACTCGCCAACAACCACACCCGCGGCAGCTCGTTGTTCACCGGATAGGACCAATTCCCCCACAGATAGTAGTTCCCCCAGCCACTCACCATCAGGTAACCCATGATCGCCGAGAGCACCATCAAGGTGTAATGGAGGTGCCCCATCTCGCGCAGGACGATCGCTTGAAAAATACCGTAAGCCGCCAGGATCCCGAGCAGCCCGTAGGTGATCCCCCACAACGCGTGCTCCGATTGAATGCCTTGGAGAAATCCCGCCGGTTGATACAGCACCAGCGGCACCACCATCGCCCCACCGTGGGACTGCACCCGCAGGTAGAAGGTCCGCTCGGTCCCCGACGGCACCTCCACCGGGAACACAAAATGCGGATGCGCTATCGGCCGGTCCGACAGCGGCAACACATCCCCCACCCGCTGCACCGTATAACTTCCGTCGCGCTGCGGCTGGAAGAAATCGATCTGGTCCATGGTCGAAAACGGATAATCCAGCAGCCACTCCGTCCGCACTCCGCCCGGGTTCGAAAGACTGAACCGAATCCAATAAACCGCATTCGTGAACCCCCGACTCAGCAGACGCTTCGCCACGGGCTCAAAGCGCACCCGCTGCTCGGGCGACCTGACGTCTTCCAGGCTCAGCTGACCCTCGACATCGATCAGCACCTCACTATGCGGCCCCAGCAAAACCCCATCGGCGGCCGTGGTTAAATCCAGCGCTGGAGTTTGGGCCTGTCCGGCGACCGGCAAGAGCGACCAAAAGAATACAAACCAAACAAACGGCGCGCATCGCCGACAAAATCCGAGGAGGGGCATGAGTAGCGTAACGATGCTGCGAAAATTGGTGGCGGCTTAACGCAGGCAAGAAATTGCTCCGCAATGGCCAAAGGTTTGCGCAAAAACCGACCTCGTCGCGCACATTGCAATGTGATGGCGTGGAAATAGTTGGGGAACAACTTGCCACGCAATATCTGCACAGGAGGATCGCCCCCCGCATGAAATGGAAAACCGGTTTAGTCAGCCTCTGGATCGCGGGAGCCGCCCCCCTTGTCGGGCAATCGCTACCCGCGACCGAACTGGCTTCCCTTGAAGTGACCGCCCGCCAACACGGCCACTCCACCGCCACCCTGCCGGCCAGCCTGCAGTCCTTCGATGAGGCCTTTCTGCACGACTTTGGTCTCGACTCGCTGAGTCGCACGCTGGCCTTCGTGCCCGGCGCCTCCGTGCAGGAACAGAGTGCGCTCTTCCCGGGATTCTCGATCCGCGGCATCACCTCGGACGAAGGCGACGCCTTCTTCACGCCCCGGGTTTCGGTCTTCCAAGACGGTATCGCCATTTCGGATACCCGCGGCGCGCTGGTCGAGTTGTTCGACCTCCAGGGCGTCGAAGTGCTGAAAGGCCCGCAGAGCGTGCAGTTTGGCCGCTCCGCCAGTTCCGGCGCGATTCACCTGCTCCAAAACCAACCCGAGTTCGCCCACTCCGGCTCGCTGTCGGTCGGCGCTGGCCACCTCGACGCGATCGAAGTCACCGCCGTCGCCAACCTGGAACTCGTCCCCGATCAACTGACCAACCGCTTCGCCCTTCGTCGCGTTCGCCACGACGGCTACGTCGAAAATCTCGCCGGCGGTGACCTCTTCGCTCAAGACACGCTGGCGCTACGCAACTCCCTGCGTTGGCGACCCTCCGCCCGCTGGGACCTCACCCTCGTCGGCAACTACCAGAAGGACACGCCCTCCGCCGTCGCCTTCAAACAACTCCGCTTTCCCACCATCGAAGGTTTCACCGGTCCCTTCGGCGCGCCCCAACTCAACCGCGCCGAGGCCCTGCACAACTCTCGCGAGATCGCCAGCCTCGCCCTCACGGCCACCGGACAGCTCGGCGACGCCCTCACCCTCACCAGCATCACCGGCTGGCGTCGCTTCAACACCCGCCGCGAACTCGACGCCGATGGCTCCCAAGCCCTCGCCTTTGAACTCACCGACTTCGGCCATCACCGCCAATACAGCCAGGAGCTGCGCCTCGACTACGCGCCACCCGAAGTTCCATGGCGCGCCATGATCGGCGCCGAAGCCTACTGGAGTGAACGCCGCATCGAGGATGTCTTTCTCACCAACGAGCAGGAGTTCTGGCCCCTGCTGCGCCCACTCCTGCGCCGCAACCTCAGCGACCGCGTGCGCCTCGGCCTCATCGACGCCGGCGTGGCCCCCGACCTCGCCGCCGCACAGGCCACTGGTCTCGCCCAACTCGCCCTGCCCGCGGCCGAGGATGTTCCCATGATCGCCGCCGATGGCACGGTCCAGCGGGTGACTCACCTGCCGTTGAGCCTCGCCAACTTGCAATTTGCGCCGCCGCCCCTGAGCGGCTTCGCCGGCCTCGCCGGGCTGCCTCTCTCGAACAGCCTCCACCACGAAAGCTACGTCAACGAGAGTGACCGCGCCATCCGCGATCTCTTCGGCAGCTTCACTTGGGCCGCGCCGTCCGGGCTCGAGTTCGACCTCGGTGCCCGGTGGAGCGCGGAGGACATCGAAACCCGTTACCACGTCGATCCCGGCAACACCCCCAGCGTGCTCGGCTTCATCCCCATCGTCACCGAACAGCCGGCCTACCCCAACGCCTTCTTCCCGGTCCAATCCGAACAGACCGCAACCGAGACCGTCCACTCCGTCACCGGCCAAGCCAGCGTGTCCTACGCCTGGACCGACCGCCAACGCACCTACTTCACGGTCTCGCGCGGCGTGCGTCCGCCCGTGCTGCGCATCGACGAGAACGGCTTCACGCGCTTACAGCCCGAGCGACTCCAGCACTACGAACTGGGCTACAAGGGGCGTTTCTGGGACGAGCGCCTCCAGCTCGACGCCGCGCTCTTCGCCCTCACTTACGAGAATTTCCAAACCTTCGAAGTCGAGAACGCCCGCCGCCGCACGGTCGACGCCGGCCGGGCTCAATCTCGCGGGGTTGAACTGACCGCTCAGAGCCAGCTCACGCCGACGCTCTGGGGCATCCTGAGCTACGGCTACACCCGCTTCCGGTTCAACGACACCGGCACGGCCGGCGGCACTCAGCTCTTCGCCGGCAACACCTCCCGGCTCACGCCCGAGCAAACCGCCTCCGTCGGTCTGCGGTGGACGCGCCCCACGAGCTGGGGCACCTGGACTTTCAGTCCGGCTTGGACCTGGCAAAGCCGGGTCTATTTCGAAAACAGCAACGACCCCGCACTGATGCAATCTGCTTACGGCTTGGCCACCGCCCAGCTCTACTGGAACCGCGAGGCCTGGCAGGTCACCGCCTGGATCGAAAACGCCTTCGACGAGGCTTACCTACTCGACGCTGGCAACATCGGCAACGACCTCGGCGTGCCCACCTACGTGCCCGGCCCCGGCCGCCGCTTCGGCCTGCGGCTCACGCGGACGTTCTAAGCGTCCGCTCGAATGATGCATTTTGCCCACCGCCAAACTGCGCCCGATAGCCTAGGGTGTTTAACTCATTACGTTTAGGGCTAAGCACTTAGCCCATTTGTTCCCGATTTATACCCGGGATTCCAGTTGAGCGTCGCCGCCATTCCGCAGAGCTAGCGGGCAATAACGCGTTCTCTCGTGGCCACCTTCCGATCGCCGCAATCCCGGGCCGTCGTCCACGACGCAGCCTGGCCGGGACCAACCAACCGCCACGCACGACCCTCGCCACCTGCACTCTCCTCCCGGATCCACCGACTTCCGATCTGCCCCCCCCGCAATCCGCTTTCCCGACAACACCTTTCCGATGCACTTCTCTCTTACCGGTCTCCTCTCCTGCTTGCGCCGCCCGGCACTCCCGTTCATCGCCACCGCCGCGCTCTTCGCCACGATCCTCCCCGGTCGAGCCAACGCCCAAACAGACCCTTATGTCTTCGCTTATCAAACGGAATTCTACGTCGAGGGCGGTTACCAGGTGCTGATCTATGGATTCAACTTGGCCAACGCGACTTCGGTCCGGATCGGGGACTTCGAAGGCACGATTCTCACGGATTCCGACACCCCCAATTCCGATCAATATCTGAACTGCGTATTCTACTACGACAACGCCCCGGCCCACATCGAGTTTCCCTACTTTAACCAATACATCTATGTAGAGACCGAGACTGGTTCCGGCCAATCGTTCTACGCCATCTTCGCCATCCCCCTGCCACTAGATTCCCCCCCCGAAATCACGGTTTCCGGCAATGAAATCGAAATCCCCTCCGGCGACACCACCCCGTCGCTCGAGGACCATTCCGACTTCGGCGAACAGGCCGTTTCCAGCGGTTCCGTCGCGCGAACCTACAGCATTCGCAACGTTAGCTACTTCTCTATCACGTTGGACGGAACGCCCACCGTCGCCCTGAGCGGCGATCATTCGGGTGACTTTGAAGTGGTTGCTCAACCCTCGGATACCGAACTCTCCCGCAATGAGATCGTCTCCTTCACCGTCCTCTTCGATCCCTCCGAGGTTGGACTGAGAACCGCCACGATCTCCATCGATTACGGCGATGTTGACGGGACACCATTCTCCTTCGCGATCCAGGGCACCGGCACAGGTGCCTCAAACTCGGTCTCTTCAGTCACGACTCCCGCCGATGGCACTTACAAGGCTGGCGACACCCTCTCCTTCACCGTGAATTACAGCGGACCGGTCGATGTCACCGGCACGCCGTTGCTCGACTTCACCCTCGGCACCGCCGAACGCTCAGCCAGCTACACCGCCGGCTCCGGCACTGCCTCCCTTACCTTCACCTACACCATTGCCCAAGGCGACGACACCACCGCCGGCCTCTCTGTGTCGTCCTCCCTCGACCTGAACGACGGCTCCATCGCATCGAGCGGCGAAACCGCCACGGTCAGCCTCGACCTCCCCGCCACCGACCCGGCCTCAGTGGTCGTCGATACGATCGCCCCGTCGGCTCCCTCGGCCCCAATTCTGAACGGCGTCTCCGACTCCGGGCCTCCGCCGCCTGACGGCGTGACGAGCTTCACTTCACTCATCTTCACTGGCACGGCCGAGAGTGGCACCGTCGTGAAGCTTTATGATACCGACGGCACTACGGAGATCGGATCTGTTACTGCCTCCAACGGTTTCTGGTCGATCACCACGTCCCCCCTCAGCGAGGGAGACCACACCGTCACCGCGCGCGCCATCGATGCCGCGGGCAACGTATCCGCCGCATCCGGCTCGCGGACGGTTACCGTCGACCTCACTCCGCCGCAGCTGATCAGTGCAACGACCATCGAGCTAAACGTCGGAGCGGTTTCCCTCTATACCTTCAGAACCCCCGACCGCCGGACCACCTACACCATCGACGAAGCCTTGCCGGCAGGACTTTCTCTAACTGGCGCGAACGGTGCGTTGACCGGGACCCCTACCGCCGAAGGGACCTTTAACGTCACGGTCAATATGACGGACGGTGCGGGCCACTCAGGCAGCGAAACCGTCACCATCAACATCGGTCCTCCTGATACGGTGGCCCCTAGGGTTGTTTCGGTCGCGCTGGAAGGTGATCCCCAACCCGGCGCTCAGGAGATCACCTACAAAGTCGTATTTTCCGAGCCGGTTCTCAATGTGAACCTCGAAGACTTCGACATCGATCGCCTCTCCGGCTTCGCCGTTGGATTCATCACTCAAGCAATCGAAAACGACGACCACACTGAGGTGCTGGTGCGCGCGACTTTGAACGGCAACCTCTACGGCGAACACCCTGGCAACATGGTGCTGTCTTTCGACGAGGATCGACTCAACATCACTGACCGCTCAGGTAATCCCCTAGCCGATTACGACGAATCCACCGTCCCCAGCTTTACCAGCAACCTCACCGTCGAAACGACCACTGGCGAGGTCAGCCTGATTTTGGATGCAGATGACATTCCAGACTCTGCCCCCTTCCAGTTGAATACCGCGTCCCTCGGATTGCTGATCCCGCAGATCCCGCAGATCTACCCCGATAGGAATCCGGTTCGTCTCAAATTCACCTTCTCGGGGCTGAACCTGAATGAGCCAATGCATACCCCTCCCCCGCAGATGCAGTGGGCGAATATGCCGTTTACCTGCGACTTGCTGGTGCTGCCCAATGACAGTGCCGAATACAAGCGGGTTGTGACTTTCACAGGGACCTTCACCTTGGGAGCACAACCGATCTTAACTCCCGGGGACACTGGCATCTCATACTCCGCCAATCTCCTGAACTTCCAGGCAATTACCGCGTCGGAATCAAAGATCGGTAACGTCAATACGTTCCTTCTCACGTTCAAGTTGAACCTGGCGTCGGTCGGTATAGTGAACTCGCTGAACATCACGGAGTGGGCGCGGATCCGTTACCCCGTTTCGCCGATTCGTATCAATGAAGTCAAATACCGTGAAGACGGATCCGACCTCGTGGAATTTCTCGAATTTTACGACGGCGGAATCGGCAATACCACGACCCGCTACGTCGACTTCTACTTCGATTATTACCTCCCGGACGGCCCGATCGACATCGTCACCAACGACGAAGGCTATTTCGTGGTTGGCCAGAGCAGTGTCGCCAATGTGGATAATACGCTCTTCGACGTAGTATCTATCAACGGCAGCACTCTCCGGACGGTATTCTCCGCCGACAATCCCTCCGGAAACAACATCCTGCTCGAGTATGTCGGCGAACTCTATCCCCTGCCGGTAAGCCAGAGCTACAGCCTCCAGAAGGCCGCCTACACGAACGCAGTGGAAAGCTCTGGAGTCGATTTCTACCTCGCCCCTCCCACGCCTGGAGCTCCCAACTCAATCTTCGTAAGCGGAGATCAGTTCGGTTTGCCGGAAAACTCCACCACAGCATCCTTTGACGTGGATGCTTTTGGTGGGGACCCCGAGGACATTGAGGCCGGTGTCACCTACGCCATCACCGGCGGCGCAGACGCGGCCGCGTTCTCCATCAACACCACGACCGGTGTCGTCTCGCTCACGACGTCCCTCGACTTCGAGCAACCATCCGACGCCGATACCGACAACGTTTACGTGCTTGAAGTGACCGCCTCCCGTGCCGCACCGCTGAGCGATACCCACACCCAAACGATTAGCGTCACCGTCACCGACGTCGACGACACCGCTCCGGACGCGCCGTCGGATCTCGCTCTCACCGCCGCCAGCGACAGCGGCACCTCCGACACCGACCGTATCACCAACGACACGACACCGACCTTCACCGGCACCGCCGAGGCCGGTTCGACCGTTCGCCTCTACGATACCGATGGCACCACCGAACTCGGTTCCGCCACCGCCACCGATGGCACGTGGTCCATCACGGCGTCCGCCCTCACCGATGGGATCCACACGGTGTCCGCCACCGCGACGGATGCTGCCGGCAACACCTCCGATGCTTCGTCCGGTCTGAGCCTCACCATCGATACCGCCGGCCCCACGATCTCCAACCTCAGTCTCGCCAGCCTGACCTACGGCCAGGAGGTCAACTATGAGATCATGGCCGCCGGCGCGATCGGCTTTGGGGCGACTTCGGCTCTCCCCACCGGCACCAGCTTGAATCCGACCACCGGCGCCCTCTCCGGCGCCCCCACCGCCGTGGGTAACCTGACCTCGACCTTCGAGGTCAGTGACGCCGCCGGCAACACTGCCGAACGCTCCATCACCTTCACCGTCAATCCGGCGTCACTCTCCATCACCGGTCTGACCGCCGCCAACAAAACCTACGACGGCACCACTTCCACCACCCTCAGTGGCAGCGCCAGTTTGGTCGGTGTCATCGGCTCCGATGAAGTGCAGCTCGACGGCACCGCCGCCCTCGCCGACTTCGTTTCGCCTACTGTCGGCACGGCCAAAACCGTATCCGTCGCAGGCTTCACCCTCACCGGCATCGCCGCGGCCAACTACAGCCTGAACCAACCCACCGGTCTCACCGCCGACATCACCGTCCAGACGCTCACCGTCACGGGCATCGTCGCGGAAGACAAAGCCTACGACCGTTCGGTTACTGCCACCCTCGACGTCGACGCCGCTGAGTTGGTCGGCGTGATTGACTCCGACGAGGTTGAACTCCTCACCGGCAACGCCGAGGGGACCTTCGCCTCCTACCTGGTCGGCACCGACATCGCCGTGTCCATCGGCGGACTCGGCCTCACCGGCCCCGACGCGGGCAACTATGCCCTCACCCTGCCCTCCACGGTCGCCGACATCACCCCGGCCCCCGCGTGGTTCCAAGGTATCGTGGCGGAAAACAAGACCTACGACGGCTCTGAAATCGCTACCCTCAACACCTCCAACGGACTCATCTACGGCATCGCCACCGAAGATGGTTTTGACGTCTCCGTCGACGAAAGCGCGGTTACCGTGACCTTTGCCGACGCCAATATCGGCACCGACAAACCCGTCACCGTTTCCGGCTACGCTCTCACCGGTGCTGCCGCGGCCAACTACGCGCTCGAACAGCCGTCCGATCTCACCGCCGACATCACCCCGGCGGAACTCTCGATCACTGGCGTCACCGCCGCCAACAAGACCTACGACAGCACGACCGCCGTCACCCTCAACGCCGATACCCCCGCGCTTGTTGGCATCGTCGACGACGAAGACGTCACCCTTGCGGGCACCGCCGCCGGCGCATTCGCCGACGCCGACATCGGCACCGCCAAGCCGATCATCATCACCGGCTACAGCCTCGCCGGCGAAGACATCGCCAACTACGTCCTCAGCGAAACCGTCGTCACCGCCAACATCACTCCCGCCGAGATTTCACTCTCGGGATTGATCGCCACCAATCGTCCCTACGACGCCACCATCCACGCACCGATCGATGACACGGAACTGCAGCTCATCGGCGTGCAAGGCTCCGACGAAATCGGTCTCGATACCTCCGCCTTCACCGCCTCGTTCAACGATGCCGACGTGGGCGACGGCAAAGCCGTGATCCTCGACGGTCTCGCCCTCACCGGTTCGGCCGCCGGTAACTACACGCTCACCTACCCGTCCGATCTCGCCGCGAGCATTCTGCCGGCGCAGATCTCCGTGGAAGGCGTAGTCGCCCGCAACAAGGTTTACGATGGCAGCTCCGTCGCCTCCGCCGACTTCAGTTCCATCAGCCTGACCGGCATTATTGGCTCCGAGGACGTGCTGCTCAACTCCGCCAGTGCCACCGCCATCTTTGATGCGCCGATGGTGGGGGCCGATCGCACCGTCACCTTCTCCGGCCTGTTCCTGGATGGACGCGATTCACCTAACTACGTTCTCGTCTCTCCGGCCACCACCGCCGACATCACCCCGGCCACGCTAACCGTCTCCGGCGTCACCGCCACGACCAAGACCTACGACGCCACCACCACCGCGAGTCTCAGCTTTGAGACCGCAACGCTCAACGGCATCGTCCCGGGTGACGACGTTGCCCTGGTCACGTCATCCGCCACCGGCACCTTCGGCAGCGCCACCCTCGGCAGCGACCTCACCGTCTCTGTCACCGGCCTCTCCCTTATTGGCAGCGACGCCGGCAACTACCTGCTCACCGCGCCCACCGCCACCGCCAGCATCACCGCCGCCGAACTCACCCTTCCCGGTCTCGTGGTCGGCGACAAAACCTACGACGCCACCACCACCGCTTCGCTCGCCGGCTCCGACTTCGGCCTGACCGGCATCCAAGGCGACGATGATGTGCAACTCACCGACGGCACCGCCACCGCGACATTCGCCGATAAGCAGGTGGGCACCGGCAAACCCATCACCGTCAACGCCACCCTCACCGGCGCCGACGCGGCCAACTACACGCTCACCCTGCCCTCCGAGCTCACCGCCGACATCGCGCCGGCCGAACTCACCCTGCCCGGGCTGGCTATCACCGCCAAGACCTACGACGGCACTACGTCCGCCACCCTCGACAGCTCCGCGGGTAGCCTCACCGGCATCCAAGGCGATGACGACGTCGCGGCCGACTACAGCGGCGTCATCGCGACCTACGACACCGCCATCGTTGGCACCGCCAAATCCGTCGACCTCTCCGGTCTCGATCTCACTGGGACCGACGCCTCCAACTACACGCTCACCGCGCCTACGCTCACCGGCGACGTCACCGCTGCCCTGATCACCGTATCCGCCGATAAGATACGACGGCCCTACGGCGACCCGAACCCGTCCCTCACTTTCACCTACTCCGGCTTCGTGACCGGCGAGGACGAAAGTGTGGTCTCCGGTGAACCCGTGCTCGCGACCGATGCCACCCGCGTCAGCGCCATCGGTAGCTACGACATCACCATTGAGGTGACGCCCCTCTCCGCCACGAACTACGTCTTCACCGGCGAGGGATCTGGCCTCACCATCACCCCCGGTTACCACTTCGCCGATACCGATCGCGACTACACCATCGGTCTCTCCGAACTCCTGCGCGTCATCGAACTCTACAACTACCGCGAGGGCTCCCGTCGTCTCGGTGCCTATCGCTCCAACGACGACAACACCGATCGCTACGAGCAAGGCGACGGTGATCGAATACTACCACACACCGCGGACACCAACGCCGACGGCCAACTGAGCCTCCTGGAGCTCACCCGCGTTATCGAACTCTACAACACCCGCGACGGCGCCACTCGCACCGGCACCTACCACTACGTCGGCGACTCCGAAGACGGTTTCGCCCCCGGCCCGGACCGCGAATGAACCCTCGATCAGGAATCCTCATCATGAAACGCCTCTCCCTGCTCCCGTTCCTGCTCAGCGCGGTCCTGGCCTTCGCCGATACTTCGGTCGATCAACCCACCACGCCCACCGCTACCTTGGAACTCACCGCCGATTCGCCCAACACCTCCACCGGCGGCGGCACCCTCACCTTCACCGCCAGCGCGGCCGACTACCCGGCCGATACCACCGCCATCGCCTGGGCGGTCACCATCCCGGCCGGTTGGACTTACGCCGGCGGTGACAACGAGCCCAGCATCACGCCGACCCGCGGTGACCTCGTGCTCCTGGAATGGGCCTATATCAACATTCCGGATACGGACGCGGTCTTCACCTTCTCGGTCGATTACCCGGCCGACATCCTCGACGAAAGCACGATCACCGCCGAGGTGATCGTGCGCGCCGCCTCCGCCTCCGACTACGCCGTGCTCGACGTCGATCCGTTGTCCTTCGACCCCGCGCCTTATCTCGATCAGCCCATCAGCTTCCCGGCGATCGCCACCAAGCGCGCCAACGACGCCAGCTTCCAACTGAGCGCCACCTCGCCTTCCGGACTGCCCATCACCTACACCGTGGTCTCCGGTCCCGCGCTCATTTCCGGCAACACCGTCACCCTCACCGGCGCGACCGGCACCGTCGTCATCCGCGCCAACCAAGGTGGTGACCTCTACTACAAGCCCGCCACCACCGCCACGCAGTCCTTCGAAGTCGTGCAATCGGGCTCCTTGGTTTACTTTGGCCAATCCAGCGACGGCACCGAATTCGCCGCCGAGATCCCCGCCGGCGACAAAGCCGGCACCGTCCTCGGCTTCATCGAATCGATCGGCCAATACTACATCCTCACCTTCCGCGTGGCCGCCGATGACTCGATCATCGTGGTCGACCTGCAGATCGTGGACAACCCGGTCATCGACGCGACCACCCTCGCGCAATACTCCCTGCGCCGCCGCGCGGCCGGCGACGAACCGGCCGCCGACGAGCACACCTACACCTTCACCGGCACCCTCAACGGCAGCGTGCTCAACCTGCAAATCGCCGAGCTGGGCATCACCATGACCGCGCAGGTCGAACCCGCCGAAGGTCCTACCGCCAACCTCGCCGGCCTCTACGAGGCGTCCTCACTCAACTCCGCCAACGGCACCACCTCCTCCATCGTCGGCACCACCGGCAAGGTCTACGTGCTCGCCGTCACCCCGACCATCGTCACCGGTGGATCCGGCACCATCGCCAGCGCCGGCACCTTCGACTTTAGCACCAACGAATCTCTGCGCATCGTCGGTAACGTCGACGCCCCCAGCACCTCCGTCACGGGCACCTTGGTCTTCTCCGACGGCAGCGAAGATCCCTTCGCCGGTCTCTCCACCGAAACCGTGCGCACGGACCGCATGATCAACCTCTCTACCCGCGCCTACGTGAACGGCTCGCCGCTCATCACCGGCTTCGTCATCGGCGGTGATCAACCCAAACGCGTGCTCCTGCGCGCCGTCGGTCCCACCCTCGCCGACTACGGCATCGACAACCCGGTCGCCGATCCGCGCATCACCCTCTTCGACGCCGCCGGCTCCGAGCTCATGTCCTCCGACACCTGGTCCGATGACGCCAACGCCGCCATGGCCGCCACCGTCACCGGCGCCTTCCCGCTACCCGAGGGCAGCCTCGACGCCGCCCTCGTCACCGAACTCGCCCCGGGCGTCTACACCCTGCACGTCAACCACACCGGCGCGGGTGGCATCGCCATCGCCGAAATCTACGACGCGGCCGAGAATCCAAATTCTGAATACCAACGCCTCGTTAACATCTCCTCCCGCGGTGATGTCACCGGCGGCGAAGGCGTGCTCATCGGCGGGTTCATCGTCACCGGCAACAGCCCCAAGCGTGTCCTCGTCCGCGGCATCGGCCCCGGCCTCGCTGCCCAAGGCGTCTCCGGTGTGCTCATGGACCCGCAGGTAAAGGTCTACAACGCCGACCGCCAGGTCGTCGCCGCCAACGACAACTGGCAGACCGCTACCCCGGTCTTCGCCGGCCAACGCACCGCCACCGCGACCGAGATCACCACAGCCAACAGCACCCTCGGCGCCTTCGCCCTCGCAGACGGTGCATCCGACGCCGGGCTCATCGTCACCCTCGCCCCCGGCGCTTACACCGTGGAACTGAGCGCCAGCGCCGCCACCACCGACGCCCAAGGCAACGCCCTCATCGAAATCTACGAACTGCCCGAGTAAACCGCTCCGCCCCCCTGCGCTGTTGCCGCTCTTCCTTCAGCCCCGGTCGCCCCGTGCGCACCGGGGCTTTTTACGCTTAACCCGCCGAACTATTTTCTCTCACGCGATTTCATCACGCTCGGTAATGCGAAACACTTGAAGACAGCCTGCAAGTCGCCTTCATCTGCGACCACATTGCGCCGTCTCACAAAACTCTGGAGCCTTTGCTTAGCCCTTGCGACATCCTCGCTTGGCGCAACCACCGCAGCCACGACAGCAGTCCCTCCAGCGATTGCGGAACACCTCCAGAGCCTCGCGCCGACCGAGCAATTGCCCTACCTGCTGGAACAATCGTTGGAGGCTCAAGATGAGGACGTCGAGCTGGCGCGTGGTCTGATCGACCTCGCCGCCGAACGCGCGACCACCCCCACAGAACGTCTCAGCGTGATGCAACGTCAGCAGGCTTTCCTCATGCTGCGCGGCGACTACGAACGTGGTTTGGCGCTGGCCGAAGAAATCCTCTCTCTCACGCGCGAACTCAACCTCCCGCTCGAGACCTTTCGGACCCACATCGCATTGGGCCGGGCACTGCGTCTGATCGGCGACGCGCCTGCCGCCCTGCAAGCCCTGCACCGCGCGCTCGAGTTGGGCGAGGGTCTCTCGGAGGTGCAACGTGACATCGCTCGCACCTATTCATTGATGGCCTCGGTTTACCGCCGCCAATCCGACTTCGATGCTGCCGCCACCTGCTATGACAAAGCGCTGGCCATCGCGACCGAACATCACTTCGAGCGTTTCAAGTTCAGCCTCCTCGCCAACCAAAGTCTTCTGCTGATGGACCTCGGTCGTTTCGCCGAAGCGAAACAGACCCTGGAGGAGGTTTTGGCTTACCATCAGGACGCGGGCAACCGCATGGCCGCGGCGTCGGCGCGCTTCAACCTCGCTTCCATCGCCCACCACACCGACGACATCGCCTCTGCCGTGGAGGGATTTGAGGCCGTGCTGCAGGATTACCTGGAACTCGAATCCAAGGGCCGCGAGGCCAACACTCGGCTCGCCCTCGCCGAGATTCACTTGGAACAGCATAACCTGCCCGCCGCGATCGCCCAACTCGACGCCGCGCAGCCAGTCGTAGAGGCCAGCGGCGACCTCACCCATCAGGCCAAATATCAACGGCTGCGCGCCATCGCCCAGGCGGCGCAGGGCGACACCGCCGCTGCCATAACCTCCACCTACCGGTTTATCGAACTCAGTGACGCGCTCGCCGGTGCCGACGTGAAACGGGACATCGAGCGCCTGCGCGCCGAAAACGAAATCGCCCGCAAAGACACCGAGCTCGCCCAGGCCGAACGTGACCGCGCCATCGCCGCCTCGGCGCTGGATCACGCCGCCGCCGAACTCACCAAAACGCACACCCGCTACATCACGTTTTCGGTCATCATCCTCGCGCTCGGGCTCACCAGTTTGGGGGTTCTGACCACCCGTCGCCGCGCCGACCGCCGTATCCTGGCCGAAACCGAACTCGCCCGCGCCGCCGCTGAGAAGGCCAACGATCTCAAAACCCGGCTGCTCGCCATCGCTTCGCACGATCTCAAATCGCCGCTCTCCGCCATCACCCTCTGCGCCGACCAAGTCGTCAGTTTCCCCGACGACCACACCTACACGCAGGAGAACGTGCGGCGCATTCTGGAGCAAAGTCGGCGGATGTCCGAACTTATCACTGAACTGCTGGATCTCAGCGCAATCGAATCCGGCCACCTTGATCTCCAACGCCAGCCCTGCCGGCTCTCCATGTTGACGGCGACCACCGTAGCCACCCACCAAACCCAGGCCGATCAAAAAGGCATTCACCTCGAAAGACCGCGCCCCGCGCCGGAAAACGACCCCACGGTTTCGGTCGATCCAAACCGGATCGAACAGGTGCTGAATAACCTCGTGGGCAACGCCCTGAAGTTTTCCCCAGCCGGCGGCACGATCCGCATCGAGCAGTCGAAGAACGACCGATTCGTCAGCCTGTTCATCAAAGACAGCGGCCCGGGATTCACCGCCGAGGACCTGCAGCAGGCCTTCGCTCCGTTCTGCCCCCTTTCCGCCCGCGCCACCGGCGGTGAATCCAGCTCCGGTCTCGGCCTGCACATCGCCCGCGAGATCGCTCATCTCCACGGCGGCACGCTCGATATCGTTTCCGCCCCCGGCGCGAGCGCGATTCTGCGCCTCCAGCTCCCCCTGGCCTGAGTTTCAAAGGCGCTCGGTCTTGGGCAAAACCCGGGCAGACGCGGGGCTTGTTTTTTCGGCCAGCTTTTCCCCATTCTGACGGTTCGTCGAAATTTCTTCCTCCAAGCTCATGCCCAAACCCGACATCTACATCGGCACCGATAGCGGTGCGACCACGTCCAAGACCGGCGGTATCTACGCCGACGGCACCCCGATCTCGCACGAATTGCGCCAGAGTTCGACCAACTCCGTGGGCGGCACCGCTGCCGTCATCGCCGGTTGGGTTGAGGGCGTGAAGGGTTTTATGGCCGACAACGAGCTGTCCTGGGATCAGGTCCGCGGCGTCGGCCTCGCGCTCCCCGGCCCCTATCAGGATTACGGCATTCTCGATAAGTCCGCCAATCTCCCCGACAGCTTCATCGGCTGGAACTTCCTCGCCGAATACAAAGCCGCTCTCTCCGCCGAAGCCGGCCGCCCCATCCATGTCGCCACCGGCAACGACGGTGACCTCGGTGGTGTCGGCGAAGCTCACGCCGTGCGTGGCGACCGCGCAGTCGGCGTCGTCCTGCTCGCTCCTGGTTCCGGCCTGGGCTGCGCCTACGTTGGCGCCGACGGCCTGCACCTCGCCGGTGACAACTTTGCCGGTATGGAAGGCGGTCACATGCCCGCGGCATTGCACCTGCTCGGCAACCCGCCCGTCTACACCTGCGGCTGCGGCAAGGGCTGGGGCTGCATCGAGGCCTACACCACCATCTCCGGCCTGCCTCAGCTCCTCCGTGACACCCTCAAGCGTTACCCGGATCACGAGCTGGCCAAGTCCGACGCCCCGGAGAAGGAGAAGGTCCTCTCCCTGCGCACCCGCGCCCAGAAAGGCGACGAACTCGCTCTCGATATTTTCGACTTCCAGGCCAAGGCCCTTGGTCTGCACGCCGCCAATCTCATCATCGCGCTCGACCCCGCCTACGTGGTGATCGGTGGCGGCCTCATCGACCCCGAGTCGACCACCGCTGAGTTCCGCCAACGCTACCTCGACGGCATCCGCAACGCCGCCCTGCCTTACCTCTTCCCCCGCCAACGTGAGCACGTGCAGTTCGTCCCGGCGACCCTCGGCGAACTCTCGCAATGCATTGGCGCCGCGCTCGTCGCTCGTCAGACGCTGCCGGTCTCGGCTTAACCCGGGCCTTTCCCAAAAGCCCCTTTACAGACGGAAACGAAGCGCGCGAAGTGGACGCCCGTCACTTCATGCCTTCGTTTCCTCTGTTGCCTGCCGCTAAAACACTCCTGATCAGTCTGCTGCTGACCGTCGTCACGACGGTCTCAGCTCAGGTTTACAAGGGCGCGATCCTCTTGGATGCGTCCACCGGCGAGGTCTTGTTCGAGGACCGCTCCGACTACGTCGGTCCCCCCGCCAGTGTGACCAAACTCATGACCTATCTGGTCGTGCACGACATGCTGCGGGCCGGCGAACTTACGCTGCAAACGCCCGTCGAGGTCACCGCCGAGGACTCTCGCATGGGCGGCACGCAAGTTTGGCTCAAACACCGCGAGGTGTTCCCGGTCGACGAGCTGCTCTACGCCCTGCTCATCCAATCGGCCAACGACGCCGCTCACGCGCTCAGTCACGCGGCCGGAATCTCCCGCGAAGAATTTGTCGCCCGCATGAACGCCCGCGCCCAACAGCTCGGCATGACCGACACCATCTGGCGCTCGCCCCACGGTCTGCCGCCGAGTTCGCGTCGCCGCGATGAATCGGACCTGACCTCGCCGCGCGATCTCGCCAAACTCTCCCTCGCCCTCCTGCGTGAGACCGAGGTCCTGCGCTACACCTCCATCGAACGCCGTCCCTTCGGTCAGGGCGTGCGCGCCAAGCCGGTGATGATGGACAACCATAATAACCTCATCGGCAAAGTGCGTGGCGTGGATGGACTGAAAACGGGCTTCACCCGCGCCGCCGGCTTCTGCCTCGCCGCCACCGCCCAACGCGAAGGTCGCCGCATCATCGCGGTGATCATGGGCAGCCCCACCTCCAAAGAGCGCGACATCAAGATGGCCGAGCTCATCGAGGAAACCTTTGCCAAGATGCCCGCCGCCACCGGCCCCTTTCAGCCCTTGCCGCCGGAACCCATGCCGGTGAGTGCAGCCGCCCACCCGATTCAAATCGAAGCTGCACCGGAAGCGGCCGCAACTCCGGCTGCAGCCCCCGAAAAATCGGAAGAGATCGAGGTGCCGCACATCAGCATCACCCCGCTCGCGCCCGAGGAAGACGCCGCGCCGCCCGCCGAGATCGAGGACGACAAACCCACCGTCGAATTCCGCATCCCGAACTAGGGCCTCGGGACACGCCTAAGACCTAGCGCGAGCAAGCTCGCGGCCGACATTGAGTTTTCGTTGCCGCAAGGTAGGCTGCGAGCTTGCTCGCGCTAACCCTGCCTCTCGGCCGCGGCCGCCCCCCGCCGCCGCTTCGCGCGCTCAGCCCTTACGCTTCAAATGCAGGAACAGCTTCCCGTTGGCGTAATACTCGAGGTAGCTGGCCGACGTCTGAATACGATCGGTCCAGGTGTTGGCCGCACGGCCACTGTTTTCCTGCGCCACCAGCACCTCCTCGCCCGTGAACCACTTACGGTAACCGGCCCCCTTCTGCATCGAGATTTTCATCGTGAGCGTGTCGTTCCGATGGTCGGGCTGAAGCTTGATGAAGATATCATCGCCGCTCACACGCACGTCTTGCACCACGGCCTCGTCGAAGGCGATCGCCTCCCACGGTCCCCATGAGCGGGCGGTTTTGTGGTCGTCGGCTCGCAGCGCCGCAAAAGCGCCCAAAATGCAACCGAGGGTGAGGAGCGAGAGAAAGCGGAAGCGGTTCATGCCGCCAAACTGGCACGAACCGCCGTCGCGGCAAGCCGCCGCTGCGTCACAATTTGTAGCCGGGTCGCCTCAGCGCTCGACCGGATACGCCCCGATCTGTCCCTCCTCGGCGCCGATCAACTCCGCGATGCGCGCCGGGATCTCGCCACCGGCACCCGCCGCGGGGAAATCAGTCGAGAGCTCAAAACGCTTGAGGTGCAGGCCGTGGAAGAGCGGACCGAAATAGCCGTTCAACTCCTGGCCATGCGGATCCACCGCCGGCACCACCGCCTGCAGGTCCGCCAACGTGGCAAACTTCGCCTGCGCGTCTTCGTCGTCCGGCACCGGCGCCCACGTGTAGAGCTCGGTCGGTTCGTCGCCGAGGCGCACGTAAACGTTGTGATCAAAAGTAACCTGCGCGTCGGTCAGTTTACCGGCGAGCTTGGCTTCCTGCTGGACGCGCACCACGCCGTCTTCGACCGCACCGTCCGTCACGAAGAGGTTGTTGCGCACTTCGTGGTCGACGCGCTCATCGACGTCGGGACCGCTCGCCGGATGCCAGTCGAAGTGATCGCCGTCGGCGCTGCGGCTCGTGCGGGTGACGCGCATGGAAGAGTTCACGAACGTGTTGTTGAACACCTTGGCGCCGGAACTATTGAGCACCCAGGCGTCGCTGTTCACGAAGACGTTGCCCGCCACCGTGACGCCCTTGGAGATTTCGAAGAAGAAGCCGTTGTAGCCGTCCTCGATCCAGTTGTTGATGAACACGCCGTCGACGTTGCCCACGTCATACCAGATGCCGTTGGAGCCGGGGTTTTCGGTGAGCAGGTTGTCCCGCACGACGACGCGGCGCGTCTGGTTGAAAATCTTCACCGCGGCCGGGAAGTAACCCTGGATGCCCTCGACGTTGTTGCGGCGGAAAATGTTCTTCTCCAGCAGCGCGTCGTCGGAAGCCAGGATGAAGATGCCTTCGGTGCTGGTGTCGCTGATGAGGTTGTGGCGAAAGACCATGTTATCGCCGCGGAAGTAACCCGCTACGCGCGAGCAGTGCGTGATCGTGCAGTGCTCCAGCGTCGTGCCGATGACGTCGTTGCCGTGCTTTTCCTCGGGCGAGATCTCCTCGGGATCGTAGCCCTCGATCTCGATCGCACGGTAGGCGTATTGGGTCATGGTCAGGCCTCGCAGCACCGGGCCTTTGCCATCGCTCGACTTGCCGTGCACGTCCCCGATGGTGCGGGTGAGCGCGTTGTCGAAGGCGGTGATCTCCACGGTGTGCTCCGCCGGATCGACCGCGATGTAGATGTTACCGTTGTCGTAATCGACCGAGAAGGAGCCCTCCTCAACCTCGCCTTCCCAACCGACCGTCTTCAACGGTTTGCCGTCGACGAAAACCATGTCGTTGTTGAAGAGCCACTGCGGGGTCGTCGCACCGAAAGTCCCGCGCGTCCACCAACCCTGCGGCTTGAGCGGGAAGAGGTGCTCCCAAGCAATACGGTAGAGTCCGTTCCGCTGTTTCTCGGCCTGCTCGGCGTCGACCACGTAGGTGCCCTTCAAAATCGGTCGCTCGTCCTCGAACGCCTGCATCGTGATGCCCTGATTGAGCTGCAGGTTGCCCGTGCGATAAATGCCTCCGCGCAGGATGATGGCATCGCCCGTGACCACGCGACTGATCGCCGCTTCGATCGTCGTCGGTGCGTCGAGACTGTTGCCGGTCGCGTCGGCGTCGCCGTGCGGCGCCACATAATACACCGTGCCGGCGGTGCTCGGGATCGTATAGGTTTGCTGGATCGGGCCGTAGGGACCGCCAGAAGGCGCCGCAAAAACAGCCGTGGCGAGGACGCTCATCAAAGAAAGCGCCGCAGGAAGGAGTCGGGTCAGGGTCATGGGAGGAAAACGGGGGACGAGGGGTGGGCCCTAAGCGATGCCCGCTTTCCGCCCGCGCGCAACCGAACCCGCTCCGCAAACTATAGAACCACGGAGACTTGCCGCAGTCAGCGTTGACCCCGCCCCCTGCCCCGCTTGCGATGCCCCGCGAATGTCCGCCCTCACGCCCGCCAAGCCCACCCAGCGCGTCGCCGCCACCGCGATCAACGCCGTCATCATCGTCGCCTTCGCCGTCTTCGCGGAGTGGATTGCCGCCACCTCGACGGCGCCGACGGCCACCGCCCGGGCCTACGTGGCGTCACAGGCCCTCTTCGGGCTCTCGGCCATTTTCTGGCTCATCTGCGGGCAGGCTCGCAGCAGTCCCGGCCTGATGGCCATGAAACTGAAACTGGTGCAGGCCGAAACCCCCGGCACCCGTCCAACCCTGATCACCTGCCTGCTGCGCCCGCTGCCCTTCTTCATCGTGGTCGCGATCATCGTCGCACCAACCTCGCTGATCCCGCGCGCCATCGCCGCCTTTCACTTCATCCTGGTGCTGATCGGCGCCCTTTTCCTGGCGGCAAATTCCACCCCCATCTGGAGCGGCGACGACCGCCGCAGCCTGCTCGACAAGTGGCTCAAAGTCCGCGTCGTGCAGAAGTGAGGTGGGGTCGGACCGCCGGGCCGACCGCGTCGCATCCCCAACCGACTCCTCTAAAAACAGCGGGCCCGGCGGTCCCGCCCTACCGTCATTGGCGCCGCTTGCCGCGCTCCATCAGCTCCACGATCGCGTCGACGTCGTAAACGCAGCCGCCCCAGCTGCCGCCACTGGCGCTCTGCAGCGCGGCCCACAAACGCGTGTCCGCCGGCACGCGCGGATCAGGCTTCAACGCCGGATTGGTCGGCCGCGCCGCCAAGTCCTCCGCCGTCACACCGACCACATCGACCGTGCCCTCTAGCGCGCGTGTATCGATGCGAATCCGCAGGCGGTCGCCGTCCCTCACTTTGCCGATCGGCCCACCGGCCCACGCCTCCGGACTCACATGTCCGATACACGCGCCCGTCGACACGCCTGAAAAACGCCCATCCGTCACCAGCGCGATCTGGTCGCCGCCCTTCACGTGTTTGAGCGCCGAGGTCACCTGATAGGTTTCCGGCATCCCGGAGCCCGGACCGATGCCAATGAGAACCATGATGTCACCCGGCTGAACCGCGCCGGTTTTGATCGCTGCAATCGCCGCCGCCTCGCTCGGATACACCCGCGCCGGCCCCTCGTGGTCGTAAACTCCATCGGAATCCAAGCGTGTCGGTGAAATCGCCGTGCTCTTCACCAGCGCCCCCTCCGGCGCGAGATTGCCCCCCAGGAAGGTCACCGTGCTGGTGAGGCCACGCTGCTGCGCCCGTTCGGCATTCATGATCACGTGGTCGGGGTCGATCCCGTCAAACTCGGTCAGCTTCGCGCGCAGCCGCTGACGCCGTTCACTGCCTTCCCACCATGCCAAATTCTCCCCCAGTGTGCGGCCCGTGACCGTCGGCGCGTCGAGTTTGAGCAAACCCAAGTCGCGCAGATGCAGCATCATCTCCGGCACGCCACCGGCGAGGAACACTTGCACCGTCGCGTAGTGCTGCGGTCCGTTGGGCAACGCGTCCACCAAGCGCGGCACCTCACGGTTGATGCGGGACCAATCGGCCACGGTCGGGCGCGGCAACCCGGCCGCGTGCGCGATCGCCGGCACGTGCAGCACCAGGTTGGTCGATCCTCCCACCGCCGCGTGGCAGACCATCGCGTTGTGCAGCGAATCCCTCGTGAGCAGGTCGCGCGTCGTGGTGCCGGCCTGCTCCAAACCCATCAACGCCAGCGCCGACCGCCGTGCCATGTCGCGCCAGATCGGCGCGCCCGATGGACTCAGCGCCGAGTGCGGCAGGGCCAACCCCAGCGCTTCGGCCACGACCTGCGTCGTCGCCGCCGTGCCCATAAACTGACACCCGCCCCCCGGCGAACCACAGGCGCGACAACCCATCTCGGCCGCATGATCGAGCGTGATCTCGTCCCGCGCAAACCGCGCCGCCAGCGTCTGCACTTTGGCCGTATCTTCCGCTTCCTCCGCCAGCAGCGTCACACCGCCCGGCACCAGCACCGTCGGCAGATCCGGCGTGCCGGCCAACGCCATCAACATGGCCGGCAGACCTTTGTCGCAGGTCGCCACGCCGAGCACGCCGTGCCGCGTAGGCAGCGAACGGATCAGGCGGCGAAACACCACCGCGGCGTCATTGCGATACGGCAGGCTGTCGAGCATGCCGGCGGTGCCGTTGGTGCGGCCGTCGCACGGGTCACTCACGTAAGCCGCAAACGGAATCGCCCCCTGCGACGCGAAGACCTTGGCCGCCTCCTCCATGAGCAGACCGACCTCCCAGTGCCCCGTGTGGTAACCCAGCGCGATCGGCTGACCATCCGGCGCACGCAGCCCCCCCTGGGTGCTCAGCACCAGAAACTGTTTGCCGCGCAGCTTGGCCGGGTCCCAGCCCATGCCGGCATTCTGCGTCCAACCAAACAACTCGCCACTGGCCATCGCGCGCAATTGCTCGGCGCCGAGCGGCAGGCGTCCCGTCGGACCGGGCGCGGTGGTGCGCAGTTCGTAGATGGACGGATCGCCCGATTCAAAAACAGGTAGGGTCGCCATGGGGTATGGGGCGCGCCGGGTTGAACCGGCTGGTTTATTGCGTGATCGCGTTCACCAGCGTGCCCGCCGGTTCGATGGTGATGCGCACCTCATCGCCGACCTCGAGCGTGAACTCGTCCGGCGGCACGATACCCGTGCCGGTCATCAGAAACGCTCCGCAGGGGAAACTGTTGTCGCGGAACAACCACTCCGCCAGCGACGGCAACGGGCGTTTCAATTGATCGAGCTTCGTCGCGTCCGCAAAAACCGTTTCGCCACCGCGAACCAACTCGAGCCTGATCTCTGTCTCCGGTCCCGGCAGCGTATCCGACACGACGATACACGGCCCGATCGCCGCACTGCGGGCATAGGTCTTGGCCTGCGGCAGGTAGAGCGGATTCTCGCCCTCGATGTCGCGCGAGCTCATGTCGTTGCCGACCGTGAAGCCAAAAACCTTACCGGTTGCACTGATCGCGAGCGTCAACTCCGGCTCCGGCACATTCCACTTCGAGTCGGCGCGAATTTTCACCGCATCGCCCGGTGCAACCACCCGCTGCGGGGTCGCCTTAAAAAACAGCTCCGGTCGCGGCGCATCGTAAACCCGGTCGTAGAAATCACCGCCACCCGCGTCTTTCGACTCCTCCATGCGCGCCGTGCGGCTGCGGTAGTAGGTCACACCTGCCGCCCAGACCTCCTGGTTTTCGATGAGCTTGCTGGCCGGGCCGAGCGCCTCCACCACGACGCCCGCCGCAAACGCATCGCGCGTCGCGGCCACGGGATCGGTGGCGGTGAACAAAGCATCAAAGCCAAACTCGGCCGGAGCCTGTTTGAGCACACCTGCGTTCTCGATGACGAGAGCACCATCGGAGGGGTAAACACGATAGAGCGATGACATGGGGGCGGAGAGAAACCCATCGCCCAGCACAATACACCCTAAAAAGGAGCCGCCGCTGCGCTATGTTTTGAACGTTAGCTCAATCGAAAGTCTTGCATCACGCCGCTTGCGCCAACGCGGGACGTGTTCATGATTCCCAGTATACCCCAACGACCGGCACGCGGTCCCATCTGTCCGCCCTGCCGTCGCCCCCACGGTCCTGTCACCGTTTGTTCCGCTGGCCCTCTCTCGACTCAAGCGTTCCTCCCAAACTTGTCCGCGCCATGTATGGAACTCCTCCCCCCGATCTCGACGACGCCGCCACCAAACAGGCTCGCATCGAGATCATCCCGTTGATCGATGTGATCTTCTTTTTGCTGGCGACCTTCGTGCTGTTCACCCTCTCGCTCGACCGCACGCAGATCATTCCCCTCAACCTGCCCAAAGTCGAAACGCCTCCGGACCGAATCATCATCGAGCCCGCCGAGCCGGTCTACCTGCAGGTTTCCGATCGCGGCAACTACTACTGGGATCAGGAACTCATCTCCTTCCCCGAAGTGAAGCTGCGTCTCGCCCAGTATGCCACCGAGCACGACCCCAAGATCATGCTCACCTCCGACGACCGGGCCAACTACGGCGACGCCATCCGGCTCCTCGACGCCGTGCGCGCCGCCGGTATTGACCAAGTGTCGATGGAAACCCGCTTCCGTCGCACCGGCCAGTAGAACCGGCCTCACACCTCCGCGGTTGCATTCGCCCCAAATGTAGCCGCGGCCGTGTCGGCCGCGCCATTGGGACCGCCGACGCCCTCGTCGGCTTCACCCTCCGCTACTCCGCCAGCACACGTCGATACAGCGCTTCGTATTCCGGCACGATGCGCTCGGTCGAAAACAGGTCCCGCGCCCGCTGCCGCGCCTTTGCGCCCATCGCCTCCCGCAGGGCATCATCACTGAGCAACCGGTCCAACGCTCCCGCCACCGCCGCACTGTCGCCGGCCGGCACCAGCAAAGCAGAGCAGTCATGCTCCATCACTTCCGGGATGCCACCCACGCGCGTCGACACGCTCGGGCAGCCAAAGTTGGCCGCCTCCAAAATGCTTAGGCAAAAACTCTCTGAGTCGGACGTAAACACACCGACGTCCGCCGCCTGCAGGTAATCCTCCACCACCGACACGCTCTCGCGCAGCACGATGGTGTCCTGCAGCCCTAGCTGGCGCACGAGACCTTGGTGTTGCGTAAACGAACCACCGGCGAGGACCACGACCTTAAAACGCTCCCGGTTGGGCACCTGCGCCAGCGCCTTGAGCATCACATCGATCCGCTTCACCGGGCGCAGATTGGACAGGTGCAGCACCAACTTCTGCCCCGGCTTCACGCCCAGCTCCTTGCGCACCGCCTCGCGGCTGCGCGCCGCCGGCCGCGGATCGAAGAAGTTGTGAATGACATCGATCTCGCGCTGCACGCCAATGATGCGGTGGGTCTCTCGTCGCAGAAAATCGGATACCGCCGTCACCGCATCGGATTGCTCCAGCGCATAACCGATCGCCGGTGCGTAACCGGGGTCGCGCCCGAGTAGCGTCGTGTCGGTGCCGTGAAGGGTCGTGACCACCGCCGGACGTTTGCCCTCGGGCAACATCGAGCGCGCCAGAATCGCCGCCGTCGCATGCGGCACCGCGTAGTGCGCGTGCAGGATGTCCAAGTCGAACGTCTGGGCGACCTCCGCCAGCTTCACCGAAAGCGGCAGGGTGTAATCGGGGTATTTGAACAGCTCGTAGCTGCTGATTTCCACCGGATGGAAATACACCCGCTCGTTGCCCGGCTTCAGCCGAAACGGCCGCTCGTAGCTGATGAAATGCACCTCGTGTCCGCGCGCGGCGAGTTCATCGCCCAGACCCGACGCCAGAATGCCGCTGCCCCCCACCGAGGGGTAACAAATGATGCCGATGCGCAGCGGACGAGTATCCATAATCAAAGGACGCGCTTCAAAAGTGCCGACTGCCGCCACCGAGTGCGTCGAGATCGGTGAAGACGAGGGGTTCGTTGGGATAGAGCGCGATGGCGTGGCTGCCCCCGGCGTTCTGCCCGAGCAGGCTGGCGCGGGTGATCTGCAGCGAGCCGTAATCACGCGTTTTCATTTGCGACGCATGCGCTGCCATGGCCTCGCGCCAGATGGCCACATCCTCATCCGTCAGCGCGTAGAGCACGGGCGGACGACCGACCGGCGCGGCATCGGGCGATACGGCATAAAACAACAGGCGCTTGATGGCGTGGCGCGGTTGGTCGGCCAGTTGCTTCACTCCACCATAGCGGGCCAGCCGCGCCGCATCGCGAGTCATCCGACCGACCGCGACATGATCCGGATGTTGATCCTCTTCGACCGTGAGCGTGAGCACGGTCTCGGGCCGCACCCGGCGAATGATGGCCGCAAGTGTGCGTGCGCCTTCGCGGGTGTTTTCAATGTTGGCGTCGCCGCCGAGATCGAGCCATTCGAGCGTCGCACCCAGCGTAGCCGCCGCCGTCTCGGCTTCCTGCGTGCGAATCTCCGGCGTGCCGTTGGTGCCGGATTCTCCGCGCGAGCACACCACAAGATGCACCGGACGTCCCCGACGCGCTTCGGCCGCCACGATTCCGCCAGCCCCAAACTCGATGTCATCGGGGTGAGCGCCAAAAACGAGCAGCGGAGCGGGGTCAGACGGGGAGTTGGGCATACGCTTCACTGGAACGATCTATTTCGTCGCGCGCAACATAGGTGATCTCGGGCGCGTCCTCCTTGCGCAGGTAGGCCTGCTCCCCTGCCCCGGCAATGTAGTGCGTGCAGCCGAGCACCGATTGCATCCACGGCAGGCGCGAATCGCGCGCCGGGCTGATCTGGGACTTGGCGTAATCGCAGCGCGGCAACTCGAGCCACGCCGGACCGCCGCGATGCAGTTTCAATGCACCGTCGACCAGACGCGCCCGCACGGTTTCGCCCTCGTGCGGAACATCGACGTAATAGTCGTCGATCGCACAGGCAGCCTCGCGCACAGCAGCGTCGCCGGAGCGCACGACGCGCACGCCTTCGAGCAACCCCATGGCCCGGTAGAGCTCGAGGCAGAAGTCCGCCACATTGTCGGCCTGCACGGCGCGAAACGCCTCCACCGCTTCCGGCGGGGCAAACGCCCCCAAGGACCGCGCCATGTTCTCCTGCCAGTCGGCCGGAATGCGCTTCGCGTAGAGCGGGCTGTATTTGCGCTGCAGCTTGTTTTCGAAGGTGAAATTGAAGCTCTGGGGCTCGTCGGTCTTCAGATGCCGCAGCGTCGTCTGCGTCTCGCGCGGGTCATGGTCGGCGTCGTGGTAGAAAAATACGATCTCGCCGCCCAGTTCCTGTTGGAGCCGGCGCGCCGTCCATACCTTGGCGACCAGGAAGCGCCGCGGAAAAAAACCGCAGGGCTGTTGCCCAAAGGCGATCACGGGAGCGGCCTCACTCATGCGCGTTCGGCCGGTGCTTTACCGGGCAGGAAAGTTTGAAACGCCAGGCTCAAACCCACCGCCAGCGCGCAGCCGATGAAGTTATACCAGAGGTAGCTGATCTCGAGTTGGAAGAAGGAGACGATGACCAGCGCCTGCGCGATGATGGCCGCCCAAAACACCGCGGTGCCCCGCACGTGTTTGAGGAAGAACGCGACGAGGAAGACGCCGAGCACCACACCGTAGAAAATCGAGCCGAGGATGTTCACCGCCTCGATCAGGTTCTCCACGAGATTGGCGAACAGGGCGAAGGAGATGGCGACCACGCCCCACATCGCGGTGAACCACTTGGACGCCGTGAGGCTGTGTGCGTCATCAGCATCCGGTCGCAGCACGTGGCGGTAAAAGTCCACCGTGGTGGTGGAGCCGAGCGCGTTGAGTTCGGAGGCGGTCGACGAGAGTGCCGCACAAAAAATCACCGCGATGAGCAGACCTACGAGACCGTTGGGCAGTTGCTGGAGCACGAAGCTGATGAACACATAATCGGCATCGCTGGCGGCGAGTTCGGCGTCGGCTTCAACCAGCGCCGTTTTGGCTTCCGCGCGAATTGCTTCAGATTGCTCCCGGCTCGCGAGCATGGCGGCGCGGGTGACTTCGACTTGCGCGTCGTCACCGCTGTCGCGGGCGGACAGGAACTGCTCGATGGCGACCTTCTTCTCGGCCTGCGCCGCGTCGAAGCGAGCCTCGATATCGGCAAACACGTCCCCCTGCTCACCCGCCAACTGTTGCTGCCAGACAGCGTCGTTGAAGAAGACCGGCTGCCGGTCGAATTGATAGAAGACGAACACGAAGACACCGAGCAGCAGGATGAAGAACTGCATCGGGATCTTGAGCACGGCGTTGAACATCAGGCCCATGCGACTCTCGCGCAGGGAGCGGCCGGTGAGATAACGCTGCACCTGCGATTGATCGGTGCCGAAATAGGACAACGAGAGGAAGAGACCGCCGAAGATGCCCGACCACACGGTGTAGCGTTCGTTGATGTCGAAGTTCCAGTTGACCGCGTTGAGCTTGCCCATGGCACCGGCCACCGCGAGGGCGTCGTCGCCGGAAACATCGGACGGCAGTTTCGCCAATACCACGATGAAGGCGATTGCCATGCCGATGAGGATCACGGTCATCTGATAACGCTGCGTAAGGCTCACCGCCTCACTGCCACCGGTCACCGTGTAGACCACCACCAGAATACCCGTGCCGAGCACAGTGATCCCGAGCGGCCAATCCAGCACCGAGGAGACGATGATGGCCGGGGCGTAAATCGTGATGCCGGCGGCCAGACCCCGTTGCAGCAAAAAGAGCGCGGCGCCGAGCAGGCGGGTTTTACCGTCGAAGCGCTTCCCCAGGTATTCATAAGCTGTATACACCTTGAGGCGCCGGTAGATCGGCAGGAAGACGGCCGCCACAATGATGAGCGCGAGCGGCATACCGAAGTAGTTCTGCACAAACCCAAGCCCACTCTCGAAGCCCTGTCCGGGCGTGGAGAGGAAGGTGATCGCACTGGCCTGCGTGGCCATGACGGAGAGGCCGATGGTGCCCCAGCCGATGCGTTGATCGCCCTTCAAGTAGGTGTCGAGTCCGCCGACCTTGCGCGTGGCGAGCACGCCATAAACGGCGATGCTCAGAATGGCCCCGAAGAGAACGATGTAATCGAGGCCGCTCATGCGTAATGCAGGCTGAACAAGGTCATCGCCCCCACCAGCACGGCGAAGGTGACGAGAACCAAAAGGTAAACCCCGCGCCACGTGGGCACTCCGCGGAGGCCGGTGCGGGCTTCGAGCTCGGCGTCCTCATTGGGCGCAGCTCGGTGTTCGGCAAAAGTAGTCATGGGATCGGCTGGCGGGATCAGCTAAGCACGGAACCTCACTGCAGCTCGGCGAGCAGCGCGTCGTTCATGACCTTGTAACCACTGCCTGCCCCTTCCTGGGCGACGGCGAGACGCGTGGACGCTTCGGCGGCGGCGATGGCCTCGGCTTTGTTGCCGAGCTTAGCGTGAATCTTCGCCTTCAGGTGCAGCATCCAAAACGCGTTGGGCGTCTGTTTGAGCGCGAGGTCGATCCACTTGGCGGCCTTCTGCAGGTCCAAGTCGTGGTCGTAATAGAATCCCGCCGCTTGGAAATAGATGTAATCGCGCTGCTGCTGACCGGAGCTCATCACAGCCTCGATCTGCGGCACGAGCTTCTCCTTCACGTCGACCTGGATCGGCACCGCCACCTTGGTGTGTTCCCAGGTGAAGTTGAGCGTCGCCCGCTCATCGCGCAGGTCATTGAACCAGATGGCGAAGGTTTCGACGGGCTCGGTCAACTCCGTGGCCGGCACGGTCACCCGCACCACATCTTCCGTCGGATCGTAGTTAAACGCGCCCCATTGCTCGGCGACGCGGTTGAGGATCACCACCCACTCCTCTTTACCCGGGATGCTGAAGAGGCCGTAGGTGCCGGCCGGGACCGCCTGCCCGCCAAAAATGATCGGCGTATCAAAAGTGATGCGCGTCGCCGCGTTGGCCCCTGTGCGCCAGACTTCGCCGTAGGGCTGCAGCTCACCAAAAATCGTGCGGCCTTTCACGCTCGGCCGGGAGTAGACGATTTCAAATTCGGTCAACCCCACCCGTTGCCGCAACTCAGCCGCCGGACTCGCGGCGGGGAAATCAATGCGGTTGGGCTGAGCCACGACCCCACCGGCGATCAAACCGGCGCACAAGGTGGTGACGAGAAATCGGAAGGAAACTTTCATGCTGAGCTAAGCTGGACGGAGAGGGTTTTGAGCGATGCCTAAAGCAGGGATGCCAAAATCGCCACATCGCGAGAGCCCTCCTCACTTTCTTTTGTTCCCTCAAACCTTGTCGAATCTGCAGCTGCCCAAACGTTAACCGCCCTGAATGTCGTTATTTGCGCCGGAGTTGCGATCGCCCCGAGTCTGCATTCTGCTCTGCGCACCGATTCACCGTTCGCCCTCGATACCATGACGCCCGACGAAGTCTCCGAAGCCGTTACGACCAGCATCTGGTCGCACTTGCTCACCGTCGGCGGCTTCCTGCTCGCACTCTTCGCCATCGCCCGGCTCATCAGCGACCGGCGGCAACCGGGCAACACCATCGCCTGGCTGCTCGGCATCGTGCTCATCCCCTACGTGGGCGTGCCGCTCTATCTGCTGATCGGCGGCCGCAAAATCCAACAATTGGTCGCACGCAAACAACGCGTGTCCCCTCGCCTCGACGGTGCCCCGGCCGCGCGCGAATCCACCCAACACCTGCCCGTCGCCCGCGCCATGGTGGCCAATGGTGCCAGCGAACCGGTGAGCGGCAACCGCGTCCGCCTGCTCACCAACGGCGAGCAGGCCTTCGCCGATTTGCTCCAACTTATCGCCGAGGCCAAACACACCATCAACATCACCACCTTCATCCTCGGCCGCGAGGAGACCGGCCAAGCCATCATCGACGCCCTCGCCCGGCGCGCCCGCGACGGCATCAAGGTGCGCCTCCTGCTCGACGGGCTCGGCAGTTTTGTGGCGTCCCGGCGTTTCTGCGACCCGTTGCGCAAAGCCGGCGGCCAGGTTGTGACCTTCATGCCGGTCGCACCGCTCTCCACCCGCCACTCCGCCAATCTGCGCAACCACCGCAAGATCGCCGTGTTTGATGACTGCCGCGCGGTGGTCGGCGGACACAACCTCGCCCGCGACTACATGGGCCCGCAGCCTTGGGGAAAACGTTTTACCGACTTCGGCTGCATCATCGAGGGCCCCGCGGTCGGGCTCATCAACGAGGTCTTTTTCGCCGACTGGAGTCACGCTTCCGGCGAAGATCTGGAGGCCCTGCGTAGCTCCGAATCCGTTAGTTGCCCTGCTCCGGCCGGCGACGGCGAACTGCAGGTCATCGCCAGCGGTCCCGACGTCGAAGGCGACCCGCTCTATGAGGGCATCGTTTCGCTCGTGCAGGAAGCGGAGCACAGCGTGTGGATCATCACGCCCTACTTCATTCCCGACGAAGTCCTGCAACGCTCCCTGCTGGTCAAAGCCCGCGCCGGCAAGGACGTGACCCTCATCGTGCCAGAGCGCTCCAATCATCGCATCACCGACTACGCCCGCCGCCAATACCTGCGCGAGCTGCACCAAGCCGGCGCGCGCATCCTCCTCTACACTCCTGGTATGCTGCACGCCAAAGCCATGGTGGTGGACGACTGCATGGGCTTGTTTGGCTCGGCCAACTTCGACCTGCGCAGCCTCTTCGTGAACTTCGAGATCGGTGTCGGCGTCTACTCCGAGGAAGACGTGCGCGCCATTCGCAGTTGGGCGGGTGATCTGGTGCGCCACTGCCGCGAATGGACGCCCGGCCAGCCGCGCCCCTACCGGGTGCTCAGCAATATCGCCGAGGAACTCAGCCGCCTACTCGCGCCGTTACTGTAAAAAGAAAGCGGCGACCCGAGGGCCGCCGCTTGGAAAGTTTCGCTTACGGGTGATCGGACCGCTTAGGCCACCGCCGGCAGACGGTCGAGCAAGGCCACCGCTTGGCGGACTTCGCGACGCATCTCCTCGAGGGCGTGGCAGGCTTCCTGCCACTTCTCGTCGGTCTTGTGGGCGTAGTCCTTTTTCAGGGCGTCCACCTGCTCGCGGTAGTGCACCTTGAGCTCGTTCCAACGGGCATTGATCTCGGCCAGGCGCTCGGCGCTGGCGTGCAACAACTCGCGGGTGCGCTCGTTGATGCGATCAGCCGAGGTCTGGAGATGCTCCTGCACCCGGCGCTGCGCTTCGCTGAGCTGGGCGGAGATGATTTTGGAGTCATCCACGCGGCGCAGTTCGCTGGCCATGCCGAGTTTGTGCAGCACCCAGATGGTCCACTTGGTCGGATCAAACTGCCACCACTTCACACCGTTACGGTAATCGTGTTGAAACTCGTGGTGATAGTTGTGGTAACCCTCGCCAAAGGTGAAGAGCGCCATGATCCAGCTGTCGCGGGCGCTGGTGCGGCTCGAGTAAGGACGGTTGCCGACCGAGTGACACAGCGAGTTGATGAAAAAGGTCATGTGCTGCACGGCGGTCACGCGGGCCACACCGGCGAGCAGGAACGCGCCGAGCGCGCCCACCGGACCGTTGTAGAGCCACCCCAAGGCCGCCGGGAGCAGGAAGCCCGCGGTGACGGCGATGGTCACGTAATACTTGTCCTGCCACATCACGAGACGGTCCTTGCGCAGATCGTTCACGTTATCCCACGGCGGCTCCGGGTTGATCTTGAACAGGATCCAACCGATGTGGGCATGCCAGAAGCCCTTCGAGATATCGTAGGGATCGTCGTCGTGGTCGGTGTGCTTGTGGTGGCGACGGTGGTCGGACACCCAGGCCAGCGCGCAGTTTTCAAAGGCGGCCGCGCCAAAAACCAGCGTGAGGAAACGCACCGGCCAGGCGGCTTTGAAGGCCTTGTGGGCAAAGAGGCGATGGTAGCCGAGCGTGATGCTCAGGCCGGTCGCGATGAAGAAGGCGAGGAACAGCGCGACTTGGAACCAGTCGATGCCGACTTTCCAAAGGTAATACGGCACCGCCGTAATCGTCGCCAGCCCCGTTCCGATGAGGAAGGAGCTGTTGGTCCAGTTGATTTGAGTTCCAGGGATTCTGAAGGGCACAGTAAGACGACCGTGAAACGCCAAACGGCCCCCCGGCGAGAGCAAAAACTACTTAAACCGATCAGGAATGCTATCTCCCCCGACCGGGAACCGACGGCGCCTCCGTAGTAGCTGCGTTGGAGCGCAGCGACAACGTGGCCGTAGGATGGCCGTGGGACGACCGTAGAATGGCTGCCCACGGCCGACACTTTCACCTGCGAGCCGGGCCACGCTTTCCCCTGCGGCTCAAGCGCGGCTACTCAAGGGGCGCGGTGCGGTGCCCGGACTCGCCCTACCGGGACTCGGTCTGCACCAGCTTGTAGTTCACCGCGTCTTGCAGCGCCTCCCACGAGGCGTTGATGATGTTGTCACTCACGCCGACGGTGCCCCAAATCTCGCCGCCGTCGCCGGACTCGATGAGCACACGGGTGCGGCTGTTGGCGCCGAGGCCGCTCTCCAGGATGCGCACCTTGTAGTCCCGCAACTCCATCTCGCGCAGCTGCGGATAAGCGCCGTCGAGGGCCTGACGCAGCGCCTTGTCGAGGGCACCGACCGGACCGACACACTCGGCGACGGTGTGGACCGTCTCGCCATTTACCTTCACCTTCACGGTCGCTTCGGCCGTGAGATCGGCACCGTGGTGCTCCACCATCACCCGGTAGCTCACGACCTCGAAGTAGTCGCGGGTCTGGCCGAGCGAACGGGCGATGAGTAGCTTCAGCGAGGCGTCGGCGGCTTCAAATTCGTAGCCTTGGAATTCCAGTTCCTTCAGCTCCTCGATCAGGCGCTTCATACCGTCGCCCTTTTCGTCGAGTTCGAGGCCGAGTTCGCGCGCCTTCATCGCCACCGAGGAACGGCCGGCCATGTCGGACACCAGCACGCGGGTGCGGTTGCCGACCAAGGCTGGGTCGATGTGCTCGTAGGACGACTTCACTTTCTGGGCAGCGTTGGCGTGCAGACCGCCCTTGTGGGCGAAGGCCGAGGTGCCGACGTAGGGCGCCTTGGTGTCCGGGCGAAGGTTGGCCAGCTCATCGAAGTAGAGGGACAACTCGCGCAGCTCACCCAAGTTGGCGGCGCAGGGAGCCGTCTTGCCCATCTTGAGGAAGAGGCTCGGCATGATCGTCATGAGGTTGGCGTTGCCGGTGCGCTCGCCGTAGCCGTTGGCGGTGCCCTGCACGAGGCCTGCCCCGGCGGCCACGCCTGCGAGCGAGAGGGCTACACCGAGACCGCAGTCGTTGTGGCAGTGCACGCCGACCTTATCCCCGCCGAATTCGGCGACCACCTGCTGCACGATCGTCTGGAAGTCGTTCACCATGGAGCCGCCGTTGGTGTCGCAAAGGGTCAGGTTGCTGGCCCCGCCGCGCATCGCCGCAGCAAGGGTGCGGATCGCGTAATCCGGATCGGCGCGGTAACCGTCGAAAAAGTGCTCGGCGTCATAGATCACCTCGCGGCCCTGCGCGACGAGGTAGCGCACGGAGTCCTCGATCATGGCGAGGTTCTCTTCGAGGGTCGTGCGGATGATCTCCGTCACGTGCAGGTCCCAAGTTTTACCGACGAGAGTCATGACGGGCATGCCGCTGTCGAGCAGAGTGCGCAGTTGGGGGTCCTCATCGGCCTTGGCGCCGGCGCGACGGGTGGAACCAAAGGCGGCCAGCTTGGCGTGCTTGAGCTTCAGCTTCTGTGCCTCGGCAAAGAAGGTGATGTCCCGCGGGTTCGAGCCCGGGAAGCCGCCCTCGATGTAGTCCACCCCAAACGCGTCGAGCTTCTCGGCGATGAGGAGTTTGTCCGTCACCGAAAAGCTAATGCCCTCACCCTGCGTGCCGTCGCGGAGGGTGGTATCGTAGATCTTAACTGCGTTGTCGTTCATGAGGGGAGGATCAGGTTTGGAGGGTTGGCGGGGCCGGGCCAAAACAAAAAACCCCGAGCGGAAAGCCCGGGGTGTCAGGAGGATCGGCGAGGAGTGAAGAGTCCGCTAAGCCGCATCGACCTGCCCGGGCAAACGGGCAATCGTAATAATCGCGGCAATAATAATGGTGGCCTTCACGAGCCCTCACGCATGCAAACGCCCTCCCCCACTGTCGAGCGCAAAGGTCTGCCAATGATCCCGCTCAAGCCGTGTTGCGCTTCCGCAGGAAGCTGATGAGGCCGATGGCGAAGAGCGAGCCGAGGCCGACCAGCCCCCAGGTGCCGGCCGTGCCGCGGTTGCTGAGCGCCCAGACACTGGCCAAGGTCGCCGCACTCGTTGCGCCCGCCATGAGCAGGTTCACCACCAAGCGCACGCCCCCGCTCGGCCGATCTTTACCCAGCGCGCCTTTACTGTTCATGAGCAGCAGGAAGGTGAAGTAAGCAATCGGCAGCAGCGTCGTCGCGATGACCGAAGCCGGAATCGCCAGCGCCGCGCGCGAGGCACCCGTCCAGATGACCGGCGCGAAGAACCCGCTGATGCCCGGCATGAGTGTGCCAATGCGGAACACGGTCGGGTTCTCGTCGCGCTTAAACACCGCGCCGATGGCGAGGCCGTTCATGAGGATCAGGATGATGATGCTCGACCACGCCATCGCGATCACGCCCACCCCGAACACGAGATTCGCTCCCGCCTTACCCAGCACCGGTGCCAGCGCCGCCGAGAGTTGTCCGGCGTCACGCGAGGCCAGCATGGCCGCCATGCGGCGGTCGACCGGCGCGAGGGTTTCGCGAGCGGCCGCTTTGGCGTCGGCGTCGAGTGAGGCAAAAGACGCCCCGTCGCGCAGCTTGAGGAACTTGTCCACCGAGTCGCCATAAGCACGGACCATCGCCGGCCGCACACTGCCGTCGGGGGCGAGCACGTCGTCGGTCTTGGTGTAAAACGCGCTGCCTGCCGCGATCACCAAACAGCTTGTCGCGATGACAAACGGAATGAACAGACCGAGCGAAAGATCGAACATCGAGAGTTCGCGGTGCTTCCGCTGCCAGCCGCGACGCAGCAAGGTGTAGGGCAGCAGGAAGGTCATGTTGATGCCCACCGCCGTGCCGCCCGCTGCGATGATGATGTCGCGCTGCGAATTGGAAATGATCTCCCGCCACAAGCCCTCGTGCGCCCCCGTCGCGGCCGCGATTTCGGCCAGTTGCGGCGTCGGTTCGTGTAGTTGCGAGAGGTGCGGAATGAGACCCGCCATCACCGCGCCGACATCGATCTGCCCTCGCGCCACCAGCATGCCCACCACGAGGAAAAAGGAGAGCACCACCACCGCCACGAGCACCTTGAGCACGAGTTCAAACAGCCGGATACCTTTGCTGCCGGATTCGTAGCCCCAGACGATGCCCACGGAAGTCACCGCCAGGACGCCGCCGATGATCCATGGAGCCACTTCGCTGTCGGCCCAGCTGGGGGTGAGGTTCTGCAAAAAGGTCGAAGTCGCCAACGCAAACTGCGGCAGCGCAAACACCACGTTGGCCACGATCGTCGCCACCGCCCAAGCGATCGCCAACACCGGCGTGAGGTGACGGCTGACGGTCAACATCGGTCGCTCGCCGGTCGAAAGGGTCACGTAAGCGATCGCCGACAGCATGGTGATGCCACACAGCATGGCGAAGGGTTGAATCCACAGCAGGTGCGGTCCGGCCACGATGCCGATGAAGAGCGAACCGGCCAGACTGCCACCTCCGAGCGTGATCGCGCCCTGCAACCAGCCGGGACCGGAGAGTTTGGCGTAGGCGCCGAGTTTGCCAAAAAATCCGCTGTTGGCGGCTGCTTCGAGCGCCGCGTCTTCCGGACGCTCCACGTTGTAGTCGATTGCCATGGTGAGGGGTAGAATGGGGTAAGGGGTCGGGCGCGAGCACCCGCGGGGAAGCGCCTACCATTGCGAGGGGCGAGGGCGGCGCGAGGGCAAACGCTCTCTCCATGTTCAAAAAATTCATCGCCCGTTTCCGTTGGTGCGCTCCTCTGAAAACCCATCCTTTTGGACCTACACCACCGCCATTCGGGTAAAACAACAAGGCTTGGCCTCACCCGACCCACACGCCAAAGGAATTGCGCCATCGCCGCATGTCGACCGCGCCCCATCGCCCTTCAGCTTCAGCGCCCTCTCATCTCGTGCTCAAACGTGGCCACCTCCTGGCTATCGGAGCGGTGGCGGTGCTGCCTTGGTGCATTCTCCTCCTACTGCTGGCTCGGCCGACCGCCATCGCACCGGATTTGGGGAGTCGCCCCACCGTCCCAGTTTCAAGCAGACCTGCAACCGCTCCGTCGAACGTCGCTCCACAGATCGGAGTGTGGGGAGAGCTCGAACTCACCCGCATCGTCATCGAACCGCCCGATGAACTCATCAGCATCAACGCGGAGACACGCACCAGCGTAACTTGGCATTTTGTCGGCTACTCGGAGGACCAACTTATCGATCTGCTCAACAACGCCGCGCTACCCGTGAACCTCCAGGCGCGCCTGCTTGATCACCAAAGTTGGGAACGTCGGGCTGATCGCCTCCTGCTGCGTGTGCCCAAAGACTTGATACTCGCCCTGCCCATGGAGTCCCGCCGGGTGCTTTACGCCGCCCTGTCCCCCTTCGCCGAAAACGGCGGCCAATGGGCTCCGGCGAGCTTTCGCGCCAATTCCGCCGCCGACTGGTTCGCCGGCAGTGGGCTGACCGACCGTACGGTCAGCCTCGTGCAACCCCTACTCTACCGTCGCGGTGCCGCCCTGCTTTTCTCCGACCTCGATCTGATTCTCGCCGATATCAAAACCCAGCGACAACGCATGCTGCTTTTACGCACGCTCGCCCGCAGCACCGCGCAACTGGCCAAACTTCGCATCAGGCCCGATACCGACCTCTCCGCTGTGATCGACTATTGGTCGGTCGGCCAAGCTCGTCGCGCCATCGCCCCCTTGCTTAAATCGCTCCCGCGCGACGAGGACGGTTTTGCCATCGACCTTGTCCACCTGCTCCCCCCCGCCGCCCGACGGCTGGTCTACACCTACGACGCGCCCCCGCCTCCGGGCGAAGAATCGTTCCGCGATTGTCATTGGACCGCCCTCAACTTCGCCAACAACGAACTCGACGACCGCTATCGCGACATCGCCGCCGTGCGCGCCGCCTACGCCACCAACTACATCACGGTCACCGATGAACCTCGCCTCGGCGACATCTACCTTTTCCTCACCGAGGGAGGGACCGTGCTCCATGCTTCGGTCCACATCGCCGGGGACCTCGTGTTCACCAAAAACGGTGCCTGGGCCGCAGCCCCGTGGGTGCTCATGCGAATGTCCGACTTGGTCGACCTCTATCCGTCGGATGAACCGTTGGAGATTCGCCACCTGCGTCGTCGCGAGTAGGCGAACCCGCTCTACCCCAGATTCACCGGGTCCACGTCCATCACTTGGATGACGTCGTCCGGCCAACTGAATTCCCGGCGCAAACGATTCAGATCGGCGATCACGCGGGTCACGCCGTGAGTGAAATACCAGACCTGAAACCGGTAGTGGTCCTTCACCTTTTCGATCGGTGACGGCGACGGCCCACGCACCTCCAGGCGCTCACCCATCTCTTTTTCAACGTGCCGGGCCCACTGCTCGGCGAAGAACATCAGCTTCTCCGGATTCGGCCCGCGGAACGAGTGATGAATCAAGTGCCGATACGGCGGGTAACCAAAGTCTTTGCGCAACTTCAACTCGCCCTCGGCAAACCCATCGAAGTCAGCGTGCCGCGAAAACTGAATCGCCTCCGCCTGCGGCGTGAAGGTCTGCACCACGACGACTCCGGCCCGATCGCCCCGCCCCGCCCGTCCGGCCACCTGCACCAGCAACTGGAACGTCCGCTCCGTCGCCCGGAAATCCGGCATGTGCATCGAGATATCGGCATCGACCAATCCGACCAGCGTGACGTTGGGAAAATCCAACCCCTTCGCGATCATTTGGGTGCCGACCAGGATGTCGATCTGCCCCGCCCGGAAGGCCTGCAACACCTGCCGGAAGCGGTTCTTCTTCGACATCGTGTCGGTATCCATACGCTCGATACGAGCGCGCGGCAGCACCCGCTGCACCGCCTCCTCCACCCGCTGCGTGCCCGTGCCACGCCAACGGATCTCCGGCGAATCACACTCCGGACAACGCACCGGCGCGCCGCGTTCGTGGCCACACAGGTGACAGCGCAGCACCTCGTCCGCCCGGTGGTAGGTCATCGAGATGCTGCAATGCGGACACTCCTCCACGTGTCCGCAGGAGCGGCAGATCATCGACGACGAATACCCGCGCCGATTGAGAAAGAGGATCGTCTGCTCCTTGCGCTCAAAGCGGTCCCGCATCTCGCCGACCAGCTTCTGTGAGAGCGTCGTCATGCCGCGTGAGCGCATCACTTCGATGCGCATGTCGACCACGTCGATGAACGGCAGCTGCCGGTCGTCGATGCGTTGCGTCATGTGCAGGTGTTTGTAGCGACCAGCCTGGGCATTGGCATAACTCTCCAACGAGGGCGTGGCCGAACCCAGCACACAGAGCGCGTTGTTCAACTTGGCCCGCATCACCGCCACGTCGCGCCCGTGGTAGCGCGGCGTTTCGTCCTGTTTGTAGGCCGGCTCGTGTTCCTCATCGACCACGATCAGCCGCAGGTTCTGCACCGGCGCAAAGATCGCCGACCGCGCTCCGACCACGATACGCGCCCGCCCGGTCGCGAGCTCGTGCCAGCCGTCGACCCGCTCGCCTTCACTGAGCAACGAGTGCCACACCACCGCGTTTTGCCCCGGCGCGATCGCTTCGAGCCGACTGCGCAGGCGTGCCACCGTTTGCGGCGTAAGCGCCACTTCCGGCACCAGAAACACCACCCCGCCGCCGGTCTCCAGCGCCTCGTGGATGGCGCGCAGGTAAACCTCCGTCTTGCCGGATCCGGTCACGCCCTGCAGCAGGGTCACGCCAAAGGTGTCGCGTTCGATCTCGGCCTTGAGCGCCTCGTAGGCCGCCTGCTGCTGTTCATTGAGCAAGTGCGGCAGCGCCGCCACCAGCTCGCCTTCCGCAAAATCGTCGGAATACGCCACCCGGTTGACCCGCCGCGCCTCTTCGCGCACGGCCCCACGCTTCAGCAGCGCGTTGAGCGAGGACGCCCCCACCCCGAGTCGTTTGAGCACCAGCGGCTTCGAGACCGGCTTAAACTGCTGCACCAGGAACAGGTAGAGCTTGGCCTGTTGCGGGGCCTTTTTCTCCAGCGCGGCCACCTCCTCCGGGGTCAACTTTTCGCCCACCACCAGGAGTTTCTCCTGCTTGAGCGCGGCCGCCCGCCGCACTGCGCCGGGCAACATGGTTTCGATGATCCCGTCCAGCGGCGCCGCGTAATAGACCGCCATCCACTTGGCCAATTCCAGCAAATCCGCCGGCAGGGCCGGAAAGTCGTAAACGAGCTCCGCGATATGTTTCAGGCGATCGACCGGAAAGTCGTCCGGCGCCCCCACCATGCCCACGATACCGAGCACAAAGCGCCGCCCGATCGGCACGCGCACGAGGGATCCTTTCGCCACGGCAGGCGCGAGCCGCTCCGGCACTTTGTAGTGCAGCAGCTTGTCGAATCCGGCTATGGGATGCACCCCGACGATCATGAGTTGCCCTCCATGAGCGGAGCCGCGTCCGGGTGCAACCGTTCTCCCGTTTTCGCCGCCGCTTTGCGCCCCACAACCCGACGTTGACACTCTCGCCACCGAACCGTGACAGTCAGCGCTGTGAGCAACGACGCCGCGCGCGAAAAATTCAAAACCTACCTCGGCACCAAGGGACTACGCGTCACCAACCAACGCTTGGCCATTTTTGAGGCCGCCTTCGCGCAGACCGAGCACTGCACCGCCGAAGAGCTGCTCGACCACGCCCGCGCCATCGACGACTCCGTCTCCCGCGCCACCGTTTACCGCACCCTGCCGATCATGGTGGAGAGCGCCCTCCTGCGCGAAATCGATATCGGCAAGAACCTCAAATACTACCTGCCCAACGTCGAGGGCGGCACCGAGGTCTCCCAGGTCATTTGCCTCGATTGCGACAAGATCTTCGAGATCAACGCCCCTTTCCTCGAATGGTATGGCAACTCCGTCGCGTCCCGCGTCGGACTCCGCCCGGTCTCCCAGCGCCTGCAGGTGTCCGCCCGCTGCAACGCATTGCGTGACACCGGCGTCTGCAAACACCGCCCGGCCTGAGTCCGCGCCGCTCGCCCTCCGCGCTCCCATCGCCTCCCGCCATGGCCCGCAAAGAAGACCCGGAATGGGAAATCGGCTTTTTTGAGTCGGTCCTCAAGCGCGACCCGCGCTACATCGACGTGATCGCCATCCTCGGTGGCCTCTACACCAAAACCGGCCGCATCGCCGACGGTCTGCGCATGGACCGTCGCATGGTCAAACTCTGCCCCGAGGACGCCACCGCCCACTACAACCTCGCCTGCTCGCTCGCGCTCACCGACCGCCGCGCCGACGCCATCCGCACCCTGCGCCACGCCATTGAGCTAGGCTACGACGACTACGATTGGATGGAAAACGATCCGGACCTCTCCTGCCTCCAGGACTACCCGGAGTTTCGCGACATGATCACCTTCCTGAAGTCGAAATAAGCCGAATTCCCGACCGCCCCCGTTGCGCCGTTCCCGCGCCGCCTTCCTCTTTTTCCCATGCCCGCCGTCCTCGATTACGAACCTCTCATCGTCGCTCCGCGCACCAGCGCGCCGGCCTTGACCGCTATTCAGGAGGAAATCCTCCAACTCAAAAAGGAGCGCAACGCCGTCATCCTCGCTCACAATTACCAGGTCGAGGCGATCCAACAGGTGGCCGACTACGTGGGCGATTCCCTCGGGCTCTCGTATCAGGCGCAGGCCGCCGAGGCCGATGTCATCCTTTTCTGTGGTGTGCACTTCATGGCCGAGACCGCGAAGATCGTGAACCCCGGCCGCACCGTGCTCCTGCCCGACCTCGACGCCGGTTGCTCACTCTCCGATTCGTGCCCGGCCGATCGCCTCGCCGCCTACAAAGCCGAACACCCCGAAGTGTATGTGGTGGCTTACATCAACTGCTCGGCAGGCGTGAAAGCGTTGTCCGACGTGATCTGCACCAGCGGCAACGCCATGAAGATCGTCAGCCAGGTGCCGGCCGACCGCGAAATCCTCTTTGTGCCGGACCAAAACCTCGGCCAATGGGTCAGCCAGCAAACCGGCCGCCCGATGCAACTCTGGCCGGGCAGCTGTTACGCCCACGTGCAATTCACCACGGCGGCGATCGAGAAGATCCGCCTGCAATTCCCCGACGCTCCGGTCGTCGCCCACCCCGAGTGTGTGCAGGCCGTGCGCGATCTGGCGGACGAAGTGTGTTCCACCGAACTCATGGTGAAGTTCGCCAAGGAAACGCCCGCCGAACGCATCATCGTGGTGACCGAAAGCGGCATGCTCCACCGCCTGCAGAAAGAGGTGCCACACAAAACCTTCATTGCCGGCCCGACCAACACCTGCGCCTGCAACGATTGCCGCTTCATGAAGATGAACACGATCGAGAAGGTCCGTGACGCCCTGAAGCACATGACCCCGGCCATCGAAGTGCCCGAAGACATCCGCACCGCCGCCCTCACCCCGATCCAGCGCATGCTGGATTGGAGCAAGCGCTGAAGCGGAAACGCCGTCGCCACTCCGACGCCCGCGGGCGACAGGCTGGATTCGAACACAACATTGTAGGCGGCGAGCTTGCTCGCGCTAACGCTGCCTCTCCGCCCGCCACTCCACCGCACGCGGGCGACAAGCCCGCGGCTACATCCCCCGTCCTGGTGTAGCAGCGGCCGTCTCGGCCGCTCCACCCTCCCCCTCGGCCACGTGGTCAAACCACTCCGACGTTAGCGCGAGCAAGCTCGCGGCCTACACTCCGTAGTCGACCGCGACACTGTAGGCTGCGAGCTTGCTCGCGCTGCGTTGCCTCTCCGCCCGCCACCCCACCGCCCGCGGGCGACACGCCCGCGGCTACAGGCCCGTCATGGTGTAGCAGCGGCCGTCTCGGCCGCTCCGCTGCCCCTCGGCCCGCCTCCCTACCGGCGGATCCCGAACAACAACTGTAACGCGGTCTGCAGATCGCGGTCCGGTTGCGGTTTGCCGCTGCGGTAGCGCACCAGGTCCTTGCAGCGGCAGCTCTTCAACAAATCATCGTCGGTCCAAACCACCTGCGCTTCCAGACTACGGTAACCCTCCACCTCCGCCTGCTCCAGCGGGCGCCACGCAAAGGGCAGGCCGAAGCGGTCGAAGGTCACTTCCCAGCCGGCAACCGGCAGCGGCGTGGAATTCGTGACCTGCAGCGAGGGATAACGCAGCACAAAGTCCGGCGTGACCGTGGTCGCCACCCGCACCGTCACCGCCGGCTTCGACGCCCGCAGGAACTCATCAAAGGTATTCACTTCCTGGGCACGGAAGGCGTCGTAAAACGCCTTCGGATCAAACCCCACCAGGTTCATCCCGTTCCAGAGGCCGTGATCGTTGCGGCTGCCAAACTTTTTCCAGTCATACCAATCCTGGAACTGATCCGTCATTCGCACCCCCATTTCAAAATGCACGTGGGCGCGGTCCTTCGGGATCGTGTAACCACCCGCACTGCGTCCCATCACGCCGATCACTTGGGCCGTGTTCACCCGCCGCCCCACGGCGATGCCGCTGTCGACCGAGGCCAGATGCGCATACAGCGTGTAAATGGCCGGACTCACCGTGTCATGCTCGATCACCACATAGCGCCCGTAGGAACTGGCGCCGGCCCGTGGGTTGATGTGTCGCACCACCCCCTCGAGCACGGTGTAAACCAAATCGGTCGCCTCGCCGCGACGGTCCCGCTCGATCGGCATGAGGTCCAGCGCTTCATGAAACTGGTTTCCCGACGAGCGCACACAGCCAAAGAGTCCCGATTCCACCAGCCCCGAAACGGTGGGCTGGATATACGCCTCCAAGGGCTCGCCATTCGCGTAGGCATGATTGGCCGTCGGCCACGCCAGACGCAGTCGCTCCGCGTCGGTTTGCGCCGCCAACACGGCGGTGAGCATCGATAGGCCGAGCAAAATTCGTCCGAGACGTAGCATGCTATCCCACTAAGCGGCCTTTGCCATGGAGAGCAAATCCATCACGCACTCATCGCGTCCATGATCTCGCCGCCGACCGCATCGGCGACCAGTCGACCGCGGGTGGTCAGGCGCACGCGGCCGTCCGCACTGCGCTCCGCCAGCTCGCTGTCGATCAAACGGCCCAACACCCCGCGCGCCGCCGACCACGCTCCCGCCGGAAACCGTCGCGCCAGCGCCACCGGATCCACGCCCGCATTCATGCGCAGCCCAAATATCAACGCGTCCTCCGCGAGCAGCGCCGGCGTCAACTCGACGCGGTCGTCGCTCATGCGGGTGCCGACGGCCACCTCGTCCTGCCAACGTTGCAGGTCGCTCGGATTGGCGCCGCGCCAGCCCGCAAATTGCGAGGCCGCCGAGGGACCGAAGCCCACCCACTCGAACATCGACCACGTATTCAGGTTGTGCTGACACACGTGACCGGGCCGCGCGAAGTTGGACACTTCGTATTGGGCATACCCCGCCGCCGCCAACCGCTCCCACGTCAGTTCGTATAGCTTCGCTTCATGCTGTGGATCGAGCTTCACCTTCCCCTCCGAGAGCTTCACCCACAGTTTGGTGTCCTCCTCAAAGGTTAGGCAATAGGTGGAAATGTGATCGGGCGCCAGCGCCAGCCCCTCCTCCAGGTCGGCCAGCCAGGCCGCCTCGTCCTGCCCGGGCAACGCAAACATCAGATCGATGTTCACACTCGCGAAGCCCACCGCCCGGATGCGTTCATACGCGCGATGAATCTGCTCCAGCGTGTGCTGGCGACCCAGCGCATCGAGCAACGCGGGCTGAAAACTCTGCGCGCCCATCGAGATGCGCGTCACGCCCACATCCTTGAGTGCGCGCAGGCGGGCTTCGGTCACGCTGGCCGGCGCCATCTCCACGCTCCACTCCGCCGGAGACGTGCCGCCGCAGTAGTTTTGCACCAGCTCACCGAGCCGACCGAGATCACGTGGCGAGAGCAAACCGGGCGTGCCACCGCCCCAGAACACCGTGTCCACGCGCCGCGCACGCGGCACCAGTGTCATTTCCTTTTCAATACTCTGGAGGAAACCACGCACGCCATCTGCGGTCGGACTCGTCTGATAAAACGCACAGAAATCACAGGTGCTCGCGCAAAACGGCACGTGCACATAGAGGCCGAGCGGTGTCGCGCCGCCGGAGCTTTGTCCTCCGTCCGCGCGTGACATTTCGCTCATTGCCAACGCTGTTTGATTGTGTTGCGAATCGACCACTTTTTAATGCGAACGCACATGCAAAAGAACCGGATCCCCCACGCGAGACGAATCTGGCAATGGCTCGCCGCTGCTACCGTGTTGATCTTCTTCACCGGCTGCGAGGAGATGACCATCACCAACCTTACCCCGTCGGCCGTGCCGGTGAACCCGTCGCAGATCTATACGTTCTCGGCTCGGGTCACCCCCAAATCCCGCGGCTTCATGGAGGGCTCGCTCAACCCGCAAATCGTCATCGACGGCAACATCCACACCATGGATCCCAGCCCGCTCGGTGAGGACATCTACGAGTTCGACTACCAGATCCCGTCCGGTCGCACCGAGGTTTCCTACTACTACCTCGCCACCTTCGACGTGAAGTTCCAGGGCGTCGTGACGCCACGCGAGGCCTACACCGGCGTGATCAGAACCAAACTGCAGGGCCGCCTCGTCCTTTCCATGGTGGTCAACCGTGGTCCCGTCGGTGCCCGCATCGGCATCGTCGGCCAAGGCTTCACCCCACAGGACGTCGTCACCGTCAACGGCCAGCCCGCCCGCACGGTCTTCGATTCTTCCAACTCCCTCAGCTTCTTTGTCCCGTCCGTTCCGCCCGGTCGCAACTACCAGATCGTGGTGCAGAGCCCCACGGGCCAGCAACCGGTCGGCACCTTCCGCGTCGACGGCCTCGCTCTCGAGGTTTTCCCGGCTTCCCTCAATCTCGCCCAAGGTGAGACGCAAAACCTCACCTTCAACCTGCCCCAAGCCGCCCCCGCTGGCGGACTGCTGCTCGACGTCACCACCGACGCCCCGGACAGCGTGATCATGCCCGAGGTCGTGATTCCGGCCGGTTCCACCACTGTCACCGTGCCCGTGCGCGGCGGCCTGCCGGGCAGCGGCAGCCTCTTCCTCACCGGCTTCGGCGGCGGCGAAGTGGTCGTGCCGATTTCGGTGCGCTGAACTTCCCCATTGTTAATAGAGCGCCGCCCCTAGTTGGCGGCGCTTTTTTGTGCCCGTTTTAGAGCTCCCCCAGCTCCAGCATCACCTTGACCGGTCGATGATCGCTGGCGCGCAGGACCGGCGCCGAATCCAGGATCACGGCCTGCCCGTCCCGCACGGCCGATTCGAGCAGGGGCGAAACCATCACATAATCGACCCGCGTGTATTCGTCGTTGCGCCGATAGAGGTGCGTCCAGGTCTCGCCGCGGGAATCACTCGCCGGCACTTCGCGCGCGATCTCCAGTGGTCCTCGTTGCGAAAACGCCCGCAGCGGCCGCCCGGTCGGGCCTTCATTGAAGTCGCCCACGATCAGGAATCGCGCCGTCGCCGGTTCCGGCAACAGCTCGAGGATCCGATCGCGCACAGCCGTCGCTTCGCGTCCGCGGCGCATCTCCGCTTGCGGATCATCCCGCCGCTCTGTCAGCCGGCTCTTCAGGTGCACCACAAACAGCGTCACCTCGCCGGCCGCCGTGGCGAAACGCACTTCCAACAGACCGCGTTTTACCAGCTCGCGACCTTCAAAATATTTGAATGACAGGTCGCGGTGTTGCCCGACGTGAGTGAACGGCAGCCGACTCAGCACTGCCAATCGGCGGGTGCGGTCCGCCGCCTCCAGCACGTAGGCGTGCGGGTAATCCAGTCCGTCCGAGCGCAAATCACGTCGCAGCTCCCGCAGGAACGATTCATCGCCCACCTCCTGCAGCGCGAGCACGTCGGCATCCAGTTCGGCAATCACCCGCCGCAGCGCCGTCTTTTCGCGCTCCGGCTTGGGGTATTGGGTCATGAACGCGCCTTCGATCTGCCGATCCGTGAGGTTGTAATTGGCCACGTTATACGTCGCGACCGACACCTCCCGCGGCAGCCCCTCGGTCGCGCCGGAGACCGCTACCGCGATCAAACTCAGGACGAGCGCGAGAACCGGTCTGCCGCGGCGCCACCTCATGCCGGAGTCCGTGCCGCCATCGCCCGCTCCCGCTCCACGATCGTCGGGTGCGAATAATAAAACCCGCTGAACCACGGGTGCGGCGTCATGTTGCTCAGGTTTTTGCTCGCGAGCTTACGCAGCGCCCCGACCAGCGGCGTGTCGCTGCCCATGGCGTCCTGCGCGAAGGCATCGGCCTGGTATTCATGTTTCCGCGACAGCACGTTGCTGATCGGCGTGAACCAGAACGTCACCACGCCGCTGAGCAGCGCAAAGAGCAGCAGCGCCGGGGCGAGTTCGCCGCTCGGGAAACCAAACCCCGCCAAAAACCACGGTGCCTCCATGAGCCACGCCAGCGCCCCGAAGGACAAAAGCAACGTGACCAGGCCGATCACGAGGCGCTGCGGGATGTGCCCGCGCTTGTAGTGGCCCACCTCGTGCGCCAGCACCGCCTCCAGTTCCTCCGGCGTGAGTTGTTCGATGAGCGTATCGAAGAGCACAATACGGCGAAAACGGCCAAAGCCGGTGAAGTAAGCGTTGGAGTGCCCGGAGCGTTTGCTGCCGTCGATCACCTCAATGGTGGAAGCTTCGAAACCCGTGCGGTCGCCCAGCGCCATGAGCCGGTCGCGCAGCTCGCCCTCCGGCAACGGGGTGAGTTTATTGAAGAGCGGCAGGATGAGTTTCGGGTAAAGCACCAGCATGAGCAGCTGGAAGGCAAAGAGCAGTCCGGTCGCCCACAGCCACCAGTTGCTCCCCACCCAATCGACCAGCGCGAGCAGACCCCACAGCAGCGGGAATCCGATCACGAAGCCGAGGACGAGCCCCTTCACCTTGTCGGTCAGCCACAGCGAAACTGTGCTCTTGTTGAAGCCGAACTGCTCCTCCAAGCGAAACTGGCTCCACCAATCGAACGGCAGCCCCGGAATGCTCAGCAGCACGAACACGATGATCACATACAGCGCGTCGTCCCACTTCGCGGCCGGCGCCCACGCCCCCACCTGGGCGAAGAGCCACGGCAGAAATCCGCAGACGATCACCAGTGCGAGCACGCCGGTATCAAACAGGTTGGAGAGGTTGCCGAACCGGATCTTGGCCAGCGTGTAGTCCACCGACTTTCGGTAGGTCGCCTCGTCCATGATCGCGGCCACGGCGGGCGGCGCCTGCTCGGCGTGCCGACGCACTTCCTGACGATTGAGAAGGGAGAGCACCCATTCGGCGACGAGCCGCAGGAGAATGAGCGCGAGCGCGATCTGCAAAACCATGCGCCCAGCACAAGCAGTGACCGGCCCGGGGGGAAACCAAATTCCGCCAAGCGGTCTCGCCCCATCGCGAGTCGGGGCTTTCCTTTGCCGGCCAGCCTTGTCTTCTTTCCCCTTTTGTCGCCTGTGCCGTCCTCCGCCAAAGCATCGCCTCGTCCCCTCTCGTTGGGAGTCATCTTTCTGACTCTCTACATCGACCTGATCGGGTTCTCGATCATCTTCCCACTCGTCCCGGATATCCTGCAACACTACCTCGGCCTCGAGGGTTCGACCGGATTGCTGGGCTCCGCCGTCGCGGCCACCGAATGGATCGCCGGTCTCATCGGCAAGGACTCCAACTTCGCCGCCGTGCTGCTCGGCGGAGTGCTGAGTTCACTCTACGCCCTGCTCCAATTTGTCTTCGCGCCGTTCTGGGGCGCCATGTCCGACCAACGTGGACGCCGCCACGTGCTCACCCTGACCGTGGCTGGCACGGCCCTGAGTTACGTGCTCTGGGTGGTGAGTGGTTCGTTTTGGTTGTTTGTGTTTGCCCGCCTGCTGGGCGGCATCTTCGGCGGCAACATTTCTGTAGCCACCGCCGCCGTCGCCGACGTCACCACCCGCGAGGAACGCGCCAAGGCCATGGGCCTCGTCGGCGCCGCCTTCGGTCTCGGTCTGGTCACCGGTCCCGCCATTGGCGCAGCCACCGCCCAAATCAACCTGCTCGATCACGCCCCCGCGCTCGCTCGCTTTGGCCTGCATCCCTTTTCGGTGCCGGCGCTGCTCTCGCTGGTGCTCAGCGTGATCAACCTGCTGTGGATCCGCGCCCGGTTTGACGAGACGCTCAAGGCAGAGAACCGCACCGACGCCACGGCGAAGATTCGCCTGCGCCATCCGTTGCGTGCCGCCGCGGAGATCCACTCCCCCGCCGCGCGCCGCGTGAATTTCATCGGGTTCACCTTCGCGTTGGCGTTCTGCGCGATGGAGTTCTCGCTCACCTTCCTCGGCGCCGAACGCTTCGGATTCACTGCCGCGGGCAACGGCATCATGCTCGCCTACCTCGGTTTCTGGTCGATCCTCACCCAGGGCATGATCGTGCGGCGCCTGCTCAAAAAGCGCTCCGAAATCAGCGTGCTCACCACCGGCCTTATCCTGGCGACGGTGGGTTTCGCCCTCGTCGGCCTCTCGCCCAACGTGCCGACGCTCTACGTCGGTCTCGCCATCCTCGCGCTGGGCGCCGGCTTCGTGAATCCGGCTACCTCCGGCCTCATTTCGCTCTACAGTGATGCGAATGAACAAGGTCGCGCCCTCGGCGTGTTTCGTTCGCTGGGCTCACTCGCACGAGCCGTGACACCTATCGCCGCCGGCGTCGTCTTCTGGATCGTGAGTGGCACCGCCGTCTTCGGCGCTGCCGCCGCCCTCGCCCTCGGGGCCTGGTATATCGCCCGCACCCTGCCACCGCCGCAAAAATGAACCTTCGCCGCAACGTTTGCCGCTCGTTGTTCGGCAGTGCCCTCGCACTGCTGCTCACGAGTTGCCAAACGGGGCCGCAAACCGGTTCAACCGGGACGATCGAGCTCGCCGCCATGCCCGTCATCGCCGGGCCGATCGCGAAGACCCGGGTCGAGTTGCCCATGCAGTTGGTCGGCGGATTGGTTGTGGTCGAAACCCAAGGCGAAGACGGACCGTGGCGCTTCCTCATCGATAGCGGCGCGTCGCGCACGCTCGTTTCGCCGGAGTTCGCCATCCGCTACGTCAGCCGGCCGGTGGATCCCAATCCGCCCAAAGTCTGGCTGCGCGACGCCACCGGTCGGGCCGTGCCGGTCGAATCGGTCATGCTCGACCGCATCGATTTTGGTCCGGCCAATTTTCAAAACGTGCGCGCGCTCGTTTACGACTGCAGCGAGCTCTCCGACCACCTGGGCATGCAGATCGACGGCGTGCTCGGCTTCACCTTGTTCGGCAACGCGAAGCTCACCCTCGATTACCCGGGACGCAAAGTCGTGATGTCTTCGCTCCAAGATGACACGCCCTTGCGCGGCAGCATTCTGCCGGTCACGGTGCACAACGATGTGCCCTACGTGCAACTGTCGCTGGGGTCCCGCTCCCTCGTCACCCTCATCGACACAGGCAGCGACGGCGCGTTGAACCTCGACCCCGCCGGCCTCGACCTCGAGTTCGCCAGCCCGCCGCGCTCCGGCACGCTCATCGGCACCCTGCACGGCAATCACCGCCAGATCGTCGCCCGTCTCGACAAGAGCCTCTCCATCGGCGGCTACCAGCTCCCCCAGCCCATCGCCGATCTGAGCGGCCAGCTCACCTCCCTCGGCGGCGATGTGCTGAAACACTTCGAGGTCACCTTTGACCAGTCGACCAACCAGGTCGCCTTCTACTGTCCAAGCGAAAACATGGTGATCCCGAGTCCGCCCGTCGTAAGCGCCGGCCTGAGTTTCATCAAAGCCCGCGCCTATTGGCGTATCAACGGCGTCGCTCCCGAGTCTCCAGCCGAGGCCGCCGGTTTCCGGGTCGGCGACCTCGTCAGCCGCATCAACGGCGAGCCGGTCGAAACGTGGGATCTCGAACGCTTCCGCCAGCTCGTGGACGCCGGCGGCACCATTCAGTATTCGCTCATCAAGGGCCGCGACGAGGAAACCCTCGCCGCAGCCACCTACGTGCTGGTCCCGTAACTACACTCGGCGCAGGCGAAACGCCCCGGCGCCATCGTGCCCCGTTTCCCACGGCAGGCTCATCACCGACTCCTCCAGTTTGAAGGCTCCGTGGCTGCGTCGCACGAATGCGGCCACAACCTGCTCGTTCTCTTCCGGATCCACACTGCAGGTGCTGTAAACCAACCGACCGCCCGGCGCCACGCGCTCAGCAGCCGCCAGCAACATATCGAGCTGCTGAATGGCGTGTCGGCGAAAACTGTCCGGCTGCAACCGCCACTTCACATCCACCCGATGACGCATCACCCCGGTGTTTGAGCACGGCACGTCGAGCAACACCGCCGCGTAAGTCGTCGGCAAATTCTTCGCCGTCAGCACTCGCGCCGCGCCCTGCATCACGTTGCCCGCCACCACGGTGGCTTTCACGCCGCTCGGCGCCGCTTCGAGATTGCGCTGCAGTCGCGGCATGCGCCGCCCCGGCAGATCCATCGCCACGACTTGCCCCGACCCGCCAAGACGATCGGCGATGGCCAGACTCTTTCCCCCCGGCGCGGCACACAAATCGAGCACAGTCTCTCCGGGTTGCACCTGCAACAGGTCGACTGCGTGACGCGTCGCCGCGTCCTGCACCTGCATCTCGCCGCGCTCGATCCACGCCGCCAACTCCGGCCAGTGGCCGGGTTCGGCCGAGAAAAAGTCCGGCGCTCCTTCGATCGGCGTCAGCCACTCCGGCAGCTCCGCTTTGGCCGCAGCCTCCCCGCGCCAACGCACGAGGACCGGCGCCGCCGACTGATTCCAACGCAGGAACGCGACGGCGGCGTCCTGGTTAAATTTCATTTTCCAGCGCTGCACCAACCAGTCCGGATGCGAGCCCCACCGGGCCCAGTCCGCCATCGGCGCGTCTGCGGCCGGTTCAACATCGGCCGCCAGCGCCGCCGCGAGTTTGCGCACCACGGCATTGGCGAAACCCGCCTCCTTGGCCGTCGCGAGCCGCTTCACCTGCTCCACCAAGTGGTGGCAGACCCGCGCTTTCAGGCCTTCGTCGGCCCCGCCTTCCAGCAATTCAAAGCCGGCCACGGCCAGCCCCGCCCACACCGTCGGCCGCGGCGGCCGCGTCATTAGCGCATCAAGATGACCATCGATCCGGCCAAGGTGACGCACTGTGCCGACGAGCAGTGCCTGCACCCGCGCCCGCTCACCTGCCGGCATGTCCGCCGGCAGCGACTCCAGCAACCAATCCACCCGTTCCTCGTCCTCCCGCCACTTCACGAGAAGGCGCACGGCCCAAGTCCAAGAGGTGGCCGGAACGGCCGTAGGTTTGTCATTTGCTGTCATCTCTCGCACCATCCGCGGCCTCTCGCCCGCTGCCAAGCTCGAAGGGAGACGCCATGACGTGCCTGTTGACATGTCCCCTCTCGATCCTCTCCAATGTCCAATTCAGTCGAAAAAGTCCCTTGTTATGAATTTGGAAGCCGTATCAGCGCTAATCGCCAAAAAACCGTCGCTAAAAGCGTCCGTAGCCAAACTAGAATCCATGGAGCCCGAGGCTTATGTGGTTCATCGCAGTTGGGGCTTCGGGCAAATCAAGAGCTATGACGAGGCCACCGAGCGCCTGATCATCGACTTCCAGGACAAGCCGGGCCACGCGATGGATCCCGCCTTCTGCGTGAGCACGATGGATGTGTTGCCCGCCAACCACATCCTCGCCCGCAAGGAGACCGAGCCCGACACGATCAAGGACCTGATCGACAACAACCCGGCTCAGCTCGTCGTCGAGGCTCTGCAGGCCTACCCGTCCCAAGCCACCACCGCTATCGACCTCGAAATCACCCTCGCCCAAGCCGTCGGTGAATCGAAATTCAAAAAATGGTGGTCTGCCGCCAAGAAGGTCGTCGCCAAGGACCCGCGCATCGCCGTGCCGGCCAAAAAGACCGAGCTCTACGTCCTGCGTGAAACCCCGGTTTCCGCCAAAGACGAGCTCATCGAAGCCTTCCTTGGCACCCGCTCCGCCCGCCGCCGTATCGCTCTGGCGGAAAAGCTCATCACCGCCATCGACGAAAAGGACGAAGACTCCGAGGAGCTCACCAAGGTCCTGCACATCGTGACCGAGTCCGTGCGTGAGTCCAACCAGCTCGAACTCGCCGAGCGTCTTTACGGTGCTGCCATTCGTGACGATCTGGCCGGCCTCGCCGGTGTCGATGTCGCCACCCTCGAACCCTCTCAGGGCGAAATCATCGCCGATGTCCGCGACCTGCCGGAAATCGCCGACGCCATCCCGGTCGGTTTCCAGAGCCGTCTGCTTGAGCTCATCAAAGCGACTCACCCGATCGAAAGCCGCGACGTGGTCTTCAATCTCCTGAAGTCCTCCCAAGGCAAATTCACCACCGAGTGCATCAATTTCCTCGTTGAAAACGGCTACTCCGACGACCTCGCCGAAACCTTCAAGCGTTGGCAAGTGGAGCAAAACCTCCGCGCCCCGGTGCTGCTCTGGATCGTCAAGAACCGGAACTCCAAGAAGTTCGCCAGCCTCCTCAACGACCTCATCACGCCGCGTCTGCTGAGCGCTATCTTCTTCGCCATCGACTACGAGGCCCTGCAGGCCGCCTCCGCGCGCCGCATCCCGCTCGCCGACATCCTCAGCGACGACCCGGACCTCATTGCCGACCTGCTCTCCACGGCCGATCCGGAGACCGCCCGCGACCTCGCCAATACCCTCATGCTCAACCAGGGCTTCGAGGAACTCACCAAGAAGTCGCTGCTGGCCCGCTTCATCAAAATCTTCCCGGCCACCCAGTCTCTCGTCGCCGGCGACGCCGAGGCCAAGGAGGAAGCCCTCCTCGTCTCCCGCGAGAGCTACGAGCGCCGCCACGAGGAATACGACCTCATCGTCACCAAGAAGATTCCGGAGAACTCCAAGGCCATCGCCACCGCGCGTGAGCACGGCGACCTTAAGGAGAACTCCGAATACAAGATGGCGAAACAGGACCAATCCGTGCTCATGGCCCAGAAGGCCCAGCTCGAGAAGGACCTCGCCAACGCTCGTATCACCGACTTCTCCGAAGCCGCCACCGACATGATCGGCGTGGGCTCCATCGTTTCCCTCAAGAACCTCGGTAACGGCCAGACCCCGACCTACAAGGTCCTCGGCGCCTGGGATTCCGATCCGGACAACTTCATCATCGCTTACAAAACCCCGCTCGGCCAGGCCCTCCTCGGCAAGCGTGTCGGTGAGCAGGTGAAGGTGAAGATCGGCAACACCGAAGAGGACTACGAGATCACGGGCCTCAAACGCATCGTTGATCAGCAGGCCTAACTCCTGCCGACCATCCAATCTGACAAAACGCCGGTCGCTCGACCGGCGTTTTTTTGTATCCACCTGCCAATGGCTATCCTCCCCTGAAATAAGGCTTTCGTCCGCATCTGCTTCCCCGCTTAACTGCCTGCTGTGAACGGCACTTGGGACACCCTTAAGCTTCTCTCCGACCCCACCCGAGTGCGGTTGCTCTCGCTCCTGCGCACCGAGGAACTCTCCGTGAGTGAAATCGAAGAGATTCTCGGCATGGCCCAATCGCGCATTTCCTCGCAGCTCGCCCAGCTGCGTAACGCCGAGCTGGTGCGCGATCGGCGCGATGGCAAACGCGCCTACTACGCCCTGCATCCGCGCATCGCCCCCGCCGTGGCTCAACTCATCGATGCCGCCTGCTCCGCCGCCGCCAGCCACGAACCCGAACTCGCCGATGATCAGGCCAACCTCGAACGCGTGCTGCAAAAACGCCGCGCCCATCAGGAGCAGTATTTTAACCTCATCGCCGGCAAATTGGGCAAAAACTACTGCCCCGGCCGCTCTTGGGAAGCCATCGGTCACCTGGCTCTGCGCCTCGCCCCACAGATCGAAATCGCCGACCTCGGCGCCGGCGAAGGCCTCATCTCCCAACTCCTGGCTCGTCGTGCGGCCAAGGTCTGGTGCATCGACAATTCTCCGCGCATGGTCGAGGTCGGCACCGAACTCGCGAAGAAAAACGGTCTCGCCAACCTCACCTACAAACTTGGTGACATCGAGCACGTGCCTCTGCCCGACGCCTCTGTCGATCTCGCCATCCTGAGCCAGGCCTTGCACCACGCCCAGCACCCGCAGAACGCCATCAAGGAAGCCGCCCGCATCCTGCGTCCCGGCGGTCAATTGCTCTTGCTCGATCTGAAGGAACACACGTTCGAAAAAGCGCACGAGCTCTACGCCGACGTCTGGCTCGGCTTCAGCGAAAACGACCTGCACCGCTACTTGCGCCAGGCTGGATTCGACCAGGTGGAAGTCACCGTCGTCAGTCGGGAAGAAAAGGCGCCGTATTTCGAGACCCTGCTCGCCAGCGGCTTCAAACCGATCGACTAGCTCTACTTCGTTAGGTCGGTTTTCAGCCACGAATTTCACGGCCTCCCGGAAAGAATAATCCGCGGTAATCTGTGTGATCCGTGGCCCCTTTGCCCCTCCAACAAAGCAGAACAGGGACGACTCCGCGCTAGGTAGTCGCATAGGAGCGCAGCGAACAGACCGGGGAATCGCAGCCACGTTTTCACCTTCGGCTTAAGCGCAGCTAACCATCCAGCCCAGACGCAGCTTCCCCGTCACGGCGACATTTAGGGAATAAGGGGCAACCGCACCCACTCTAATGATCGACTGGTCGGAGTATAAGTCACCTCAAGGCCGGTCATTTCGTCGATGACCCGCTCCACATACACGTTCCGAGGCTTCCATGCCCTGCTGCTCCTGCTCAGCGCGCTGGTGCCGCATCCGATGCTCGCCCAACAGCTTCGGACTCAGCGCGAAAGCATCGGCCGCGTCGGGCAACACCACTTGCTCGAGGCCCAAACCACCGCCCTGCCCACCTGCTGCGCTCATACCAAGCCGACGCCAGCAGAGCATTCCCTGACCCAATCGGCGATTTAAGCCTCCCTCCTTTTCTTCATCATGAACCAAACCAAATCTCCCCCCGAAGCGCGGCCTCCGTTTCCGCCCTTCACCCACGAAACTGCCCTGGCGAAAATCGCCGCGGCCGAAAACGCTTGGAACACCCGCGACCCGCAAAAGGTGAGCCTCGCCTACACGCCCGACTGCGAGTGGCGCAATCGGGATCAATTCATCCACGGCCGGCAGGAGATTCAGAATTTCCTCTCCGCCAAATGGGCCAAGGAACACGACTACCGCCTGCGCAAACACCTCTGGTGCTTCAGCGGCAATCGCATCGCCGTGACCTTCGAATACGAATGGCACGATCAGGACGGCCAGTGGTATCGCTCCCACGGGAACGAGAACTGGGAGTTTGCCCCCAACGGCCTCATGCGCCGCCGCGTCGCCAGCATCAACGACCAGCCCATTGCCGCCAGTGAGCGTAAATTCTATTGGCAACGAGACGGCGAAACCGTCGTCCCAACCAATCAACCTCCGGCCAAAGCCGCCTGAGCGTCATAATTTTGCACTTGAACCGACCGGGCGGTCGGTTCAGACACCTAAACGTCTTCTATGGCCATTGAACCCAACAAGTCCCGCAAAGAACAGCTACTCGATGTAGCATCCTACCTGTTTTACGAACAGGGATACCATGCGACTGGCATCAAGCAGATCATTGAGAAAGCTGGTATCGCCAAGGGCACCTTTTTTTCTCACTTCCAATCCAAGGAGCAACTCGGCGTCGCTTGGTTGCATAAGCGCCACCATACTTGGAATAGCTGGCTCCAAGCTTACCTCTCTGATCAAGACCCCACTCCCATGGGGCAAATCTTGGGGATCTTTAACTTCGTCGAGCGGTGGATGCAGGACTGCGACTACCGCGGTTGCGCCTTTCTCAACGCGCTTTCCGAAATGCCCGACGCAACCAATCCGTTGCGAAAGGAAATTCTCGAACATAAGCAGGATCTCCTGAACCAGTTGGAACACTTGGTCAGCCGGTTGAAACCGGAAGAGTCCCCCGAGGCCCACCTCGCTTTGGCTCATTCCCTGTTGGTGCTCCTCTCTGGTTGCATCACCGAAATGCAGGTCTTTCGCGCGCTTTGGCCAATAGACGCCGCCCGTCGCGCCGCCTGTGCGCTGATCGAACGAAAGTAATTTTCGTTTTTTCGGAAATAATAGACCGACCGGTCGCCTCTCATATCTAAAATAGACCGTCCGGTCGGTCGCCTTTAACTCACCAACAACAACGTCGATTCCCTTACCCCCATGAACTTAGGCCCCACCCTTCGCCCCAAAGCCGTTCCCACCGCAGCCGAGTTCACCATCCCCCCTTTCCTGCTCTTCAACCACCCGTCGCAGGGGCCTAACCCCTCCGGTCGGTCAATCGCCACGAGCCTGCGTCAATGACCGTCCGGAGGGTTTCCCTCCTGTCTCCCCCGCCCTCTCCCGACGCCCCCCCCACCTCTCCGCTTTCCGCCTTCGTCATGAACGAGAACTTCACCCACCTCGCTTTCGGCCCTTCTGCCCTCTCTCTTCAGGAACGCTACGGTTCACGCTTCGCCTACTCTCGGGTCGCGCAATCCGGCGAGCGCTTCAGGCTCACGCCTTCCGAGATCGATTTTATCCGCGAGCGAGACGGTTTCTACTTCTCATCCGTTGGAGCCAACGGCTGGCCCTACGTCCAGTTTCGCGGCGGTCCCACGGGCTTCCTGAAGATTCTCGATGAGCGCACCCTCGGTTTCGCCGATTTCGGCGGCAACAAGCAGTTCATCAGCATGGGCAACATGGCCGACGACGGACGGGTGGTCCTGTTCCTGATGGATTACGCGCGCCGCCAGCGTCTCAAAATCTGGGCTGAAGCCCGCTGGACCTACGCTGAAGAGGACCCCGAGCTTATCAATCGCCTGCAGGATCCGACCTACCCGGCGGGGCGCGCCGAACGCGCCGTCGTGCTCACCCTCCGTGCCTACGACTGGAACTGCCCTCAGCACATTCCGCAGCGCTACACCCTCGATGAGATCCGCCGCGATCCGGACCTGCTCCGTCAACTTGGCACCGCCGCCTGATCCCGCCGTCCCTGACTCCATCTTCTCTCCTTCCGCTTTTTCCCAAACCAACCCGAACCTACCCATCCAGCCATGACCACCGATCTCGATATCGAAGCCATCGCCGAGGAGCATTACGTGCCCCTCTTTCGTTTCGCCGCCTCCCTCACCCGTGAGTCCCACACGGCCTCCGATCTCACCCAGCAGGCCTTCCTCGCTCTGGCCCGCAACAGCCACGCCGTTCGCGATCGCTCCCGGGTGAAAAGCTGGCTGCACACCACCGTATATCGGGAGTTCCTCCACAACCGCACCCGCCAGAATCGTTGGACCGACACGGAGAATATGCCGGAAACCGCCGACCACTCCGCCGTCCCTGGCACCGGCTTCGGCCGCGACGAAAAGGAAGCCGTGCGCAAGGGCATCGATTCCCTCGAGCCGATGTATCGCGACACCCTGCGCCTGCGTTACCTGCAGGGCATGGACTACCGCTCCATCGCCAAGCATCTCAACATCCCCATCGGCACGGTCATGTCGCGCCTCTCCCGGGCCCACCGTCGCTTGGCGAGCTACATCCAAGACTCCGCGTCTGAAGTGCTCACCACCTGCCTCGCCCGCTAAAAGAAGGAACGGCTAATACGGTTCCGCGTAGCCGATGCGAAAATCAGCTACGCGGGCCGGTGGCAAAGCCATCCACCGAATCCGGACTGGGCGCATACTCTCCCGTGCGAACCGTGCCCTCGCGATAGTTGTAAAGTTCGATGACCCGCAACAACTCGGTCAGCGAGAGGTATCCATCTCGATCGTAGTCACCGGAATGATAACGAGCCAATGCCACGCCGCTTTCAGCCAAGCGAGATGCGTCCGAACTAAACCCGTCCACGCTGGCGCTCGCCACCGCATAAGCTCCAGTCCGCACGGTGCCATTGCGGGTGTTGTAGAGCTCGATGATGCGCAGCAGCTCCGTGAGATCCAGCGCCCCATCCTGGTTGTAGTCGCCGGAGTGAAAGGCTCCGCTGCCGCCGAACGTGATTTCGTCAAAGCTCACTGCAAACGCCGCGTCCCCATCCAGAAGGCCGCCCGACAGGCGCAACACTTCCACTTGGCTCGCATCAAACTGCGACGAAGCTACCAGCATCGCACTCACCGTTGCGGGAGCATCGCCCGCAAAGGCCGCTGCCTCGAACATGGCATAAGCGGACGCCCCGGCCGTATCGAAAAGACGCACCTCGATCGCCGTCGCCTCGTTGCCACTCAGCACGTGGGCCTTGACCGAGAGGGTCTGAGCCTCCCCGAGGTCAATCGGCGTGGTGAAATGCCGCTCCAAAAACGAGCCCGCATCGTTGGTCGCGCCACCCGCATCGACGTTAAAAACACCCTCCCCCTGAGTCAGGGAAGCCTGCGGGGTCGTCGAACCACTCACCGAAGCCGCCGACTCCCAGGAACCGGCAAAATAAGTCGAGTCACCCAAGAGCGCAGAGAAATCCTCCAGCGTGTCAGCCGCGAACGCCTGGGAGCCAAACACTCCGGCCACCAAAGCCGCGGGCACCATCTGAGAGAGAAAACGAGATGAACTACGCATGGCTGAATCCTCAGGAAGAAACCGGGTTGCTCAGGACCAGGCTCGACGTTCCGGCCGTCGCACCTCGCCGCAGAATCTGTAAGGGTTTGCCCGCCGGGACGACCACCGAGCCGCGGTCGCTCGCTGCCCCCACCGTGCGGCGCCAAGCACTGCCGTCGTGATAATAATACACCCAGCCAGCGCCGACCGATACGCCTACCAAATCCGCCAGGTCCGGGTTTGCGTCACTCACCCAGCCGGCAATGGCCGTATCGAGCCCCAGCTCACCGAGCGTCTTATCGACCGGAAACCCGACGTGCGTGTAGGTGACGCCGGAGTTGGCTACCGGGAAATTTAGATCAGTCGATGCGACCCGACCGGTAACATAGAACGTCAGCGCTGGTCCGCGGCGCGTCACCGCCACCATGCCTTCCGGGCTGAGCCGGATATCGCTGGCCGGTGTCGTCGGTGCCAGCGCCTCCACCCATTGCTCGGCCGTCGTGTCGTAATAATACGCGCCTCCCGCTGCGCCCAGATGTTTGACGGTCACGCCATCGGCGGTGTCTGCACTCGCGCCGCCATCGAAGAGGTCGTTGGCAAACAAGGTCTCCAAAGTGTCGACCGGCACGAGCTCCAGGCTGTCGCCTTCGGTCCCCGCACTCAGCCCCAACGCGGCCAGATCTCGCCCGGCCAGATTGACCGTATCGGTCGTATTCGCCGTGATCGCCGCCCGCGTCCCCGTGGCGGAGCCACTGAGCACCCGCGCGTCATAGGGGAAGGCCGACAAGGCGAGCGCTCCGTCCGTCCACCCCGCGCCGGTGGCCGTCAGCACCGTGCCATCATAGGCGTTGGCCACAAAAACCTTGGCGCCACTGGCCCCGGGCGTGTCGGCCAAGGGCAGGCTGAAGGTCGTCGTAACCGGAGCGGCTGGCGTGCCGCCTTCGATGCGATAGGCCATGATCCCGA